>NZ_JAKEUV010000010.1:0-146627 GCF_022398095.1 Vibrio sp. Isolate23
TCTAACCAGTGCGGAGCGGTAGTTCAGTTGGTTAGAATACCGGCCTGTCACGCCGGGGGTCGCGGGTTCGAGTCCCGTCCGCTCCGCCACTTATTCCAGACCTCAGCAGCAATGCTGGGGTCTTTTTGTATCTGCCGTATTATTGTTGGCCTTGAGGTCAACGAGTCCAGTTTAAGCGTAAATCCGGACTCAGTTATAACTTATTAGGTGCCCCCACCGTCTGCTACTTATTGAGAAGCTCAGTTGAACTGAAATCTAAAGCCCGTTACTGACGTAACGGGCTTGTTTGTATCTGGAGATGAGTGGTGAAGTACTCGTCTTAGGTTCGCTAGAGCAGTATTTATATATAGCTTTGGAAAGTATCTCGACAGTAGGGTCGATAAACTCAAACGCCAGAAATTCATCCGGTTGGTGAGCTTGGTCAATAGACCCCGGGCCAAGTACTAGCGTTGGACATAGCTGTTGAAGGAAGGGAGCTTCAGTACAGTAATTGACAGTTTCTGAGTCAGTGCCACATATCTCTTCCACGCCTCCTATAAAAGGATGATCATGCTGACATTCGTAACCAGGAATCGGTTCGTGTAGAGGTGTTATATCAATCCGGCCAGGCCATTTGGTCTCGATTTCTTTTAAGGCGCCACGAAGCATGTTATCCAAGCCATCAAGGCTTATCCCAGGCAGAGGGCGTACGTCATAATGAAGCTCACAACAACCACAGATGCGGTTAGCGCTGTCTCCACCATGAATGTGACCAAGGTTAAGTGTTGGGCTTGGAATCGCGAACCCAGGATGGTGATACTCTTTGATGAGCTTGTCACGCAACTGCATCATGGCAAAAAGGATTTCATGCATGATTTCAATGGCGTTGACTCCTAAAGCCGGATCTGACGAATGGCCAGATTTGCCTGTGACTCGAATAGCATTGGCAACATGGCCTTTATGGCCTCGTATCGGAACCAAACTAGTAGGCTCCCCGATAATGCAATAGTCCGGCTTGAATGGTGCATTATCGGTAAAATGACGTGCACCAAGCATGGTTGTCTCTTCATCACAAGTCGCTAAGACATATAACGGCTTACTTTGTTTACTCCAGTCAACCTTCTTTACTGCTTCAAGAATGAAAGCAAAGAAACCTTTCATATCAGCCGTTCCTAGACCATAGAAGCGGTTATTCGCTTCGGTGAGGGCATGAGGTTCGTAATTCCAGCGGCCTTCATCGAAAGGTACTGTATCGCTGTGACCAGCCAGCAACAGACCTCCTTCACCGCTTCCTATTTTACCTAACAGATTAAACTTCCCGGGTTCGACTTCGATAATGTCGACTTCAAAACCTATGTCTTGCATCCAACTGGCAAGCTTTTCAATGACTTTTGCATTCCCTTCATCCCAACTTGGATCGGTTGAACTGATGGAAGAGGTAGAAATCAGGCCTTTGTAGACCTCAAGAAAACTGGGTATTTGCATATTAAGTTCGCTTTGCCTGTTGACATAAATCAATAATGAAGGTAAAACACATAATAAATCATTTTTAATGAATAAAAAACCATTAAAAGCTAAGTTTATTAAATTTATAGTCACTGGTTGTGTGACGATTTTAAGGTCTTAATGGATGTCTGAGATGCTCAAAACTACAATTATTGGCGCCAGCGGTTATACCGGAGCTGAGTTAGCACTGATGGTGCATAAACACCCACAACTTACGCTATCAGGTTTATATGTATCCGCCAATAGTGTTGATGCCGGTAAATGTATCTCTGAGCTACATGGAAAACTGGCAGGTATTATCAGTCAGCCTGTAGAGCCTTTGAAAGATATCAATGATGTAGCGGCGGAAAGCGATGTGGTTTTTCTTGCTACTGCCCATGAGGTCAGCCACGACATCGCGCCTACGTTTTTGACACAAGGTTGCCAGGTATTCGACTTGTCGGGCGCTTTCCGAGTTAAGAAACACGGCTTCTATAACGAATTTTATGGCTTTGAGCATCAACATGAAGATTGGCTAGATAGCGCAGCTTACGGTCTTGCTGAGTGGAACCACAACGCTATTAAACACAGCCAGCTCATTGCTGTGCCGGGCTGTTACCCAACAGCCTCACAGCTTGCGATTAAACCTTTGGTCGAGGCGGGTTTGCTGGATTCTGTTCAGTGGCCAGTAATCAATGCAACCAGTGGTGTCTCGGGAGCTGGTCGAAAAGCATCGAAGACCAACAGTTTCTGTGAAGTGAGTTTGCAGCCTTATGGTGTGTTCAGCCACAGGCACCAACCTGAGATCGCGACTCATCTGGGGACTGAGGTAATTTTCACCCCTCACTTAGGTAACTTTAAACGTGGCATCCTTGCGACCATCACTATGAAGTTAGCTAGCGGAGTGAGTGAGCAGCAGATCTCAAAAGCATTTAATACGGCATATGAGAATAAACCTGCGGTGCGCCTGCACCAAGCGACGTTACCAAGTATTCAACATGTTGAAAATACACCTTTCTGCGATATTGGTTGGAAGGTACAAGGCGAGCATATCATTGTCGTTTCTGCGATTGATAACTTGCTTAAAGGCGCATCGAGTCAAGCGATGCAGTGTTTAAATATCCACTACGGATTTCCAGAGTTAACTGCCCTTGTATAAGCAAGTCGGTAAAGGGAAAAGTAATGACAGATAACAAACCAACTCCATTAGTGATCAAATTGGGCGGTGCTGCCCTTTCGTGTACTGAGACGTTAAGTCAGGTTTTTAGTGCAATTGCTGACTATCAGAAGCAGGCTCAGCGACGAATCGTGCTCGTCCATGGAGGAGGTTATCTTGTGGACGATCTTATGGCCCAGCTTCAGATTGAAACGCTGAAGAAAGACGGGCTTCGTGTCACTCCCTATGAGCAAATTCCCTTGATAGCAGGTGCTTTAGCCGGTACGGCGAACAAGATGCTTCAGGGGCAGGCGATCAAAGACGGTTTGAATGCTGTTGGCTTGTCCCTTGCTGATGGTGGGCTGTGTCAGGTTGAAGAGTTGGATCCAGAACTTGGTGCTGTTGGTAAAGCGACGCCGGGTAACTCTACGGTATTACAGGCGATTTTAGCGGCTGACACATTGCCAATCATTAGCTCAATTGGCCTGACTGCAGAAGGCCAGATGATGAACGTCAACGCTGACCAAGCTGCAGTTGCCGTTGCTGGCGCCTTGGATGCTGAGCTTGTTTTGTTGTCAGACGTGAGTGGCGTTTTGGATGGCAAAGGGCATCTGATCAAAAGCTTAGATGAGCAAGAGGCGCAAAGTCTGATTAATGGGCAGGTAATCACTGACGGTATGATCGTCAAAGTCAATGCAGCACTGGAAGCGGCTAATGATTTAGGCCGACCAATAGAAGTTGCTACCTGGCGTTATCCAGAAAAGCTTAACGAGCTGTTTGCTGGGCAAAGCATCGGAACACAATTTTTACCTAAGAATAAGTCGCTTGTGTTAAGACACGAGCACAACAAAAAGAACGAAAAGTCACCCGTAGCACTGACCGCCACGCGCAGAGCTGGGATTTTGGAGAAAAGAAAATGAGCAAGTTAAAAGTAAATAAAGTAGTAGTCGCATATTCTGGCGGTCTGGATACTTCAGTGATTATCCCTTGGTTGAAAGAAAACTATGACTGTGAAGTGGTCGCGTTTGTTGCCGATGTTGGCCAAGGTGCAGAAGAATTAGAAGGCATCGAAGCAAAAGCGAAGGCTTCAGGTGCATCTGAGTGTTATGTCGCTGACCTGAAAGAAGAAATGGTCGCAGACTACATCTACCCGACGCTGAAAACAGGTGCTTACTACGAAGGCAAATACTTGTTGGGTACATCGATGGCTCGCCCAATCATTGCGAAAGCTCAGGTTGAGGTTGCGCGTAAAGTAGGCGCCGATGCCCTTTGTCATGGCTGTACAGGTAAAGGTAACGACCAAGTACGTTTTGAAGGAGCTTTTGCCGCTTTGGCCCCTGATCTTCATGTGATTGCCCCTTGGCGCGAATGGGATCTGGTTAGCCGTGAAGAGTGTCTGGACTACCTTGCTGAACGCAACATTCCTTGTACGGCTTCACTAACGAAGATTTATTCACGTGATGCTAATGCATGGCACATCTCAACAGAAGGTGGTGTTCTGGAAAATACGTGGAATGCGCCTAATGAAGACTGCTGGGTTTGGACAGCCGATCCTGAGCAAGCTCCGAATGAAGCTGAATACGTGACGCTGAAAGTCGAAAAAGGCGAAGTGGTTGGCGTGGATGGTGAAAACATGACGCCATACAACGCACTTGTTTACCTGAATGAAAAAGGTGCTAAGCATGGTGTTGGCCGTATCGATATTGTAGAAAACCGTCTGGTTGGTATGAAGTCTCGTGGTTGTTATGAAACTCCGGGTGGCACGATTATGATGGAAGCGCTGCGTGCTGTTGAGCAGCTGGTACTGGATAAGACCGCATTTGAATTCCGTGAAGAACTAGGCGTTAAGGCTTCTCATCTTGTATACGACGGCCGTTGGTTCACACCATTGTGTAAATCCATTCTCGCAGCGTCAGAAGAACTGGCTCAAGATGTAAACGGTGAAGTCGTGATTAAGCTGTATAAAGGTCAAGCTACGGTGACCCAGAAGCGCTCAGTGAACAGCCTTTATTGTGAAGAGTTTGCTACTTTTGGTGAAGATGAAGTTTACGATCAAAGCCATGCAGAAGGCTTCATTCGCCTTTACTCACTGTCTAGCCGTATTCGTGCGCTGAATAGTCAGAAAAAGTAACCCTTAACTTATCTAGCTGACGAGCCCATTTGCTTAGCAAATGGGCTCGTTGTTTTTTGGTAACCAAAACAACAGCGCTTAAAATGATCATGAATAAATATGTAGAAATAATGAATTAATACTTTATTTTTGGTTTGAATTGCCGTAAGTTTGAACCATCAGAAAAATACTGGGTTTCACCCAGAAATAGCAATAGATCAAAAACTGTTCGCACTGACAGTGAGCACCGGTAATCAGGAGATACGCAATGGCATTATGGGGCGGAAGATTTACCCAAGCAGCAGACACGAGATTCAAAGAATTTAACGATTCATTGCGCTTTGATTACCGATTGGCAGAACAAGATATTGTGGGCTCAATCGCTTGGTCGAAAGCGTTGTTATCAGTGGATGTGCTTAATGAAGAAGAGCAACAGAAGCTAGAACTGGCGTTGAATGAACTTAAGCTAGAAGTGATGGAAGATCCTCATCAGATCCTTCGTTCTGACGCGGAAGATATCCATTCATGGGTTGAGCAACAACTGATTGGCAAAGTGGGTGACTTAGGCAAAAAACTGCACACAGGCCGTTCTAGAAACGATCAGGTCGCGACTGACCTTAAACTCTGGTGTCGTCAGCAAGGTCAACAGCTACTGATGGCATTGGACCGTCTGCAATCTCAAATGGTATCGGTCGCGAAAGAGCATCAGGCAACGGTTCTGCCGGGCTACACGCACTTGCAACGTGCCCAGCCGGTGACGTTTGCTCATTGGTGTTTGGCTTATGTGGAAATGTTCGAGCGGGACTACTCGCGTCTTCATGATGCCATCGAACGTTTAGATACCTGCCCGCTTGGCTCTGGTGCTTTGGCGGGAACGGCTTATCCTATCGACCGGGAGCAACTGGCACATAACCTTGGCTTTCGCCGTGCGACACGTAACTCACTGGATTCGGTCTCCGACCGTGATCATGTTATGGAGCTGATGTCGGTAGCTTCTATCTCTATGCTTCACTTGTCGCGTTTGGCAGAAGATATGATTTTCTACAACTCGGGTGAGTCAAACTTTATTGAGCTGGCGGATACTGTGACCTCTGGATCGTCGTTGATGCCACAAAAGAAAAACCCAGATGCGCTGGAGCTGATCCGTGGTAAGACAGGGCGGGTCTACGGCTCACTGGCTGGCATGATGATGACGGTGAAAGCATTGCCGCTCGCTTACAACAAAGATATGCAGGAAGACAAAGAAGGGCTGTTCGACGCACTAGACACCTGGAACGACTGTATGGAAATGGCAGCGCTTTGTTTTGATGGCATCAAAGTAAACGGCGAGCGCACATTGGAAGCCGCGAAACAAGGCTATGCCAATGCCACTGAGTTGGCAGATTATCTGGTGGCTAAAGGCATCCCATTCCGTGAGGCACACCACATTGTGGGTGTTGCAGTAGTGGGGGCCATTGCGAAAGGTTGTGCGTTAGAGGAACTGTCGATTGCGGAACTGAAAGAGTTCTCCTCAGTCATAGAAGAAGATGTTTACAGCATACTGACGATAGAATCGTGCCTTGAGAAGCGTAGTGCTCTGGGCGGGGTTTCGCCAAAGCAAGTCGCTCATGCAGTCGAGCAAGCGGAAGGGCGCCTTATCAAACGGGATACCTCTGCGGTGAATGTTCGTCCTGCGCGTTTGACGGATATTGAAGCGCTAGAAGGTATGGTGACTTACTGGGCCAATATGGGGGAGAACTTACCTCGTTCTCGCAGTGAACTGGTGAGAGATATTGGCTCTTTCGCGGTTGCGGAGCACCATGGTGAGGTGACCGGATGTGCATCGCTCTATGTTTATGACTCTGGGCTGGCCGAGATTCGTTCATTGGGTGTTGAAGCTGGCTGGCAAGGGCAAGGTCAGGGAAGTGCGATTGTGCAGTACTTGGTGGAGAAAGCGCGCCAGATGGCGATCAAGAAAGTGTTCGTCCTGACTCGTACTCCAGAGTTCTTTATGAAGCAAAGTTTTCTACCGACATCGAAGTCGCTATTACCGGAGAAAGTGCTTAAAGATTGCGATCAGTGCCCTCGTCAGCACGCTTGTGATGAAGTGGCGTTAGAAGTGAATCTGGTTGAGAAATCCATCGCACGGGTAAATATTGCTTAACGTATTGATGGTTAAGGTTTTCGAAGAAAGATCAAAAAAGATCGAATGTTTTTGGGAACCTTATTAGAAAAGCAGGGTCTATTAAAGTACCACTGCTTTTTCTTAGAAGAATCTAAGAGAGCCCCAGAATCGACTTTGATTTTGGGGCTTTTTTCTTTTCTCGTACCGAGAATGTTTCCCCAACCACCATCACCTCTAACCTTTTTTGTTTCTGCGTCGCCAAGGAAAAATGACAAAGCGCATCCAGAGGTGAAGGAATAACAAGCCGTTAAATGCAAATCCTGCGACGATCAGAGCGATGGACTCTATGCTCTGAGGGTTATCCTTGAAGGCAAACCACCAGATGACCCAGCACAATACCGATAGCACAGTAAGCTGATCCATACATCGCTGACAACGGCCTATTTTTTTCCAGAACCAGTTGCTGTTTTTACAGTAGTCGCATGTCATGAGCATCGTTTATTGGGTAACATGTGCTTTGATAATATCTCAAGCTAACGTGAAAGTGATAAAAATGATCGAACGTCAACAAACTAAACAACGTATGAGCCGTATCGTAAAGCATAACGGTACGATTTACCTATGTGGGCAAGTGTGTGCGGATGCGACGAAAGGCATTACTGAACAGACGCAAACTATGTTGGATAAAGTTGAAGAGCTGCTGCTTGAAGCGGGCAGTGATAAGGAACATATGTTGTCTGCGACGATTTATTTGAAGGACATGAAAGACTTCCAGGAAATGAATGCGGTATGGGATGCATGGGTTCCTGAAGGTCACGCTCCGGCTCGTGCATGTGTTACTGCTGATATGGCGCGTGAGGCCTTGTTGGTGGAGATCTCTGTGATTGCAGCTGAGAAATAATGAGTCTATATGATAAAAAACGAGCCAATTGGCTCGTTTTTGATTTTCTGCTTAGGGTTAACAACCCGGTCCACAGTCAAGACAGTGTTTAATCATCTCTGGGCCTAAGTGCAGTTTCGCGTTCAGATCGCGCAGAGCTGTGCGAACCCCTTCCTCAATCACCGGGTGATAGAAAGGCATATCGAGCATTTCTGATACTGTCATCTTATTTTGATGTGCCCAAGCCAGCAGGTGCGCAAGATGTTCAGCATTAGGGCCAATCATTTCTGCTCCAAGGAAGCGTCCTGTACCTTGCTCTCCATAGACGTGCAAGATCCCCTTGTTACGTAGCATGACCCGAGAGCGTCCCTGATTTTCAAACGATACTTTGCCGATTTCAAAACAGCCGCAATTACCTAGTCGAGTTTCCAATTGCTTGAATGTTTCTCCGACCATAGCAATTTGTGGATCTGAAAATACCGCTGAGATGGACGAACGGCGTAGGCCTTGTCTGATATCAGGGTAGAGACCAGCATTGTCGCCGGCAATTCGGCCTTGATCTGCCGCCTCGTGGAGCAACGGAATTTGATTACTGGCATCACCGGCGATAAAAATATGGTCTACTGATGTTTGCAGTGTGTAATGATCCGCTGTTGGTACGCCTCGTTTATCAAGGGTAACTTGAGTATTTTCGATGGCCAGCTTATCGACATTCGGACGGCGACCCGTTGCTGCAAGTACATAGTCAACAATGAAGTTTTCCAGCTTGCCATCGTGATTGATGAATTGGATCTCGACTTTATCTTCACCCTCTATGCGTTGCATACTTTCGACTTTCACGTCAGCATCAAGATAAAACTCTTCTTTAAACGCTTTGTCGGCATAGGCCATCACTTCAGGGTCCGTCAGTGGTCCTACTTGGCCACCTAGGCCGAACAGTTTGACCTTAACGCCGAGTCGATGCAGTGCTTGACCAAGTTCAAGGCCTATTACCCCCGGACCAAACACAGCCACGGATTGAGGAAGATCATCCCAATCAAATACATCATCATTAATAACCAAACGATCCCCTAGCTCATTCCAGACACTTGGATAAGCAGGGCGGGAGCCTGTTGCAATCACAATACGTTTAGCCGTGATTTGGGTATGGTCATCCACCATCAATGTGTGGTTGTCTATGAACTTGGCATAACCAGACACTTTATCCTCTGCTGGAATTTCATCGACACTCTCTAGAACAAAACCAACGAAGCGATCGCGCTCGCGTTTAACACGATCCATTACTTCGCGGCCATCCACACGAGTTTCGCCCTGAGGGTGAATGCCAAATCCGGGCGCTTTTTCAATCTGATGCACGCTTTCAGCTGCGGCAATAAGAAGCTTAGAAGGCATGCAACCGACACGAGCACAGGTTGTTCCGTAAGGACCGCCCTCTATCATAACGACACTTGAGGTATGAGCCTTCGCTGCACGGTATGCGCCAAGGCCTGCTGTACCGCCACCAATAACTGCCACATCAACATTAAGCTGTTTCATTTTAGATTCCCGTTTAGTTTATCCAGGCTACCTCGATAAACGAGGAAACTCGAATATGAAGGGTGAAATTCAAAGTGATACTGGATTGTAAAAAGCTTATCCGGCCGTCGAACAGCCGGAAGATCAAGGCGTTTTATTGACCGAGGTAAGATTCAAGCTCTTCGCTGCCACCAATGTGCTTACCACCAATGAAAACTTGAGGTACCGTCGTGCGACCTGAAATAGCACGCAAACTGACGGTTGTTGCGTCTTTACCCAGAATCACTTCCTCATATTGAAGACCGTGGTCGATAAGGTTTTGTTTCGCCTTAGCACAGAAAGGGCAGCCCGGCTTAGTAAATACAGTAATAGATTCCTGAGTTTTGTAGTCGGGTGCGATGTAATTCAGCATAGTGTCAGCATCAGACACTTTGAACGGGTCACCTGGCTCGTTTGGCTCAATAAACATCTTCTCTACAACGCCATCTTTAACTAGCATGCTGTAGCGCCATGAGCGCTTACCAAAACCAAGATCGTTTTTATCAACCAACATGCCCATACCATCAGTGAATTCGCCATTACCATCTGGTAGGAAAGTGATGTTGTCAGCTTCTTGGTCGCTCTTCCAAGCGTTCATAACAAAGGTGTCGTTAACCGAAACACAGATGATTTCATCAACGCCATGGTCTTTAAAGACAGGAAATAGCTCATTGTAGCGAGGTAAATGGCTTGATGAACACGTTGGAGTAAAGGCACCAGGAAGGCTAAATAGAATCACGGTTTTGCCTTTGAATAACTCATCGCTGGTGACATTAACCCAAGCATCGCCTTGGCGAGTTGGAAAAGTAACTTGTGGAACGTTCTGACCTTCTTTGGATGTAAACATAATCGTACCTTTGGGTAAATTGGATTTCATTCGTATTAGAGCTTAGCGTGCTTTACGTAAGCTGCTGTCTTGCTATGGATTTATTATTAAAAATTTCCTTTGATAGCTCTAATCGTTTGATGCTATTGTTTTGATAGGTTTTTTCTATATTGTTGGGTGGTTAGGTTACTAAGATGAATATCCGAGATTTTGAGTATCTGGTTGCTCTTGCCGAGCACAACCACTTCCGTAAGGCGGCTGAAGCTTGTTTTGTTAGTCAGCCAACCTTGAGTGGTCAGATTCGTAAATTGGAAGATGAGCTGGGAACGGCCTTGCTGGAGCGTAGCAGCCGACGTGTCCTTTTTACGGATGCGGGGCTACAGCTGGTTGATCAGGCCAAACGTATCTTGTCTGAAGTAAAAACATTCCGCGATATGGCCAGCGGTCAGGGTGAAGCAATGACAGGGCCAATGCATATTGGCTTTATTCCCACCCTTGGTCCTTACCTTTTACCCAAAATCGTGCCAGCTTTGAAAGAGCAATTTCCCGATTTGGAACTCTATCTCCATGAAGCTCAGACCAATCAATTGGTACGCCAGTTGGAAGACGGAAAGTTGGATTGTTTGGTATTAGCTTCGGTGGCGGAAACAGCACCTTTTAAAGAAATTGCCGTGTACGAGGAGCCTTTGAGTATTGCTGTTCCGTCTAAACATGAGTGGTCAGACCTGGACGAAATTGACATGTTAGAGCTCAATGGTAAAACCGTGTTAGCACTTGGTGATGGGCATTGCTTGCGTGATCAGGCTTTAGGTTTTTGCTTTGCGGCGGGCGCGAAAGATGACGAACGCTTTAAAGCGACCAGCTTAGAAACATTACGTAATATGGTGGCAGCAGGGGCGGGGATTACTCTTTTGCCTGAACTGTCTTTACCAAAAGAAAAACAGAAAGATGGTGTGTGTTACGTCAAAGCGACCAATCCGGTGCCTTCTCGAAGTATTGTGCTCGCTTATCGCCCGGGCTCGCCGCTGCGGTCTCGCTTTGAGCAACTCGCGTTGGCTATTAAGCACCAGCTAGAATCTCAGTAGTTAGGCAGAGTTAGAAAGGGCGGAGACCATGGTCTCCGCCCTTATAGTTAGGATTTAGAACAGCTCTTCACTCTCGGCAGTGGTATAGATGCTGTCAGTGATTTCATCAGTGGCATATTCCGTTGGCTCTGTCCCTTGAAGAAAGTATTCAAACATCGAGCTGGAGTCGAATTTGTTGGTTAACAGACCCGAGTTGCGGTCAATGCGGACACGAACAATATTCGCAGGTATCTCTTTTTGCTGAACTGGGATATCGGCTAGGGCGGTATGCATGAAATCGACCCAAGCTGGCTGTGCGGTTTTTGCCCCTGACTCTGCTCCAGTGATAGGGTTGTTACTTAAGTTTGGATTTGACTTTGTTCTCCCTAACATCCTTGTGTGATCATCGAAGCCAACCCAGACTGTAGCCACTATACCCGGCGCATAGCCGCTGTACCAAGTGTCTTTAGAGTCGTTAGTGGTACCAGTTTTACCACCGATATCGCGGCGTTTTAGTTCTTGTGCGCGCCATCCCGTGCCATTCCAGCCTGTACCTTCACGCCAGTTACCGCCGCCCCAAGTGTTGCTGTACATCATTTCACGTACCAAGAAAGCTGTTTGTTCTGATATCACTTGTGGAGCATATTGTGGCTGTTGATCTTCAGGCTCCATATCCTGCTCTTGGAATTCATTGGTTACGGTTTCTGTCTTTTCACAATCTTGGCGACAGATAGTTTTAGGTGCTGCCGTAAACTCAAGATCACCAAAGGGTCCTTCCACCTTACTGATATAATAAGGCTCGACATAGTAGCCGCCATTGGCAAAAACAGAGTACCCCTGAGCGACTTTTACCGGCGTTAAACTGCCAGCACCTAATGCAATGGTCTCTGACCGAGGAACTTGATTAATATCGAATCCAAATCGAGACAGATATTGACGTGTCTCATCTAAACCCACTTCACGCAGAACACGTATTGCCATCACGTTTTTAGACTGGGCTAAACCTATGCGTAATCGGGTTGGACCAATGTAGGTTGGCGGCGAATTTTTTGGCCGCCACGCAGTACCTTGGCTTTTATCCCAGTGGTTAATCGGCGCATCATTGATCAGTGTGGCTAGCGTTAGCCCTTTATCAATCGCTGCTGAATAAATAAAGGGTTTGATGCTTGAGCCTACTTGACGAATGGACTGAGTCGCACGGTTAAACTTGCTATGTACGAAGTTAAAGCCGCCTACTAGGGACATCACGGCGCCGTTTTCTGGGTTCATTGCGACGAAGGCTGTATTTGCATTGGGAACCTGACTTAGATGCCAGCTTATTTGAGGCTCACCTTCTTCGACGGGGGTTTCTACCTGGCGTACCCAGATTTGCTCACCCTCAGCGAGAACTTCGGTTGCTGCCTTCGGAGCTGGGCCTTGGCGATCATCGGTCAGGAACTTACGTGCCCATTTGATACCGTCCCAGTTAATGGTTTGTTCACCTTGGTTTTTCACCCACACAGTTGCTTGTTGAGCACTCACTTTTGTTACTACAGCTGGCAGTAAAGAGCCGTAGGTCGGGACATTGTCTAGAGTGTCGTCAATCTGCTCTTCATCCAATGCTTTCTGTCCGTTTTTCCACAACACTTTTTCTGCGCCGCGGTATCCATGGCGTTGGTCATAAGCGAGCAGATTGTTGATAGCAGCTTCGTTTGCTGCGACTTGCAGTTTTGAATCTATGGTTGTGTAGATATTCATCCCAGAGGTGTAAGCCTCTTCACCATAACGTGACACCATCCATGCGCGCGCCAGCTCAGCTACGTAGGGAGCACTAAGCTCGATTTCTGCGCCGTGGTAACGTGAGATGATCTCTTCAGCGCGAGCTTGGTCGTATTCATCTTGGGTAATGTACTTTTCATCCAACATACGCGCGAGTACAACATTACGTCGATTAGTGGCACGATCGATGGAGTAGATAGGGTTCATGGTCGATGGCGCTTTTGGCATGCCGGCCAAGGTAGCAAGCTCACTCAGTGTCAGATCTTTAAGATCTTTACCAAAGTAAGTCTGAGCGGCGGCACCAAAGCCGTAAGAGCGATAACCCAAGAAGATCTTGTTGACGTACAGCTCCATGATCTCTTCTTTGCTCAGCAGTTGCTCAATGTGGATCGCGATAAAGATCTCTTTGATTTTACGCATGATTTTCTTCTCGTTAGATAAGAAGAAGTTACGCGCAAGCTGCTGAGTGATCGTACTCGCGCCCTGCTTTGCGGAACCAGAAAGAGCTACGACAACGGCTGCACGAGTAATGCCAATAGGATCGATGCCTGGATGATCGTAAAAACGGCTGTCTTCTGTCGCGATCAAGGCTTCAATTAGGTGTTGAGGGATCTCATCGTAAGTGACAGGAATGCGGCGCTTTTCACCAAACTGAGAGATCAGCTTACCGTCTTGACTGAATATCTGCATTGGTGTCTGCAGTTTGACATCTTTTAAAGTTGCTACATCTGGCAACTCTGGTTTTACGTAGAGGTAAAAACCAAAAATGGTTCCGACCCCAAGTACCGTGCAAACCAATACGAAAATAAACAATCGCTTTATGAACTTCACCGGAGAATCCCTGATTAATTAAGCTTACGTTATGCAAACCTAGGTAGTTTAAGCTAAAAGTAGCTCAAATCTGTTTATGTGCTTACTAAATCAACGATTTAAGCCGAGGCGCTAGGCAAACTTTACGGAGCTGAGCTCAATGGTCAAATCATTAATTACAGGCATAGACATCAGCCACCAGAGTATCAAAGCGGTGGTCTTAAAGCCTGGAAAAGACACTTTCACACTTGTTAGTTATCACCAAATGCCAATTGAAGCGGACATTTTCACTGATAACTACAGGTTAAATTATCAGAAAATTGTAAAGAAACTCAAAGAACTAAGAAAGGCTTTGCCACTATTTAGTCGCAAAGTGTGCCTGAGTGTCCCTGACAGTTCAGTAATAAGTAAGCGATTACAAATAGATAGCGATCTGAGCGATGAAGAGTGTCAGTTTGTTATTACACGGGATTTTGCTCAGCAGTCTCCGGTTGAGGTTGAAGCGCTTTATCTCGATTTTATTGCTCTTTCTCATGAAAAGACGCAGGCGAAAATGGATTATCAGGTGTATGCGATTAGAAAGGAGTGTATCGATACGCGGCGTAAGCCGTTACTGAAGTCGGGTTTTACCCCTATTTTGATCAACCCCCATTCACACAACCTTATTCAGTTGTGGCGACGAGCGTCTAGGCGGTATGGAAACACAAACTGGCTATTGATGGATATCCACTCAGATTGTGTAGCCTTGTGCTTTGAGCGTGAACATCTGGGAGTGGTCTATAAAGAATTTCCTTTAGAGGAAGAGGATTCATCGCTGGGTAAGGTATTAGAGCCCCTGCTTCTAAATATTGAGCTTATAGATGCTGAGCTGGAAGGTGTTTGGCTAAGTGGTGAAGCGAATCTGTTCTCGCAACTAACGTCTCTTTTGTTGCCTAGATTAGGGCTCACTTGCATGCCACTTGAGCTGTGTGATCTAGTCGATGCTAAGCACCAGCCAAAGATTGGGCCTCAATTTGCAATTGCACTCGGTTTGGCTTTAAGCGGTGCTTATTGGCTGGAGAAGCATTATGCAGCCTGAAATCAACTTAATACCTTGGCGTGCTGATCAGCGTCAGCAGAGAATCCGTCATCTTGTCTTTTCTTTGAGCTTTGTGGTGCTGATTGCTTCGCTGGTGGTTGTAACTGGCGAGCACTATCTGCAATCACAAATTCGTCTTCAGCAATCACGTGTCGAGCAACTAAAGAACTGGGGTTCCCACTTAGATCAGAAAGTTAGCCAAGTAAATGCTATTGAGCAGAAAGTAGCAGCGCTAAAGGGGGAAATCATTGAGTTGCAGGAGCTGCACGCACAACGCTATTTCCCATTACAACTCATAGCGCTGCTTCCAGAGCTATTGCCTGAAAGTGTGTATCTCGATCACATCAACTTGGTCGGTAGGCAAGTGAGTCTAGCTGGTATAGCTGAAACAGCTGAACAATTAAATGAACTGCTGGCTAACTTGCAACGTTCACCCATGATAGAGGGGGTGAAGTTGCAATCAGTTGTGCATGGTGTGCAGCGCTTTAGCAATATTTACCAGTCTTTTTCGCTGACGTTTGAGCTGGTGGAGCGTTCCTATGATTGAAGTGCGTGGTGTTAGTTTAGCGAGTTTATCTAAGTTACAACGGCTTTGGTTGTGTGGTACTTCTCTGTTGGTGCTACTGGCCTTAGGTTATTGGTTGGTGATTAGCCCGTCACTGACTCACTTGGAATCTTTATTAGTCAAAGAGCGGCAACAGAAAAGTATCATTGAGCAAAAACGGCAAACGGTCGCTTTGCTCTCGCAGCGTCGGTCTGAGCTGGAACAACTTGAGCAAAGAAAAGCGCAACAGCGGGTTCACTTTATTCAGACAATAGACGTCACGGGGGCATTGAGCATGATTAATCAAATCGCTCAGCAACATGCGTTGGTACTTTCCCATATGAATCAAACAGGCCATCGGCCCAAAGGTCCTTTTCTGCAGTCATCGCTGCAGTTCGAGCTGTCAGGTCAATATCAGCACATTGCTGCCTTTTTCCAGACGCTGGTCACGCGGCCTAATGCTGTTTATTTTGATGCACTGCGT
Organism: Vibrio sp. Isolate23; assembly: GCF_022398095.1. NCBI lineage: Bacteria > Pseudomonadati > Pseudomonadota > Gammaproteobacteria > Vibrionales > Vibrionaceae > Vibrio > Vibrio sp. Isolate23. The sequence goes on from NZ_JAKEUV010000010.1 coordinate 15,833, forward strand.
TGGCGTCGTACGCAAAGTGATAGTCCGCAATTAAATTTGCAAGGTGAGGTGTATCTCCTTCTGCCTCTAAATGAGGTGAGCAGTGAGAGCTAGCCTAATTATCTGTTTGTATCTTGTCTTGAGCGGCTGCAAAGCTAACCGCCAACCATTGGAATTTGTACAAGTAGAACAAAAAGAACCCCATGTTCTGTCTTTGACCAAGTTTAATCCGAAGCGTTTTCACGCCCTGCAAGATGTGAATTTATCTATTCAGCGCGACCCCTTTTTATTGCCAACCGCTTTGTTGGGAGCAGAGGCACCTATCTTAGGCTGTCACAAAGATGCTGTCGCCAACAGCTCACTTAAAACCTATCCATTAGATCAGCTGCGCTTAGCAGGAGTGATGACGGTCCGGGGCGAGCATGCAGCGCTTATTGAGTTGCCTGATGGGGTGCTGATCACCAGAGTTCAAGGAGAGTTTATTGCGGCGCATAGTCTCATCACTGATGTGACAGTGGAAGCTGTTGAAATTCGCGAGCCTGTGCAGAATAGCAAGGGTTGCCTTAGCTACAGAACCAGACGACTGGTAATGAATTAGGTGAGAATGATGAAGGTATTTTGCATTGTATTACTTAGTTTGATCGCGATTTTGAAAGACGCTAATGCTCAAATTCACTCTCCGAGTCGTTCTGAGGTGGAGAGTGAAGTCCATAGTCACAGCACCTTATCTGTTAATTTTCAGGATATCCCTGTTCGTAAAGTGTTACAGCAAATAGCAGATCACAATAATTTTAATCTGGTTGTTTCGGATGCCGTTACGGGTAACCTGACATTGAGATTAAAGGATATCCCCTGGCCCCAGTTGTTGGATATTATCCTTCATATGGAAGGGCTTGAAAAATGCATGAAAGGAAATGTGTTACTGGTGGCGCCAGCGACCGAAATCGCGCAGCTGAAGCAGCAACAGTTGGAGCAGGTGAAAGTCCCATCAGAGCGACAGCCACTCACGTCAGAAATTATCTCTATACGCTTTGCTAAAGCGGCAGATATAGCCGAGATGTTAGGTGTACAGGCAAAGACGAACATGCTGTCTGAGCGTGGTTCGATTGCGATTGATACCCGGACCAATAGCCTACTTATTCGAGATGTTGCCAGCCATATTCAGGCAATGAGGTCTATCATCACTGCTTTAGATGTCCCAGTGAAACAAGTCCAAATAGAAGCGCGTATCGTCAGTTTGAACGAAGGCGATTTACAAGAGTTAGGTGTGCGTTGGGGGTTCAGTTCTACCAACGGGAGTCACTCGGTTGGAGGATCGATTGAAAGCAATGTAGAGAAGCTCAATTTATATGGGGACAGTGGTGTGTCACTGGATGATTTTTTAAACGTCAATTTGGCCGCAACTTCTACCACCGCGTCGACCATTGCATTTCAAGTGGCCAAATTGGCCAGTGATACTTTGCTTGATCTTGAGTTGTCTGCATTACAAAGAGAGTCGCGGGCAGAGGTGATCTCCAGCCCGCGTTTAATGACGACCAACAAACAGTCCGCTTATATTGAACAAGGAACCGAAATTCCGTACTTAGAAGCCGCATCGAGTGGCGCAACTAGTGTTAACTTCAAAAAAGCAGTACTGAGCTTGAAAGTGACGCCGCAGATTACCTCTGATAATCGCTTAATCTTAGACCTGAATGTTACGCAGGACAGGCCGGGGCAAGTTGTAAAAACGGGTACGGGAGAAGCGGTGGCGATAGATACGCAACGTATTGGGACTCAAGTATTGGTGAATAACGGTGAAACGATTGTGTTAGGCGGGATTTACCAACACAGTGTGTCAGATACCGTTGATCAGGTGCCGATTTTAGGTGATATTCCCCTATTGGGAGCCCTTTTTCGACGAACTTATCAGCAAATGGGTAAAAGTGAATTGCTGATTTTCGTTACTCCAAAAGTGGTCGTTCCGTCATCAATCAACAGATAGATGAAAATAAATTTGCATTAGTGTCACCTTATCTAGATAATTTCGGGTCTTATCACGAATTATCTGTGAGGAATAGGTGCTGCAAGCATATCTTAGACCAGAGAAATCTTGGTTTTCTTGTAGCGATGTCATTGAATTAACGTTGTAAATTAATGCTGAACATGGCTGAAAAACGCAATATTTTTCTTGTTGGACCAATGGGTGCCGGCAAAAGTACAATTGGTAGACACCTGGCTCAACAGCTTCACATGGAGTTTGTTGACTCGGATACAGTGATCGAAGAACGCACTGGCGCGGATATCGCGTGGGTGTTTGACGTGGAAGGCGAAGAAGGCTTTCGTGTCCGTGAAGAAAAGGTGATCAATGACCTAACTGAAGAGCAAGGTATTGTTCTGGCAACAGGCGGTGGCTCTATCAAGAGTAAAGAAAACCGCAATCGCCTTTCTGCTCGCGGCATTGTTGTTTACCTTGAAACCACAATCGAAAAGCAACTTGCGCGTACTAACCGTGACAAGAAACGCCCTCTACTTCAAACGGACAACCCTCGTAACGTGTTGGAGTCACTGGCTGGTGAACGCAACCCTCTTTACGAAGAAATTGCGGATTACACCGTGCGTACCGACGATCAAAGTGCAAAAGTGGTAGCCAACCAGATTGTAAAAATGCTAGAAGAACGTTAATACGTCAAATTTTAGCAACTGGAGAATACCCATGGAACGGATTACGGTCAGTTTAGGTGAGCGTAGCTATCCAATCTCAATTGGTGCCGGATTATTTAATGATCCGGCCCACCTTTCTTTTTTATCTGCAAAACAAAAAGTCGTTGTGATTACTAACGTCACGGTTGCTCCTTTGTACGCTGATAAAATCTTATCTCTTCTTGAGCAAGTAGGCTGCGAAGCCTCTGTACTTGAGTTGCCAGACGGCGAACAGTACAAATCGCTGGATACTTTTAATACCGTGATGAGTTACCTTCTTGAAGGCAACTTTGCACGTGATGTCGTCGTGATAGCACTTGGCGGCGGTGTGATTGGTGATCTCGTCGGTTTTTCTGCTGCATGTTACCAACGTGGTGTCGACTTTATTCAGATCCCAACAACGCTATTGTCTCAGGTGGACTCCTCAGTCGGTGGTAAAACTGCTGTGAACCACAAGCTGGGTAAGAACATGATAGGGGCTTTTTATCAGCCTAAATCGGTGATTATCGACACCGATTGCCTCGCAACGCTGCCACCAAGAGAGTTTGCGGCGGGGATTGCTGAGGTAATCAAATATGGCATCATTTACGATCAGGATTTCTTTGTCTGGCTAGAAGAAAACCTCGACAAACTCTACGCACTGGATGAGCAAGCTTTGACTTATGCGATAGCTCGTTGCTGTCAAATCAAAGCAGAAGTGGTGGTTTTGGATGAAAAAGAGTCAGGCATTCGTGCATTGCTGAATCTAGGTCATACATTTGGTCATGCGATCGAAGCTGAGTTAGGTTATGGTAAATGGCTACACGGTGAAGCCGTTTCTTCAGGCACTGTGATGGCAGCAAAAACTGCCGAGCTTCAAGGGCTTATCACGGAGCAGCAAGTAGAGAGAATTCTCTCTATACTGAAGAGAGCACAATTACCTGTGCATACACCAGACACTATGACCTTTGACGACTTCATGAAACACATGATGCGCGATAAAAAAGTTCTCGCTGGTGAACTGCGATTAGTGTTACCGACCAGTATCGGTAGCGCTGAAGTAGTGAAAGGTGTGCCTGAATCGGTTATTAAGCAAGCGATCGATTTTTGTCGCGATATATAAGTTCTTTTCTTTAGACAGTAGGCTGTCATTAGGATGGTTAAATGAGTTTGACGCATGAATCCCGTGTGTTGGAGTTAGCTTCTCAAGTTGAATTGCTTGAACGTATGCAATTGCTGACTAACTTCGGTTCAAACTTAGTCACTGTTGGCGGTGCATCAGGGGCTGGTAAGTCTTGGCTTGCCCAGCGTTATTTAGAAGCGTGGGTATCAGATAAAAACCAATCACTCCTGATGTGTCATCCAAGTCAGGATGATCAGCAGCGCCGTACCATGATTCTGTCTCAGCTCTTTTCTGACTCAATGTTCAATCCTGCAGATCCTCTAGCTGAGAGTTTTGCCCGCCAGATGCAAGGGGAAAGCTGCGATGCGGTGATTGTTGTGGATGACGCCCATCTTCTACAGGAAACATTTGTATCTGAACTGTGGATGCTGATTTTGGAAGCGCAGGAAAACCCTGCTTGGACAATTAATGTGGTGTTGTTTGCCCAGTCGAATAGTTTGGATGTATTACTGACTCGGCTCAGTTATGGGCAGGATCACAAGCCAATTGATCTGGAAATCGAACCACTAAGTCAGGATGAAGCCGATCGATTTTTTGAACACTTAGTGATTCGTTTTGTCGAAGATGAAAGAGAAAAACGCGTACGTAATGCGTACCGAACTGTGGCCCGTCGACCGGGTGAGATTATGGCTTTAGGGGATCATAAAGTGGAAAAAAGGATTATTATCCGCTCAATTATTGGCTCACCAATTAACATCGCATTATTGGTGGTGACCTTACTGTTATTAATTGGTGGTGGATACTGGTGGGTGATGAGTCAACCCTCGCCGGATGATAAAGCACAGCAAATGGTTGATGCTATTGAGCAGACCGTCATCCCTACTTTAGCTAAAGACCCTGTGCCTGAAACGGAGCTGAACAACTCGATGGAAGAGGAGTCGATGAGCACCGATCCTATGCTTGCTTCTGCGGAAGATGATTCTGAATCTCTACCGCCGGCAGTAACAGAGCAAACGTCGAGCGTGGGCAATCCAGAAAGTGATCATCAGCGTGTCGTGATTACTTCTGAGGTGGTAGACGCTCTGCTCGAGGGTAAGCCTGAAACCGCGGATACCACCGCTATAGAACAAGTGGTTGAGCAGTCTATTCCTCAATCAGAACAAGCAGCGACTCCAAGTGCTGTGGAAGCCGAGCCGATTGCTCAAACAGAGAATTCCCCTCAACCAGCAAAGACAGTCATTACGTTCTCTTTTACCAAAGAGGAACTAAAGCGCTTTTCTCCCCGTAGCTATACGCTACAGCTTGCCGCCGTACAATCACTGGAAGATGTGCAAGCTTTTCTCGATAAATATAAATTATCTGACAATGTGTATATCTATCCAACGGTGCGCAATGATATCGAGTGGTTCATCGTCACATATCAAAACTATCCAACCATTCAGGTGGCAAGGGATGCAGTAGATGCATTGCCCGATGACTTGCAACGACTAGACCCTTGGGCAAAATCGCTCAGTCAGGTTCACCGTGAAATTGATCGAGTGAAATAACGCTGAGCTTAGCGGGAAAATATGTTACATTCCGCAGCCTTAATTTGTGGTTGATAGATAGAGCAGTTGATGAAGAAGCAGCGTGCCTTCCTGAAATGGGCGGGTGGAAAATACGGACTTGTCGAAGATATCCAGCGATACTTGCCTGAGGGCCGTAAGCTGGTAGAGCCGTTCGTTGGTGCTGGTTCTGTATTTCTCAATACTGACTATGAGCAGTATCTGCTTGCTGACATTAATCCTGATCTGATTAATCTCTATAAGTTACTTAAAGAAAAACCAGACGATTATATTTCAGAGGCCAGACGATGGTTTGTCCCTGAAAACAATCGCAAAGATGCCTACTTGTCTATTCGAGCAGAGTTTAATGGCACCGATGACGTGATGTATCGCTCGCTGGCGTTCCTTTACATGAACCGTTTCGGTTTTAATGGCTTATGCCGTTACAACAAGAAAGGCGGTTTTAACGTCCCGTTCGGTTCGTATAAAAAGCCTTATTTTCCTCAGGCTGAGCTGGAGTTCTTTGCCCAAAAAGCGAAGAAAGCGACATTTGTGTGTGAGAGTTACACCGACACGTTCAAACGCGCTCGCAAGGGCAGTGTAGTGTATTGCGATCCACCCTACGCTCCACTTTCTAATACGGCCAACTTTACCTCTTATTCGGGCAACGGCTTTACTTTGGATGATCAGGCCGCATTGGCGGATGTGGCAGAAAAAGCCGCTAAAGAGCGTAATATTCCAGTGTTGATTTCTAACCATGATACGACGTTAACACGCCGGCTATACCACGGGGCAGAACTCAATGTCGTCAAGGTTAAGCGTACGATCAGCCGCAATGGCGCTGGGCGCAACAAAGTAGACGAACTATTGGCGTTGTTTAAACCACAAGACAACCGTTAACGACATTTCTCTTCTCTCATCTATCTTCTGACCTTTAGCTTAGGTAGAATTGCGCTCAACTTATATTCAGTCGTTTTGCTCAATTCATTTTAGAGGTCAGGTATGAAAGATTTCCTTATCGCTCCATCGATTCTATCTGCAGATATGGCTCGCTTAGGCGAAGACGTAGAAAAAGTTCTCGCAGCGGGTGCCGATGTGGTTCACTTTGACGTAATGGATAACCACTACGTACCTAACCTAACCTTTGGTGCGCCTATCTGTCAGGCACTGCGTGACTACGGTATTACTGCACCAATTGATGTACACCTAATGGTGAAGCCAGTCGATCGCATTATTCCGGATTTTGCCAAAGCCGGTGCGTCTATGATCACTTTCCATATCGAAGCCTCTGAGCACGTTGATCGCACACTTCAGCTTATCAAAGAGCATGGTTGTAAAGCGGGTGTGGTACTCAACCCAGCGACACCGCTATCTCACCTTGAGTACATCATTGATAAAGTAGATATGATTCTTCTGATGTCAGTAAACCCAGGCTTTGGCGGTCAATCTTTCATTCCTAAAACACTCGATAAGCTACGCGCTGTACGCAAAATGATTGATCAATCTGGTCGCGATATTCGTCTGGAAATTGATGGTGGTGTTAAGGTTGAAAACATCAAAGAGATCGCAGAAGCAGGCGCAGATATGTTCGTCGCAGGTTCGGCTATCTTCAACCAACCTGACTACAAAGAAGTCATCGACCAGATGCGTGCTGAATTAGCAAAGGCAGAGTAATTGAATGAGCAATATTAAACTTATCGCGTTTGATTTGGATGGAACGTTATTGGATAGCGTGCCTGATTTGGCGGTTGCTGCTGACCAAGCGGTACAAGCATTAGGCTACCCTGCGGTGACAGAAGAGCAAGTGCGTGACTATGTTGGTAACGGCGCTGATGTTCTTATTGGTCGTTCGCTGAGTCGCAGCCTAACAGTCTCACCAGATTTAGACCCTGAATTGCATGCTAAAGCACGTATTCTGTTTGATGACTACTACGAGCAAAGTGGACACAAGCTCAGCCACCTCTACCCAGTGGTAAAAGAAACCTTGGCAGAGCTGCACGAAGCGGGCTTTACCATGGCGCTAGTGACCAACAAGCCATCGAAGTTTGTCCCTGATGTTCTGACGAAGCACGGTATTGATAAGTACTTTGTTGATGTGATTGGTGGTGATACGTTCCCCGAGAAAAAGCCTAACCCAATGGCACTAAATTGGCTGCTTGAGAAACATGGTTGCCAGCCACAAGAAATGCTAATGGTGGGTGATTCAAGTAACGATATCAAAGCGGCGAAAAACGCAGGCTGTCACTCGTTTGGTTTGACCTATGGCTACAACCACGGTGAGCCTATTTCTGCCTCTCAACCGGATTATGTCGCAGATACCATCGCAGATTTAGCAGAACTCTTAACGGTTTCAGCTTAATAGCGACAAAAGATCTTTTAAAATACTCGTTAATGAGTACACTGAGTAAACCGTGTGGAGAGAAACCACGCGGTTTTTTCATTATTTAGCATAAGAAGTCAAAGGAACTATTCCCATGAGCAAACCCATCGTATTGAGTGGTGTTCAACCATCAGGTGAACTAAGTATCGGTAACTACTTGGGTGCTCTACGTCAATGGCAGCAGATGCAAGATGATTACGATTGCCAATACTGTGTTGTCGACCTTCACGCAATTACGGTTCGCCAAGATCCGAAAGCGTTGCACGAAGCGACTCTAGACGCACTAGCAATCTGTCTTGCAGTTGGTGTTGATCCGCAAAAGAGCACGTTATTTGTTCAGTCACATGTACCAGAGCATGCTCAACTTGGTTGGCTTCTTAACTGTTACACCCAGATGGGTGAACTGGGCCGAATGACTCAGTTTAAAGACAAGTCTGCGCGTTATTCGAAAGACTCATCTAGCCAATTTGGTGATGTGAACGTTGGCTTGTTCGACTACCCAGTGTTGATGGCAGCAGATATCCTTCTCTACGGTGCGCATCAAGTACCAGTAGGTAGTGACCAGAAGCAGCACCTTGAATTAGCGCGTGATATTGCTAACCGCTTCAACAATATCTACTCGCCAGAGCTGCCAATCTTCCAAGTGCCAGAGCCGTATATTCCAACAGTGAATGCGCGAGTGATGAGCTTGCAAGATGCGACTAAGAAGATGTCTAAGTCGGATGATAACCGTAAGAACGTGATCACTCTGCTTGAAGAGCCTAAGTCAATCATCAAGAAGATCAACAAAGCTCAGACAGATGCAGAAACGCCACCGCGTATTGCTCATGACTGGGATAACAAAGCCGGTATTTCTAACCTAATGGGCCTTTACTCGGCAGCGACAGGTAAGAGCTTTGAAGAGATTGAAGCTAAGTACCAAGGCGTGGAGATGTACGGTCCATTTAAGAAAGATGTAGGTGAAGCACTCGTTGCTATGCTTGAGCCTATTCAAGCTGAATATCACCGTATCCGTGCAGATCGCGCATACATGGATCAGGTGATGAAGCAGGGTGCTGAGAAAGCGTCTGCTCGCGCCGCGGAGACACTGAAGAAAGCATACGAAGCGGTAGGTTTTGTGGCTCGCCCATAGACCTATCTGATTTCGATAAATATAAAAAACGGACTCATTTGAGTCCGTTTTTTATATCCAGTTTATGATGCTATTGAGCACCTTCAAAGCCCATTTGTCTCCATGCTTCAAAAGCGATAATGGCGACTGCGTTAGATAAATTGAGGCTGCGAGCATCAGGCATCATTGGGATGCGAATGCGCTGTTCCATTGGCATGCTCTCAATCAGCTCTGCTGGCAGGCCGCGGGTTTCTGGGCCAAACAGTAACACGTCACCTCTCTGGAAATGAGCATCAACGTGATGACCAGTTGTTTTTGTCGTGCAGGCAAAAATACGGAATGTTTCGCGCTCTTTTTCTAGGTACTCGATAAAGGCTTGATAGTCTTTATGCCGAGTGACACGGGCGAGATCGTGATAATCCAAGCCAGCACGGCGGACTTTTTTCTCTTCTAAATCAAACCCTAATGGCTCAATTAAATGCAGGTTTGCACCACAGTTAGCACACAGGCGAATAATGTTCAGAATTATACGGACCAAAATTGGGTGAATTTTTTACACGTGAGTGAGTGAAAGTTCTATTTCACTACGTTTCAATGAGCCTAGCCTATTGTTGAATGTATAAAAAAACTGATAGAAAAAAATTTGTGAAATAATCGCTAAATCTCGGTATATTTCCGACACATCATTACCAAAACAGATCTTAGCACAATGTTCCATATTGCACTGTTCACACCCAAGATTGCTGCAAACGCAGGCAACATCATTAGATTGGCATCTAACAATGGTTGTCATTTACACCTCATAAAGCCGCTGGGTTTTGATTTGGAGGAAAAAAAATTGCGTCGTGCGGCATTAGACTATCGAGATCTTGCAAGAGTAACTGTTCACCCAGACTACGATTCATTTCTTTCTGCGATGGGGGAGCGTAGGATTTTTGCTTTAACGACCAAGGGGGCACGACCTCATGATGAGCCGCGTTATCAAGAAGGTGATGTTCTTTTATTTGGTGCCGAGACTTCGGGCCTTCCAGATGATGTACGCAATGCTATTCCAGAAGAGCAGCGCATACGTATCCCGATGCTACCGGATGCAAGAAGTATGAACCTCTCGAATTCTGTTGCTGTTGTTACCTATGAAGCTTGGCGCCAACTAGGTTTTTCTGGCGGTAGTTGATAGGTGTGAAGCATTACACAAATAGAATTTTTGTACATTAGCCTATGCGTGAGCTTATCACTGTGGGATGAAAATGGTACCATTGGTACTGCCAGCACGTCTCTGGACAGAAAAGTTTTAGCAAGATTGCTAATTTAACGACGTATGAATTATTAAAAGTATGGAAAATTTGTTTACGTGATTGTCCAGTATCGCTGAAGCAGATCAAATTGTACTATTTTGGGGGGGTACATATATTCAGGAACAGCAAATAAGGTTATTGTTCCTGAATACCTAGTTTTAAGCTAGAAACGTAGATTTCCCCAATGCCTTCAGCGGCCCACTGTTCCATTAAGACTCTACAAACTGTAGCCCCATCACCCAATCAGAAACTTTGACAAAGTTAAGCGTATCCACGTCGTGTTTCTTGAATGCTTTTACCACTTTATCATGAACAATAATATGAGGGTAATCGCTGAATTTTGGCATAAACACCAAACGCTCTTCCTCTGGCATCGCAGACAACTTGTCATCATCCAAGTAGTATTGCTCTATAGTTTGGTCTTCTTCATCCGGATCAAAGTCATCGATACGACACTTCTCTAGATTAAGCACATCGAGTAGCTCAAAGACATTAAATACCCAGTAGTTATCATGATATTTTCCATGGTCATCAACAATGACTGCCGGGTAGATCTGACAACAACTACTATCAATGTTAACTAGTGTTTTCTTAATTTCATCAGAGAATACTGGGTAGGTTGAATCCAAGTGTGCTTGTTTAATCGGTCTTGACACTCCTCGCGCTAGGTCTATATCGCGGTAGCCGTTTTCAAAAAACATTGGCTCACCACCACTTAGTTTGGTGTATTCGTAATCCCTCATAGCTGAATGCTTTTGAGGTTTTAGGTACAAAGTATTTTCATCATAATTTTCGAAAACAATATAGTATTGATCGTTATATTGGCTCATTGTCCTACCTTGGGTATCCATCTGGTGCTTTGAAACGTGATCGTTTTGGTGTTCCATGGGGAACGACTGGTTTGATAGCGCTTGTCTTTACCATCTCTGTCACTCCCCTTGTAGTGAAGTCTGTCGTTGCTGCAGTATGTATCGTAGGAAGCTTCTGCATTGATAATATCAAATTGACATGCGCAGCCAGGCCCTCCAGAAATAAAGTAGTGAGAAATTTTAGTCAACGGCAATGAAAAAAATTGCCCTCTTTCAATTTTGTTAATTTTCTTTAGCACTTTACGGCTAATCGGGTCGAGTAACTTGTGTATTTCTGATTCATTTTCAGTTGCTTTGGTTTTGCCGTAGCACTCTTTGATCTTTTTCCTAATCGCCGGACGTCGTAACTCTCCAGAAATATAACGATGATAAGGCTCTTCTCTGGGACGGCTAAAAGTATGATCACCACGGTGTAGCTGGCAATGGAGTTGACATGCCCCAGGCAGGGTAGCGGGGAACCCAACCAAGTTTGATAATTGGTTTATATCATAGCCTTTACTAACCAAGTTTTCACCCAACTCACTGAGTTTTACAGCTTCTGCCGAAATCAAGTGATGGGTATCCATATGGATACCATTGTTGTAAGGGTGCTCAGGTAATTTTTTTACGTTATTTACCCAGCGCTTACGATAGCCTTTCTTTTCAATTGTACCATTAACAAAATCGGACTCGGCCGCTTCCTGACTCATCAGTGTGCCCATAGATAACCCATCCTATACGTAATCAATTTCACCCCGGTACAGACGAGGTGTATTATGTTCTTCACTCTTACACAGTCGACATTTACCGTTTCTAGGCTCATGTTCCTCTTCCACTTGAGCGGTATCATTAACCCGTTTGTTTGGAATGGCTGACTTACGGCGCAATGCCAAATGGCCCGCTAACTTGTCGTAATCTGGTAAGATATCGACTAAGCCATCGACGGTACTGCTAAAGGTTTTTAGTGCTTGTGCGGCATGAGAGACGGTCCCAATCTTTTTAACACCCATGGTAAATTTAGCTGTAACCGTCGCAATCCTGGCGGCTGCCCCTGCTGGCCCCGTTAGTAAGCCAATCACTATGGTTAACACCACTTCAATGGCAATGTACGCTGCTGCTTTACCCACGTAGTAGAAATAGAAGTTAGGTGGGATAGCTTCAATAATAAGGTTCAAGTATGTAAAGAAAGGCAAGATGCTGTTGTCATCATTAATCAACGCCAAGGCTTTAGGGAAAAATTCACTCTCCTTGATTTCCATTGCCCATTCAGGGTCAAACTCCATCACGACAGTATCAACGAACTGTTCTACTCCTTTCACATCGTTATTGGTAAAGAGCGTAGGCAAGTTCCAAATGGCTTCTCTGTGTCTTGCAATACACTTAATCTTACGCGCAATATCATCTGAGCCTTCACTCCACCAAAGCTGCACATCATCGATAGCCTCATCAATGCTCTCGTACGCATCCACACTGGCCGCGATGAGTAAGTTAGGCGCTATACTGGAAATGTAAGCCGCCTGTTTTACCCAACTTGGTAAATCGCTTTGAGCTAGCTGAGCTTCCGTTCCTTTCATCGCATCGGCGGTGTACTTTTCCAATGCGTTGTATTTTTGATTGGCGTAAATATAGAGCTTATCAAAACCATCGGTGGTGGCATCGGCTAGAGTATGGCCCATCTCGCCCCAGACTTCGGGAGAGAAAAGTTCCACCACATCCGCCCCCCAAGCTTTAGCCCCTTCAAGCACACCATCACCCAAACAGAGTACGCCTTCTTCGTCCCATTGTTTCTGGAAACCTGACATATCTTGAGCAACAGTGTTTAAAAGGCCATCCAAATAGGTCTCTATCGCTTCTTGTTGCTTTGCAATCTTATCTTCAATGCCCGGCTCACCTTCATACTCAATAGTGACGGAGTCAGTGTTAGGCTTGAGGTCGTCGACCACCACCACACCTCCTTCTGTCTTCTGAGTCTCCAACGCCAGATCCATCGTTTCTGAAACTGTACTTCTTTGTGGCGATGGGTTGAGCTCTAACTTGTCTTTATGGGGAACGGAGCCATTGGCTATCACTTTGAGATTTTGAGCGTAAACAGGTGTTCCCCACAGGTCATCGTGAACAGCACGGATCTTAATCCACTTCTGCTCCTCTAAATCTATCTTCGGTATCGCATTCACCACCACTTCAATCGTTCCTGCTTCGGCAGAATAAACATGGTCAGGCGCTTGAATGACCGAGACAGCCGACACATCACTCATAAGTTGGCTAGCTTTCTTCTCCATGCGCTTGAAAGCTTGGCTGAGGTTATCGGACAGCTTTTTAGAATAGGTATCAATGGTACTGACATGCTTCTCATAGATATCAGAAGACAAGTAAACGTAATTCAACCGACTGGCTTCGGACTTCAGAGACTCAACACGCCCCTTTATCTTACTCAGTAGACCTTCAAGTTCAGAGTTGAGTGCCTTCTTCGCCTTATCCCATGGGTAGCTATTGATGAAAGCCTGTGGATTGCCTTTACCACGAGCGCGCATGTAAGCCAGCATACGGTCAGCGGTTTCATGCTTGGGTAAACGAAATAAGACGGAAAGGATTTCCCCTTCTTCCATCACCATTGGTAAGCCGTTCGCCAGTACACTGTCAAAGCTGGCATCAGAGAGACTATCAGTTCCCGCGATTAGCGATTCTGCCAATACGCTGAACTGAAAATCAGGGTGTCTGAATTCGAAGTGGGCTTTCGTTTCGGCTTTCACAATATCGGCAAAATACCGGTCAGCGGTGAGGCTAGGCCCCATGGTTCCCCAGCCTTCTACTGGCGGGGCAATACGGTTCGGGTGCCAGAAGGTTTGCTGTCCCTGAGCAGACCTATCAAAAAAATCATAGTCATTGTAATCCGGCAAGTAGTGCGGGTTAGTAATACGAACAGGAGTCGTGACAAACTCATCCGTACTTTCTTTAACCAGAATTTTGATTTGACCTGGCTTTAAGCCTGATACTTTGCTTTTACCAGAGTCATCAAAGTGACCAGGAGACAGGGCGCCGCCGGAGACATCGGTAATATCAAAGTCGGCGTTCATGAGAAGCACGCCATCGGGGTATCTGGCCTTAATGTAGACGGTGTAAGTGCCTTCTTCATCTTCATTGACTGTGACAGCTGGGTTTTGAACCCCGCCGAGGCACATGGTGTTGGCCTTGTTCATCGTCATTTGGTCAGACAGCCTTGCTACACCTTTCCCTTCGATGATGACATTCGGTGACGCTGATATGAATTCGGCTTCGGATTCAATCGTACCCGATGCTACGCCTTTCTTGTCCCCACCCGCATCGCCAGTACTCTTGGCAAACTTACTGCCCTTTAAGGCAATGCTGTTGCCGCCATCTGCGGTGACGGTCGTGGTGCCTTCCACTAAATCCGCTGACTTGGCGTTATTTCCATAAGGGATAGGGACTACGGCATTACCGACTGTAGTAAGGCACACATCAGGCAGGGTGGCATTCGCCTCTCCTCCGGAGCCTTTATGGACAACACTGAGTCCATTTGCACTAATTGTTACTGCCATTAATATGTCCTACTCAGATTAAGTGGATTAGTTGAGCTTTACTTTAGAGCCCTGAATCTTGTGCATTTTTTCAGCGCTACTACTGACATGCTTAGCTGTTGTAGTGATACGCCCATCCGTTCCACTAAATTTAGTTTGTGTCTCGCCTGAACCAATAAGCAGTTGTTCCTCTGCGTGGAGCGTTATTTTCCTTGCTTTAATAACAAGCTCTTGCTCTTCAAGCAAAGATATGTAGATATCAACCAATGTTGGAATGGTAAGGTCTTCGGATAGAAAAGAGATGCGGCAGTCAAGTTTATTGTCTATTGCCATATAAATTTCTGATTGAGTAAAAGCACGGCCTAATGAAGCCCAAACCGGTTGAAAAAATGGGTTGTTCTCAAAGTCTACTTTTACTCGATTCTTTTCTGGATGAACTTCCACTATCCAACCAATTCGAGAGCAGGGCTTTAAAGTAGGTTTAAGAATGTTTTTAGGTAGCTCTTGGTTCATGGTGGGCCGAGTGATTATTTAGACCTGACCATTCTATCTCTGGGCTGTTTGAATAGGTAATGTCGAAATTAATAGTCATTTCGATGTAAGGATGGAATTTAAAAGCAAAAACACCAGTTAATATCACTAAAATGACAGGTTAACTGGTTTAAATGTGTGTGCTTTTGACTTTTTATGGATTTGCCAATTGCTTGGAAATGTGACTTTGGTCATAAAGTTAAGCAGCTCCTGAATTAGGGAATATCGAGAACATTATTGACACTGCATAACAGTGAAACCAGAATCTTAACATTCCAATTTTGGATAACTTTTTGCAGGGAAAATACACATCAACAGCATATGAGGAGTGTTTACTCTGGGGCAAAGGTGAGTTTGCTGTGAACTTTTCTGGCACACCTCTAGACACTATCTGCAATCGAAACAAACGGGGCGTCCACATATGGTAAAAAATGACATCCAACCACAAGTATTGCTTATCTTTGTATCTCCCAAAAGCTTGAGTTAGTAGGTAGGAGTAATAACCGTAAATTTAACCTCATTTACGGTTGAATCTGAATTTCCCAGAAAACTGGCATGAATGGCGGTAATATTAACCGAAAATTTAATAAAATTTACGGTTGAATCAGGTGATTGGTTGTTAACGCTGGTATTTTTTCTTCAGCTTTTTTAGCTCTTCTGGATTGTTTTTCTCTAGCTCTTTTTCATATTCATCCATATATTTCGAGAGCCAAATGTGAACGTTTTCCGAATAGAGAGTAAAAGCACCAATAGCTAAACTCAATGCGAATATTATACTTAGAAACAAAATCTTAGTCCTCTCATGTGTTGTGCCGACGCGCTAGTTCGTACTAGCTAACAACTCTATCAATTCATCAGTTGTAACTGTTCGGTGTTTTTCATGAACCATTTTTCGTTTATAACATATACAGCAATACGATATTTGGGTTAGTTCTAGTGTGGCAAAACAAGCTTGCCACTAATTGGAAAGAGTATGTAGGCAACCAGCAAGCCTCGACACATTTCCGTGTTAAAGTAATCTAATTACACCTATTGTGTAAGTGTAGTTAGATTCGGAGGTACTTTAATGTTCAGTGCAGCTTATGAAATGCTTGGAGGTGATAAGCGTAAAGTTCAGAGCGTAATCGATAGCCTAAAAATTATTCGTCAAGGGCTTCCTGTTGAAATGCTGGATAGAGGAATGTTAACTCTTGGTCTGACTAAGACAGATTACGCGAAAATTATTGGCGTTAATCTACGTACTCTCCAGCAAAAAATGAAAGAGCCGAACGCAACGCTAAGCCCAACTGCCAGTGAACATGCTCTTATGCTTGCAGATATGGTCAAAGAAGCAGATGAGTATTTTGGTGATCGTGATGCGACATTACGCTGGTTAAATAAACCCAGTTTGGTGTTTGAAAACGAAACACCACTTTCACTCTGTGACACAAAAACCGGTGTCATTTTGGTGACAGAAGAGATCAGTAAGTTGACGTACGGATATACGGCTTAACTGGAAACCTACCAATGGTCTGGTCACAAGGCTACTTTTCTGACATAGCTGGGAAAGTTGGTCCGTTTGGTTCTGCGGCATAGTCTCTTAGACACACTATGATTGGGTGCAAGCGTGTTAGTTCTAGCTCATGTAGCGTATCTCTGCCTTACAAAGTAGGCTCCACCCGGAAAATGATGACCAATGACTCAACATATCAATCTGATTTTATGAGATAAAAGCATCTCAAGAAAAATCACCATACTTGATACGATTTAATGCATCTAAAACGCGTTTTAAATCACCTTTAAGCACAACTTCTAGCGGAGTTAGACCAGATAGCGCTGGAATTGCGGAAGTTAACCATTCTGCTCCCAAACCGGAGTCCTCAAACACATCCTCCATTTGCTCTTTTAAAGTAGGGTGTTGTGAAAGAATGTACTCTATAGACTTCGACTGGGTATCATCCTCAAGTTCAACTTTGCGCAAAGTCCATGAACCATCGTTATTGTCGAGCCATTCGATTTGATCACCTTCTTCCCATTGCAATTCTTCTTGCAGTATTTCTGGAATGTTGAAGAAAGCTTCACCATCACAGGTCTTCTCAATTTTAACTTTCATTGCTGCTTAGAACCTTATTCTATTCACATGGTGATTTTATGACACGCTTACTCTAGTTTAGCAAAAACAGATTGCNCTTCTTGCAGTATTTCTGGAATGTTGAAGAAAGCTTCACCATCACAGGTCTTCTCAATTTTAACTTTCATTGCTGCTTAGAACCTTATTCTATTCACATGGTGATTTTATGACACGCTTACTCTAGTTTAGCAAAAACAGATTGCCACTTATTGGAACGAACATGCAACTAGCAAACTGGTTATAAGTGACTTAAATTGCACTTATAGATAATTTCTTATACAGTCACAACAAAAGTGAGTTATAGTGAACTTATATATTAAGACGAACCCAATAGTGACAAAAGTACATTAAAAGGCACTTATGAAAAAAGGTAAGATGGTAAAGGCACAACCTATGCCTGATTTGAATACCGAGTTCAGTATGGAAATGCTGGGGAGCGCCATTCGCTCTAAACGCACCGATAGAGGCTGGCGTATTGATGATCTCGCTTCAACAGCCAATTTATCTCGTAGGACAATCATGAAGATTGAAAAAGGCGATACCAGTGTCACCTTTGCAAATGTACTCGTGCTCATGGATATCTTAGGGCTGTCGTTACGCCTTATCGACATAAACCTATTTGTTCGTCCACATAACCAAATAACCTCCCAAGATGAAAACAACGTGATAAGCAATGAGGATGGTTGGTATGAGTAAATTGCAACAGTTAGACGTGTTTATCTGTCAACGATCACTAGGAAGTGATCCACTTTTGTACATAATCGATCATTAAAAGTGATCCAGTTTATTAGTCTGCTATAACTCCTGCTTTTTTCTTCATTCTTAATCTAAAGCTCTCTCCATTGAGCTGGAGTACATGCGAGTGATGAAGTAATCGATCTAACATAGCCGCTGTTAGAGTTGCGTCATCTGCGAAGGTTGAGGGCCACTGACTAAACGTCAAGTTACTTGTTAAAATTATACTGCCTTTTTCATACCTCTTAGCGACAACATTGAAGAAAAGATTGGCTTCCTCACGCCCAAAAGGCAAATAACCTATCTCATCAATAATCAACAATTTAGGAGCTAATATACTTCTTTGCATGAAGGATTTTAACTTACCTTGCCGGTTGGCTAGTCCCAACTGCATCATGAGATCGGATGCTGTTATAAATTTAGTCTTTATGCGTTTTTTCGTTGCAAGATAGCCTAATGCGGAAGCTAAATGAGTTTTCCCTACGCCACTAGGTCCTAATAGAAATACATTTTCTCGACGCTCTACAAAACTGAGGTTTTCAAGCTCCTTGACGGATTTTCGAGGTACGCCTGTTGCTAGTTTAAAGTCAAAACCCTCCATGGTTTTAAGTGATGGAAAACCCGCTTGCTTGAGCAGAGTTTCTTGGGCTCGAACATGACGACTCTCAGATTCACTTTGAAGAGCAGCCAAGAGAAACTCCCCATAGCTAGACTCTTTCTTTAGCTCTTGCTCAGCAATTTCACACCATTCTACCGCAAGAGATTTCAGCCCAAGTTCTAGACACTTACCTTCGATTTGGTTTAAAAGTAAATTCATAAGTAAAGTACCTCATCGTATGTTGATATCGGATGCTGGAAGTTATCCATAACTTCTGGAGTAACCGGTGAATAAGGTACTTTGAGCGGATGGTTCTTATCATTGATTGTAAACTCTACAGGCAATGGTAATAGGTGAGCTTCCTCTTCATTTAGTCGAGATTCCGGTGTAGCGTTAGTCGTACCATGAGTGCGTTGATGCGCAACATCTTTTAGCCAAGCTCCAATATGTGCATTGGCGTAACTCACGTCGATTTCTAAAGATATCTCCTTCAAGCTTACTTTGAGCGGTAGCAGGAAGTTATTTTTTAGGTAGTGATTGAATCGCTCCACTTTGCCTTTTGTTTTTGCTCGGTATGGTTTACATGCTTTAAGTTTAAAGCCATACACTTGGGATAGCTCAAGAAGCTCATTTCCCCATCGATGCTGTCCTTCACCATAATAATCTCGTTCAACTACAAGCGCTTTGGCGTTATCACAAAGAATCTCCTTTGGCACTCCACCAAAGTAATGACATGCCTCCTTTATTCCATCAATCCATGATTCGATAGTTTCATTATTATAAAATCTAACGAAGCAGGCTCTTGAATATCCGAGAGTAGCGACAAACGCTTTTAACGGATTTTTACCTCGACGGATCGTTGTAAAGTCAATTTGCATTTGTACTCCTGGACCAGTTTCAAAACGAATGGCTGGCTCAGGTTCCTTTAACTTCATTGGGCGAATATAGCGGCGCAGTTGAGCAATGCCGCCGTCGTATCCAAGAGCGAGGATCTCACGGAATAATGCAGGAGCAGGTATCCAATCCGGCTTTGCTGCTTCTATTCGTGTATTCAAATACTGATGATAGGGTTCTAATTTCGTCTGCCTAGGTCTGGTTTTGGCATTGGCTTCAAATGAATTTTGTTCCAAATACTTTCTAACGGTATTTCTTGAAATACCAAGTTCCCTTGCAATTTTTCGGCAGCTTAGCCCTTGTTTATATAAAACATGAATTTCCACATATCTCTCCTGAGTAATCACATATACCACCAATAATGAGTTATCAAGTGGTAGTAGGATGGATCACTTTAGGTGATCGTTAGTGGATCAGTTTTTCATGATCGGTGACATTTATCGGTACGAATACCAAAATTGGTCGTTTGATTCTTCCTGTCGGAACAGAAACAGAGTTCTCGTTCATCTATGAAGATGAATGGAAACACACTGGTTTTCCGATTTCTCCACACATCACTTTTGATGATCAGGCTTCGCCACGAAGTATCGAGAACTATCTCAGAAATCTACTTCCTGAAGGAGAAGCCTTTGAGGAGATGATAAAAAACNCGAAGTATCGAGAACTATCTCAGAAATCTACTTCCTGAAGGAGAAGCCTTTGAGGAGATGATAAAAAACACCACTATCTCCAAAAGCAATACGTTTGGGCTGATTCGTAAGCTTGGTGCGGAAACATCTGGCGCATTATCTTTTCGAGTACCAAACTCAGAACCTGAGAAAACCAGCTTTAGAGCTGTCCCTGATAATGAGATCATAGAACGACTAGAGCGAAATTTAGCCCCATTAGTTTATTGGGACGGTAAGGTTCGCCTTTCGGTTGCCGGTGTGCAAAACAAGTTAAACTTACTTAAGCGCCGTAAGGAATGGGGGTTTGGTGAAGGCAAATTAAGTTCGAACTACATTCTGAAGTTTGAAAGCGGTAAAGCACCGTGTATTGCTGTGAATGAGTTCTTTTGCATGACATTAGCCAAGCTAGCAGGTTTGGACGTCGCTAATGTTGATTTAACCCGTATTGGGAAGACTAGGACACTCATCATAGAGCGGTTCGATCGTGCCTATATCGAGGCTCGTGATGTCATTCTACGAAAACATGTGATTGATGGCTGTCAGGCAACTGACTTACCTCCAGGTTACAAATACGAGCGTCAGAATGGGGATGAAGGCGATGGTGTATATATGCGTGATGGCGTTTCTTTCCCACGCCTACTGAGCGTCAAAACCATAGACACGGTAATCACCAATTTAAAGCTTACCCAATGGATGCTCTTTAATCTAGCAACACTAAACTACGATGCTCATGGTAAAAATATTAGCTTCTTCGTCACCCCTAAAGGCCTTGAACTGACCCCTTTTTATGATTTAGTCAGCATAGAAGCTATCGCTCAAGAGGGAGCAAAACGCAACTCACGAAGCGGTAAATTGTCTGCTGATGAGGGGCGTGCCGCCAGTATCCCTCAATATTTTGCAATGTCGATTGGAGATTGGGAAAGCGAAGACTTTCAAAATCCTCCGAAAGGTAACTTCCAATGCCCTATAACCAGCTATGATTTAGCTGAGTTTGCCGCTTTGCTCGGCTATTCAGGCACCAAAATGGCTTCTATAATTGTAGAAACCGTTGGTGCTATAAAGAATGCCTTGAAGGAAACGATTGGACTTACCGAAGCTCAAGGAATCGATGATGGAGAGCGTGAACATATAGAACTATGTGTATCACTCATTCATACAGAATGTGACAACTTGCTAGCTCTAGCTGACAGTGTGCCAGAAATGAGCGAACTTCTTTAATGGCAAATGCTGGGGCGATCTTTACGCAATTTTGTCATTACGCAATTTATAAACCATTTTTTTGGACAGAAATCATTTAGACTATTTAATTAAATCGTAAATCATCAAATTAGTTTTAGTATGGTAACTTGCCTTGTCGAGTTGCCCTGCTTCACTGGTGCAGAACAGCTCAAAAGCTAATAGCATACTTAGAGTCAAACAGCCCATCGGGGCTGTTTTTGCATTCCCTTCGTGCGAATAAGGCGATGAATCGTCGGGTTTAGCAGCGAGCAATAACCTTTTCATCAAGGAGCCACTCTAGATCTTCCTCGTATTGAGCAGGGGTTATTTCTGTATAGTTTGCTTTTTTACAAATCAAGCCAGCAAGCTCAGAACCAAGTATTCCGAAATTTGAGCCAAAACCTGGAACTAAGATATATCTCCCTGAACGGCGTTGTTCATTTGTAATTTTCTCAGCGTTGGTGGCTGCAATATCAAGCAAGAATAGTTTTCTTGAATAGTTAATCCTGTTTTCTTCGATATTGTACTGTGAATTAGATATGGTGATCTGACTATCTGCTAGTACCTCTGTTTCCACACGTTCAATCTCATCTAAGTCGTAGCCGTCTCTTATTAAGTTGGCGAATACATCGTCTCTAACTCCGAGTGCGGTTTCAAAAATAGCATGCTCAAACTCAACAGGCGTAAGGTACTGAATTTGCTGAAATTCGCGTCGAAGTCTGATTAGTATTGATTTAACTTGAATGAACGTATGAGTGTCTGACATGGTTAGCATATGTTCCAAATCGCCTCTTAATGAAGCGTAGTAACCTGCCCCGTCCAAGTACTCGATAAACTTCGCATCAGGGTATTTTTCTTTTGTGAATTGCCTGGATGATGAAGTTTGGTCTACTACCTTGTGCGATACGCTACCGCTATCACCCGCGTAGAATTGTGACTGAATAAATAACTTGGGTTGCCAGCCTTCCGTTTTGTATGGGAGAACGAAGTCATACGCTCTTGTTTTTTTCTTACGTTTGCCCCCTTCAGTAACCATCTCTTCGCCGATCACGACATCCGAAGTATTAAAGTCAACATCAGGCTTAAGCCCCATTTCTGTCAATTTTTCTCGCAATATATTTTCAGGAATGTGTCCGCCACTAGCAGAAACCGAGCCTCTTACTTTGAAAATTGTGCATGAGCTAATCAAATACCTAGCCATGTCTTCTGATTGGTTACTTAACTTAATAAACGATGAGCACATTGCCCAAAGTTGCAATATATCTTCTTCATCTTCAAGTATTAAAGAAACATATTCAACAAGGTACAGCTTCAGGTATTGTCTCAACGAAAAGGTAGGCTCAGTAGTGACTAGAGTGTCATACTGTTGCATCCCACCAACAAAGCAGGCGGCTAATTGTCTTGCAACATAGTCAGCTTTAGTCGTGTTGGGGAGAGGCTTAAGGGTGAACTTGATGAGCTTTTTACCACTCCCTCTCTTGGGAATTGAGCTTGAAACTTCATCTTCTTTGAGTTTAATCAAAAAGTGGTTCTTGAGATTATTGTCCGTTGCTCCTGTTGCGAGAAACAGCAAGTTAAAGATTGAGTCATAGTAGTTAGTTAGGGCTGACTCGTCTTCAAAAAAACTGACGCCACTAGTAAAAGAGGAACTAGACATTACAATTGCATCTACTAGATTTTCAATAGTGCATAACTCCATTTTTTCGAAATTATCTAAGTACTTAGACAAGTTTCGAATGCAATTACACAGAGACAATATTTCAGTGTTGAACTTATCAGTGTCCTTAATTCGTTCTAGTTTTGGGGTTAACCACTGATCAAACTCTGCGAGTTTATCTGGCACACTTAGGTTTTCCGAAGGTAGTTTCATGCTTTAACACCACTGCATAGTGACTAAAAAAAGGTTATACTCTGTGTCGTTAACTTGGAGTAAATATGTTCTCAATAATAAACAGTAAAATCAGCACCTTATCAATGTTAATTGGATTGGGCAAGTGTCTGAAAAAAGACATGTTTGCAGAAGATTCATTATCTACTTTGCACGTTGATAATGATACAGATTGCACTGTTTTTTGTGGCGATAACCTAAATCACTTGATAGGTATGTCTGAAAAGCATTCAGATTCAATAGGTTTTTGCTACATAGATCCACCGTACAACTGTGGTAGTAAGTTCATTTACAACGACTCTCGTAAAAGCCCTGATGTCGGGTTGTGGGGAAAGCACTCTGAATGGATGGAGTTTATGCTTCCCAGACTAGTCGCTGTTCATTTCTTACTTAAAGATTCTGGAGTTATTGCGATAAGTATTGATGACTATGAGTTTCCTTACCTTAAAGTGCTGATGGACAAAATTTTTGGAGAAGATAATTTTCTCGGCAATATAGTTGTGTGTCGCTCAAAGAATGGAAAAGGTAGCAAGAAGAACATTGCTGCAAGTCATGAGTATTTAGTCGTTTACGGAAAGACAAATAAGGCGAAACTCCGAGGAGCTATGGATGATCCTGAACAGTACAACAAAGCTGATAAGCACGGGCGATACAGAATCGATGGATTGTTCAGGAAGAAAGGTCAAGCCAGCTTAAGGAGTGACAGACCAAACATGTTTTACCCCCTCTACTTTAACGAAGTTGGAGAAGTTTTTCTGGAGCCTGAGCCACATCTAAAAGAGGTATATCCCGTCGACTCAAAAGGAATTGAAAGACGCTGGCTATGGGGTAGAGATACTGCAAAGGAACGTGCTTGGCAACTGTATGCAAGCCCGAAAGGAACAGTGTATGTCAAAAACTATGCTTCTGATGAAAAGAGAATAAAAATTAGAACGTTGTGGCATAAGAGTTCGTATTACACAGAGTGCGGAACTAAAGAAATCAAAGAGATATATGGTGATAAGATTTTTGATACTCCAAAGCCGCTAGAGTACATAAAAGATATTATTGATCAGATGTCTCAGCCAGACGATTTGATCTTAGACTTTTTTGCTGGTACGGGAACTACTGCTCACGCTGCTTATGAGCTAAACAAAGCTGACGGTGGAAATCGCAGGGTTATTCTGATGGAATCAAAAGACTTAATATCAGAAAACCATATCGCATTTAAATCTGGCTACAAGAGGATATGTGAAATCACAGAGCAAAGGCTAAAGTATTTGAGCTGTAAAGATAGTAATTATGCATATGCAGTAGAAAGTGTTCGTGACTCACTCCAAACCACAGCGGAAGCCAACTACTAGGTAGCAAAAACATTCCCATATGGGAATGTTTTTCGTTAGTTGATAAAATTAAGTGCTATCGCCAAAACTACTTTTTACTGCAGAAATCTCCCTATATTCACATTAGCTGAACTTTGGTAAATTCCGATTAACTCGTAGCATAAACTCTTTGCCCGAAACTAATAACGGGGCATTTTTGATTTTGACTGATTTGTGCAACAGGCTGTTGCACAATTATTAGAAGGTTGGATTGGAGTTGTTGCAGAATTTGCAGCAACTGAGGCTTTCCTCGAGACCTTAGTATTTGATACTAGGAAAGTATGTATCCGAGTGTTAAGCCCACAACCATTATGATGATACTGGTTAATGTCATATTGTTGTCGACCCATTCATCAAGCTTACTCATTCGAAGTTCCTCTATCATGTCGAAACCATGTTCAACCCCATAAATTACTTCACGTAAGAGTGCCTTATTTGGTGAATTCAAATTAGCAATGACTCGACCAATTTCATTGCCCAAGTCACAAAACTCAATATCACCATCTGGAAGGTTATCAAGTGCTAACTTGAGGTTTGAAAGAAAAATATCAGGGTTCAGCAAATCTAAACTAGGTTCATCGAAAACCTCATTTCGGTTGGCCATGAAATCATCTGTGACCCGTTCTCCCCCGTCGGCGAAGGATATCCAATCAGGTTTTGTTTCGCTCTTTGCAAGCAAATCACTGTGGGTATTATAAGGAGCCATCCCTTCTAGCAGCTCTTTTTCGGTCAATTTTTTCTTGCTCATCGTATACAATCTGACAGGATATTTAGATTAGTTGCAGTATAGCAAAATCAGCTAGACTGCTGTTAGAACGAATACGCTGAAACAAACTTCGAGGCATTTTCGTGTTTGAAATAGCTACCGTAACAGCTCTTTCAAGTAGCTATTCCACTTAAGATAGTGACTAGGGGCAGCCATTGTGCAAGTCCTGATTAGATATCCAAATTCAGCGCTTTTTTGACGGGTAGCGATAAAATAACGCGCATACTCTCAAGATTTACCTCGCTCAGTTTGTTATTCAGTGCCTCATTCTCTTTTCTGAGCAAACGAACAAGTGCATCAATCTCATCTCTTTTTTTTGCAGCGAGACCATTGGCCTTGTTTTTTCTGTAGGTCTCGACACGGCTCACTTTTCTTTTGGCTAGTTCTCTGTTGCACTTATCCAGAGCCTCACGAAAGTCAGACGACCACTTCACACCGCGCTTTGGGTCTAGGTAGGAAGGCCGAACTCCAATTGTATTAGCAACCTCACTGCCCCTAATTTGCCAAAGGCTGTTTTTCTTGAAATCCTCCGGTTTTCGGTGGCTCTTGATGTATGCTTGGCGCTCTTTTTCGAACGTCTTTAGTGCCTGCCAGGCTTCGAGTGATTTATTAGCTGCTGATACCCAAATTGGATGCTCATCTGACTGTCGCTCGAGCTCAGCTTGCAAATGCATTAGGTCTAGACTCATGCTGCGTGCTCCTTCGTGTTTAGCGACGCCTGTAGGGCGTCAATAATCTGCTCGTTCACGGATAGTTTTTTTAGGTGCTTGAGAGCGTTTTTAACTGTTGCGAGTGCAGGCTCACGCCAAGCGGCTGGAACACCGGGAGTCTCTAACAGTTTGATGTCATTGCCAATCGCAAGCAAAATACCTTGCACATTGCCCTCTTGAGAGAGGTTGTTCACACAATCAAGGCACAGTCCAGCGCAGGCATTTTGTCTCTGAGGGGCACCTCCAACGGCGCATTTAGCGCGATGCTGGTTACGCTTGAGTAGAATGCAGAAGCCCCACGGATTGGATTTAATGTCTTTGATTTCCTGCTCTGCAAATTGAGCGACTAGGCCATCAATCTTCTCGGTATTAACAACTTGAGTTTTGGCAAAGGCCCTGCGGAGCAGGGTGTTGAGCTTGCCGGCGAAGCCCTTGCCTTTTTTCTTCATATAATTGCTCAGCAGGCTATTGATGGCGCGCCGCTTGACGGTATCATGCTGTCGGCGGTTGTCTTTATTTCGAATGTAAGCAAGCCACATGCTTTGACTGACATGTTTAAATTGTGAACGTATCATCCAGCCCACATCGCCGTCGAAGCGTCGGTATACCGCCTCTGCCCAGATGTGGCGGAGTGCATGGGGGGTAGGATAGAGGCACCCCTCCATCACCTCGTTTACCACTACTTTGGTGTAGCTCGCTGGAAAATCTAAAGATGCTGCGCGAGATTGGATATCTTCTTTTGTTGCATCGCAAAGGTGCTTATCGAGCAGTTGTTGCATTGAGTCTGGCAATTCGCCGCAGCAATAGCGCTCAAGCAGTTTCTGCCGAGAATTTGTTTCAAAAAAGAAAATCACGCGCTCGCGCTCGGCACGTGCTCTGCGATGCGCCTCGATAAGCAGACGGTCATCCAGCAGGCGAGTCCATTCTTCTCTTTCATTTTCCTCAGACAGCTGGGATAGTTGCTGTTGCTCTTCACAAGTTAATACTTGACTTTTCGCTTGCTCGCGCAGTTTGTCGAGTGCTTGCGCTTTGTCTAATTGAACAAAGGGCGGGTAGTAATCAACAAAGTGGCGCCACAGGTTTGAGACACGATACTTGACTGTCTGCGTAGATTTCTCTGCTGCTTTTAGGTTATGACTTGGGTAGAGGGCCGGACAACTGGGGGAAGCTACGACCAACTTGGCCAACTGCTGGGCAGCCAGATAGGTACTTTGAGTAATTTCGCGGTTGAGCTTAGCCTCACCATGTGTCTTTGGTACCACCCATTTTACGCTATAACGAAAAGGCATGGCGTGCTGGTCTAACGCATCACGATTGCGTGTGATGTGGATATCTTGAAGTGACCAACCGTATTCTGATTCACGCCATCCGTTGAGAGCAACCACTTGGGTTAGCCCTGCGTCGGCAACCCTTGCGATAAATTCATGTAAGTAAGTGGATGTTGCCCCCTCTCGTCTCACTAAACCAAGGTATCTAAACCACTCTTCTGTGGGCAAGGCAGTATCGACTTCGTCATGCTGCGCTTTCCAGCGATAGATCAGCCAGTCCTCTAATTTTTTTAAGCCCCCAAGTCGAGGCTCAACGATTTCTGACAGCCATTTGTCGTACAGAGTGATAGTCTCATCCGAGCAAACGTTATGCACCGGGTCAAATTTGCACAGAAAAACCATCACAATTTGGCGTAACCAGTCCTGCTCATTGAGCGATGTGTCGTCAAGATGGAAATGCTTTGCCATTGCCGCGATTTCCGAGTCACTCAGCATGGCTTCACTGGCCCGAAGAGGGCGAAGGTGACGGTCGTAAATCGTTTGTGTGGTCTGTTGAATCTTGAGTAAGTTGCTGTCGCTCACTCTGCGACGCCCGCTGGTATAGGAGTGAGTGATGCTTCGTGGGAGTTGGGTAACATCTTTGCCTTGCAGAAAGTGGTGGATTGACTGAGTACAGGCAAAGCGGTGAACTCCGCTGAGGTTTATAATGGTATCGACGCTCTCTAAGGTCAGTTTGAGCGCCGTTGCCATCGAGATGTGTTGTGAGAAAAACGTTGTGCAGTGCTCAATGTAGTGGCGGCCGTAATCGAGTGTGAGGTAGTTAAAACTACCTCCTGACTTCCAGTCCGCATACGACAGCTCTCCCCCCGAGACATGTTCAATGACTTCTTTCCAATGTTTGGTTTGTACGTTTTTAGAGAAAGCGCTAGTAAAACCGATAGACTTTAGGCCCAGCTGAGCAAGCGTCCGTCGCCAGTCCCTAATTGCAAAATATTGTTCGACTAAATTAAAACAACAAGGCGTCAAGCGTCGCTCTGGTGCCCCTTCCGCTGACAGCGTATGCATGACAAGGTATCCAAATAATTCTGGGAGGTCATTTTGAGTGATGACGAGCGATCTTTGTTCACGCCCAATGTGTTGTCCGGTATTGTATCGTTCAAACAGCCAGAACAGCCACTTGGCTATTGTATAGAAAGCACTGCGAATTGAAACTGAACTTCTTAAACCACGACACTGTTCAAGGAGTAGTAGCCGAGCCAACCAAGTTGGGCTCATACCTAGCTGAGCGCACCAGTGCTGGTTGTTTTGCTCTAAATGCATTAGCGCTGAAAAATTCAGCGTGGTGCCATCAAAGACCCATTGGCTGGCTGTTATGTCACTAGAGCTTCCGAGGTTTTGGAGCTGTTGTTGCAGCAGCTCGGGCGAAAACTGGTCATGGCTGGCATGCTTTGGTAGCGGTATAATCATGTGCCAACACCTCCGTGTAATTGATTATCAAACAGTGGTGGCAACACGCCACATAGTTGGTCATATTGATGCTGGCCAGCTCTGACTGTTTTTGGACTCAGGCCTTTATTCAATAATGAGGACATCCATTCTGCCGTCGGCAAAACCGTGCGTTCAAAGAAAGACAAGGCATGAGCAATAAGCTGATTTGATTGACGCTCGGTTTCTGCTAGGTAATGCAGAAAACACACCACCGTCTCAGGCGTATCCCAGACAATGTATTCATCTGCTTCGCCCACTAACCCTGTATCAGACGGACTCGGTATGAGAGGCTCTCCTAGCGGGTTAATGCGCACGGATTGCCCCGGAGCTAACTGCCTAACCTTGGTTTGCAGGCGTCGTTCACGTGCCGAAATCACCGCCTGATCTAGGTTCGGTTTGTAGGCATGATTCTCAATATCATTGAGCACGATGCGTGTTATCCGGCCATTCTGATTCACCCACTCTTTATTCTGGTCGGTCATATAGTGCATTTTTTCAGTTGCAGCGGTGTGTGAGTTTACATTCACAAAATCGCCATCACGATACTGGTCGCTACGCGCTTGGACTGCGCTGGTCTTAATGGCCGAGGCTCCAAAAAGTGAGATTGGTAAAGGTCGATCGATGGATGCGTGATAGGCTTTGATGCTATAGGGTTGTTTTAGTTTTCTTTG
Organism: Vibrio sp. Isolate23; assembly: GCF_022398095.1. NCBI lineage: Bacteria > Pseudomonadati > Pseudomonadota > Gammaproteobacteria > Vibrionales > Vibrionaceae > Vibrio > Vibrio sp. Isolate23. The sequence goes on from NZ_JAKEUV010000010.1 coordinate 45,213, forward strand.
TCTCTTTTCTAAGGCGCCACAGCTTTCACCACCATGGTGTGCTATTGCCATGAACAAACGGCGGAAACGGTCGCTTGCTTTTCGAGTATTCAGCTCTGTTTGAATTTCATGAGAGAGCGTGGTTATTGTCCAGATACGAACTAACCTGCGAGAAAAGGTGGCGTATGTACTGTTGGGAGAATATTTAATACATGTTTGGAAATTAGGAAGCAAACGTTGATTGTCACACGACCATGTGTTGAGAAACTTTATGAGCGCCTTAAATTCGATTTGTTGTGCATCCAGTACCGGTGGTTCTTGGTAGCGACCACTTCTTCCTTTGTAGTAATTACATTGCAGAGAGATAGGGCGGCCTTGCTTGTTAGTGTGGATAGTATAGTGATGGGGTTTGAGTTTTTGGATATCTGCAGTTTGCACCGTCTGCCATGCACAAAGCCAACCTGCCAGTTGCGACTCGATTTCGCTTGGACTGTCTATGTTTTCAAGTGCAAAGAGCATTGGGCGAGAGAACGCATACGTGTATCGACCGTCTATCCTAGGCCTTATTGAAATACTCTTGCCTGTCTGTAGATTACTCCGAACATACTCGTGCGCCGCAGGTTGGACAAAATCAGCAAGCAACAAATCAAGGGTACCATCGGGTAGCACTGAGCTGTCACGTGAAGCCAATAGCAACAATTGGCGGCAGTAGTGGGCATTACGACATCTTTTCTCTAAATTCTCATCGATGGAGGCAAGGCGAGAATTTTTCTTTACTAACGCTCTGATAGACGACCTAATTTTTTGCACCCACAACAGTGTGCTGGCTATGGTCACGCTAAAGCTTTCCATTAGACGCTTGGGGCTTTCCATCGCAAGCCAGTCATCATCGCCAACGATTGTGCGTAACCAGTCCATCTGTGAAAACCAGCTTGTGAGTGTATCTGGTGTCCGATCTGTAGTCTCTAATATCTTAGTACTGTCAATCAGAGTCTGGATGTAACGATATTGTTCTTCCTGCTCGCAATGGTCGGTGCCAATTTGTAATACCGTGAGGAGATAGGAAGCGCCAGTACTCTGGGGTTTGACATTGCCCTCATTCACTCTGAAGGTTTGGTAGTCATTGAGTACGTCAAAGCGGTTACCTTCAGTTAAGTGATGTTCACTCATCCAGTTAAGAAATATGCCCAGGATAGATTTGAGCGCGGTTTGCGTATACTCTGCTAGGCTTTCATGCCACCAATCTGAAAGCAGCGCTGTATGAATCGTATGGTAAATCGCTTTTGCATCTTGGTGTGGATTGTCAAAGGGGTAGACTTTATCGTCGAGGACCAAGCGAGTTGGTGAGGACAATAGACTTTGTGACTGCTCAGGTAATGCGATATCAAAGTTACTATTATTTTTCTCACTCATGCTGCCCCTCCGGTTTCGCGTGATTCCATGACTGTGCGCAGGCGAATATAGCGATGAACGGTTTTACTGCCTTCGGCATGACGAAGTCGCTTACGCACTGTCTCAAGCGCTGCGCTCTCAGAGCGAGTCTCTTGGCCGTTAGAATCGAACAGTTCTTCATGGAATAGAATGGTGGCAAAGGAGTGGCGAAGGTCGTGGTAACTCAGTGATTGATTGAGGTAAGACAATTGCTCCTTGATGTTTTTGAACATATTTGAGGCATGTTCAACACTAATACTTTGCCCCTTGCCATCGTGATCGTATCGAATGAACAGCGTTGGTGCATCAACTCCGGACTCTTCCACCATAGCAGCGCGCTCACCGTCATGATAATCCTTCATTTGCTGAAGTAACTCACGATCAAAATAGATAGCGCCCGTCTTGCTTCCCTTCGTGTATTTTGCGCGAAGAACGTACTCAAACTGCATTTTGCTTGGCGTCGATTCGAGCTCTTCGAACAGTGACCGCAAGCCTTGGTGCTTTCCGTGGTCATTGAGCTCTAAGCCAATATTTTCAGAGGCTCTCAAGCCAACTTCGTAGCCCATTGCAAGGATGAGCTTATCGCGCTTGGAGGTGCATGTGCGTAAGAGATCACTGTATTCATCACTGGTGACATAATTGATTTTCCGAGGTCTGGTATCTTTGTCCGCCATGTATTGTCTTGTTTTGCGGTAAATCGTAGTAGGACGGTTTTGCTCTAGCGGCCAAATCCCAAGGGCGCAAAGAAAGTTACAATACGCAGCAATACCTGCTTGGTGCGCTTTTACAGAGGCGATAGAGTCTAAGCGCTCAGGTAAGACATTGTTGAGATAGTCGTTGATGAAACGAGAGGTCAGTTGCTCGGTATAGTGAACCTTAATCTGTGGCTTATCGTTAATGTGGTTTAGTAGCTTGAATACGTGTCCGACGTAGTTGTGAGCAGTATTCTCTGAAATATCACTTTGCGTAAACACTATTTCTACGTTCTTTGGAGTCCGTTGAGAGCTTCTCTTGGTGCCTGTTTTGCGCCACCCGTATACCGTTTGATTAAGGGATAGATGCAATAGCCATAGATTAGGCAACAATATTGGATCTAAATTGTCATCATAAAATGAGTGGAGAGTTTCTATCTGGCGACCTTCAAATTCAACGTCGCGACTCAGTATTCTTTTCATGATCATCCATACAGTTATTAGTAGTATGAATAGCGTAGTAACAGAATTTTGAGTTAGCCAATTTTTTTTGTAAAAAAAGTGACCAATTTTAACGGGTAGGTATTTTTCCTGTATTTGGGGCAATTTCAGGCTCATAAAGGGCGATATCGAACATAGTGTTAATTTCTTATCATCTGCTTGGAAACTCAGCAGTATAAGGCGGCTTTAAAATGCCGCCAAGCCTGAAATGGTGAGTTTTTGCTATGCGTTTTGCGCTAGTGCTACTGCATAGTTCTCGCTAACCACATCCCAGTTAACCACATTCCACCAAGCGTCAATGTATTCAGGGCGACGGTTTTGATAGCTGATGTAGTAAGCGTGTTCCCATACATCCAGCGCCAAAATAGGCTCACCTTGAACGCTCGCCACATCCATCAATGGATTGTCTTGATTACTTGTGGAAGTGATGTGCAGCTGACCTTCTTTGACGACTAACCACGCAAAACCAGAACCGAAGGTATTGATGGCCGCATCGGCGAACAGAGCCTTAAATTGCTCAAAACTTCCAAAAGTAGCATTAATCGCTTTTGCCAAGTCGCCTTCAGGTTCGCCGAGTGCACCTGGTGTCATGCAGTGCCAATAAAGAATATGATTGTAGTAACCTCCACCGTTATTGCGAATGGCTGGAGAATACTGGGAAATATTGGCAAAGATATCTTTCAGTGAGGCATTTTCCAGTTCGGTACCTTTGACTGCAGCAATAAATTTATCGAAGTATGTTCTGTGATGCTTACTGTAATGGACTTCCATGGTTTTAGCGTCGATATACGGCTCTAGTGAATCGTAAGCGTAAGGCAGGTCAGGGAAAGTGTGAGACATAGTAAATCCTCCGTCATTGAAGGATTTACTTTAAATGATAATGAGATCTATTATCAACTGTGTTTTTGTAAGGTTATTGCTTTGGTATCAGCGGTAGGCGAATTTCTACTTTCAGGCCACCAAGCTCGCTACGTAAAGCGCGAATGGTACCACTATGCTGGCGGATGGCATTTTCGGTAATGGCTAACCCTAATCCAGTGCCACCGCTGTGACGATCACGTGCTGTAGAGACGCGGTAGAAAGGGCGGAAGATGGCTTCAAGCTCTTGCTCCGGCACACCTTCCCCATTGTCATCCACAGAGATAGTGAGCTGGTCTGAATGAACGTCGAGTGATACTTGAATAATATCCTTACCGTAGTAGATAGCGTTACGAACAATATTATCGACAGCGCTCATCAGCAATTTCGGGTTGCCCGAAATCATGCGATCAGGGATGTCATTATAGCTCAGTGACTTTTCCATTTGTTCCGCTTCAAATTGCGCATCGGAAAGAATCGCTTCCCAAAGACTCACAATGGGCTGTTGTTCGCGCTCGACGTGACTATCGACTTGCATACGGGATAGCTCCAGCAGTTCACCGATCATTTGCTCTAGCCGTTGCGCTTCTGTATCTATGCGAGTGAGCTCTGGGCTTTCTCCCTGTTTTCGTGAGGCAAGGGCTGTGGCCATCCGTAAGCGGGTTAAGGGTGAGCGAAGCTCATGTGAGATATCAGACAGCAAGCGCTGTTGACCTGAAATCATTTGATTTACGGCTTCGACCATCTGGTTAAAACTTTTGCCTGCTTGGCGAAACTCTGAGGTGCCTTTTTCTAATTGTGGATCAACAAAAAACTCTCCTTTTGCTACGCGCTTAGCGGCTCGCTCCAGTTTTCTGGCCGGTTGACTGAGCGCCCAGGCAAGCCACAGGAGCAAAGGGGTACTCACCAGCATTACAGCAAACAGCAATTGGAAGGGTTTATCAAACAGTCGAATTAGGAAAGGAGAGGGTTGATTCCATTTGACGCCGATGTACAACAGAAGCTCCTTCTGTGCCAGTGTGATTGGCAATGGTCCTGCCACCATATAGTGCCCATAGAGCCTTTGTTTCGGCTTATCAGGATCTTCGATGCCGGTAATAAAATTTTGTACCGCTTTGAGCTTGAAATCCTTGCGGTCCCGGGTCGTGAGGATATTGCCTTCAAGATCGGTCAGGACAAAGCGAGGACGAGGATCTCGTGGTGATCGCTTGGGGCCTTCTAACTGAAAAATAATACGCCGTAGATCCGTTTCGTCAGCAAAGCTTTGTTCAATCTTCTGCTTAGTGGCCAACAGCTTTTGGTAATGATCAGCAGGGATATCTCTTGATTTGCGTGGATCTAGATGAGGTAGAGACAAAACAGCGATCAGCACCAGAAACATGGTGAACCAGAAGATAGCAAAGATGCGCCCGTAAAGGCTGGTGATTTTGGGCAGACGCATTAATCTTCCTCTACCAACAAATAGCCGCGCCCGCGCAAAGTTTTGATACGTGACTTACCATCTTCACGCTCTGGCAGCTTTTTCCTGAGGTTAGAGACATGCATATCAATCGCACGATCAAAAGCAGCGAGTCGTTTCCCCAGAACATCCAAACTGAGAGTCTCTTTGGTTAAGGTTTCTCCAGGATGCTGAACGAAGTGGCTCAATAGGGCAAACTCTGTTGTGGTGAGTTCAAGATACTGCTCCTGGCAATACGCTTCCTGTTTACCCGGATAAATTTTGATGTCTTGATAGTGGATACAGTCGCTGTTTTTCGTGCCGATTTTGGCCTGTGTGCGGCGCAAAATAGCACGAATACGCGCCAGCAGTTCGCGATCACTGAAGGGCTTAGGTAGGTAATCGTCGGCCCCTAACTCTAATCCAATAACCCTATCTATTTCCTCCCCTTTAGCGGTCAGCATTAATACAGGGGTTTCCCAGTGTTCACGTAGGCGTTTAAGGGTTTCCATGCCGTTGAGTTTGGGCATCATGACATCGAGCAGTATTAAATCGATGCTGTCATTAACCGCCTCAAGTCCAGCTTCTCCATCGTTAGCCTCAGATACACTATAACCTTCGAACGTCAGCACCTCTTTGAGTAAGCTGGTTAGCTCGGTGTCATCATCAATTAATAGGATATTTGCCATGGAATGCATCTCTTCAATATTGCCCGTTACACTAATACTACTGATTATTCGTCAAGAGCTTTAGCCTAAAATTTGCTCTTTACGATTCTTTACGCTCTCTAGACGTCACTTTACGTTGCAGTTCGTATTCTACACTCAAGCGCTGTCAAGGCAGTTTGATTCCTCACTCTGGATATGAAAGGTACGATTATGAAAACGACAAAGAAATTGATATTAGCGGCGGTGATTCTTCCTTTGACTCTGGGCTCAGCAAGTGCATTCGCTTTTGGTGGCAAAGATCATAAAAAAGGCCACCACGGTGAGTTTGGTTTTGATCGTGGCATTATGCGTCAGCTTGATTTAACGGACGCGCAGAAAGAACAGATAAAAGTGCTGCGTGAAACGTCTAAAACCGAGATGAAAGCAGAGTTAAAACAAAACTTTGAAACTCGACATGCTGAAATGCAAGCCAATAAAGAAAAACTTCAAGCTCTGGTGCTCGCGGATACGTTCGATAAAGCGACTGCGAATGAGTTAGCCAAACAAATGGTTGAGCAGCAGACTGCACGTAAAGTAAAAATGTTGGAAAAACAACATCAGATGCTGAGCATCCTGACGCCAGAGCAGAAAACCAAATATGTTGAACTGCAAAAAGAGCGTGCTGAGAAGCGCTTCAATAAGATGCAAGAGCGCTTAAGCGATAGTTAAACAGATGTGGTTTATTAAGGCGGCCGATTGGCCGCCTTTTTTGTATCATTTTTATTCAATAATTTGCGAGTTATACTTAAGGTAATGTTTTTAAAACGCTTTACTCTATGAAACACGAATATGCACGTTTAGTAACACTGGCTGCTTGGACAGCGACGATTGTTGCAACGTTACTGCTGATGGTTAAGTTGGCAGCGTGGTGGGTGACAGGCTCAGTCAGTTTACTCGCCTCATTGATTGACTCTATGCTCGATATTGCCGCATCTCTGGTCAACCTTTTTGTCGTCAGATATTCACTGCAACCCGCTGACAGAGAGCATACCTTTGGTCATGGTAAAGCTGAGTCCTTGGCGGCGTTGGCTCAGGCGATGTTTATTTCTGGCTCTGCGGTCTTCTTGATCCTCAATGGTGTAGAGCGCTTTTTCCGCCCTCATGAACTGCAATCTCCCGAATATGGGGTGTACGTGAGTCTATTTGCCATTGTGATTACTTTTGCTCTTGTTCAGTTCCAAAAATACGTCGTTAAACAAACGGGCAGTCAGGCCATTGCTGCGGACTCTTTGCACTATCAATCTGATTTATACATGAATGCTGCGATTATGTTAGCGCTGGGCTTAAGTTGGTTTGGTATTACTCAAGCGGATGCGGTGTTTGCCGTCGGGATTGGTTTATACATTTTATATAGTGCTGTGCAGATGGTACGAGAAGCGATTCAGACTCTGCTGGATCGTAAGTTGCCGGATGAAGAGTTGGAAGAAATCAAGGCGTGCTGCTTATCAGTCGATGGAGTTTTAGGGGTGCACCAATTACGAACACGTATGTCGGGCCCAACGCGTTTTATTCAGTTGCACCTTGAACTTGAAGATCAGATCCCGCTGCTTGAAGCGCATCGCATTTCTGACTCAGTAGAAAATCGGTTATTGGAACGCTTCCCGCATGCCGATGTATTGATCCACCAAGACCCGTATTCGGTTGTTTTTGGGCCGGAGAAAGAGCAAAAAGCCCAAGATTGGTAGCAGCGGATGGTAAGCCACAGGTCTGAAGCGACAAAATGTGCCTTATTGACTATCTTTTCATCGAGGGCACAATCCGTTGGTATTCTGATGTGTATCAAGTCAGAAAAAGAGTAAAACTGTAATACTCTTACATAAGTAGAAAAGTTACATAATTTAGTTTAAATAACAGTAGTATTCCTTGTGCGTAAAGGTAACATACTGCACAGCTATAAGAATCTTGTCAGTAATTCGGTTGTAAATTGCTGACGTAAAAATTGAAATAAGATTCCCAAAAAATCGAGGGTGAGCATGATTAAGAAGATCGGTGTTTTGACAAGTGGCGGTGACGCACCAGGCATGAACGCAGCCGTTCGCGGTGTGGTACGTACAGCGCTATCGGAAGGTTTAGAAGTGTACGGCGTTTACGACGGATACTTAGGCCTTTATGAAGACCGTATCGAGAAGCTTGATCGTTCAAGCGTATCTGATGTGATCAACAAAGGTGGCACTTTCTTAGGTTCAGCACGTTTTCCTGAATTCAAAGAAGTGGCTGTTCGTGAGAAGGCGATTGAGAACCTTAAGAAGCACGGCATCGAAGCACTGGTTGTGGTCGGTGGTGACGGTTCTTACATGGGCGCAAAGAAGTTAACCGAAATGGGTTACCCATGTGTTGGTCTGCCAGGGACTATCGATAACGACATTGCAGGTACTGATTACACGATCGGCTATTTAACGGCTTTGAACACAGTAATCGATGCTATTGACCGTTTGCGTGATACTTCTTCTTCTCACCAGCGTATTTCTATTGTTGAAATCATGGGACGCCACTGTGGTGACTTAACTCTGATGTCGGCGATTGCTGGTGGCTGTGAGTACATCATTACTCCTGAAACAGGCTTGGATAAAGAGAAACTGATTAACAACATTCAGGATGGCATCAAGAAAGGTAAGAAGCATGCGATTATTGCCCTTACTGAGCTAATGATGGACGCTAACGAGCTGGCGAAAGAGATTGAAACGGCCACTGGTCGTGAAACTCGAGCTACTGTTCTTGGCCACATTCAACGCGGTGGTCGACCAACGGCATTTGACCGCGTTCTCGCTTCTCGCATGGGTAACTACGCGGTTCACCTTCTTATGGATGGCCATGGTGGTCGTTGTGTCGGTATCCAGAAAGAGCAACTGGTTCATCACGACATCATCGACGCGATTGAGAATATGAAACGCCCTGTTCGTGAAGACCTATACAAAGTGGCTGAAGAGTTATTCTAAGCCGCGATGAATCAAACTAGCCACCCAATCGATGGGTGGCTTTTTTATATCTCGTTTGAGTGCAGTTGGTTATCCATGGCAGAGGCTTTACGCTGTTGTCTCTTTTGGTGGACACCACGCCTCAAAGCTTGAATACGATTTTCCGCTTTATCGACACCCAAAAGAACCATCAGTGTGAGCAAAGTAATGATGACCGATTGGTGCCAGTAACCCAGACCAATCATCATCCCTAATGCTGCGAGTACCCATATCACCGCAGCTGAAGTGACACCATGTATTTTGCCATCTTGTGTCATCATCACCCCTGCACCGAGAAAGCCGACTCCAGTAATGATCTGCCCTAGCACCCTAGCTTGATCTAAAGTGTTGGGGGAAAGAGAAACCGCCATAGACATAAATAAGTAAGTTCCAGCGATGATTAAGATGGATGTTCGGATACCAACAGGCTTGCCACGCGTTTGACGTTCAACGCCAATCAAAATGCCGTTGATCGCGCAACATAGCAGTGCAGCCCAGCTAAATGGGCCAAGATGCAGTAAAGGGTCGGGTGTTATATTCATAGTGTTCTCCTAAACTGCGGAGTATGCCGAGCATACTTGGTTTAGGCGAACAAAAGATATTTATCTTGAGGATAAAGCGAATTTAACAACCCGTCGTGGTCAAAACAATGTTAGGCTCCGCAGCTGAAGTGGCTTCACGGTATTGCAGGTAGCAATTTTGCGTGCTTTGGCGTCGGTCTGCGGGCATGTAGAGAATGATACCATCATTGGGATCGGTATTGCTGAAGTACCAATCAGCACCATCCGCGCCGAAGGTGGCATCTTCAATCGTTGTGCCCAAAAGCTGAGACCAAGCATTAGCATTATCGGCTTTTGGATAGCCATAACCTATATCGACGCTGTCACCCTCTAGAGTCAAGGTTGCGTTGGAGAGCGCGTTCAGGTTCTGCACCGAGGCAATTCCAATAACTTGTTCATTCGCCCCTTGCATGGCTCCTTTTAGCCCTTGTAAAGCGGATATGCGTGCATTGGATTGCAAATTAAGTAGGCGAGGCAGGGCCGTGATGGCCAGAATACTCAATACCACAATGACGATAACCAGTTCGATTAGAGTGAAACCTTGTTTGCTTTTCATGACTATTTTTATTCTAAATGGAGATCCAGAGGGGTTTTGCTGGCTCGGCCACCGATTTCGCGCGTTAACTTAGGAACCAGATAGCCAGACACTCGCTCAATCACACCCGACATAATTTGCTTCGCTTGCTGATCTGAAATAAAAAAGTGGGTTGCTCCTTGTACTTTATCTAATACATGAATGTAGTAGGGCAGTACACCTGCATCAAATAATGCTTCGCTGAGCGCCACCTGTACATCAACGCTGTCATTGACGCCTTTGAGCATTACTCCTTGATTAAGTAGGGTAACACCCGAACGTCGTAGTGTACTTAAGGCATCTCTTAGTTGCTGATTGATTTCATTGGCGTGATTGATGTGAGTGACCATAATCACCTGCAAACGGGTTGCTGCTAACAGCTCGATCAACGAAGTTGTGATTCGATCTGGAATCACAACGGGCAGGCGAGAGTGAATTCTCAGCCGTTTAATGTGTGGAATATCCGCGATCTGATCAACCAACCATTGCAGCTCTTCATCCTTTGCCATCAGAGGATCCCCACCTGAAAGAATGATTTCATTCAGTTCAGGGTGCTGGCGTACATAATCTAGGCTCTGCAACCAGACGGATTTACTGCCTTTATTCTCGTTATATGGAAAGTGGCGACGGAAGCAGTATCGACAGTTGATCGCGCAGCCTCCTTTAACGATCATCAAAGCGCGATTGCGGTATTTATGCAGTAATCCGGGGACTTGGTTATCTTGCTCTTCCAAGGGATCGCTTGAGTAGCCGGGGTGTACCTCAAACTCTTCTGAGAGAGGCAAAACCTGACGCAATAAAGGATCCCACGGATTGCCTTTTTCCATTCGGTCAATAAAACTTTGCGGTACACGCTGGGCGAACAACTTGCGAGCGTCGAAACCACTTCGCCATGGAGAGGGATCGATTTCCAACTGCTCAAGCAGTTTTTCAGGATCAGAGATCCCATTCGCCAGCTGTTTGAGCCAGTTTTGCTCAACAGAATCGACTTTTCGGGTTATGATGTGCGGCATTAAATTTAACTCGAAGAATGGTAAGAGGAAAAAATGGCTACTGTTAGCACGAATGAATTCAAAGGCGGTCTTAAAATTATGCTTGATAATGAGCCTTGTGTCATTCTCGAAAACGAGTATGTAAAACCAGGCAAAGGTCAGGCATTCAACCGTGTTAAAATCCGTAAACTGCTTTCAGGTAAAGTTTTAGAGAAGACATTTAAGTCTGGCGACACAGTTGAAGTGGCAGACGTAATGGATATCGATCTTGACTACCTGTACAACGACGGTGAATTCTACCATTTCATGAACAATGAAACATTCGAACAAATCGCTGCTGACACGAAAGCGGTGGGTGAAAATGCGAAATGGTTGGTTGAAAACGATACTTGTATGCTGACACTATGGAATGGTAACCCAATCGTAGTGACGCCACCAAACTTCGTTGAGTTAGAAGTGACAGAAACCGATCCTGGCCTGAAAGGTGATACTCAAGGAACTGGTGGTAAGCCAGCGACACTGACAACAGGCGCTGTGGTTCGTGTTCCTTTGTTCATCGCTATCGGTGAAGTGATCAAGGTAGATACACGTACCGGGGAGTACGTTGGTCGAGTGAAGTAAGTTTGGTTTACTGAATAATTTGAAAAAGGTCACTTCGGTGGCCTTTTTTGTTTCTGAGCTAACTTTGATGTGCCACAATTCCTGCCATGTACTCAGGGACTAAACTGGTAAGCATGAAACAGTCTTTACGTATTTGGCTAGATGCCGCTCGCCCTAAAACGCTACCATTGGCTCTGGTTTCCATTTTAACAGGTAGTGTTCTCGCGTATTCCACCCATCAGTTTTCTTTAATGATTACTGTGTTGGCGTTTGTGACAGCAACGTTATTGCAAATCTTGTCCAATTTAGCCAATGACTATGGTGATGCCGTTAAAGGCACCGACAACGACAACCGACTTGGGCCAATGCGCGTCATTCAATCGGGGGCAGTGACACAGACGGATATGAAGCACGCTATTGTGATTAATATCGTCCTAACCATGGTAGCTGGACTGTCTCTGGTCTTTTATGCGCTCGATAGTTTACAGAGTATTCTGGCTTTTATTGGCTTAGGCGTGCTGGCAATTGTTGCTGCTATCGCGTACACGGTGGGGAATAAACCTTACGGCTATGTAGGACTTGGTGATGTATCGGTATTTATTTTCTTTGGGCTGCTCGGTGTGGCAGGGACTTTCTTCCTTCACACTGGAATTGTCGCGCCTTTGTTAATCTTACCAGCGGTCGGCTGTGGTTTACTTGCTGTTGCCGTTTTGAACATCAACAACATGCGAGACATAGAAAATGACCAAGAGTGCGGTAAGCGTACAGTCGCGGTTCGTCTCGGTCAGAAAAATGCCAAGCATTATCACAGCGCGTTGTTGGTTGGTGCTTTGGTTGCATTTATTGGTTACCTTATCGTTCAGCCTGTACCTGTCTGGTTGAGTTTGCCCTTTTTATTGAGTGTACTGGTGATTTACAAACATGGCCGAGCGGTATGGCAAGCGAAGAAGCCTGCTCAGATAGCCCCTATGATGCCAGTGGTTGTGAAGTGCTCTCTGGTAACTAACTTATTGTTTGCGGGTGTGGTTATAGCTCAAACTCTGGTCAGTTAATTGAGCCTTGTCATTGCAATGACTTAATGTGTCTATATACTCGATGGAGATGACGAACCGTATGGGAAGGAACACGATGGAATACAATACATCGGCTTTATGCGACATTTACTCAGAACAAGTGGATGTAGTAGAACCAATGTTTAGCAACTTTGGTGGCAGTGCCTCGTTTGCTGGACAGATCACGACGGTGAAGTGTTTTGAAGACAACGGTCTGATTCGAGAAGTCCTCGAACAGGATGGTTTAGGCCGCATATTACTCATTGATGGTGGTGGCTCATTGCGCCGTGCATTAATTGATGCTGAGCTAGCTTCACAGGCTGAAGAAAATGAGTGGGAGGGCTTAATCGTCTACGGATGTGTACGTGAAGTCGATGAACTGGAAGATGTGAGCATCGGAATCCAAGCCCTAGCTTCAATTCCGGCTGGAGCAACTTCCCAAGCAATTGGAGAAGTGGACGTCGCGGTGAACTTTGGCGGGGTCACTTTCTTGCCCGAAGATTATCTATATGCAGATAATACAGGAGTGATTTTGTCGCAAGAGCCGCTTGATGTGGACCTAGATACCGAAGACGATGAACTCAACGTAGACGAATAACAGAATCCAAAAACACCGACTGTCCCGTCGGTGTTTTGCTATATAGTTTGAGCCAAATATTGACGCCTAAGCTTAAGAGCATAAAGATACCCCAGAATGCCTCCGAGAATGTTCCCCACTGCGATACCCGCAAATAGCCCTTCTATGTCATACCAATGACTACCGAGCCAAGCACAAGGTAAGGTAAAGATGAATAGGCGCATAAAGCTCCATTGGAATGCCTTGAGCGGCTCATGGAGTGCGTTTAGGCCGGACACCAGCATCATTACGATTCCCTGAAACCCGTAACTGAATGGCACAACTAGCAAATAGTGCCATAGCAGATCACTCACCGCTTGCTCTTGAGAAAAAAGTGCTGCCAGTGGGATGCTCAGTGGAACCATCATAATAAAAATGCCGAACTGGAATAGCAGTGAGAAACGCATGCTGAGGAATAACCCGGCAAAACTACGTTGAGGGTTATTTGCGCCAACGTTTTGAGCGATGAATGGGGTTAAGGTTGAGGTTAATGACATCAATACTATGATGAGAATGGACTCCACTCGTTGAGCTGCACCGTAAGCGGCCACTGCAGCGGTGCCATGACGGGAAAGCAACATCATTAGGATAGCGCCTGAGATTGGATTCATTGCATTCGATAAAGCGGCAGGTGTGCCTATTTTTAAAATTTGCTGCCAATCTACCCCAAGGGTTTTAAAACATGGCCACGCTAGGAGTTTCTCTCTTTTTATCAGTACATATAGGGATCCGATTAACGCGCCAAACCAGCTCATCGCACTGGCAATGGCCGCTCCCTGAATGCCTAACTCGGGGAATGGACCATAACCAAAGATGAGTAAGGGGTCGAGCACACCATTAATTAGACCCGCTAGCATCATGATTTTAGCTGGCGTCTTAGTGTCACCTGTGGCTCGAATCGCACTGTTTCCTGCCATAGGAACGACCAAAAGAGGGATGGTCAGATACCAGATATCCATATACTGATGAATTAAAGGCAGTAGGGTTTGCTGTGCACCAAGAAAAAGGAAGAGTGGTTCGATGCTAAATAGCCCAAGTGTGGAGGCGAGGGCGACAAGTAACACGGCTAACAATAATCCATGAGAAGAAAATCGTGCCGCGATAATAGACTGACCTTGGCCCAGCAAGCGGCCGATATTGGTCGATAATCCCATTCCTATTCCCATAGTGATACAGTTAACAGCGAATGTGACAGGGAAAGTGTAGCTGATGGCGGCTAGCGCTTCTGTCCCCAAAAGAGAAATAAAGAAGGTATCCACCAAGTTGAACATCAGAATGGCCACCATGCCGAAAGTCATCGGAATGGTCATCTGACGGAGCACGAGAGGGATGGGGCCAGTTAAAAGGCCGTGCTTATCCTGCATTCGGTACAACTACTCTTGGGGCGGAAAAGCGTAGGATACTTGATTGATGTGTGAGACACAAAAAAGGCCAGCTTGCGCTGACCTCAATAAGCGATTTCCTAAAGGAAAAAAGGAAAAATTACGCTTTAGCTGCTGCTGCCGCTTTCGCGATGGCTGCGAAGCTCTTCGCATCTAGAGATGCACCGCCCACTAGAGCACCGTCGATGTCTGGTTGTGAGAAGTATGCTTCAGCGTTCTCTGGCTTAACAGAACCACCGTATTGAATTATTACTTGCTCAGCCACTGCAGCGTCTTTTTCTGCGATTAGAGCGCGGATAGAAGCGTGGATGCGCTGTGCATCTTCAGCTGTTGCTGCTTTACCAGTACCGATAGCCCAGATTGGCTCGTATGCGATGATCGCGTCGTTTAGCGCTTCAACACCGTATGCGTCGATTACTGCGTTGATTTGACGTGCACAAACTGCTTCAGTTTCGCCCGCTTCGTTTTGAGCTTCAGATTCACCGATACAGAAAACTGGCTTCAGGCCGTTCTCTTTTAGGAAAGCAAATTTCTTCGCGATGAACTCGTCAGATTCGTTGTGGTATTCACGACGCTCAGAGTGGCCGATGATGATGTGAGAAGCACCGAAATCCTTCAGCATTTCTGGAGACATATCGCCAGTGAATGCACCGCTGTTGTTTAGGTCAGTGTTTTGAGCACCTAGGATGATCTTGTTACCGCCTTCAGCGATAACACGTTCAGCTAGATCGATGTAAAGCGCTGGTGGAGCTACTGCTACGTCAACACCTTCCACACCTTCAAGTTCTGCGTTCAGGCCAGTTAGCAACTCTTTTACCATTGCTTTACTGCCGTTAAGTTTCCAGTTACCCATCACTACAGGACGACGCATAGGAATATCTCCCTTTGTATTTAATGTAAGTTCATTAATGTAAAAAATCTTCGTAGGAATATAACAGATTACACCAACCAAATCATGACTAGTATCATGTCTTGTTCGGTTCTGGATGATTGGATGCCGCTGTGACAACTCATAATTGGTATAAGCTTTGCTGTACTGAGTGATCCATAAAGCATTATGCTGGTTTTACGCTCGGAAACAGCAGCGGAAATTGGTAATAGTGTCTGAGTATTTTTAATGATTATTTGAAACTCTCTTACATTTGAGGACAGCTATGCCAAATCTAGTGATGGAATACTCTAACTCTGTTGATGAACGAGTTAACGTACAGGGATTATTGGAAGATCTGCATCAGGTCGCCCTTCACAGTGGGTTGTTCGATGCCTCTTCGGTGAAGTCTCGAGCTTTGCGATGTCATCATTGGCTAGTGGGAGAGGCTGGTGATAATGTCGACTTCATACATATCAGCTTTGATTTACTTGGTGGACGAACGGCGGAGCAAAAGCGTGAGCTATCACGTCAGCTGATGGGAGTTCTGCAAGAGCAAGCAAGCCATGTGCATAGTTTGACAGTCAATATCCGAGATATGGATAAAGAATGTTTTCAAAAAGTGGTCAATTAATAGTTTTGGCGGTTTAGGTAAGTCATCATGTCAATGAAAGAGTTGCTGCTTTCGTTTCAAGGTCGAGTAGGGCGCAAAACCTACTGGATGTGGAATATCATATATTACGTGTTAATTGTTGGCTTTGCTGCCGGAGTGAATGCCTTGTTGCCAAGTATGGCGCATTTGCTGTTGCCGTTATTTTTGATTGTAGTCTTGCTCCCAGATCTCGCTATTACTGCCAAACGTTGGCATGACAGAGGCAAATCAAGTTGGTGGTTATTACTGAATGTGCCATTAATCATTGGCCGCATGACAGTCCCAGCAGGAGACCCGGCTCAGATGACGCAACCAACCACATTACAAGCCGTGAGTTCTTTAGCGGCCTTAGTGTGTGGTGTTTGGATTCTTGTGGAGTGCGGTTTCCTCAAGGGAAACCAAGGCAATAACCAGTATGGTGTAGAGCCTAAATAGAACATGAATAAGAGAAAAGGCTAGAATCAGGGATGATGCCATGACATCAACCCTGATCATCGTCTCGCGATTCTCTATTCTGTAAACAGTGTTTCGTATTTCACAAATGCGGTTTGTGTTTCCCCATAATACAGCGTGCCGTCAGATTGAATCGCCACTCTCAGCCAGCTGTCTGCTGATGTGGGTTTAGGTAACGTGATATACCAGTTTTGCCCTGCTTGATCGGCTGGCTCCATATTGATTGGTTGCGCGTTCTGCTCTTGGCTGTCGACCAAAGAAAGCTTAACGCCTTCGAGAGAATGGGCTGAATGAAGTGATAACTCAAGATTTTTATCGGTGAGCTTTTCTGAGCGGAACTTGACCTTAAAGTCTCCATTTTCCATATCGCACAAACCACTGGTGTAGCGACAGTTTGATTTGCTGACCAGTTTGTAGCTCTGGCCTTCTTTGGCGGCATGGGGTTTTTCGCTGACTGCCATATCAGTGCCGAAATAGGCAATAATGGACAGAATCGGTGCAATCAAAAGAGCGACAATAAAGTGCTTATTTTTGAACATCTTGGCTTCCTTGCGACAACATTTCGAAACTACGGTAACTGAATTAAGAGCAATAAAAAAGCCCCGGACGGGTCGTCCCGTGAGGGGCTTTAGTCATTAAGTGTAGATTAGTGATCTACCGCATCTCCAGCGCCTGCTGGAACACGAACGTGTTCGACCAAATCTTTCACTTCTTGTGGTGTTTCTGCCGTAACTTTCGATACCGCGAATGCCACTAGGAAGTTGAATAGCGCACCGATAGCACCGAAGGCATTAGGTTCGATACCTAGGAACCAGTTGCTGCCCCAGCTTTCTAGGTACTTCCAGTCAGCGATGAACAGGATGCCTTTGTGCTGGAATACGTAGAATAGAGTGATGGTGATACCTGCGATCATGCCGGCAATCGCGCCTTCCTTGTTGATGCTCTTACTGAAAATACCCATCATCAAGGCTGGGAAGATGGACGAGGCGGCCAGACCGAAGGCCAGTGCCACCGTACCTGCGGCAAAGCCAGGCGGATTGAGCCCCAGATAACCGGCGACAGCAATCGCGACTGCCATGGATATCCGACTGGCCAGTAACTCTTTCTTCTCAGAGATGTTCGGATTTATCACACCTTTGATTAAGTCATGAGATATTGCTGACGATATCGCGAGTAGCAGACCTGCAGCGGTAGACAGAGCGGCGGCTAAACCACCCGCAGCAACCAGTGCAATAACCCAGTTAGGTAGCTTGGCTATTTCTGGGTTCGCCAGAACCATGATGTCACGGTCGACTTTCAGCTCGTTGGTTTCAGCATTTGAGGTGTATTGGATGTTGCCATCGCCGTTCTTATCATCAAAGCCAAGTAGGCCAGTTTTTTCCCAGTTTTTGAACCAGTCAGGACGCTCATCGTAAGCAAGGTTCTGACCCGGAGCCGGGTTAACTGTATCCATTAGGTTTAGACGTGCCATTGCAGATACCGCAGGTGCAGTGGTGTATAGAATCGCGATAAAGACGAGCGCCCAGCCTGCTGAAGTGCGTGCATCACGTACTTTCGGTACTGTGAAGAAACGGATGATAACGTGCGGTAGACCCGCAGTACCAATCATCAGAGACATGGTGTAAACAAACATGTTCAAGGTATCACCGCGCACCTGAGTCGTGTACTCGCTAAATCCGAGCTCAGTCACCACCTGATCAAGCCGATCGAGCAGATAGACGTCTGTTCCGGCCATGGTGCTACCTAGGCCCATTTGTGGAATTGGGTTTCCTGTTAGCTGTAGCGAGATAAAGATAGCAGGAATGGTGTACGCCAGAATAAGTACACAGTACTGAGCAATCTGCGTGTAGGTAATGCCTTTCATGCCGCCCATTACCGCGTACATGAATACAATACACATACCGATCAGTAGACCTGTTGAGTAATCTACTTCAAGGAATCGACCGAAGGCAACACCGACCCCTTTCATCTGACCGATTACGTAAGTCACTGACGCGATAATCAGACACACAACCGCAACAATACGTGCCGCATTGGAGTAGAAACGCTCACCAACGAACTCAGGTACTGTGAACTTGCCAAATTTACGTAGGTATGGTGCTAAAAGCAGAGCGAGTAGTACATAGCCGCCTGTCCAGCCCATCAGGAATACGGAACCACCGTAGCCCATGAAGGCGATAAGGCCTGCCATTGAAATGAAGGAAGCTGCTGACATCCAGTCCGCAGCGGTTGCCATGCCGTTGGCAATCGGGTTAACGCCACCACCGGCGACATAGAACTCTTTGGTTGACCCCGCACGAGCCCAAATAGCGATACCGATATAAAGAACAAAAGTGGCACCGACAACGAGGTAAGTGATTGTTTTCAAATCCATCTGAACTGCTCCTTACTCGTCCACATCAAATTCGCGATCGATTTGGCGCATTTTCCACGCGTAGTAGAAAATAATGCCTAGAAAGGTATAGATGGAACCTTGTTGTGCAAACCAGAAGCCCAGTTTGTAACCACCTATCTGAAATTGGTTAAGCTCGTCGACAAATAGAATGCCGCAGCCAAAAGAAACGACAAACCAGATAACCATCAAGCTGATCATCAGTTTTACGTTTTTGTCCCAGTAGGCTTTGGCTCGTTCCTGACTTTCAAACGCCATTGCCGCCTCCTTACGATTGGTTTCGTTGTTAAATAAATGTTTCACCATTTACATTAGCAAGGTGCTGGCAAGAACTCTTTTCAACTTTAGTCGCGTGAGAAAAAACAAAAAGCGCCTAAAAATCAGGCGCTTAACATTTAATGATAGATTTCTGTGATGTTAATATGGTGTTAAATTAGCCTAAGGTCTAATGATGTGTTGATGACTTTATAAAACAATTCAACCAAGGTAGAAGTCTTTGATGCCCAATAACAGGTTGTTTAAAGCCACTGCTGCAAGGATCAACCCCATGACTCGGCTGATGATCGCAGCGCCGACATTGCCAATCCATTTCTGGATATGTGTCGCACCAAGCAGCAGGAGTAAGGTGATCAACAGAACACTCACCATCACCGCTGCAGTTATGCCTTGGTCGACCAAGGAATAACGGTGGTTGTCGGTCAGCATCACGATCGCCATCATTGCGCCGGGAGAGGCAATTGAAGGGATCGCGAGTGGGTAGACGGCTAAGTCAGCCAGATCGGAGTGGCTGACTTCTTCAGAAAGCTTAGTTTCCTGTTCAGGTTTAGATTCACCAAAAATCATTGTTAGAGCGAACAGCAAGAGTACTAAGCCACCGGCTGCCTGAAATGCAGGTAGAGGAATCTGCATTGCATCCAGCAGCAGCTGACCGGCAATGAGGAAGAACAGAAGTACGCCTGTTGAGATACCTACCGCTTTGAGCGCCACTAAACGGCGTTGCTTGGCAGTAAGGTGTTGAGTTTGGGATAGATAGACCGGAACGGAACCAATCGGATCGATGACGGCCCAGAGAACGACAAATTGAGTGATCAATACGCTAAGCAATGATTTGACTCCCAGAGTTAGTGAAACAGAGGGATGAATAAGTCGATCAGGTGACCGACTTGACTATCTTAGCAGATAAATGATCGAGATAGGGTGAAAAAGAAAATTAAGATTCAGATTCTAGCTGCTGAAGTAAAATCACAGCCTGAGTACGGTTTTTAACACCTAACTTTCTAAAGATCGCGGTCATGTGGGCTTTTATCGTTGCTTCAGAAACATTTAACTCATAAGCAATCTGCTTGTTTAGCAAACCATCAGATAGCATTCCGAGTACTTTGTATTGTTGTGGCGTTAAAGTGGCAATTTTCTCTGCTAAGTCATTGCAAGCCGCGTTGTTAGTGATGGAGCCTTCTGGAAAGAAAGGCTCGCCATTCAAGACCTGATTCAATGCGCTGACCAATTCGCGCATGTCACTCGACTTAGGGATAAAACCAAACGCGCCATGGCTTTTGACCTGAGTGACGACGGAAGGCTCTTCACTGGCCGATACGACCACAATCGGCATATCTGGGTACTCTGCCCGTAGCTGAATCAATCCAGACATTCCATTAGCACCGGGCATTTTTAGATCAAGCAGCAGAAGGTCAGGCTCGTCTTCCTTGGCAAGGACGGCCAAAAGGGCTTCAAGGGAATCCGCTTCCAATAAATTGGCACCACTAACCGCCATATGCACAGACTGAAACAGTGCATTACGAAATAAAGGGTGATCGTCGGCGATGATAATGGTGTAAGTCGAGTCCATGACGTTAACTGCTTTTGAAAGTTTGCTTAATGGAATTATTGTCACCTTTGAGAGTATGGACAATATTCATACCCTAAAAGTCTGAACTGTATCGGGTTTTATCACCAAATTGCATATATATAAACAACAGACAAAAACGCCAGTCTGATGACTGGCGTAAAGTGAAGCTTAAGTTGGCTATAAGCTATTGGCATTAATATGTTGCAAAAACGGCTCTGCCTGCATAAATCCGGTGACTCTGGCATTGGAGACATGTTGGCCGCTGGCATCCCAAAACTCAATTGTTGGCAGGCCAAGTACATTCATCTCTTTCAGCAGCTCGATATCTTGCGGCAGGTTCTTGGTGACATCGGCTTGTAACAGCACAAAATTACGTAGCTTCGCTTCCACATCAGGCTGGTGGAAGGTGTATTTTTCGAACTCTTTACACGCCACACACCAGTCAGCATAGAAGTCGAGCATCACAGGTTTGCCCGCCAGCTTAGCTTGCTCCAACTGGCTGTTGAGGTCATCCACGGTGGTAATGCGTGTAAATTGAATACTGGGCTGCGCTTGTTCTGTATGACCACCAAACCAGTAATTCAGTGCGGGTTGCGCTGAGGCAAATAAGCCAAGAACCGCAATGATACCGACCGCACTTTGTTTCCAGCCACCAAATGGCAGTGAGTTTTTAACATGGTATAACCAGCCAAAAGTGGCTAGACCAAGTACGGACCACAATCCGGTCGCCCACGTTTCTGGCAGGATACGTTCAAGTAAGAAGATTGGCGCCGCAAGCAGAATAAAGCCAAACAGGGCTTTTACTCTGTCCATCCAGTTACCGGCTTTTGGCAGCAGTTTGTTGCCAAATACCGCAACCAGCATCAGTGGAATGCCCATGCCCAGCGCGAGAGCGTACAGTGCGACGCCGCCTGTGAGCAAGTCACCGCTTTGTGCGACATAGAGTAGCGCACCTGAAAGCGGTGCTGTGGTGCAAGGGGAACAAACCAATCCAGAAATCGCACCCATGGCAAACACGCCGAGCGAGCTGCCGCCTTGTTGTTTGTTGCTCAAATTATTCAGCCATGTCTGTACCGCACTTGGCAGCTGAATGGTGTAGGCACCAAACATCGACAGCGCTAGGGCGACAAACATGACGCTCAAACCAATCAGGACATAAGGGTGTTGCATGGCGGCCTGAAACTGCATACCCGCAGAGGCGACAACCAATCCCAATAAGGTGTAGGTGAGTGCCATCCCTTGAACGTAAATAAACGCTAAGCCTAATGCTCGGCCGTGGCTCAGTTTGCCACTGCCAAGCACAATACTGGTCAAAATCGGATACATCGGCAGCACGCATGGCGTAAACGCAAGGCCGACACCCAGCGCTAAAAACAGTAAGGGTGTCCACCAGTTATCACTGAGGCTGGAAGCTAGGCTCGATTCCTGAGAAAGCGGCTGAGATGGTTTATCTGGAGTATCTGTCAGTACGGCACTTGTGCTGCCTGATGGAACCAATTTGTCACCAGCGCTGGATTGGAAACGGGTTAAATCAACGACGCGAGTCTCTGGTGGGTAGCAAAAGCCGGCTTTTGCACAGCCCTGATACTGGACAATCAGACGTGCGTCATCCTGATAATCGGCTAAAGGCACTTCGACAAACAGAGGCGTGGTATAGATGTTGACCTCACCGAAAAACTCGTCTTGGTAGGGGTGGCCGTCTTCCATTTTGAGCTCGCCAACCGTGATATTTTCACCACTGACCGATAAACGGTGCTGGTAGAGGTAGTAATCCTGTTTGACTTGCCAGTCGAGGAAAACCTTATCGCCTTGCTGATAGGCGTTAAACGGGAAAGCTTGATCGACAGGGACAAAAGTATTGCTCTGATTTCCGAAGCTTGGCGCAGAATTAGACTGCTCGAAAAGTGCCAAAGCAGGGGTAGAAGCCACAGTCAGAAATAAGAGAATCAGTGAAAAGACGGCACGCATAGAAAAGTCACTTGAGTTTAGTTTTGCTCATTTTAACTCAATCAGACAGGGGAAAGGGGGAATAAGTTTCATACTCCGACAAATATCGTCAATTCAGACGCTTAAGTCAGGTCGATGCCTGACTTAAGCCGAGAGGGTGTCAGAAAAGCTTAAGCCACCCCCAGTCGAGCTCGAACCACTCGCTCACAAGCATCAATATGTTCAGTATCTTTCGGGATCACTAAGACGGTGTCGTTACCCCCGACGGTACCTAGGATTTCAGTGTGTGGGTCGATATCGACCAATCGTGCGACGAGCTGAGCACTACCAGGGTGAGTTTTAACCACTACCATCGCTTGATTATGAGTAATAAATTCTATCTGCGAGGAAATCGATGACTCAACACGCACAGGTGCGGTTTCAACGGTAATGCAATACACCTTTTTACCACAGGCATTCTGGACCTTAACCACCCCGAGCTGAGACAGCAGACGCGAGACCGTAGATTGGCTGATACCTTCAAAGCCGATATCAACCAATGCTTCGCGCAACTCATTCTGAGTGGTAAAGCTCTGTTGTTGAAGCAGGCGTTTACAGGCTGCGGTCAGGGTTTTGTCTTCAGTGTAATCCACCGAAGCGAGATTTAGAGTTTCACTCATGCGAACTCCTTTAAAACATGACGTAGAGATAATTCGTCCTTGCGACCTTCGACACTTCATTCCCTAGTAGCGTCTTCAGATATTGAGCGGTCACTTCTGTGGTGACTTAAAGGTTTGATTCGTAGGTATCTTACCACCAAATAAAGTGTGGCTTTTTGAAAGGGATCACCAATCAAAGACTATTAATTTGCGATTTTATTGGTGAATAATTCTGTTGAAAGTGGATATTTATTCCTCAGTGGGAATAAATATCCACGGTTGTTTTATAAGAGTGACAGGCAGAGCGGATTAACGCGCTTCTGCCATGATTTCACGTGAGAATACTTTTTCACAGTAATGGCATTTGAGCTGAACCTGATGCTGTTTCTGTTGCACTTTGAATTGGCTTTCGACCGGTTCACCGTGTGAGATGCAATTGCTGTTCGGGCACTCAAAGACGCTCTGAATATGCTCTGGGAGCGCTAAAGTCAGTTTGTTGACCACCTGATATTCTTCGATCTGGTTCACGGTCGCTTTCGGCGCATACAAAGCCAATTGGTTAGCCTGCTCTTTGGTTAAATAGACATTTTCAATCTTGATGAGGTCTTTTTCACCGAGCGCCGAAGAGGGTAAGTTGAGACCAATAGTAATGCGTTGATTGGTCTTGTGCATTTTAAAAAGTTTGAGCACTTTAATGCCAACGTTCGCAGGAATATGGTCAATCACGCTGCCGTTACGAATGGCTTCTACTTGTAGTTGAGTTTCTTTCACCATGATAATTCTCCTGCAATTAAAGGGTTTCACTAAGAACAAGGGCAAGTAAGGCTTCACGCGCATAGACACCGTTTTCTGCCTGTTCAAAGTAGTAAGCGTGTGGTGTTCTATCGACGTCTGTTGTGATCTCATCGACGCGTGGTAATGGGTGAAGAACCTTCAGATTCTCACGCGCCTCTTTCAGCGTGTCGGCGGTGAGAATAAACGCTGACTTAATGTGGGCGTATTCGGACTCATCAAAGCGTTCTTTCTGTACGCGTGTCATATACAGGACATCAAGTTCCGGTACGACATCTTCGATGTTGTTGTGCATGCTGAATTTGATGCCCGCTTCTTCGAGTTCTTCACAGATGTAATCAGGCATCGCCAATGCTTCAGGTGCGATAAAGAAGAAACGCACGTTATTGAACTTAGCCAGTGCCTGAGTCAGAGAGTGGACAGTACGACCGTATTTAAGGTCACCTACAAACGCGACATTGAGGTTGTCGAGCGTGCCTTGGGTTTCGTAGATAGAAAACAAGTCCAGCAGAGTCTGAGTTGGATGCTGATTCGCGCCATCACCGCCGTTGACCACAGGTACGCCATTGGAAAATTCGGACGCCAAACGCGCTGCGCCTTCTTGTGGATGGCGCATCACAAAGGCGTCGACATAAGAAGCAATCACCTGAACTGAGTCGGCCAGTGTCTCACCCTTTTTCGCCAGTGACGTGTTGCCACCATTGTCGAAGCCAATAATTGTGCCGCCAAGACGCTGCACAGCGGTTTCAAATGACAACCTTGTGCGAGTGGAAGGTTCAAAGAAGCAACTGGCCACCACTTTGTTTTTAAGCAGTGTCGGGTTTGGCTCGGCTTTGAGTCTAGCCGCGGTGTCGACGATAAGCTCTAGCTCGCTGCGGCTGAGCTCAGGAATGGAGATAATGTGCTTGTTAAATAACGAATGCGCCATAGCAGTGTTTCCTCGTCTCAATGGGTGAGTTTGTCCAACCCTTGTAGATTGCTAATCCATGGGTTGATGTAAATTTCAGACAAAAAAAAGCCTCCTAAATAGGAGGCTTGAAAAGGATCGATAGAATAAAATGAAACCACACATGTCCCTGAGTCAGGGCATAAGTTAAGCCAACATTGAGTGGTTGCTGACAGGTTCATTTTGATCCTCCGAAGACAAATTGCGGAGGATTATACGGACAAAAAAAGCCAACACAAGCGTTTGCGAAAAGTATTCATAAATTGGATTTTTATGCGTATTTCGCCCATTTTAGCGACACGTTTGCAGTGGTTGTGCTGTCTTGCATTGAGAGCGATGATGAGTCCTTAAGTGTGAAAAAAAATGCGGGCTTTATTCAGCATGTTTTTGATACATGATGAGAGCCGCCCGCATTTCCCTGCAAACAATACTCAGTCTAATTTGAGTATGATTACTTTTAATCGATGATATTAGTCACCTAGTGTAGCTACCATCACCGCTTTGATGGTGTGCATACGGTTTTCAGCTTCGTCGAACACAATAGAGTAGTCAGATTCAACCACTTCATCGGTCACCTCACAGCCGTTTTTAAGCATTGGGTATTCCTCAGCAAGCTGTTTACCTACCGTGGTATCTTCGCCGTGGAAAGCAGGTAGGCAGTGCATGAATTTCACATGAGGATTACCTGTGGCTTTGATCATTTCCATGTTGACTTGGTAAGGCAGCATGAGGTTGATACGCTCTGCCCATGCTTCTTTTGCTTCACCCATCGATACCCACACATCCGTGTACAGGTAGTCACAACCTTGAACGCCTTCTTGAACATCTTCAGTCAGTGTAATTTTCGCACCGGTTGTTTCAGCAATCTCACGGCACTGCGCGACAAGGGCTTCTTCTGGCCAGAACTGCTTAGGCGCGACGAGACGAATATCCATGCCCATCTTAGCGGCGCCAACCATCAGAGAGTTGCCCATGTTGTTGCGCGCATCGCCTAGGTAGGCAAACTTCATTTCGTGTAGCTGTTTGCCACGGCCATGTTCCATCATAGTCAGGAAGTCAGCGAGAATTTGCGTCGGGTGGAACTCATCGGTCAGACCATTCCATACCGGTACACCTGCGTAAGCGCCTAGCTCTTCGACAATTTCCTGACCAAATCCGCGGTACTCGATGCCATCGTACATGCGGCCTAAAACGCGTGCAGTATCTTTCATCGATTCTTTGTGACCAATCTGAGAGCCTGTTGGGCCTAAGTAAGAAACTTGAGCGCCTTGGTCAAAAGCCGCAACTTCAAAGGCACAACGGGTACGAGTCGACGTTTTCTCGAAGATCAGAGCGATGTTTTTGCCTTTGAGACGAGGTTGCTCATAGCCGTTGTATTTCGCTTTTTTCAACTCCACGGATAGGTCCAACATGTGTTGAATCTCACGCGGAGTAAAGTCTAATAATTTTAGGAAGTTACGGTTGCGTAGGTTGAAAGCCATGATGTTTTCCTTCTTATCGATGTGCACTTTCTCGTTGCAGGGAAAGAGGTAAGAAAGTGCAGTAATGAATTTGAGTGATTGTTTGTTTCATCTCAGCCCTGACTAAAGTCAGGACAGCTGGTAATTAGCCTTTGGTGATATTGGTGCCTGCCGTGCCCTGAAGAATGCGTAAACCATCTTCCAGTGAGCCGATACCGACCACTTTGCCACCTTGCTTGACGAACTCGCATGACGCTTCGATTTTTGGCCCCATTGAGCCAGCATCAAATTGGTACTGCGCCAATTCAGTTGGGTTAGTGCTGCGCAGCGCATGTTGAGTTGGTTTGCCCCAATCGAGATAAACCGCATCCGCGTCAGTGAGGATGAGCAGGGCGTCTGCATTTAGCTGTTTAGCAAGGAAAGCAGCAGACATGTCCTTATCAATCACGGCTTCAACACCGACCAGCTTGCCGTTTTCGTGTTTGACCGGAATGCCACCACCGCCAGTACAAATCACTAAGTGGGCTTCGTCGATGAGCTTAGTGATCGCTTCGTGCTCGATGATGCCTGTTGGTTGTGGGCTAGGTACGACGCGACGGAAGTGCTGACCATCTGGTTTGATGGTCCAATGGTATTTCTCAGCCAGTTCACGAGCCTCGGCTTCTTCATAAACTGGGCCGATGGGTTTGGTTGGATCGGCAAATGCAGGGTCATTAGGATCCACTGTCATCTGCGTTAACATGCAAGTGGCGTTGACGTTCGGCATTTGGTTTTTGAACTCTTGCATCAACATGTAACCAATCATGCCTTGCGTTTCACTGCCCAGAACATCGAGTGGGTATGGTGCTACCTTCTTGTACTCCAAGCCTTGTAATGCCAATAAGCCAACCTGTGGGCCATTACCGTGTACCAGTACGACGTTGTATTCCTGAGCAATTTCCGAAATGGTTTTGACGGCAATTTCGATGTTCTGACGTTGTACTTCGGCTTCCAATGGCTCACCGCGGCGAAGTAGGGCGTTTCCGCCAAGTGCGACAACTACAGTTTGTTTTGTCATTGCTTTTATCTCTCTGCTGAGGGCGAAAGCTAAGTTGCTCTCGCCAACTTATCCGTTAGTTAAATACCATCACGTTCGATCGGGCAGCTCATGCAGCGTGCACCACCGCGGCCACGGCCCAATTCATCGCCAGGAATCGGCAATACTGTGATGCCCGCTTTGTCGTACTTCTCGTTGGTGTAGGTGTTGCCTTCGTATCCGATCACGACACCAGGCTTAACGGTGAGAACGTTGTTAGCATCGTTCCACTGCTCACGTTCCGCGTTGAAGTTGTCACCGCCAGTGGTGATAAGGTTGAGCTGGTCGACGCCAAGAGCTTTCTCGATAGCCGTCACAAAGTAACCTTCTTCTTTGACATTCACTGCGCCAGACGCATCGCCAGTCAGGCTCCAGCACTTGACATCTTTGCGCATGACTTCTGGGTAAACAGAGAAGGTGTCTTCACGCATATGAGTCATGACTGTGTCTAAGTGCATGCAAGAGCGATGTTTTGGTAGCTCCATTGCAATCACTTGTTTCGCTTGACCATGTTTGAACAAGCCAGCAGCAAGGTGTTCAACACCTTGAGCGGTTGTGCGCTCTGACATACCAATCAGCACGGCACCTTTACCAATGACTAACACATCGCCGCCTTCAATGGTCGAGTTGTCGTAGAGCTTCTCTTCATCACCGAAGTACTTAATGAAATCCTGACCAGCAAAGCTTGGATGCCAGCGGTAGATTGCACGAACATGGTTGGTTTCACGTTGGCGAGCAGGTTTGGCCATTGGGTTGATAGAAACGCCGCCATAGACCCAGCAAGAGGTATCGCGGGTAAATAGGTGGTTAGGTAATGGTTCAATGATGAAATCAGTTGGCGCATGAAGTCCTTGCATCATTGATGAAGACTTCATCGGCATTTCTGCGTAAGAAAGGCCGCCGGTAAGGATCTTAGCTAGTTCTATATTAGGTAAGTCACTTAGGTAGCAGCGAACATCATTAGCAAAGGTTTTGCCCAAACGGTAATCCGACACTTGACGGCTGAGCAGCCACTCTTTAGCTTCTGCTACCGCCAGCGTATCTGCAAGCAAGGACGTCAGAAGTAAGACTTCCACACCTTGGTCGCGCAGAGTTTGAGTGAACACATCGTGTTCTTTACCTGCACGCTCAACAGCAAGGACGTCATCGAATAGCAGATCGTGGCAGTTGGAAGGTGTCAGGTGAGTCAGTGCTCGTCTTGGACGATGAACTAGAACACGACGTAATTGACCGATTTCAGAACCTACGTATAACTTACTCATGATCGTATCTCTCTTATATTTTTAATTAGTTTAAAACTTGAAAACTAATATTTAATTTGTAGGGAATAGAAGAGCGAATTTATTTATTCACTTATTTTGTTTCTGTAATTCATATTACGCTTGTCTGAGGAGGAATCTTAGAGGTCAGTCACAGTTCATTTTTTATGCCTAAAGCCAGTGTTTTCAAGGGTTTTAACAATATCTATGCAGTTGTTATTGGTATGTGAACCTCCTATTTAACCATTTAAGAGGGAAGTTTATGCATAAGTTGAGGTTGAGTGTCTGATGAATATTATTACGAAGGAAAAATATTCAAATTTAAATTATTTACAAAGGGTATATTAGATTGAAATTATGCACTCTAACTTTCTAGATAATTGCTTTTAAGTGTTTAACTATTCGTTTTATAACAAAACTTTTGATAATAAATTTAATGTCGATCACATATTAAATTCTTAGGATTGTTTGAGAGAATTAATATTGGATAAATGAAGATGATAGATAGGAATAGTTTTTCTAATTTTCAGCTGAGCAGATAAAAGAAAAGCCGCACTAAGGCGGCTTTTGGGGCTCACATCTTGTGAGCGAGTGTAAGGAAAAGAGCAGGTTAGATAAGTGCGCCAATACTGATCATCACAACACAGAATAGTGTCAGAATGGCTAGCAATGGTGCCACCCATTTCACCCAGCGCACATAAGGCACACGGGCAATGGCAAGGCCGCCCATAACGACTGCCGAAGTGGGAGTGATGAGGTTTACTAAACCAGAAGCCGATTGATAAGCCGTGATGACTAGGTCGCGTCCAACCCCCGCAAAGTCTGCGAGTGGGGCCATAATTGGCATGGTCAGTACCGCTAGACCAGAGGTTGAAGGCACAAGGAAAGATAACAAAATCTCAAGGAAGAACATGACGTTAATGAATACTACCGACGATAGTCCGGTTACCATCTGTTCTGCTGAGTACAAGATGGTATCAGTGATCATGCCGCGGTCCATAACCACTACAATCCCGCGCGCAATACCAATGATCAGCGCTACACCGAGTAGGTCACGAGCCCCATCAATAAAACTGTTAGTAAACTCTTCTTCGCTCATACGTGCCACGAGTCCGACTAAAATCGTTGCCGCTAAGAACATGGCTGAGATTTCTGCCATCCACCAGCCAGCGACAGAAACACCGTAGATCATCACGCCGAATGAGCCGCCGAAGATGGTTAAAATGACTTTACGTGTGGTAGTGAACTCAAGAGATTCACCAGTTTGATTACCAAGGAAATGCGCTTTGTTCTCTTCGTATTTATCGTAAACAATCGATTTGCTCTGGTCTTCACGCACCATACGAGCATAGCGCATCACGTAGGCAACACAAATGACCCAGCCAATCACCAGCATTAGCGCGCGCAGCATGATGCCATCCGTAAAGGGAATGCCAGAAGCGTTGGCGGCAATCACAGTCGCAAATGGGTTGATGGTGGATCCCAATACGCCAATACCAGCGCCGAGCAATACGGTCGCTGCGGCAACCAATGGGTCGAAGCGAGCAGCCATCATCACTGGCACTAACAGGGTGTAGAATGGCAAGGATTCTTCGGCCATGCCGTAGACGGTTCCCCCGGCAGCAAACAGCGCCATTAGGATGGGAATCATCATTTCTTCTCGCCCTTGCAGGCGATGCGTTACGCGTTCAATCCCAGCGTCTATGGCCCCCGTTTTTGTCACCAGCCCGAGGAATCCACCAATGACAAGGATAAACAGAGAAACGTCAATTGCGGCGGCTTCATAGCTATTGTGGTCATAGAAGCCGTCAATCGGTGCTAGTAGTACGTCAATGACACCTTGAGGGTTGCCTTCAACAGCTTGGTAAGTGCCTGTGACAGGCACTTCTCGCCCTAAATCTTCATTCATTGTTCGCTGATACTGGCCAGCAGGTACGATCCAAGTCAGCATCGCAACCAGTGCAATGAGGATAAACAGAATCGTATAAGCGGAAGGGAATTTAAAGTTGGCAAAGAAGCCGCCTTTTTTTTCTTCGGTAGGTACAGTTTGGGTGGTCATGGTGTTCTCCTTACTTTTACTTGCTGAATAACAAATAAAAGTGAATCCGCGACTAGAGTTATAAAATAAAACTTACAAAGACTAAGTTATTGGAATAGTGATAATTAATTTGAGCTTCTTAATCACAGCTCTTAGTTGTTAGTTTAATTATTGATAGGGCATCTAACTTTGTTGATCTTCACAAAAATATTCAGTGTTATTTAATTGGATTTTAAATGGCGATGAATAGCTAGGGTAATTGTTTAAATAAAACGGATTTCTATTCTTTCGTGATAGGTAAGAGTAAGTTATTTAGACAGTATTTACTTGTGTGGAAATAAAACAAGGAATTTTATGCATTGATACGGATTTTCATTCAGGTATTTTTTTTGGCAGATCTTTTGATTAAAGTCAAAAATAATATGCTATAGAAGGTTCATTTCCCTTTGGAGGATAAAGAGATACATGATGAGTGTGTCTGGTATAGCCAAGAGTGTTGGTCATTATGAATAGCAAAAAGGCTGATATTCTCACATCAGCCTTTACATTTTCTCGTGTCGGCTAAGCGCCTGGAGGAATGGCCAAGCTATCAGCAATAAGCTGTATCAGGTGGTCTTCGACTTCAAAACGCACTTCGAGTAGTTCGCCAACCTTTGACATATCCACCTCAAAATCGGGGAGTTCATCATCGGCACTTACGTTGATATATTTATCGTTAAACTCAAGCAAAGGCTCTGTGGTTAACACAATTTTTGCGTAAGTAGCATCGATCTCGTTATTTGATTTAAAGCCAGTGGCCTGCCATTTCTCCATTACCATGTCGTAAATTTTGAAATGACCTTCTGAAATGTAATCAACCACATGGTCACAAAAAGAGCGGATTTGTTTCGGGGAAGGAAGTTCAACAACGTTAGCGTGTCCATTCGCTGGCTGAAGTGAGCCCAATCGACAATATTCGACAATCAGTGCCTGTCGAGTCTCTAACCAATGATCGATGACTTCACTGGAGCCACCCCACTGGTCTTGCGTTCGTTTGAATTTATTTAGCATGACCATGCCCTCATGATCGGATCACAGTTCCGGTGATCATTACGCTTTGCGGTGCAAAGCCATTCTAGAGTTTAACCTCTTGTCCTTACTAGAATTTATAGCCAGAAAATTGTTCCACTACAAACTCTGGTATGAAATTAGATTGCCAGTAAAATGGATGAACTGCAAGCAGAGAGGAAGGGGAATGTTTAAGAACAGTGACACAAACCGTACGAGCAATGCTTACTGGTGCGTTGTATCAGGTAGTGAGGTTTGGCTGGAGGAGCATGCGTTACCTTGTGGTTCAGCCCAGGCATTTGCTCTACCGGAGGAAAATGCGATAAAGATAGGTGATTACAATGGGTTGCCAGTTATGTGGCTCAACGCACATGATGTCGAACAGACGTTGCCATTGACTTCATTACGAGAATGTTTGGGATTGGCTGAGCCGCTGTTTTTGTTGATCAGCAAGGCGGTGCAATATAGCCACATGACACAGACCCTGCGCTTTTGCCCAATTTGCGGTGGTCGTAACCACCTCAACCACAATCAAGTTGCTATGCAGTGTGGTGATTGTCGTACTTTACATTACCCGAGAATTTTTCCGTGTATCATTGTTGCCGTTCGTCATGGTGAGCAAATTCTATTGGCCCAGCACCCGCGTCATCGTAACGGTATGTACACCGTCATTGCAGGGTTTGTGGAAGTGGGGGAAACGCTTGAGCAGTGTGTAGCTCGTGAGGTCAAAGAAGAGACAGGTATTGATGTGACAAACATTCGTTATTTTGGCAGTCAGCCTTGGGCATTCCCTTCCAGTTTAATGATGGGCTTTTTGGCTGATTATCAAGGTGGGGAGTTAAAACCTGATTACAGCGAACTGAGTGATGCCCAGTGGTTCACTGCGCAGAATATGCCTCCTGTTGCTCCTCAAGGCACGATTGCGAGAGCATTGATCGAACGGACAATCAATGAAATGCAATGAAGCAATATTTTGATTTGATAGATAAAAAAAACCCTCCGAGAGGAGGGGGTAAGTAAGATGTCGTTATGAGATGCTGAGTCGCGAGTACTCAGGTTATAATTGTTGTTTTCGCTAGCACACAAATTTTTAACACTCTTGTAGTTTGGGTGCAAATTAAGCACTGATTTAAAAGTTAATAACTTGATCTAGGTTGCAAAGCACACCGCTTTTGCATGGAAAACAGTGTTAGAATAGCGCCCCTAAATAGAAGCCGAATAGTTGGAAAGACGGAATGACTGAATTAAAAAATGATCGCTATCTACGTGCGCTTTTAAAGCAGCCTGTAGATTACACGCCAGTATGGATGATGCGTCAGGCAGGGCGTTACCTACCTGAGTATAAAGCGACCCGTGCTGAAGCGGGCGACTTCATGTCTTTGTGTAAGAACGCAGAACTCGCGTCAGAGGTCACGCTACAACCACTTCGTCGTTTCCCTCTAGATGCTGCTATTCTGTTTTCGGATATCTTAACTATCCCTGATGCGATGGGACTTGAGCTTCGTTTTGCAGCAGGTGAAGGTCCGGTTTTCGATAAGCCTATCACTTGTAAAGCTGACGTTGAAAAGATTGGTATTCCTGATCCGGAAGGTGAGCTGAAATATGTGATGAATGCCGTGCGCCAGATTCGTAAAGATCTGAATGGTGATGTTCCACTGATTGGTTTCTCTGGTAGCCCGTGGACTCTGGCAACTTATATGGTTGAAGGTAGTAGCTCTAAAGCATTCACTAAGATCAAAAAGATGATGTACGCAGAGCCACAAACACTACACTTGTTGTTGGATAAGCTTGCAGACAGTGTGATTGAGTACCTAAATGCGCAAATCAAGGCAGGTGCACAATCTGTGATGGTCTTTGATACATGGGGTGGTGTTTTAACGCCACGTGATTACAACCTGTTCTCCTTACAATACATGCACAAAATCGTCGATGGCTTGATTCGTGAGAACAATGGCCGCCGTGTTCCTGTGACTCTGTTTACTAAGAACGGTGGCATGTGGCTAGAGCAAATTGCGGCAACTGGCTGTGATGCTGTTGGTTTGGATTGGACGATCAACATTCAAGATGCCGTTAAGCGTGTAGGTGATAAAGTGGCGCTGCAAGGCAATATGGATCCATCGATGCTTTACGCTTCACCAGAACGTATTCGTGAGGAGGTTGCGACCATCCTAGAAGGCTATGGTGATGCCGGTACAGGTCATGTCTTTAACCTTGGCCATGGTATTCACCTTGATGTGCCGCCTGAAAATGCGGGAGTATTTGTTGAAGCGGTTCATGAGTTATCTAAGCCATACCACAAATAACTAAGAAACCAATGAAAGCGCCTGGTCTAATCAGGCGCTTTTTTGTTATTGGTTAATATACTCAGTTATACTGATGATATTAATGGAAGAGGGTATGGAAAACGAATGAAGACACGCGACAAAATAGTGCTTGCCGCATTGGATCTCTTTAATGAACATGGTGAGCGTAATATCACCACCAACCACATTGCTGCACATATAGACATAAGTCCGGGCAACCTTTACTACCACTTCCGCAACAAACAAGAAATCGTCCGCGAAATCTTTACCCTCTATTCGAATGAGTTATTGGAGAGGTTCTCTCCTATTCATGGTCAGCAAGAGAGTTTGGTATTGCTTAAGCACTACCTTGATTCAATTTTCAATTTGATGTGGAAATACCGCTTTTTCTACGCCAACCTGCCTGAGATTCTTCAACGTGATGAGCAGCTACATGACGATTACATTCAGGTGCAAGAAAAGTTGCAGACTAACTTGATCAACATTATGCGCGCATTTGTTGATTTGGAGCTGGTGTCTGTCGAAGACAGCGAAATGAAGTCACTGGTCACAACACTACATCTTATCGCATGTAGTTGGCTAGGTTACCAAGCGGCGATGTCGCCAAAAACTCAGATCACCGAACAGGTCATTCATCAAGGTATGCTGCAGATGATAGCGGTCGTCAAGCCGAAAGCGACGGAGCAGGGGCTAGAACAACTGCAGTTATTGGAAGATGGTGTTAAAGCCATTCATGCTTAGCCATAACTAAACGCGATTGTGAAGTTTTCTCTAACCCCTTAAAGTATCTAAAGATATTTTAAGGGGTTTTGTTTATGCACTACGATGTGTTCAACGGTGATGCGGATGGCATCATCTCTCTCCTTCAGCTTCGCTTAGCTGAACCTAAAGAATCGACATTGATTACGGGTGTGAAACGTGACATCGCACTGTTAACTTCTCTCCAGTGCCAAGCGGATGACTCGCTGACCGTATTGGATATCTCGATGGAGAAAAATAAAGCGAGCTTAGAAGCGATTCTTGCCACTGGTGCTCAGGTATTTTATGCCGATCACCACAAGTCAGGTGATATTCCACAGCATTCAAACCTTAATGCTCATATTTGTTTAGACGCCAATACATGCACCGCTTTGATTGTGGATGAGCTGCTGCAAGGTCGTTTTCACTTATGGGCTATTACTGCTGCATACGGTGATAACTTGATTGCAAAAGCGGATGAGTTGGCTGACAGAGCAGGCCTTACCGATGAACAGAAAGAACAGTTGAAAGAGCTGGGGATACTCATTAACTACAATGGCTATGGGGCAGAGTTGGCGGATTTACATTTTGCCCCCGCTCTGCTGTTTGAACACCTTTTGGCCTATGATGATCCTTTTGCAGTTATTGCTGATCCAAACTCGGCTTATCACACTCTTACATCAGCGTATCAAAGTGATCTGGATAAAGCTCTCGCTATTAAGGCTTCTCATCAAAGTGATGTATTGGCTGTGTTTGAGTTGCCTAATCAGGCTTCTTCACGACGTATCAGTGGTGTTTATGGTAACTGGTTGGCGAACCAAGCCCCGAACTGTGCACATGCTGTACTTTCAGAAAATGCGGATGGGAGTTATACCGTCTCACTACGGGCACCGCTGAATAATAAGCAAGGAGCAGGTGATATCTGTTCACAGTTTGCAACGGGGGGAGGACGCGCTGCCGCCGCTGGAATTAATTCACTCGATAAGGCGCAGGTTGGCGTCTTTATTACGACAGTGGAAGCATATTACGCTTAAATACTCGTCGGCTAATGAGGTAACGAGATTACCTTGTTAGCCAGCGCTTCGGATTTTGTGTTTTGCTGTTTCTACGGATTTCGAAGTACAGGGAAGCTTGAGGTTGACCACCAGTATCGCCTGCGAGTGCAATGGTTTCACCTGCAGCGACTTTATCCCCTTCTTTTTTCAACAGGCTCTGATTAAAACCGTATAAGGTCATATCACCTTTACCGTGATCGAGCAGGATTACCAAACCATAGCCCCTTAAATAATCAGAAAAAACAACGGTGCCCGAATACACGGCTTTCACTGATTGGCCGTAATTGGCATCAATGACCATACCTTTCCAGTTGATCTGGCCTGTCTGACGTGAGCCATAATTATGTAAAACTTTACCTTTCAGTGGCCAAGGTAATCGACCTTTGCGTTTGGCTAAGCCATCCATAGGAACGGCATTGAGCTTGGCGGCTTTGGCTGCCTTGGCTATTTCCGCTTTTAAGCGTGTTTCATTGCGCTGTAGCTCAGTCAGGTAAACCTTATCACTGGAAATGCTTTTCTTAATGCTGGTAACGGTACCTTTACGCTTCGATTGTTCTTTACTCAATTGTTGACGCTTTTGGTTCTGTTGAGCGAGGAGCTTAGTGATTTGTTGCTGTTCAAGCTTGAGTTGATTTTCACTTTCTGAAAGCTGTTCTACGGTTGTTTCCAGCTTTTCAATCGTGATGGTACGTTGTTTCGCCAAGTGCTGGAAATATTGGCTGATCCTGTCCTCTTCCACTCCTTGATTAAGAAGGCTCGCGGATGATTTCGCTCGTTGAGTGACGTAATAGGTTTGCAATAGCTCAGCGAGCTTTTCGCTTTGTTGTTGTTTCTGCTGTCGAAGTGAAGTAATGCGCTTTTCTAACGTGGCAATACTGTGGTTGGTTTTATTTAGGGCCTCTTTGGCCT
Source organism: Vibrio sp. Isolate23 (assembly GCF_022398095.1). Lineage (NCBI taxonomy): Bacteria > Pseudomonadati > Pseudomonadota > Gammaproteobacteria > Vibrionales > Vibrionaceae > Vibrio > Vibrio sp. Isolate23. The sequence goes on from NZ_JAKEUV010000010.1 coordinate 81,967, forward strand.
CTTTAATCTCTTTCTCTAAACGGACAATACTCAGTTCTTGCGCCTTGAGTGACTTCTGCAGGGAGTCGAGTTTCTTTTGCTGAGAACTTAATGCCTGCTTTTGACGAGATATCTCACTACTGACCCCTTTTAATTCATTGGGGGAGGCAGACCAACTAGGAAAGGCTAGGGTTGAGGCAACAATCAATACCCATGCTGAGAGCGTAGAGGTGGCGATCAGTCGTCCTTGTTGCTGTGTTGCCATCGAAGAATCTGTCCTAAGTCTTTGAGAGAAAGTCAGTATACCCAAACACATTCCTTCGAAGAAAGAGTAATGTCAAAACTTGTTGATGAGGAAATAAAAAAGCTCAGGTATTCACCTGAGCTTTTCGATGTAAGCGATGTCGCCGTCAAGCGTGCCTATTTGACTAGAACTTCACCTGACATTTCTGCTGGAATTTCTAGGCCAGCCAGAGATAGCATGGTTGGCGCAAGATCGGACAGTTTTCCGCCTTCTTTGAATTCCACTGCTTTTTCACCGACATAAATTAGTGGTACTGGCAGATTGGTGTGTGCCGTGTGAGTACCGCCTGTTTCTGGGTCTACCATCATTTCGGCGTTACCGTGGTCTGCTGTGATAAGGAGCTGACCACCCACTTCCTTGATGGCTTCCACTACCTTACCAACGCTTTCGTCGAGTGCTTCGATGGCTTTCTCTGCCGCTTCATAGACACCGGTGTGGCCAACCATGTCGGCATTTGGGTAGTTACAGATGATGGCATCGTATTTACCCGACTTGATCGCCGCAACCATTTTCTCTGTCAACTCTGGGGAGCTCATCTCTGGTTGAAGGTCGTATGTGGCCACTTTTGGTGACGCTACAAGTTGACGCTCCTCGCCTTCAAATTCACTTTCAACCCCACCGTTGAAGAAGAAAGTCACGTGCGCGTATTTCTCTGTTTCAGAGATACGTAGCTGAGTTTGACCTTGTTTAGATAGCCACTCACCGTAAGTGTTTTCTAGAGATGCAGGTGGGAAGGCGATAGCTAGAGGGATATCAGCAGCGTATTGAGTCAGCATCACGAAGTTGATGGCTGGGAATGCAGCACGCTCGAAGCCGTCAAATGCAGGAACGAATGCACGAGTGATTTGACGTGCACGGTCAGCACGGTAGTTCATGAAGATAACCGCATCGCCATCTTGCATGATGGCATCTTCTTGGCCTTCTGCTTGGATTGCTGTCGCTTTAACGAACTCGTCGTTTTCTTCACGCGCGTACGCGGCTTCTAGGCCTGCAACTGCTGTTTCTGCTCTGAACTCAGCTTTGGCTTGAGTGAGAAGATCGTAAGCAACTTGAACGCGATCCCAGTTGTTGTCACGATCCATTGCATAATAACGGCCCACTAAAGAGGCGATACGGCCTTTACCTAATGTCGCAAAGAGATCTTGGAAGCGCTGCAGTGAGTTTGCTGCGCTGCGTGGTGGTGTGTCACGACCGTCAAGGAAGCAGTGTAGGTAAATCTTTTCTGCGCCACGTGCTGCTGCAATTTCAACTGCGGCATAGATGTGATCTTCGTGAGAGTGGACGCCACCTGGAGACATCAGGCCCATTAGGTGAACCGCTTTACCTGCTTTAACCGCCGAGTCAATCGCTTCGACAAGTGCTGGTGTCTCAGCAAACTCACCATCAGCGATGGATTTAGTAATACGAGTCAGATCCTGATAGACCACACGGCCTGCACCAATGTTCGTGTGGCCAACTTCAGAGTTACCCATCTGGCCGTCAGGCAGACCCACATCTAGGCCTGATGCTGAGATGAGAGTGTGTGGATTGTTGGCAAGCAGGCCGTCGATTACGGGCGTTTTCGCATTTGCGATTGCGTTGCTTGCTGTCTCTTCACGGTGACCGTAACCGTCAAGAATAACCAGAGCCAATGGCTTCTTAGCTGACATAGTGATGTCCTCGTCAAATTCAAAGTAACTTTAGAAACAAAATTAGCGTAATTTTACTACACTTTTTACCCAAAACTGTAGGCTAAGATCAAATATTGTTGGCTAAATATCGTTGTTATATTTCACCTCATATTGAGCGTAACGACTGAATGGGGGTAGATTTCCTGTCTCGTTGACTTCATTTTCACTCATACAGAGGAAAGATAAAGCAGGTATTAACTATTGTTCTAATAGCGGTTAACTGACTAACAGCCCAGTACCTACCACCGCCAAAATCGCGCCTAGCCATGCAAATCGATTGGGGCGTTTTTTGGTATAAATCCAAAGTATAGGCAGCAACATGATTGGCGTGGTAGAAGAAAGTAGGGCAACCATACCGACATTCCCTTCTTGAAGTGCATAGAGGATAAGCGTCATACCAACAGCCATCGCGAGAAAGCCGTTGAGAGCGGTGATGGCGAATAAGCGAAGATTCATGGGTAGTGTTGCTTTCGCGAGCTTAGCACCACTTAAGAAAAACAGGCAGTGTGCAGCAAAGGCTGCCATCATACGTATAGCTGATGCTGCCACGGGGTCGATAGCGGTCTGCATTACGGGTTTAGCGATAATGCCACCAAGTGCCTGACACTGCGCCGCAACCAGTCCTAAGGAGATACCAAACCAGATACTGCCTTTCACCGACTCCAAGTGATTAGTGCTTTGCCCTTTACGGCCAAAAAAGATAGCAGTGAGAACCCCAGAAAAAACCAAAGCTGAACCTATAAGCTCAATGTTTGTCATGGTTTCGCTAAACAGGAAGTAGCCCAGTATGGCGGAAAACACAGCGTGGCAAGAAAACAGAAGGCCAGCTTGGCGAGGCCCCATCCGATTTAAGCAAGCGAACAGAGCTGTATCGCCAACAAAAATGCCTATCAAACCAGATAAGGCCATGGCTGAAATGGCGCTGGTTTCAACCGTTGCCCAGCCGCCCGTAAACAATGCCATTGAGGCGAGAATGACAGAGGTGCATCCCATGCGCCAGCGGCTGTACGCAAAGGTACCAAGGTGCTGTGCTGGTCCAACAGAGAGTAAACTGGCTACCGCCCAGAGAAAAGCTGCAGCCAGTGCCAGCCATTCGAATCCCATAAGCTGTTCGTCCTGTGAACAAAGAAATCAATAGGCTGACAATATGCATGAAATAGCGTTGGAAACAAAGCTTAAACTTTAAAGCGTTCTACCTCAGCGCGTACCGTGTTGGCTGAGTTAAACATGTTAGTCGCACTATCACTACTGCGCATCGCCTGTTCTGACAGAATATCTGACGCATCTTTAATACCTTGAGTATTGCGACTGATGTCTTCGCTGACGGCACGTTGCTCTTCCGCAGCACTGGCTATCTGAAGCGCCATATCGTTAATTTCTGTAATCGCAGAGGTGATGGTATTCAGGCTCTGATATGCTTGTTGAGCGTAATCCACACTAGTCCCTGCTAGTGCCGTGCTGCTTTCCATACTGTTGACGGCGAGCTTGGTATTGTTCTGCAGTGTTTCAATCATATTGCGGATCTCTTCGGTTGAGCCATGTGTGCGTTGGCTCAACACTCTGACTTCGTCCGCTACGACGGCAAAACCACGGCCTTGCTCACCCGCACGAGCAGCTTCGATCGCAGCATTAAGGGCCAGTAAATTGGTTTGCTCTGCAATTTCGCGAATGGTAGAGAGAATTTGATTGATGCTCTGTGTGTTGCTCTCCAGTTCTGAGATCACCCCAGAGGCTGCGGTCACCTGATCGGCTAGCTCAACAATAGCTTGGCGGTTTTTTTCGATCACTTGCTGGCCGTCTTCACACGCGGATGCTGAACCTTGAGAAGCGTTCGCGGTCAACTCAGCGTGACTGGCTACTTCAGCCGCTGTTGCTGACATTTCATGAATCGCAGTCGCTATTTGATTAACATCATTTTGCTGTGCTTCGACTTGCTGGGAAGATTGTTGTGCTAGTAGGTTCGCTTGTTCAGCTTGGACGGCCAGATCTCTACTGTGATGAATGATACCGCTGAGCATAGATTGCATTTGACTGAGGAACTGATTGACGTGCTGCGCCAGTTCTCCGATTTCATCCATACGACGAATGTCTATTCGTTGAGTTAAATCCCCTTCACCCTGAGAGAGCTGTGAAAGTGCTGCTGATAAGGTTTGTAGAGGCTGAAGTAAGCGAGTAATTACATAAGTGCTGATTGAAGCAATCACAATGTAGAGGAAAATCGATGCGATCGCGGTGAATTGAATTTGTTCGGCTACCGAGGCGTACGCCATGTCTTTATCTACCACAATGCCTAGTGACCAATCAGTATTGGGTACATTAGTCGCAAAGATCAGCTTATCGCCTTGCTGTGGCCAGCTGATAGTGGAAATGAAAGAGGTATTAACCAGTTGATGAACTTTATCGGCTGATAAGACCGGATTGAGCTCAGTCAGAGGTTGCTGGCTCAGCTTCTCATCTTGGTAAGCAACAATGTTGTTATTACCATCAACCAAAAACGAAAAACCCTCGTTGTCTAAGCTGACATTGAGCACCTCTTCGATGATATTCGTCACGGTCAAATCTGCGGCTAAGACGCCATTTTTACTGCCGCTAAATGCTTTAGCAAAGCTGACCACGATACTGCCATCGAAGTCTTGATAGGGCTCGGTGACGATCAGGCCATTGGTTGCCATGGCATCTTTATACCAAGGTCGGGTGCGAGGATCGTAATCTGCAGGCCAATCCTCGCTTTTATCTCCATAAGCGATAGAACCATCATCAAAACCAGCATAGACTGACAAGAACCCTCCGGCTCGTTTAGTGATAAGCATCTCTCTATCGGCATTGTCAGTGTTGAGAATGCTCACTTCATTTGCCAGCATCATATCGCTTCGAATGGAGAGCCAGTCACTGATATAACGAGAGGTGGCATGGCTGACGTTAGCCATTTCACTATTCAGTGCGGAAGTGGTTTCTTGTTTTAATTGACTGACAGAGATCCATGCCTGGACTCCTGAGACAATTGCAATAATGATCGCGATGGCGATCTGAATCTTTAATTTAATTGTGTTTCTCATTGCCCTTCCTTAATACTTAGACAACCTATCGAAAATCAGGGTGTGTGAGTTTGAATTAGTGGTTACACCCTGTTAGTGCGGAAGTTCACGTAGGAACTGCTGAAATAGCTATGAATATTGGTTTAACAGGCTGATGTTATAGAAGTTATTAAAATATAGATTTGATCTATATGGATATTCAGGAAGTGGAATATCGATGAAGAGGGACCTTTTGACTGAATTGTGACTTCTTGCCCATTAATGAAACAAGAAGCCACAACCTAATATCTAGGTTAAAAATAGAGCTGCCATATAGACAATCGCTAAACCAACGAGACCAATAATGACCCCTGTTTTTGCCATGTCTTTACTTTCGATAAGCCCAGTTGAGTAGGCGAGGGAGTTAGGGGGAGTAGAAACGGGCAATATCATGCCAAGTGATGCTGAGAAAGCTACCACGACCAGTAAGCCTTGCAATCCTCCGACTGAAGCTAGGCTGTCCATCGATGCCCCAATCGCTGCAGCGATCGGCATCAATAAGTTTGCCGTTGCGGTGTTGGACATGAAGTTCGCCATTAACCAACACACCATAGAAAGGGTGAGCACCACAGCAACTGGGGACAAGGCCTCGTAATCAATCGCGTGTGCCAGCGCAGCGGCCAATCCGGTTTTATCTAGGCCAATTCCTATTGCAATGCCCCCAGCGACTAACCACAGCACATCCCAGTTGATCTGTTTGAGCTCTGCTTTGCCCATGATACCTGTCAATGTGAAGACCGCGAGAGGGATAATGGATACCACGTAGGTGTTCATTCCATGCAGCTTTGTCGTCATCCATAACAATATGGTAGCCGCGAAGGTGATATAGACTATCATGGCACGCCAGCTACGCTGAAACTGGCCGTCGAGCTTCAGTGTCATGGTTTGATGCGAGGAAGGGAACAGCTTTTGAAGTAGGAACCAAGCAAAGGTGAGTTGGACTATCACAAAAGGCAAACCCATCATCATCCAGCTGAGAAAGTCGATGCTGTTTTCACCCGTTAAGTATTGTAGAGCGATGGCATTAGGTGGGGTTCCGATCGGAGTGGCAATCCCCCCTGTATTAGCGGCAATGGGAATACACAAAACCAGTGCTTTTACCCCTAAATCGCCTTTGGGGGCTGAGGCTACAATCGGGCCAAGTAGTGCCAGCATCATCACTGTTGTTGCGGTATTAGACATAAACATTGAAAACACTGCAGTAATCAACATTAAGCCGAGCATGATAAATTTTGGCTGGTGGCCAAAAGGACGCAGCAAAACTCGAGCAAGGTTGTTATCGAGTTCGTATTTTGATGCAGCGATGGCCAGCGCAAACCCACCCATAAATAGAATAATAATGGGTGAGGAGAAGGCGCTGAAGATATCGGTGTATTTCATCAACTCTCCCAGGTCATGTCCTGCTGGAGGAGTGCGAAAGAGATGCAGACCTTTGTTTGAAATCATGACCAATTCAAGTGCGATGATCAAAATCGAAGTGGCGAAAACGGGAACAGGCTCCAGTACCCATAATAGGGCGGCGAGCAGAAAGATAGCCAGTAAACGATGTTGAATTAAAGTCAGATCATCAATGGGGATGGCATCAATTGGCATAAACAACACGGCAATTGGCAAACCAAAGCAAATCAGTAACTTAATGACTATGGTTCGATCAATGTTGGGCATAAGGGCTTGACCTCAAAGCGAAACTCTGCGGATAAGAATAAAGAATAACTAAATGAAGGTCTTAGACTAAGGTGGAAGTTTTTATATGTAATCAAGAAATGTTAAGCAAGGTTGTTTTTGGTCAAAAAAAACCACCAATGTTGCCATTGGTGGTTTGTTCAATCTTTTATGTCGCGGTAATTAACGAGTACCGTAAACAACAATTGTCTTACCGTGGGCAGAAATTAAGTTCTGCTCTTCTAGCATCTTCAAGATACGACCTACTGTCTCACGAGAACAGCCAACAATCTGACCGATTTCCTGACGAGTGATCTTGATCTGCATACCGTCTGGGTGTGTCATTGCATCTGGCTGTTTCGCCAGATTAAGCAGGGTTTGTGCGATGCGGCCGGTTACGTCTAGGAATGCCAAGTCACCCACTTTCTGACTAGTGACCTGTAGACGGCTTGCCATTTGTGCGGACAGACGCATCAGGATGTCAGGGTTAACTTGGATTAGCTGACGGAATTTCTTGAATGAAATTTCTGCTACTTCACAAGGAGATTTGGCACGAACCCATGCCGTACGCTCTTGGTCTTCTTCGAATAAACCAAGTTCACCGATAAAGTCGCCTTGGTTTAGGTAAGAAAGGATCATTTCCTTACCTTCTTCGTCTTTGATAAGTACTGCCACAGAACCTTTAACAATGTAATAAAGAGTTTCTGCTTTTTCGCCCGCGTGGATCAGCGTGCTTTTTGATGGGTACTTATGAATATGACAGTGTGAAAGGAACCACTCTAATGTTGGATCGGTTTGAGGTTTACCTAGAACCATAATATCTCACTTCCTCTGCAGGGTACGCTTGCTGCTTTCCATGTTTTAGCTAAGCCTTGAATCAAGACCTACTAGGATAAGAGCACTTTTCAAATGCTGCAAGCCATCTTTGTTTCGGTTTCAAATAGTATCTTTTTTTGAAATCGATTTCTTGATTTTAATCGGGTACACCTTACGATTTTGTACGCAAAAATGTGCACATGATCACGGTATGAAAAGTAATCGTGCTTATCCGGTGGTTGTTAACCGATTTTTCCGGTTTCGATCAGTTGTTGCAAAATAGGGCGCACAATTAGCTCGACCGCGAAACTCATTTTCCCCCCAGGCACCACGAGCGTGTTATGACGTGACATAAATGAGCCGTCAATCATCGCCAGTAGGTAAGGGAAGTCGACGTTTTTGATACCACGAAGACGAATCACGACAAAGCTTTCATCTAAGCTTGGTATACCTTTGGCATTTAATGGGTTAGAAGTATCGACGGTCGGAACACGCTGGAAGTTAATATGAGTTCGCGAGAACTGGGGAGTAATGTAGTTTAGGTAGTCGTCCATTGAACGGACAATAGAGTCCATCACGGCCTCTCGAGAGTGGCCACGATCTCGGGTATCTCGAACGAACTTTTGGATCCATTCCAAGTTAACAATGGGGACCATGCCAATCAGAAAGTCGACGTGCTGAGCGACGTTAACATCGCCATCAACGACGCCACCGTGCAAGCCTTCATAAAACAATACATCAGAGTTCTCTGGCAGTTCTTGCCATGGCGTAAAGGTACCCGGCATCTGATTGTACGGTACGGCTTCATCAAAGGTGTGCAGATAACGGCGTACCTGACCTGTTCCTTCATTTCCGTATTTACGGAAAAACTCAGCGAGTGCTGGGAAGTCGTTGGCTTGTGGACCAAAGTAGCTGATGTGTCGCCCCTGTTCGCGAGCTTTGCGAATTTCGACATCCATCTCTGGGCGCGTAAAGCGGTGAAAACTATCACCTTCGACCCAAGCGGGCTTGACGTTCATCATGTTGAACATTTTGCGGAACGCTTCAGATGTCGTTGTGGTGCCTGCACCAGATGAACCAGTGACGGCAATAATCGGATGTTTTGCTGACATGACAAACCTTGTCTGTAAATAACTGTCCCTTGTTGCATGCCACTATAACACGCTTTAATGGGAAGAGACTGTATGCTGTGTTTTAAAAAGAAAACTTTTGTTTGAGCTGAATGTCGACGGTCTCGTGAAGCTCAGAAAAAACCACAACAGCTTCACCTGTTTCGAGCTGGTTTTTGATTTGATCGACTTTGTCTTGCAGGGAAATTTCTAGTTCGCCGTAGTCTGTGCCTTCGCGCAGGACGAATTCACGAATCAGGTTGTCCAGTGTGTCTGGGTCAATTTGTTGCCATGGAACGATCATAAATACCTCTGTCTTTTATGCTCGAAAAATTGACGGCTATTATCCAGAAACCACCAGACTTTGGTAGTAGGCTGGTAACGCTTCTTCTAGCCAGAATCTCGGTTTGAACGCGCTGCCGGTTAAGAAGCCAACATGTCCGCCTTGTTCGAACAGTCGATAGTCGATGTTGTCAGGGAGGACATACTTAGGGATCACGGCATCTGTCATGAAAGGGTCGTCTTTGGCATGAATGATTTGTGTCGGTATGCGAATGTCTTTGAGTCGATGAATACCGGAGCACCTTTGATAGTAATCCTGTGCGTCTTTAAAGCCATGTAAAGGAGCGGTAATCAAATCGTCAAATTCAAACAGCTTAGTGACACGCTTAATGCTCTGGTAAGAGACATCGAGCTCGCCTTTAATTAGGTGATGTTTACGCAAAGCATTTTTCTTCAAAGATGAGAGCAGGTACGTTTTGTACACTTTGGAAAAGCCTTTCTCGATGCGCTCTGAACAGGCTGATAGATCGAGCGGTGCCGAGACGATGGTCGCCGCAGATAGTAGGGGCTCTTGATTGTACTGGGCCAGATAGTTGGCCAGCATGTTGCCACCAAGAGAAATCCCTACCGCGACTTTGGTTTGATTTGGTAGTTGTTGATGTAGCTGCTCAAGGAACAAGCGTGCATCTTCTACTTCCCCCGAGTGATAGGCTCGCGCACGGTGGTTCGGTTTGCCGCTGCAACCGCGAAAATGCATCATCACAGATAGCCAGCCATGTTGAGAAAATGCGTGCATCAGGCCATTGGCATAAGGGCTGTAAAAGCAGCCTTCTAGCCCATGAAACAAGACAAAAACAGGTTTTTTCTTAGCTTGCTCAGTTTGCCAGTCTTCACTCCAAGCGAGATCGAGAAAATCACCATCCGGAGTATTCAGGGTCTGCCAAAGCGGTTCAAACAGTGCTTTCTTACGAATGAAACGCGGTGCCAAAGTTTGCAGATGCGGATTGGCTAATCCTTTGGCAGCAATAAATTGAGTCATAAGAACGCCTATCAGTGGGTGAGGTCATCGATTGAATGGGTAAAAATGTCGTGCAAATGTTCTCCGCCAAGCTGACGACAATATCTCAACGTCAGCGGCTCAGCTTGGTTAGTCTGTAATTCTATACTGTTGATGCAATCGACCAGATCAGACTGCTGCTGTTTTTCGAGTTGCAATTCGAATTGCAAGGATTCTCTGTAGAGGGTGTCTGGGACGTGGGATTTGAGTTTACGGCGTAGGTCTCGATAGCTGTGTAACAGGGTTTCTGAACGACCTAAACACTCTTCAACTTTGTGCCAGTCCTCATCGAGAAAGGCAGCCTGCTGCTCATCAAGCCATTTCAGCAGCAACAGCAGGTTTACATTGCCTTTGAACTGGTTTTGTAAATTGAGGCACGCATCTTTCACTTCTCGAACACTGTAATATTGCAGGCTGAACTGCCATAAGCGTTCTAGGGTTAGCGAAACTGATACGTGCTTTGAGCTCATTGACCGTTAAACTCCTGTTCCATCTGCTCCAGCTTCTCCTGCAGTGCCATCCATTCCATTTCGACCTCTTCCAGTTCGGCTTTAGCCTGACTCTGAGCGGTTAATACCTGATTAAGTTTAGCTTTATTTTCCGCTTCATACAGTGAGTTATCAGATAATTGCGTTTCTGCTTCCGCTAATTGATTACCTAGGGTCTCCATCTTAGCTTCAAGCTTGGTGAGTGTTTTGCGTACAGGTGCCGTCTGTTTACGGAATTCTGCTTCACGGCGTTTCTGCTCTTTCTTGGCGGCAGCACTGTTGGTAGTGATCTTGTCTGGTTGCGCAGATTGTGCTTCGCGGCGTTCAGCTTTCTGCTGCTCTGTCAGCCACTTGTAGTAATCATTGAGATCGCCATCAAACGGTGCGACCTGACGATCATGCACCAAATAGAGGTCATCAGTGGTCGCTCGCAGCAAGTAACGGTCGTGCGAGACAATCACCATTGCGCCTTCGAATGTTTGTAGCGCCAGCGTCAGGGCTTGGCGCATGTCCAAGTCCAAGTGGTTGGTGGGTTCGTCGAGCAGCAGCAAGTTGGGTTTTTGCCACACAATCAACGCCAACACGAGGCGAGCTTTCTCGCCCCCAGAGAAAGGAGCCACTTTTTCTAGCGCTTTGTCACCTTGGAATCCAAAGCTACCCAGATAGTTGCGTAGTTCAAGTTCGTTCTTGTCGGGCGCAATTTGCATCATGTGCTGAAGAGGCGTTTCTTCAGGGTGCAAAGTTTCAAGCTGGTGCTGAGCAAAGTAACCGATTTTAACGCCTTGCGAGTAAGTCAGTTCGCCATCTTGAGAGTTCAATTCACGGGAAAGCAGTTTGATCAGAGTTGATTTACCTGCGCCGTTACGTCCAAGTAGGCCTATACGGCTACCGGGGACCAGATTGAGACGAATTTTCTCTAAGATCAGGCTACCACCATAACCTGCAGAGACCTCATCCATCATAATAATTGGGTTGGGTAACGCATCGGGATCACGAAACTCAAAGCTGAATGGGTTATCAAATTGCGCAGGCAGCACTTTTTCCATGCGATCCAATGCCTTGATTCGGCTTTGTGCTTGACGGGCTTTCGAGGCTTTATAACGGAAGCGATCAATGTACTTCTGCATGTGCGCCATCTGTTTCTGCTGCTTCTGATATTGCGCTTGTTGTAGGAGCAGCTTTTGCGCCCGTTGATCTTCGAACGATGAGTAGTTGCCGGTGTATTCATTCATTTGCTGATTCTCAATGTGAATGATACGGCCAACGATTGGATCAAGAAAATCACGGTCGTGAGAGATCAAAACCAGCGTACCCGGATAGTTTTGTAGCCAGCGTTCTAACCACATCACGGCATCCAGATCTAAGTGGTTGGTTGGCTCATCGAGTAGCAGTAGGTCTGAGCGGCACAGTAGGGCTTGGGCAAGGTTGAGACGCATACGCCAACCACCTGAGAACTGAGTCAGGTTCCAATTCATCTGGTCTTGGCTAAAGCCTAAACCATCAAGCAATTCAGCCGCACGAGCGCGGATGCTGTATCCGCCAATGGTCTCAATCTTTCCATGCAGTTCAGCAACCAGAGTACCATTGTCTGCTTGTTCGGCTTGAAGAAGCTGAGCTTCTAACGCTCGGTATTCACGATCACCATCAATGACGTATTCCTGTGCCGGACACTCTAGTGCAGGTGTTTCCTGCGCAACCCAAGCGAGCTCCCAATGTGAAGGCTTACTGAAGTTACCGGCATCAATTGACAACTCATCTTTAATTAAGGCAAACAGGGTCGACTTGCCACAGCCATTTTTACCGACTAGGCCGACCTTGTCGCCAGGGTGAATCGTTGCTGAGGTTTGATCCAATAATGGTTTGCCACCACGCAGTAACTGGATGTCAGAAAAGGTAATCATAATCTTGTGCTTATTCTTGCTCGTGTCGCGTCGAATAGTAGGGGGAATGAGATAAAATGTCGATCATTGCGTTATGCTTAACAACAACGTATAACAAACTGATAACGATAAAATTGTACCTAAGCCCAGCTTAGGTATTGAAAACAAAAGGATGGCTGCTTACGGAATGGCTGTAAACGATTTAAATATTGAGTCACCTGAAAAACCGAAAGTGCTGGTGATTTATGCTCACCCTGAATCGCAAAGCTCTGTCGCAAACCAAGTGATGATCAAGAAGATAACCGCGCTTGATCACGTTACTGTGCATGATCTCTATGCCTATTACCCCGACTTTTTTATTGATGTGGACGCGGAGCAGCAGCGTTTGCTTGATCACGATGTGATCGTCTTTCAGCACCCTCTATACATGTATTCTTGTCCCGCGTTACTCAAAGAGTGGATGGATCGAGTGTTGGGTAAAGGGTTTGCTTACGGTAAAGGTGAGGAATTAAAAGGGAAATATTGGCGCAGTGTCATCACCACGGGCGGTAATGAAGAGGCGTTTGGTAGTGAAGGCTACAACAAGTACCCGTTGTCAGAGATTCTTCAGCCATTTGAGTTAACAGCAGCCTTGTGTCAAATGGCATGGATTGAACCTCTGGTGCTTTACTGGGCACGCAATGTTTCAGATATGGATCGCTACCAGCACGCAGAGAAGTATCGCCAGTGGTTGCAAAATCCGATCATGACGTCAACCTCGGGAGAAATTCATGGCACTTGAAAATGACTTTCTTCAGAGTAGCGTGATCTTTCTTACCGCCGCGGTCGTTGCAGTGCCATTAGCCCAACGCTTAGGTCTCGGCTCAGTGCTGGGTTATCTGCTGGCGGGTATTGCTATCGGTCCTTGGGGGTTGGGTCTGATTAGCGACGTTGAAGCGATTCTGCACTTCGCTGAATTTGGTGTCGTGTTACTACTGTTTTTGATCGGCTTAGAGCTGAACCCCAAAAAGTTGTTGCAGATGAAAGGGCCTATTCTTGGACTCGGCGGCGCCCAAGTTGTGATTACGACGGCGGTGTTGGCCAGCGTGACTAATCTCGCTGGGGTCAGTTGGCAAACCAGTTTAGTGATTGGTATGGGCTTAGCGTTGTCATCGACCGCGATTGCGCTGAAAGTGATTGAAGAACAGGGGCTGGCAGGCAGCGAAGCTGGTCAGTCTGGGTTTGCTGTGTTGCTGTTTCAGGATATTGCGGTCATCCCCATGTTGGCAATTCTGCCCGTTCTGGCAGGAAACACCGCAGGTGACTGGCTCGATGCCATGTGGATGCTCGGCGGTGTAATCGGCCTTTTGGTCGGTGGCCATTTCTTATTGCGCCCCTTGTTCCGCTATGTGGTGCTCAGCGGGGTTCGCGAGTTGTTTACCGTGGCGGCATTGCTATTGGTCATTGGGATTGCGTTGTTAATGCAGCAACTCGGGCTGTCTATGGCACTGGGTACTTTTCTCGCGGGTGTGTTATTGGCAGAGAGTGAGTATCGCCATGAGCTGGAAATAGCCATCGAACCATTTAAAGGGCTACTACTAGGCCTGTTCTTTATTGCGGTCGGGATGGCGGTGAACTTAGGCTTGCTGGCACTGGAGCCATGGAATGTACTGATGGCGGTGTTTGGCTTAGTGGCCGTCAAGGCGGTCATTCTTTACTTCCTTGCCCGTTTGGCAGGGAGTAAGCCCAAAGCCCGAAGTAAAATGGCAGCGATTCTTAGTCAGGGTGGTGAATTTGCCTTTGTTATCTTCACGGCAGCGAGTGCAGAAGGTTTGCTGGCGCAGAATCAAACTGCCTTCCTACTCGTGGTGGTGAGTTTGTCGATGGTCACCACTCCGCTGTTATTGATGGCACAAAGTAAGTGGTATGCCCGTGGTTTGAACTTTGATGAATCAGGCGTGCTCCATACTGACGTTGTTAACCGTGAGCCAAGAGTCATTATTGCTGGATTCGGTCGTTTTGGTCAGATTGTTGGGCGTTTAATGTACGCCAATAAAATTCGAGTCACTGTCCTTGAAAGTGATGCCAGCCAGATCCAGCTATTAAGGAAATACGGCTATAAGGTTTTTTATGGTGATGCGACTCAGCTAGACTTGCTGCGTGCCGCTGGAGCAGATAAAGCGGAAGCCATGGTGATCTGTACCGATTCGCCTGATGAAATTATGAAAATTGTCGATTTGTGCCAGTATCACTTCCCACACCTTAAGTTGCTAGCGCGTGCCCGAAGTCGGGTTGAAGCTTACCAGCTCTTAAGTCATGGGGTGGATAACTACTCAAGGGAAACTTTCCTCGGAGCGTTGGACTTAGGCCGTCAAGCGTTAACTGAGCTCGGTATGCATCCGTATCAGGCCAAGCGTGCCGAAGCACACTTTCGAAAATTAGATAATGCGATGCTGAAAGAGCTCTTACCTCAGCATCACGAAGACAAGCAATTGGCCATGAGAGCCAAAGAAGCCCGAAAAGAACTGGAAGAAATCTTCGGTCGTGAGATGGAAAAAGATCAGCAATCAAAGAACTTCTGGGATTAAACCTAATCTTCCCAGATCAGGAAGCATATTCTGTTTTGGAAGGTTTACGTTGTGGAATGAAAAATGAAAAAAAGATTTATCGCGGGAGCGAGCTGTCCTAAATGTTCCCAGCAAGATACGCTGCGCTGGTGGATAGAAAATAATATTGAGCTGGTAGAGTGTGTGGAATGTCATTATCAGGATCAGCGCAAACCGCAATCCGTAGAGAAAACTGAACACTCACAGCAAGAGATGATTGGTATTTTTAAGCCGGATTGATTGAGTTTCTGTGTTTGATCCCCATAATACCCTACATAGAAAATAGTTATTCGGAGCAAGCTACTTGCTCCGTTTCTTTATCTCCTTGGAGTCATTATGAAAATTGAAAAGAACGTAGTAGTAAGCCTTGCCTACCAGGTGAAACTGGAAGATGGCGCAGTGGTTGATCAGTCAACAGCAGAAGCACCACTTGACTACTTACACGGCAACAACAACCTGATCACAGGTCTTGAAACGGCACTAGAAGGTAAAGAAGCGGGCGCTAACTTCTCTGTAACTGTTTCTCCAGAAGAAGCTTACGGTGAGCACAACGACGCACTGGTTCAACGTGTACCGGCAAATGTTTTCCAAGGTGTTGATCAGATTGAAGTGGGTATGCGTTTCCTAGCAGATACTGACCAAGGTCCAATCCCAGTTGAAGTGACTGAGGTTGATGGTGACGAAGTTGTGGTGGACGGCAACCATATGCTTGCTGGTCAGACGCTAACTTTTGACGTTGAAGTTGTAGCGGTACGTGAAGCAACAGCAGAAGAAGTTGAGCACGGCCATGTTCACCAAGCTGGTGCACACGATCACGAAGGCGGTTGTTGTGGCGGCGATCATGACCACGCTGAAGAGAAGAAAGACGGCTGCTGTGGTGGCGGTAGCTGCGGTTCTCACTAACAGAGAAAAGACCACCTGAGTATTGTGCTCAGGTGTCGATTTTAAAGCGCAAGCTAAGTGATTAGCTTGCGCTTTTTGTTTATCTAAGGTGTGATGAGAGCAAAGCACACTCAAAGGAGTAGGACGTGAGTAAATCATTTTCAATCGCGATTCATGGCGGTGCGGGGACAATTTTACGTGAACAGATGAGTGACGATCTAAAAGCGGAGATTCTCAACGATTTAGAAAAGTCCGTTCGTTCTGGTCATGAGGTTCTTGCTCGTGGCGGTGATGCTATGGATGCCGTCGTTGCCGCAGTGAAGGTGCTGGAGGATTCGGTCAACTTTAATGCTGGTCGAGGCTCAGTGTTAACGCACAAGGAAATTGTTGAGATGGATGCCTCTGTCATGCACGGTAAAGAAGCAAATGCAGGAGCAGTGGCTGGCGTGCGCCACATTCGTAACCCGATTGAGTTGGCTCGTGATGTGATGACAGACAGTAACCATGTACTGTTGATCGGAGATGGGGCCGAAGAGTTTGCCTTTGAGCAGGGTCATCAATACACCGAACAAGATTACTTCTTCACTGACCGACGCTATGACCAGTTGCAGTCGATGAAAGAGAAAGGCTTATTTGCCTTATCCGAGTCGAAATATCCGGATGACAAGAAATACGGCACAGTCGGCGCTGTTGCTCTAGACAAGCAAGGCAATTTAGCGGCAGCCACCAGTACTGGTGGTGTGACTAACAAAAAGTACGGCCGAGTGGGGGACTCTTCCATCATTGGTGCGGGTACGTTTGCCGAAAATGGTAATGTGGCGGTATCGACTACCGGAATGGGGGAATACTTTATTCGCAAGACTGTCGCGAGTGATGTGGCAGCGCGAATGCGTTATCTCAAGGAAGATGTGCATACGGCCTGCGAGACTGTAATTCAAGGCGAGTTGAAGGCTATGGGAGGCGAAGGTGGTCTGATCGCCATTGACGGTGATGGACGTGTTCACTTTGCGATGAACAGCAGCGGCATGTATCGAGCGAGTATTGGCACAGATGGCAGCCTGTTAGTGAAGATTTATGCGGATGATTAGGGGCAAAACGACCCCTAATAGTAGCACTAACAAGAGGTTAGTGCTTCATTACACTTCTATGATTAAAAAATGACTGCAAGAAGTGTGATTCAGTGCTAGAATCCATTTTTAACTAGCAATCAGACTTGGAAAGATGGGAAATAACGTAGTCGTTCTGGGCACCCAATGGGGTGACGAAGGTAAAGGTAAAATCGTAGACCTTTTAACTGAAGATGCAAAATACGTGGTTCGCTACCAAGGCGGTCACAACGCAGGTCACACTCTAGTCATTGACGGTGAAAAAACCGTTCTTCACTTAATTCCATCAGGTATTCTTCGCGATAACGTAAAATGTGTTATCGGTAATGGCGTAGTACTATCGCCTGAAGCTCTCCTTAAAGAAATGAAGCCTCTTGAAGAGCGCGGTATTCCAGTACGCGAGCGTCTTTTCGTGTCTGAAGCTTGTCCTCTAATTCTTCCTTACCACATCGCTATCGACAACGCGCGTGAAATCGCTCGTGGCGCGAAAGCTATTGGTACAACAGGTCGCGGTATTGGTCCTGCTTACGAAGACAAAGTTGCTCGTCGTGGTCTACGCGTTGGTGACCTGTTCGATAAAGAGATGTTTGCTGAGAAGTTAAAAGAAGTTATGGCCTTCCATAACTTCCAGCTAGAGCACTTCTACAAAGCTGAAACAGTGAGCTACGAAGAAGTACTTGAGCAATGCATGAGCTACGCAAATCTTCTTACTTCAATGGTTATCGACGTCACTGACGAGTTAGACGCAGCACGTAAGCGCGGCGACAAGATTATGTTCGAAGGCGCTCAAGGTACGCTACTTGATATCGACCACGGTACTTACCCATACGTAACGTCTTCTAACACGACGGCTGGTGGTGTTGCTGCGGGTTCTGGTTTCGGTCCTCGTCACATCGGTTACATCCTTGGTATTACTAAGGCTTACTGTACTCGTGTTGGTTCAGGTCCATTCCCAACTGAGCTTTACGATGGTCAAGACAAGCAAGACCCAGTAGGTAAGCACCTAGGTGATGTCGGTCATGAGTTTGGCGCAACAACGGGTCGTCTACGTCGTACAGGTTGGTTCGATGCAGTGGCAATGCGCCGCGCAATCCAAATCAACTCGCTAACAGGTATGTGCCTAACTAAGCTAGACGTTCTTGATGGTCTGAAAGAGATCAAGATCTGTACTGGTTACAAGATGAAAGATGGCTCTATCCTAGAAGTTTCTCCAATGGCTGCAGAGTCATTCGAAGAAGCAACGCCAATCTACGAAACTATGCCAGGTTGGTCTGAGACAACCTTTGGTGCTAAATCTTTAGAGGCGCTTCCACAAGCAGCTCTGGATTACATCAAGCGTATTGAAGAACTTACGGGTGTTCCGGTAGACATTATCTCTACAGGTCCAGACCGTAACGAGACAATCATCAAGGTTCACCCTTACAAAGCTTAATTCTGGTCGCTTTCTGTGATTTAAAAACCAGCGTGGAAACGCTGGTTTTTTTATGCTCAATATTTATGCATTATCTATACAGACAGTGGCAAGTTTTTGCCAGTCTTCGGCAATTTTGATTAAAGAGTTAGCAGTCATTGCCGATACAGGTATCAAGATTGCCGTTTGTACGGTTAATCCTCAATATACAGGTTGCTAAGAACCCAGCTTGTATTGCCTGTCGTGGTGAGTAGACAGGTGGAGACATTATCGAAGTCAAAGAGTGCAGACAATGAAGCTAAGAAAGTTAGCTGCTTCGATGGTATTTTTGTTTGGGGCCTCCATGGCTAATGCCAATGAACTTACTGAGATTGGTGAGCCGATTCCCATCTATACCGAAGCTGAACTGATTAAACTGATCAACGAAAATAAACATTTAGAACAGGTCAAAGCAGACAGTTGCCAATTGGTTGAAGACATTGTTGCTCGTGCAACGAGGATCAGCCTGCCATCGTACGAATTTTTGTATGGGGATATGTTAGCGTGGGGTGTCTGTGTCGAGCAGGATGTCGAACTGGGCTTGTACTATATGGAAAATGCAGCGCATCAGGGCTTGCCAGCAGCACTGGAACAGCTCGGGCGTTATTATTCGCGCGGTACCTTAGTTCAGCAGGACAAAGAGCGTGCGATCCCCTATTTGCGTGAAGCGGCTGCAATGGGTAACCTTAAGGCACGTATTCACTTAGCGGAGCTGTTACTGCGTGACTATGGCAGTCCGCTGGATTACGAAGATGCCTATCGCTGGCTATACAACTCAGTGACAGCTGATCAGCGCACGCACAAACGTATTTCGATTCTGCGCCAAGGCTTAGAGCGGAGAATGCCACAAAATATTATTGCCAGAGCCAAAAAACGCGATACCTTCTGGTAACTCATCGACCTGACTGCACTCAGAGCGTGAATGAAAAGAAAATGCCCAGCACTTGCTGGGCATTGCTGCTTTAAGACAGGGGGATTATTGTACGACTTCCCCTGATTCAATCACGGTCTCTCGTACGACTTCTGTAAACTCAAGCGCTTCTTTACGAATCGCTGCTTCATTTACGGTTAGCATCTTGCGATCTTCCATCAGGATTTTTCCGTCAACAATGGAATGGCGGACGTTGCCAGAATTTGCAGAATAAACCAATGCAGAGTATGGGTTGTATACGGGCACCATGTTTGGTGCTTTGGTATCGACAACGATGATATCCGCTAGCTTTCCTTCCTCTAGTGAGCCGATTTTGTCTTCCATATGCAGTGCTTTTGCTGCGCCCATGGTCGCCATATCGATCACTTTAATCGGTGGCATAGCAGCACGGTCTTTGTTAACCAGCTTATGCACTTTAGCGACCTGATTGAATTCATCAATGGTGCTTAGTGTGTTACCAGACATTGGACCATCAGTGCCTAAACCAATACGAACGCCTTGATCGTACATCTTAAGCGCTGGTGATACGCCTTTCGCTGACTTAATGTTGGCACTCATGTTATGGGCAACGCCCATATCCGATTGTTTGACCAATTCAATGTCTTTGTCATCGACGAGAATCATATGTGCGCCAACTAAGTTTTTGTTGAGTGCGCCAATGCTATCCATGTACTCAACGGGAGACATTCCTTCAGCACGCTCAGCGATTTTTTCTTCTTCACGATGCGATTCTGCAAGGTGAATCATGACTGGAACATCCTTCTCCAGTGATAGTTTGGCAATTTTCTGCAGAGTTTCTGTTGTATTGGTGTAAGGTGCATGCGGGGCGAATGCGGGTGTAATGCGAGGGTGGTCTTTGTACTCTTCAATAAAGTTGAGCGCGTACTGAATACCTTCTTCTGCATTGGCTGCATCAGCAACTGGGAATTTAATCACTGTTTCGCCAAGAATGGCTCGCATGCCGATTTTATCGACAGTTTTAGCCACTTCGTCTTCAAAGTAGTACATGTCGGCATAAGTCGTCACGCCCCCTTTGACCATTTCGACGTTACCTAGGTTGGCACCAATGCGTACCATATCACGGGAGACGAGCTTAGCTTCAAGCGGGAAGATATAACGGTGTAGTCGGTCAGGAACATCGTCCGCTAGCGAACGAAAGACAGTCATTGATACGTGAGTGTGCGTGTTAATCAGGCCTGGCATCACGATATCACCATCAACATCGAGTGTTTTCTTAGCTTGGTATTGTGATTCAAGCGATTGGTCACCAACGGCCAAAATTTTATTATCTTTGATCACAACGGTGCCTTTTTCATACACCTGCTTGTCATGATTCATGGTTAATACCATCGCATCTGTGATCATCAGATCGACTTTCTCGGCGGCAGAAACGGATAAGGAACATAACCCTGCGACTGCAGCGGAAAGTAAAGTACGCTTAATACTCATAACGAAACCTAAATAAAATATAAAAAGTAAAATTTGACTGGATAATAGAGTGAAATTTCACTTTTGCAATCGTTTGCTTTGTCATTTTCATAAAAGTGTGATCTTTGAATTTTGTTGTAAAAGATCGTGATCAAAGATGTTAACAGATGAAAACACAATAGAATTTGGCTTTTTAATCTATCTATCCTGTAGCTTAGTAAGTGAGTCGGATATACTAGCTTTAATTACCTTCCTTGTTTAATTAGGCGCGCCTATGTCAGAAAGCACACCAAACGATCCGTTTGCAGCTCGTGAATCAGAAAATTATGAAAACCCTGTTCCAAGCCGGGAGTTCATTCTTGAGTTTCTCGCACAGGCGGGTGTCCCCTTGAATCGCAATGACTTGTTTGAAGCCCTACATTTAGAGGGCGAAGAGCAGTATGAAGGTTTACGTCGTAGACTGAGAGCGATGGAGCGTGATGGTCAATTGGTGTTTACGCGTCGTCAATGCTACGCCTTGCCGGAAAAGCTCGAAATGGTCAAAGGCTACGTGATTGGCCACAAGGACGGCCACGGTTGGGTTCGTCCAGAAGGCAGTGTTGGTAAAGATAATGACATAGTGTTGCCACATCATCAGATGAAGAACATCATTCATGGTGACTATGTACTGGTGCAACCAACGGACAACTCTAAGCGAGGGCGAAAGGAAGGGCGACTTGTTCGTGTTTTAGAAGAGCGAGCAACGCAGATTGTGGGTCGTTTCTTCCTTGAGTATGGCTACTCATACGTTGTTCCTGATGATTCACGTATCAGCCAAGATATTCTGATTCCAAATGAACAGCGTGCCGGGGCTCGTATGGGGAACGTTGTGGTGATTGAAATCACTGATCGTGGCTCTCGCTCTCGCGGCATGATGGGGAAAGTCATTGAGGTGCTAGGTGAAAATATGGCACCAGGTATGGAAACACAAATCGCAATCCGCACTCACCAAATTCCCCATGAGTGGCCTGAAGCTGTCGACAAGCAAATTGAGGGACTGGGTGAAGAGGTTCCAGAAGAGGCGAAACAAGGCCGTGTTGATCTTCGTGAACTACCACTAGTGACTATCGATGGTGAAGACGCGCGTGATTTCGATGATGCAGTTTTCTGTCAGAAAAAGAAAAGTGGCGGTTGGCGCCTATGGGTGGCGATTGCCGATGTGAGTTATTATGTCCGCCCCGATAGCGCTTTAGATAAAGAAGCGATTAACCGCGGTAACTCGGTTTACTTCCCATCGCAAGTGGTGCCTATGCTTCCGGAAGTATTGTCTAACGGCTTATGTTCTCTTAACCCGCAAGTTGATCGCTTATGTATGGTGTGTGAGATGACCATCTCTGAGACGGGTAAGTTATCTGGCTATAAGCACTACGAAGCGGTGATGAACTCACATGCTCGTCTGACTTACAACAAGGTGAACGATATCCTTGAAGGAGATGAGGAACTGCGTCAAAGATATGAGCCATTAGTTCCGCACTTGGAAGAGCTGCATAAGATGTATAAAGTGCTTAAGCACGCTCGAGATAATCGTGGCGCTATCGAGTTTGAAACGGTCGAGACTAAGTTCATCTTTAATGCTGAGCGTAAGATTGACAGCATCGAACCGGTAATCCGTAATGATGCGCATAAGATTATCGAAGAATGTATGATTCTTGCCAATATTGCTTCTGCTTCCTTGGTTGAAAAAGCAAAAGAGCCAGCACTGTATCGCATTCACGAATCTCCGGGTGAGCTGAGATTACAAGGTTTCCGTGACTTCTTAGGCGAATTAGGTTTACATCTCAATGGTGGTTTAGAGCCTTCACCGACAGACTATGCAGATTTGGTCAAGCAGATTGGTGAACGTGCGGATAAAGAGTTGATTCAAACCATGTTGCTTCGCTCAATGAAGCAGGCGGTGTACAACGCCGATAACTGTGGTCACTTTGGTTTGGCATTAAAACGCTACGCGCACTTTACTTCCCCTATTCGTCGCTATCCGGATCTCTTGCTTCATCGGGCAATCAAATACCTGATTGCAAAAGAGAATGGCACGCTGAAAGATCGTTGGACACCTACAGGTGGCTTCCATTACTCCTTTGATGATATGGACTTCTATGGTGAGCAGTGTTCGATGACAGAGCGTCGTGCCGATGATGCGACGCGTGAAGTGTCTGACTGGCTTAAGTGTGAATATATGCAAGATCATGTCGGAGAAGAGCTGGATGGTGTTATAGCCAATGTCACCGGTTTTGGTTTCTTCGTGCGTCTGACAGAGTTACATATTGACGGATTGGTGCATATTTCGACGCTTGCTAATGACTATTATCAATTTGACCCTATTGGCCAAAGACTTATTGGTGAAAGCTTTGGCGCTATTTATCGGCTTGGTGATGCTGTTAAAGTCAAAGTACTTTCCGTCAACCTCGATGATCGACAAATAGACTTTGAATTGATCGAAACAAATCGTAAGCTACGCGGCAAAGGAAAAACCGCTAAGAAGCGTGCTGCTGAGGCGCAGAAAAAAGCCAAAGCGAAAAAGAATGCGGCTGCGACTGGTCGACGTTCAGTTGATAAGGCCAAACCTTTGGTTGAACCAACCAAACGCCCAGACGCAGGCCCCGAAGAAGGTAAAAAAGCCGTGAAGCAGTCAGATAAAGCACGTAAGAAAAAGCCACGTAATAAAGCTAAGAAAGCACGTAGCAAGAAACAGTAATCGGATAAAGTAATGAGTAACGAATTTATTTACGGGATTCACGCAGTAAAAGCGGTATTGGCAAAAGAGCCAGAGCGCTTTGTTGAAGCCTTTGTATTAAAAGGTCGTCAAGATGACCGTTTAATGCCAATCCTAAATGAGCTCCAGATGTGTGGCGTGTCGATTCAACAAATGACACGTAAGACTCTTGATGATAAAGCTCGTGGCGCTAACCACCAGGGCATTATGGCCAAGGTGAAGCCGGCCAAGCAGCTAAATGAAAATGATCTCGATGACATCCTTGCCCAACATTCTGCACCATTATTGCTGGTACTGGATGGAGTCACCGATCCGCATAACCTCGGCGCGTGTTTACGAAATGCCGATGCGGCTGGTGTGGCTGCGGTGATCGTCCCTAAAGATAAATCAGCAAACATTAACGCGACAGTCAGCAAAGTTGCTTGTGGCGCAGCAGAAACGGTGCCTTTGGTTCGCGTAACCAACCTTGCTCGGACTATGCGTGCGTTGCAAGAGCAGGGGATCTGGTTTGTCGGCACGGCCGGGGAAGCGACACATGACATCTACCAAGCTAAGTTAACTGGGCCTCTTGCTATCGTCATGGGAGCGGAAGGTGATGGCATGCGTCGCCTGACACGTGAAACCTGTGATGACCTGATTAAAATCCCAATGGCAGGCAGTGTGTCGAGCTTGAACGTTTCTGTTGCTTCTGGGGTGTGTTTATTTGAAGCGGTGCGTCAACGACTCGTTTGACTTTACCCATAGGACTACCTTCCTAATAACAAAACGCAGACGGCTAGCACCGTCTGCGTTTTTGCTTCTGAAATCCATCTTCATATCTGTTCTAGTTTATTTTTCAAACAACCCTTGCACATAAAATTGTGATCTGTATAATGCGTCGCACTGGTTAAGCCAGTTGTGAACCAATGAGCAATGAGGAGCGAGCAAATCAGATTGATTTGCAAGGTAATGTAAACTCAGCTTATGTTCGCGGTTAATACAATTAGCTATCTTTTCTTCGGAAAAACTATCCCCAAAGGTGACTTTGGCATGTAGGGGTAGTTAATCGAAAATTAACTGACAATGCGTCCTAATCTTGGATGCTACGGTTTCACATAAATCAATCGACATTCTCTCGCTTTTGCGAGTTTGAGTGGCGATATTGTTTGTGTAATATTTAATTTTGGAGCTCTGTCTCATGCAGAACCAACGTATCCGTATCCGCCTAAAAGCTTTCGATTACAAACTGATCGATGCTTCTACAGCGGAAATCGTTGAAACAGCTAAGCGCACTGGCGCACAGGTTCGTGGTCCAATCCCACTACCTACTCGTAAAGAGCGTTTCACAGTTCTTATCTCTCCACACGTTAACAAAGATGCTCGTGATCAGTACGAAATCCGTACTCACAAACGTCTAATCGACATCGTTGAGCCAACAGACAAAACTGTTGATGCTCTGATGCGTCTAGACCTTGCTGCGGGCGTTGACGTACAAATTAGCCTAGGTTAAGGGAGATTAGAAGAATGATTGGTCTAATCGGTCGTAAAGTGGGCATGACCCGCGTATTTACTGAAGAAGGCGTTTCTATCCCAGTAACAGTTGTTGAGGTTGAAGCTAACCGTGTTTCTCAAGTGCGTACACTTGAAACTGACGGCTACGCAGCAATCCAGGTAACTACTGGCGCTAAGAAAGCTAACCGTGTTTCTAAGCCAGAAGCTGGCCACTTTGCGAAAGCAGGTGTTGAAGCTGGTCGCGGTCTTTGGGAATTCCGTTTGGAAAACGGTGAAGAGTTTGAAGTTGGTGCTGAACTAACTGTTGAACTGTTCAACGAAACTAAGAAAGTAGACGTTACTGGTACATCTAAAGGTAAAGGCTTCCAAGGCGCTGTTAAGCGTTGGAACTTCTCTACTCAAGATATGACTCACGGTAACTCATTGTCTCACCGTGCTCCTGGTTCTATCGGTCAATGTCAGACTCCAGGTCGCGTATTTAAAGGCAAGAAAATGGCAGGTCACATGGGTGCTGAGCGTGTAACGACTCAAAACCTAGAGATCGTACGTGTTGACGCTGAGCGCAACCTGCTTCTTATTAAAGGTGCAGTCCCTGGCGCAACAGGCGGTAACGTGATCGTTAAACCAGCTGTTAAAGCATAACGTCTCAGGAGTAAGTAATGGAACTAATGGTTAAAGGTGCTGATGCACTAACTGTTTCCGAAACTACTTTCGGACGTGAGTTTAACGAAGCTCTTGTACACCAAGTAGTTGTTGCGTATGCAGCAGGTGCTCGTCAAGGTACTCGTGCTCAAAAAACACGTTCAGAAGTTGCAGGCGGTGGCGCTAAGCCATGGCGTCAAAAAGGTACTGGCCGTGCACGTGCTGGTACAATCCGTAGCCCAATCTGGCGTACAGGTGGTGTTACTTTTGCTGCGAAACCACAAGATCACAGCCAAAAAGTAAACAAAAAAATGTACCGTGGTGCTATGAAGAGCATTCTTTCTGAGCTTGTTCGTCAAGAGCGTCTAATCGTTGTTGATAACTTCTCAGTAGAAGCACCTAAAACTAAAGAGCTTGTAGCTAAGCTTAAAGAGCTTGAGCTAACTGACGCGCTTATCGTGACTAGCGAAGTAGATGAGAATCTATTCCTAGCTGCTCGTAACCTATACAAAGTTGACGCACGTGACGTTGCTGGTATCGACCCAGTATCGCTAATTGCGTTTGACAAGGTTGTAATTACTGCTGAAGCAGTTAAGCAAGTAGAGGAGATGCTAGCATGATCACTGAAGAGCGTATCCTAAAAGTTCTACGTGCACCGCACATCTCTGAAAAAGCAACTATGGCAGCTGAGAAAGCGAACACTATCGTTTTCAAAGTAGCTAAAGATGCTACTAAAAAAGAGATCAAAGCAGCTGTAGAAAAGCTATTTGAAGTTGAAGTTAAGTCTGTAAATACTCTTATCAATAAGGGTAAGACCAAACGTCAAGGTCTACGCCAAGGTCGCCGCAGCGACGTTAAGAAAGCGTACGTTACTTTGAAAGAAGGTCAAGATCTTGACTTCGTTGGCGGCGCGGAATAACAGGAGTAGTTGAGAAATGGCTATTGTTAAATGTAAGCCGACTTCCCCTGGTCGTCGTCACGTTGTTAAAGTTGTTAACGCTGACCTACACAAGGGCAAGCCATACGCACCTCTTCTAGAGAAAAACTCTAAGAACGGTGGTCGTAACAACAACGGTCGTATTACAGTACGTCACATCGGCGGTGGTCACAAGCACCACTACCGTGTCATTGACTTCAAACGTACTAAAGACGGTATCCCAGCGAAAGTTGAGCGTCTAGAATACGATCCAAACCGTAGCGCTAACATCGCTCTAGTTCTGTATGCAGACGGTGAGCGTCGTTACATCCTAGCACCTAAAGGTGTTCAAGCTGGTGATGCTATCCAGTCTGGTGCAGACGCACCAATCAAAGCTGGTAACGCACTTCCAATGCGTAACATCCCAGTAGGTTCAACTGTACACAACGTTGAACTTAAGCCTGGTAAAGGTGGTCAGCTAGCTCGTTCGGCTGGTGCATATGCTCAAATCGTTGCTCGCGACGGTGCATACGTAACTATCCGTCTACGTTCTGGCGAAATGCGCAAAGTACTTTCTGAAGGCCGTGCAACAATCGGTGAAGTTGGTAACTCTGAGCACATGCTACGTGAACTTGGTAAAGCTGGTGCTAGCCGCTGGCGTGGTGTTCGTCCAACCGTTCGTGGTGTTGTGATGAACCCAGTAGACCACCCACACGGTGGTGGTGAAGGCCGTACTTCTGGTGGTCGTCACCCAGTTTCACCATGGGGTCAGCCAACTAAAGGCTTCAAGACTCGTAAGAACAAACGCACCGACAAGTACATCGTACGTCGTCGTAACAAGTAATCTATATAAAGAGGAATCGCCATGCCACGTTCTCTCAAGAAAGGTCCATTTATTGACCTACACTTGCTGAAGAAGGTAGAGAAAGCGGTGGAAAGCGGAGACAAAAAGCCTATTAAGACTTGGTCCCGTCGTTCAATGATCATCCCTACGATGATCGGTTTGACCATCGCTGTCCATAATGGTCGTCAGCACGTACCAGTTTTCGTTACCGAAGAAATGATCGGTCACAAACTGGGTGAATTTGCACCAACTCGTACTTACCGCGGCCACGTCGTGGATAAGAAAGCTAAGAAGCGTTAAGGAGTAGATGATGGAAGCACTAGCTAAACATAACTTTGCTCGCATTTCGCCTCAGAAAGCTCGCTTAGTTGCGGATCAAATCCGTGGTAAATCAGTTGACCAAGCTCTAGAAATCCTAACTTTCAGCAACAAAAAAGCTGCTGACCTAGTTAAGAAAGTTCTTGAGTCAGCTATCGCGAACGCGGAGCACAACGAAGGTGCAGATATTGACGATCTAAGTGTCGCAAAGATCTTCGTAGATGAAGGCCCTATCATGAAGCGTATTATGCCTCGTGCTAAAGGTCGTGCGGATCGTATCTTGAAGCGTTCAAGCCACATCACTGTTGTTGTAGCAGATCGCTAAGAGACTAGGAGAGTAAGCAATGGGTCAGAAAGTACATCCAAATGGTATTCGTCTTGGCATCGTTAAGCCTTGGAATGCTACATGGTTTGCTAACACCAAAGATTTCGCTGACAACCTAGACGGCGACTTCAAGGTACGTCAGTTCCTTACAAGTGAACTGAAAAAAGCGTCTCTATCACGCATCGTTATCGAGCGTCCTGCTAAGAGTATCCGTGTGACTATTCACACTGCTCGTCCAGGCGTTGTTATCGGTAAGAAAGGTGAAGACGTTGAGAAGCTACGCGCAGCAGTAGCTAAAATTGCAGGTGTACCAGCGCAAATTAACATCGCTGAAGTACGTAAGCCTGAACTAGATGCGCAACTTGTTGGTGACAGCATCGCGTCTCAGCTAGAGCGTCGTGTGATGTTCCGTCGTGCTATGAAGCGCGCGGTACAAAACGCTATGCGTCTAGGTGCTAAAGGTATCAAAGTAGAAGTAAGTGGTCGTCTAGGCGGCGCTGAAATCGCACGTTCAGAGTGGTACCGTGAAGGTCGTGTACCTCTACACACTCTACGTGCTGACATTGATTACGCAACTTCTTCGGCTCACACTCAATACGGTGTAATCGGCATTAAAGTTTGGATCTTCAAAGGTGAGATCCTAGGCGGTATGCCAGCAGCTAACGCTGTAGAGCCTAAAGGCGACAAGCCTAAGAAGCAGCGCAAAGGCCGTAAGTAAGGAGTCGACAGATGCTACAACCTAAACGTACTAAGTTCCGTAAGGTTCAGACTGGTCGTAACCGTGGTCTAGCTAAAGGTACTGATGTAAGCTTCGGCGAATTCGGTCTTAAAGCAACTGGCCGTGGCCGTCTAACTGCTCGTCAAATCGAAGCGGCACGTCGTGCAATGACACGTCACGTTAAGCGTCAAGGTAAAATCTGGATCCGTGTGTTCCCAGACAAACCTATCACAGAAAAACCACTTGAAGTTCGTCAAGGTAAGGGTAAAGGTAACGTTGAGTACTGGGTAGCCCAAATCCAACCTGGTAAGGTTATGTACGAAATGGGTGGTGTACCTGAAGAATTGGCTCGTGAAGCGTTCCGTCTAGCGGCGCGTAAACTGCCATTCAAAACTACGTTTGTAACTAAGCAGGTGATGTGATGAAAGCACAAGATCTACGCGAAAAAAGCGTTGAAGAGCTTAACGCTGAGCTATTGAATTTGCTACGCGAACAGTTCAACTTGCGCATGCAAGCTGCAACTGGTCAGCTACAGCAAACTCATACTCTGAAAGCTGTACGTCGTGATATCGCACGTGTGAAAACCGTATTGACTGAGAAGGCAGGCGCATAATGAGCGACAAAATTCGTACTTCATTTGGTCGTGTAGTTAGCAACAAAGCAGACAAGTCTATCACTGTTGCTATCGAGCGCATGGTTAAACACCCAATTTACGGCAAGTTCGTAAAGCGCACGACTAAAGTTCACGCACATGACGAGAACAACGAGTGTGGCCTAGGCGATACTGTTGAAATTCGTGAATGTCGTCCACTGTCTAAGACTAAGTCTTGGACTTTGGTTAAAGTTGTAGAAAAGGCGAAGATCTAATCTTCACTATTCTATAAACAAAAAAACGGCTCCAAAATTATTTTGGGGCCGTTTATTTTTTGACTACCCAATCACAGAAAAGGGTGGTACAATTCGCGTCCCTTTTAAAGAGGCAGCCCGACCCGTGATGGGTCTAGTTATTAATATTTAGCGGAGCACTAACAATGATCCAAATGCAAAGTACACTTGACGCAGCTGATAACTCTGGCGCGCGCAAGGTAATGTGTATTAAGGTCCTGGGTGGCTCACACCGCCGTTATGCACATATCGGTGACGTCATCAAAGTTACTGTTAAGGAAGCAATTCCTCGCGGTAAAGTTAAGAAAGGTGACGTTCTGAAGGCGGTAGTAGTGCGCACCCGTAAAGGCGTACGTCGTCCAGACGGTTCTGTCATTCGCTTCGACCGTAATGCTTGCGTATTGTTGAACGACAACACTGAGCAACCAATCGGTACACGTATCTTTGGCCCTGTGACGCGTGAACTTCGTGGCGATAAGTTCATGAAGATCGTTTCACTGGCTCCAGAAGTTCTGTAAGGAGCACGTAGAAATGGCAGCTAAAATCCGTCGTAACGACGAAGTAATCGTTCTTGCTGGTAAAGACAAAGGCAAGAAAGGTAAAGTAACTAAGGTTCTAGCAACTGGTAAAGTTGTTGTTGAAGGTATCAACCTTGTTAAGAAGCACCAAAAGCCGGTTCCGGCTCTAGGTCAACAAGGTGGCATCGTTGAGCAAGAAGCAGCTATTGATGCTTCTAACGTTGCAATCTTTAACTCAGCTACTGGTAAAGCTGACCGTATCGGTTTCCGTTTTGAAGATGGTAAGAAAGTACGTTTCTTTAAATCTAACAACGAAATCGTTTCTAACTAATAGAAGTAATTTGGAGTTCTACTATGGCGAAACTGCATGATTACTACAAGTCGTCTGTAGTCGCTGAACTGACCAAAGAGTTCAGCTACACAAGCGTCATGCAAGTCCCTAGAATCGAGAAAATCACCCTAAATATGGGTGTTGGTGAAGCAATCAACGATAAGAAACTGCTAGAAAACGCAGCTGCTGATATGGCAACGATCTCAGGTCAAAAGCCACTTATCACTAAAGCGCGTAAATCTGTTGCAGGTTTCAAAATCCGCGAAGGCTACCCTATCGGTTGTAAAGTAACCTTGCGTGGCGAACGTATGTGGGATTTTCTTGAGCGTTTAATTAACATCGCTCTTCCACGTGTACGTGACTTCCGTGGTGTTAGCGCTAAGTCTTTTGACGGACGCGGTAACTACAGCATGGGCGTTCGCGAGCAAATCATCTTCCCGGAAATCGACTTTGATAAAGTTGATCGAGTACGCGGTCTAGACATCACTATTACGACGTCTGCTGGTACTGATGAGGAAGGCCGTGCTCTGCTGGCTGCCTTTAACTTCCCATTCCGTAAGTAAGGTGAAGGGTTACTGTTATGGCTAAAAATTCAATGAAAGCACGTGAAGCAAAACGTGCGAAGCTAGTAGCTAAGTTCGCTGAAAAGCGCGCTGCGCTTAAAGCTATCATCAGCGATGTAAACGCATCTGAAGAAGATCGTTGGAACGCAGTTCTTAAATTGCAATCTCTTCCACGTGATTCAAGTGCATCACGTCAGCGCAACCGTTGTAACCAAACTGGTCGTCCACACGGTTACCTACGTAAGTTCGGTCTAAGCCGTATCAAAGTTCGTGAAGCTTGCATGAAAGGCGAGATTCCTGGACTTCGTAAGGCTAGCTGGTAATTGCCACTTAATCATTTGGAGTAAATCATATGAGCATGCAAGATCCGATTTCGGATATGCTGACCCGCGTTCGTAACGGTCAGGCAGCAAACAAAGTTGCTGTTAAAATGCCTTCTTCAAAGCTTAAAGTTGCAATTGCTGCACTACTAAAAGCTGAAGGTTACATCACTGATTTCGCTGTAGAAGGCGAAGCTAAACCTGAGCTAGAAGTTACACTTAAGTACTTCCAAGCTAAACCAGTAATCGAGCAACTTAAACGTGTTTCTCGTCCAGGTCTACGTGTTTACAAGAAGAAAGATGAACTTCCTTCTGTAATGGGTGGTCTTGGTGTTGCTATCGTTTCAACTTCCAAGGGTCTTATGTCAGACCGCGCTGCACGTAAAGCAGGTCTTGGTGGTGAAATCATCTGCTACGTAGCTTAATAGGAGTAGACTATGTCTCGTGTTGCTAAAGCACCTGTCGCTATTCCAGCTGGCGTAGAGGTGAAACTAAACGGCCAAGAAATCACTGTAAAAGGTGCTAAAGGCGAACTATCTCGCGTTCTTAACGATGCGGTAGTTGTTGCTCAGGAAGAAAACAATCTTACTTTCGGTCCACGCGAAGGTGTTGCTAACGCATGGGCACAAGCAGGTACTGCTCGCGCTCTAGTTAACAACATGGTTGTTGGCGTTACTGAAGGCTTTACTAAGAAGCTAACTCTTAAGGGTGTTGGTTACCGTGCTGCTATCAAAGGCAACGCTGTAGGCCTAACTCTTGGCTTCTCTCACCCAGTTGAGCATGAATTGCCAGCGGGTATTAAAGCTGAGTGTCCAAGCCAAACTGAAATCGTGATCACTGGTTGTGACAAACAACTTGTTGGTCAGGTTGCGGCTGACATTCGTTCTTACCGTGAGCCTGAACCTTATAAAGGTAAAGGTGTTCGTTACGCAGATGAAAATGTGCGTACTAAAGAAGCTAAGAAGAAGTAAGGTAACACTATGGATAAGAAAGCATCTCGCATCCGTCGTGCTACACGCGCACGTCGTAAGATTGCAGAACTGGGTGCAACTCGCCTAGTAGTACACCGTACTCCTCGTCACGTGTACGCTCAGGTTATCGCATCAAACGGCTCTGAGGTTATCGCAGCAGCTTCTACTGTAGAAAAAGCGATCCGTGAGCAAATTAAGAACACTGGTAACATCGATGCAGCTAAAGCAGTAGGTAAAGCTGTTGCAGAACGCGCTCTTGAAAAAGGCGTTGATTCAGTTGCATTTGATCGTTCTGGTTTCCAATACCACGGTCGAGTGGCGGCGCTAGCAGAATCTGCTCGCGAAGCTGGTCTGAAATTCTAAGGTAGGGTTGGAAGATGGCTAAAGAACAACAAGTTCAAGCGAATGATTTGCAAGAAAAGCTAATCGCAGTTAACCGTGTTTCAAAAACGGTTAAAGGTGGTCGAATCATGAGCTTTACTGCACTAACTGTAGTTGGTGACGGTAACGGTCGTGTAGGTTTCGGTTACGGCAAAGCACGTGAAGTACCTGCAGCGATCCAAAAAGCAATGGAAAAAGCGCGTCGTAACATGACTACGATCGCTCTAAACGAAGGTACTCTTCACCACCCGGTGAAAGGTCGTCATTCGGGCTCTAAAGTTTACATGCAGCCAGCTGCTGAAGGTACGGGTGTAATCGCAGGTGGTGCGATGCGTGCAGTACTAGAAGTAGCAGGTGTACACAACGTACTATCTAAAGCATACGGTTCTACGAACCCTATCAACATCGTTCGTGCAACGATCGATGCACTAGGTAGCATGAAGTCGCCAGAAATGGTTGCTGCTAAACGTGGTCTAACTGTTGAATCTATTTCGGAGTAAGAACACCATGGCAACTATTAAAGTTACTCAAACTAAAAGCTCAATCGGTCGTCTACCTAAGCACAAAGCGTGTTTAAAGGGGCTAGGCCTTCGTAAAATCAACCATACTGTAGAACTTGAAGATACTCCGTGTGTACGCGGCATGATCAACAAGGTTTTCTACATGGTTAAAGTTGAGGAGTAATCAGAATGCGTTTGAATACTCTATCACCGGCTGCGGGTTCTAAGCCTTCTGCGAAGCGCGTAGGTCGTGGTATCGGTTCTGGCCTTGGTAAAACCGGTGGTCGTGGCCACAAAGGTCAAAAGTCACGTTCTGGCGGTTCAGTTCGTCCAGGTTTCGAAGGCGGTCAAATGCCTCTGAAACAACGTCTACCAAAATTCGGTTTCACTTCTCGTAAGAGCCTAGTGTCTGCTGAAGTTCGTCTAGCTGAGCTAGCGAAAGTTACTGGTGACGTCGTTGACCTAAACAGCCTTAAAGCTGCTAACGTTATCACTAAGAACATCGAATTTGTAAAAGTTGTTCTATCTGGTGAAATTAACAAAGCAGTGACTGTTAAAGGTCTACGTGTGACTAAAGGCGCTAAAGCTGCAATCGAAGCTGCAGGCGGTAAAATCGAGGAATAATCTCGAGGAACGAGGTACAGATGGCTAAGAAACCAGGACAAGATTTTCGTAGTGCTCAGAGCGGCTTAAGTGAACTAAAGTCGCGCTTGTTATTCGTAATTGGTGCACTTTTAGTATTCCGAGCTGGCTCTTTTGTGCCGATTCCTGGTATTGACGCAGCTGTACTTGCCGATTTGTTCGAACAGCAAAAAGGTACCATCGTTGAAATGTTTAACATGTTCTCCGGTGGTGCTCTTGAGCGTGCATCTATATTAGCGTTGGGTATCATGCCGTATATTTCGGCATCGATTGTTGTCCAACTGCTAACTGTAGTTCATCCAGCGTTAGCTGAACTCAAAAAAGAGGGTGAAGCAGGCCGTCGTAAGATCAGCCAATATACACGCTACGGCACGCTTGTACTTGCAACATTCCAGGCTATTGGTATTGCAACTGGCTTACCAAACATGGTCGACAATCTGGTTGTTATCAACCAAACCATGTTTACGCTAATTGCTACCGTAAGTTTAGTAACCGGCACCATGTTCTTAATGTGGTTAGGTGAACAAATTACAGAGCGTGGTATTGGTAACGGTATTTCGTTACTGATTTTTGCAGGTATTGTTGCTGGATTGCCTTCAGCAATCGGTCAAACAATCGAGCAAGCGCGTCAAGGTGAATTGCATGTACTTCTTCTGCTGTTGATTGTTGTACTTGCTTTTGCAGTAATTTACTTCGTTGTTTTCATGGAGCGTGGCCAACGTCGAATCGTTGTTAACTACGCGAAGCGTCAACAAGGTCGTAAAGTATTTGCTGCACAAAGTACTCACTTGCCACTTAAAATTAATATGGCAGGTGTTATTCCGGCAATCTTTGCGTCAAGCATTATCTTGTTCCCAGGAACATTGGCGCAGTGGTTTGGTCAGAATGGTGAGAGCAGCGCGCTCGGTTGGTTAACTGACGTGTCTTTGGCTCTTAGCCCAGGTCAACCTCTGTATGTAATGCTTTATGCTGCAGCGATTATTTTCTTCTGTTTCTTCTACACGGCGTTGGTATTCAACCCGCGTGAAACAGCAGATAACTTGAAGAAGTCTGGTGCATTCGTACCCGGCATCCGCCCAGGTGAGCAGACAGCGAAATATATTGATAAAGTAATGACGCGTTTAACCTTAGCTGGTGCGCTTTACATTACCTTTATCTGTCTGATTCCGGAGTTTATGATGGTCGCGTGGAACGTACGTTTCTACTTCGGCGGTACATCTCTACTTATAGTAGTGGTTGTCATCATGGACTTTATGGCACAGGTACAGACTCATCTGATGTCTCAACAGTATGATTCTGTGTTGAAAAAGGCAAACCTGAAAGGCTACGGCCGATAACTCAGGTTTCATTTACGGAGTTTAGCAATGAAAGTTCGTGCTTCCGTTAAAAAAATCTGCCGTAACTGTAAAGTTATCAAGCGTAACGGTGTTGTTCGCGTGATTTGCAGTGAGCCAAAGCACAAGCAGCGCCAAGGCTAATTAGCAGAAATTTTTACTTGAAATATAAGGTAGCGTCGAGTATATTCCTCGGCCTACCTTTTGCGTGCAAAAGAAGTAGTATTCCGCAGCGTATCCATAACGGGCTTTGCTGCGGCTAATTCTTTTATAGAAACACTTAGGAGTGAATAATGGCCCGTATAGCAGGCATTAACATTCCTGATCAGAAGCATGCTGTAATCGCTCTAACAGCGATTTACGGTATTGGTAAAACTCGCTCTCAAGCTATCCTAGCTGAAGTGGGTATTGCTGAAAATGTTAAGATCAGTGAACTAACTGAAGAGCAGATCGATCAACTGCGTGATGGTGTAGCTAAGTACACTGTGGAAGGTGATCTACGTCGTGAAGTATCAATGAACATCAAGCGTCTTATGGACCTTGGTTGTTACCGTGGTCTTCGTCATCGTCGCAGTCTACCACTACGTGGACAGCGTACTAAAACCAATGCTCGCACCCGTAAGGGTCCGCGTAAGCCGATCAAAAAATAATCGGGAAGGTAGAGTACAATGGCTAAACAACCAACTCGCGCTCGTAAGCGCGTACGCAAGCAAGTTGCAGATGGCGTTGCGCACATCCATGCGTCTTTCAACAACACAATCGTAACTATTACTGACCGTCAAGGTAATGCTCTAGCGTGGGCTACTGCAGGTGGTTCAGGTTTCCGTGGTTCTCGTAAGTCTACTCCGTTCGCTGCACAGGTTGCTGCTGAGCGTTGTGCTGAAATGGCTAAAGAGTACGGTCTAAAGAACTTGGAAGTTATGGTTAAGGGTCCAGGTCCAGGTCGCGAATCTACTGTTCGTGCACTGAACGCTGCTGGTTTCCGCATCACAAACATCGTTGATGCTACACCAATCCCTCATAACGGTTGTCGTCCACCTAAGAAACGTCGCGTATAACGTTTTTTAGATTACTGGAGAAAGATCATGGCAAGATATTTGGGTCCTAAGCTGAAGCTTAGCCGTCGTGAAGGCACTGACTTATTCCTTAAGTCTGGTGTTCGCGCGATCGATACCAAGTGTAAAATTGATAACGCACCAGGTGTACACGGCGCTCGTCGCGGTCGTCTATCTGAGTATGGCGTTCAGCTTCGTGAGAAGCAAAAAGTTCGTCGTATGTACGGCGTTCTAGAAAAACAATTCCGTAACTACTACAAAGAAGCAGCTCGCCTTAAAGGCAACACTGGTGAAAACCTACTTCAGCTTCTTGAAGGTCGTCTTGATAACGTAGTTTACCGCATGGGCTTTGGTGCAACTCGCGCAGAAGCACGTCAGCTAGTTAGCCACAAAGCTATCCTAGTTAACGGTAAAGTTGTAAACGTTCCTTCTTTCAAAGTTGCGGCTAACGACGTTGTTTCAATTCGCGAGAAAGCTAAACAGCAGTCTCGTATCAAAGCGGCTCTAGAAGTTGCAGAACAACGTGAAAAACCAACTTGGATTGAAGTAGATGGTGGTAAGATGGAAGGTACGTTCAAGCGTTTGCCTGAGCGTTCAGATCTATCTGCTGACATCAACGAACAATTGATCGTCGAGCTTTACTCTAAGTAAGGTTTAAACTAAAGAGAGGACACAATGCAGGGTTCTGTAACAGAATTTCTTAAGCCACGTCTTGTTGACATCGAACAGGTTAGCACGACTCACGCAAAAGTAACTCTTGAGCCATTAGAGCGTGGTTTTGGCCATACTCTTGGTAATGCACTTCGCCGTATTCTTCTATCTTCTATGCCAGGTTGTGCTGTAACAGAAGTAGAAATTGAGGGCGTACTTCATGAGTACAGTACAAAAGAAGGCGTTCAAGAAGATATCCTTGAAATCCTACTAAACCTTAAAGGTTTGGCTGTACGTGTTGCCGAAGGCAAAGATGAAGTGTTCATTACTTTGAACAAATCAGGCTCGGGCCCTGTGGTTGCAGGTGACATCACCCATGATGGTGATGTAGAGATCGCTAACCCTGAACACGTTATTTGTCACCTTACTGATGACAATGCTGAGATCGCAATGCGTATCAAAGTTGAACGTGGTCGTGGTTATGTTCCAGCTTCCGCTCGTATCCATACTGAAGAAGATGAGCGTCCAATTGGTCGCCTACTGGTTGACGCTACGTACAGCCCAGTAGACAAAATTGCTTATTCTGTAGAAGCGGCTCGTGTAGAGCAGCGTACAGACCTAGACAAGCTTGTTATCGACATGGAAACGAACGGTACTCTAGACCCTGAGGAAGCAATCCGCCGCGCAGCTACTATTCTAGCTGAGCAATTGGATGCGTTCGTAGATCTTCGCGATGTACGTGTACCTGAGGAGAAGGAAGAGAAGCCAGAATTCGATCCGATCCTACTGCGTCCTGTAGACGATCTTGAACTAACAGTTCGCTCTGCTAACTGTCTGAAAGCAGAAGCGATTCACTACATCGGTGATCTTGTACAGCGTACTGAGGTTGAGTTACTTAAAACGCCTAACCTTGGTAAAAAATCTCTTACTGAGATTAAAGACGTACTTGCATCACGTGGTCTGTCTCTGGGTATGCGCCTAGAGAACTGGCCACCAGCGTCTATCGCTGAAGATTAATCGATACTAGTTAGAAGGATTAGGTCATGCGCCATCGTAAGAGTGGTCGTCAACTCAACCGCAACAGCTCACATCGCAAAGCGATGTTCAGCAATATGGCTAGCTCTCTAGTACGTCATGAAGTTATCAAGACTACATTGCCAAAAGCAAAAGAGCTACGTCGCGTAGTTGAGCCTTTGATTACACTAGCTAAGACTGACAGTGTTGCTAACCGTCGTCTAGCGTTTGCACGTACTCGTGACAACGAAGTAGTTGCAAAACTATTTAACGAACTAGGTCCACGTTTTGCTGCTCGTCAGGGCGGTTACACTCGTATCCTAAAAGCTGGTTTCCGTGCTGGTGATAAAGCTCCAATGGCTTACATTGAGCTTGTAGATCGCCCAGCTGCTGAAGAAGCTGCTGAGTAATCAGGTTCGTACGAACGAAAAAGCCGAGCATTAGCTCGGCTTTTTTGTATCTGCTGATTATTTGACTCTTATTATTCTTTCCACAGCTCTTCAAGAGACGCCATTAACCCGGAGCTGGCTCCTTGTCCCGATAAGTACTCGAGTATGATTGGCGTGAACTGGCTGATCATTGATGAATCTAGCCCTATTTTCGCAAAAATATCGTTCACTGCACTTATTGATTGGACTTGGTCTGTTATCCCGCCCAGCGAAGACAAGCTCGATAGACCTGGTATAGATTCTGTTAGTTCAGCGCTTTGATTCGTGGGCAGTTGATTCTGAGCCAAAGATAGCAGCGCTGCCGAGCCTGTTGCGGCTTGCTCTGCGCTGATCGATAGGTTGCTTGCCAATGCGTCAGTCAATGGTGATTGACTTTGAGTGTCTGACATTTTTTCGCTCAGTAGGCCAGTTAACGCGTTTGAGTCGATGTTTTCTTTTCCGAGATTGAGAAATGCGTAACTGGAGAAACTTGTTGAAAGGATAATTGGAAGTAGTACTAAGGCTTTGTTCATAGTGATTCCTTGAGGGATAAAGCAAAACACTACCAGTGTAGACAAAAAAAGCGACGCAATGCGTCGCTTTATTAAGAATACTGAATTCGTTTTGAATTACAGAATGTCTAATAGTTCTACTTCGAATACTAGTGCAGCAAATGGAGGGATAGCTGCGCCAGCGCCACGCTCTCCGTATGCGAGGTCTTGCGGGATGTATAGTTTCCACTTAGAACCAACAGGCATTAGCTGCAGGGCTTCAACCCAACCTTTGATCACGCCAGTCACTGGGAATTCAGCCGGTTGACCACGAGACACAGAGCTGTCGAATACAGTGCCGTCTGTTAGCTCACCGTGGTAGTGAACACGAACTTGCTTGTCTGAAGTTGGGATTTCACCAGTACCTTCTGTAAGGATTTCATACTGTAGACCTGACTCTAGAACCGTGACTTCTGGGCGTAGAGCGTTGTCTTTTAGGAAGGTTTCACCATCAGCTGCTGCTGCTTTTGCTGCTTCTTGACGAGCAGATTCAGCACGTTGATGCAGATCTTGAAGTGCTGCGTTGATCTCGTCGATTTCAATTGCAGGCATGTCGCCTACTAGAGCCGTTGCGATACCTGCCGCGATAGCGTCAACATTAAGACCTTCTAAACCAGAACCTGCCAGTTGTTGGCCCATCTGTAGACCAATGCCATAGCTTGCTTTCTGTTCTACAGTTTCAAATTTAACTTCAGACATGATGTCTCTCTATTTTTGATGTATTAAGGTGGCACAGGATACCAGCATTAGTGCTGGGATGAAATGGGCTCGCTTTGAAGCAACGACAAGTGTTGCAATGTGGGATTTACCTCTTACTTTTCGGTTGAGATTGGCAAATTTAACCTACGTATTACCTAACTCATTGAAAATTCCTATACTAGAGTGCGCTTCGTTTTTATACTTGTAGTCATAGATCTTGGGAGACCTAGTACAGTGAATCGCAGAAAGAAGAAAGCCAAACAGGTAGATTATGCTGAGATAATCCAGCAAAAATTCTCACAGGTGGATTGGAAAGGTATGGTTGAGCAAGCCAAGCAGGCTTGGTCTCGTTTGCCTAAACTACACCAGCGTGCGCTTATGATTTTGGTCCCTGTCGTTTTCCTCTTGCTTATACTTCCCACTCCTGAGCCGACAATTGATCAGCCACAATCAGAGCCGTCATCAAAACAGCGTGTTCAAGTGAATATCAATACCACAGGCTTGAGTGAGCAGTCTTCTAAGCAGCAGGACAGCTTAAAGTCTGAGGTTTGGCAAGAATATACGGTTAAGAAAGGTGATACGTTAGCTCAAGTGTTTCGCAATAATGACTTAGCGATGGCGGATTTAAATGCTTTAGTTCGTGTTGAAGGCAGTGATAAGCCACTGAGCTATATTAAAGCGGGTCAACTGGTGCGTTTTAAATTGGCAGATGACGGTAGCTTAGACATTCTTCAACTTGAGAAAAGCGCTAAGTCGGTGATGTTCTTCCGTTTGTCTGATGGTGGGTTTGGACGTAGTAAGTAGTTAACTGTTTACAATACGCTGTCGAAATCGGCGTCTTATTGGTAATAAAGGGGCGATGATCAGCATGATACCCATGGTAGTAATCCAATCCGGAATTTCGTTAAACCACCAGATCCCAAACAGAGTGACAAACACTAATCCAGAATACTCTGCTAAACCTATCTCCCCGGCTGGCGCTTTTCGGTAAGCCAATACAGCCAGACCATTATAAACAAGAATCAGAAGTGCTCCGGCGGCGATTAATACTAACTGGGAGGCGTTGATTGGTTGCCATGACCAAACAGCCAGAATGCCCGCAACGGGAAGTGATAGCAGTGAAGTCCAAAACAAGGTACTGATCATGGATTGTTGCTCGGGCAGTTTACGTGCTGAAACATTAAACAACGCCAGCGTGGTTGCCGTACCGAGTGCAAAAAAGGCAGCCCAATGAAATTGTGAAGGTCTGAGAACAATCAGCACACCAACAAAGCCTAATAGTGTGCCGAGCACTTTGGAACGAGAAGGCTTTTCGCTCATCATCAACACTGAGATGGGCAGCATTAACAAAGGTGCGGCATAGAACACGGCATTCGCACTGGCTAATGTCATATGAGTAATGGCAACCACCATGCAACCACTGCCAATCAAAACGAGATGAGCGCGAAAGATATTGAGGCCGGGTGAGCGCAGTTGGCGTGTGGCCTGTGTTTCTTTTCTCCACAGCGGGTAGATCACCGCGACTGAGATTAACTGGCGAATAAAAATGTACTGAAACGGGCTCACGCTGCCATCAAGCAATTTGACCATCACATCTGACAGTGATGCAGTGAGATTACCTGCAATGAGTAACCACAGAGCAATGGCTTGAGGAGAGAGCCCGGTCATAACTACCGACTAAACTTCATGTCGATGTGTGGAATATCGTCCTCTAGGTACATTTCTGAGGTGCGCTGAAAACCATGGCGGTTGTAATACGTTTCTAGATGCTCCTGAGCACCAATCTCAATATCTTGTCCCGGCCACAGCTTGTCGCACTCTAATAGCGCTTGTTCGAGCAACTGATGGCCTAACCCGTCACCGCGATGGGCTTGCGCGGTAGCCACTCGCCCAATGCTAACTGAAGGGTAGCTGACGTTTTGCGGCAGAAGTCGCGCGTAAGCAACCAGTTCGTCGTCTTTGTAGCCCATTAAATGATGCACGTTTTCTAAGCTATCTTTGCCATCCAGTTCAGGGTAGGGACAGGTTTGTTCGACGACAAACACATCAACACGCAGTTTGAGGAGTTGGTATAGCTGAGGGGTAGACAATTGGTCAAAAG
The DNA here is from genome assembly GCF_022398095.1 of Vibrio sp. Isolate23. Lineage (NCBI taxonomy): Bacteria > Pseudomonadati > Pseudomonadota > Gammaproteobacteria > Vibrionales > Vibrionaceae > Vibrio > Vibrio sp. Isolate23. The sequence goes on from NZ_JAKEUV010000010.1 coordinate 123,617, forward strand.
GAAGAAGTTGCCAGGTGATCATAACGTTGCTCGGTTTGGTTCTTATGAAGACCTAAGTTAACAGTGATGAACCCCGGCAGCATTAACAAATGTTAACTTTGCATTCGCTTTTTAATTCGGCTCAGGCTAATCGGCGTAATACCGAGGTACGCGGCTATCTGATAGTCGGTTAGCCTTTCAGGTAAGTGCGGGTAATGCTGGCAGAACAGTTCATAACGTTCTTCTGGGGTGTACAACAACATAAAGCGTTCTTTGTTCTCTTTGTACATCAACTGAGTTTCGAGCAGCTTGAGATACACGCTATGTTTTTGACTGCGCCACTGACGAAGTGTTTCTACTGGAAGTGAGAAGAGCACACAAGAGGTCAGAGACTCGAGCAGGTAGGGTGAAGGTTGCTGCTTGATTAAACTTTCAAAGCCGATGATCCAGTCGTGTTCCCAGTAAAATTCCTTGCTGAATTCTTTACCTTTATCAGTGAGGTAGGCTGAATGGCAAATTCCTTCGATGAGGAAAAATATTTCGTCGGCGAGTTGACCTTGATGAAGCAATATATGTCGGGTTGGGAGCTCAATAAGCTGAGCAGAGTCAAGCAGTTGGGCTATTTCATCGTGATTGAAGCCTGTGGCTTGGAGCTGTTCCATAAAGCGTTCGGTGGGCTGCATGAACTTTTTATCATCAACTAAAACATGCTTTGAATTCTAACCGATCAAGTGTGATTCGCTAACTTATGATGAAAAAAAGCCGCGATAGACATCGCGGCTTAAAAGCTATATCACATGCTTACTTTTGTAGGTCGATCTGATAAACCGCGAAACCCACATCGTCAGTTGCGACTTGTTTCATCGGGTACTGGCCTTTCTTCTCAATGAAGGCCGCAGCTTTCTCACTTGGTGAGGTTTCAAAGCGGATGTCCAGTTTGTTGTCAGACTTAATTGGAGCGAATGTCCAGTTGTTGTCTGCGCTTGGTGTGACTTCGCCTTTTTCTTTACTTACTCGGCTAATGTAAGACGCAATAACGGAGCGGTTTTCATCCGGAGAATCAAACGCGACAAATTCACTGCCAGTACCTGGGAATTTGTTGCTGTATGCTCGGTAGTTGTTAGTTGCGATTAGGAAGTCTTGCTCCATATCGATTGGCTTACCTTGGTAAGTTAAGCCAACAATACGTTCAGCGCCTTCGTTGACTAGCTTACAGTCACCATCGTATTTCGCTGGCTGAGTTACATCAATCTGGTACTCAACACCGTCAATGACGTCGAAGTTATAAGTACGGAAGCCATCCCAATTGATCAGCTGCTGTGGTGCAGTGCTGTTAACATCAATCTGTTGGAATTGACCAGCAGTACACTCTAGCCACTCTTTTACTTCCTTACCCTTGACCTTCATTGCGACAAGCGTGTTCGGGTAAAGGTAAAGGTCTGCTGCATTACGGAAGGTCAGCTGGCCGGATTCGACTTCAGTAAAGTTTGCTGGATCGTTCTTACGACCACCTGCTTTAAATGGCGCTGCGGCAGAAAGGACTGGAATATCAGAAAGATCAGGGTCGCCTTGAATGAAGCGTTCAACGTAATCTTTTTGCGCTAGGTTAACAATTTGTACGGTCGGGTCATCTTGAACCAGAGCTAGGAAGCTGTACATAACATCATTAGCTTTACCAATCGGCTGGTTGACGAAACCCAGAGTACCTTTATGGTCTGCTTCTAGTGCTTTCACCATGTCAGGGTCGGCTTTAGCCAGCGATTTTTTGGCCACTTCGTCATAGATAGGACGAGCTTCAGACTGACCTTTAACAACGGTCCACTTTCCTTGTTTTTCTTTTAACTCTAAATCAATAACGCCAACGTGGCTGCCCCAACGGCCTGGCATGACTGAAGCGACGCCGTTAATGGTACCTTGTTGATTATCCACACCTTGGATGTTGTCAAAGCCTTTACCTGGGAAGACAGCATGCGAGTGACCAAAGGCGATCGCATCAATGCCTTCAACTTCTGATAAGTAGTAAGTTGAGTTTTCTGCACCTGCTTTGTAAGGATCAGATGCGACGCCAGAGTGTGGAATGGCAACGATCACATCCGCACCTTCTTTTTTCATCTGAGGGACAAGCTCTTCTGCAGTCTCTTTGATGTCCTTGGCAAATACCTTGCCTTCTAGGTTTTTCTTATCCCAAACCATGATTTGTGGTGGGACGAAACCAATGTAGCCCACTTTGATTTCATGTTCTACGCCATCAACATCTTTAAAAGCATGAGTTTTGATGATGTAAGGCTTGAAGTAGTGCTTGCCTGTTGTCTTATCAAACACGTTTGCGCTGATGTAAGGAAAGTCAGCGTCATTGATGGTTTCTGCAAGGAACTCAAGACCATAGTTAAACTCGTGGTTGCCGATATTACCGACATCGTAGTTTAGTTGGTTCATCGCTTTGTAAACAGGGTGTACTTCACCTGGCTTGATGCCTTTGTCGGCCATGTAGTCACCCATAGGGCTGCCTTGGATAAGGTCACCATTATCAACCAGTACGCTGTTCTCTACTTCGGCCTGAGCTTGCTTAACCAGCGTTGCTGTACGAGTCAGACCGGTTTTCTGAGTCGGTTTATCTTTGTAGTAGTCGTAGTCCATGACGTTAGTGTGAATATCCGTGGTTTCTACGATGCGTAATTTGATCGTTTCAGCCATAGCAGGGCCAGCCATAGTTAGCATGCCACCCAGTACGGCAATCGAAAGAGGTTTCACTGCGACTTTCATTTTATAAGCTCCGATAGCGTTATTGTGAGACGCTGCATAATGTAACAAAACGATGTGCAACGGATATTTCACTCATTAATAAACTGTGACCTAGAGCGATTACTTTATGCCGTTCTGCTTGGTAGATCTCATCTGTATCTCAGCATTAACCATATTGCATTCTAGTCTTATCAGAAAAAGGTATAAAAAATGAAATTTTAGAATTTCAGGTAATATATATAGAGCGCCATAATGCTTTCAGCGATAGGAAAGGAATTACATGATGGCGAACAAGGATACAGTTTCTCAATTTCCACTCAACAACCCACGAGCAGAGCAAGACCAAGCTGTTGCTTCAGTGAGTATTGGCAAGAGTGTATTGAACTCAGGTGAAGTTGCGCTTATTGGTGCTGGCCCGGGTGACCTCGAATTGTTAACCATTAAAGCGCTGCGCTTTTTACAACAGGCGGATGTCGTTCTCTACGACTATTTAGTCTCCGATGAAATTATGGCATTGGTACCGAGTGATACGATTTTGGTCTGTGTTGGTAAGCGTGCTGGACATCATAGTGTTCCCCAAGAAAAAACTAATCAGCTACTGGTGGACTTCGCTCAACAAGGACATCGCGTTGTCCGTATCAAAGGTGGCGATCCATTTATCTTTGGCCGTGGTGGTGAAGAACTGGAAGTCTTGGCCGATGCAGGCGTTTCGTTTCACGTTGTGCCTGGCATTACCGCTGCTGCTGGTGCTACCGCATATGCTGGCATCCCATTGACGCATCGTGATTACGCGCAGACGGCGATGTTTATCACAGGCCACCTTAAAGCGGAAAGTGACCAAATGGATTGGTCAACGCTGGCTCGCGGTAATCAGACTTTGGTGATTTATATGGGGCTGATGAAGTCTGAATACATTCAAGGTCAGTTGATTGAACATGGTCGCTCTCCAGACACTCCGATTGCGATCATCGAACGCGGAACACAATCCTGTCAGAAAGTTTTTAAAGGTCAGCTGTCACAGTTGGCAACCCTTGCTCAAGATGCTGAGTCACCGTCACTGATCGTGATTGGTGAAGTCGTGTCTTTATCAGAAAAATTAACGTGGTTTGGAACACAGCAAGAACCATTACAACAGCGCCAATTCGCGTAATGCCCATTTATTTAGAATTTGTCAGACGCTCCCAGTGAGCCGCAAAGGAAGCACTAACATGGACCAAGAACGTTTAACCCATCTCAAGCAGCTAGAAGCGGAAAGTATTCATATTATCCGCGAAGTTGCCGCAGAGTTTGATAATCCGGTGATGATGTACTCCATCGGTAAAGACTCCTCAGTCATGCTGCATCTTGCTCGTAAGGCTTTTTACCCAGGTAAGATCCCGTTTCCTCTACTTCACGTCGATACCGACTGGAAGTTTAAGGAGATGATCAAATTCCGTGACAAAACAGCAGAAAAATACGGCTTTGAGCTTTTGGTTCATAAGAACCCAGAAGGCCTTGCGATGGGATGTAGCCCATTCGAACATGGCTCGTCCAAGCATACTGACATCATGAAAACTCAAGGTCTTAAACAAGCGTTGAACAAGTATGGTTTTGATGCGGCTTTTGGTGGTGCGCGACGCGATGAAGAGAAATCTCGTGCGAAAGAGCGTGTCTATTCTTTCCGTGACAAGAACCATACATGGGATCCAAAGAATCAGCGTCCTGAGTTATGGCGTACTTACAACGGCCAGATCAACAAAGGTGAAAGCATCCGTGTGTTCCCACTATCCAACTGGACTGAGCTAGATATCTGGCAATACATCTATTTGGAAAACATCGAAATTGTTCCGCTTTACCTAGCTGATAAGCGCCCAGTCGTTGAGCGCGATGGCATGCTTATCATGGTGGACGATGAGCGAATGAAGCTACAACCAGGTGAAGTGATTGAAGAAAAAAACGTCCGTTTCCGTACTTTAGGGTGCTACCCGCTGACCGGTGCGATCGAATCAGACGCCAATACACTGACGGGCATTATTGAAGAAATGCTGGTTGCGACATCGAGTGAACGACAAGGTCGTGCGATCGACCACGATCAGTCGGGTTCGATGGAATTGAAGAAACGACAAGGTTATTTCTAAGGATCTAAGGAAAGATTATGAACAGTGCAGTTGAAGCTCAATTAGCTGAACTTGGTATCGAAGGTTACCTGACTCAGCATCAACACAAATCGCTACTTAGATTCCTCACATGTGGTTCAGTAGATGATGGTAAAAGTACATTGATTGGTCGTCTACTCCACGACTCAAAGCAAATTTATGAAGATCAGTTGGCCGCCGTTCACTCGGATAGCCAGCGTGTCGGTACCACCGGTGAACGTCCAGACCTAGCGCTTTTGGTTGATGGCTTGCAAGCTGAGCGTGAGCAGGGGATAACGATTGATGTCGCGTACCGCTACTTCTCTACCCAGAAGCGTAAGTTCATCATTGCCGACACGCCAGGGCATGAGCAGTACACGCGCAACATGGCGACAGGCGCTTCGACTTGTGATCTTGCGGTCATTTTGATTGATGCGCGTAAAGGGGTGTTGGATCAAACTCGCCGTCACTCTTTCATCTCAAACTTGCTTGGCCTTAAGCATTTTGTGGTAGCAGTCAACAAGATGGATCTGGTTGAGTATTCGCAACAACGCTTTGAAGAGATCCGTGACGAGTACCTGTCGTTTTCAGAAAACCTCCAAGGTGAAACCGATATTCAGATCATTCCACTGTCTGCGCTAGAGGGCGACAATGTGGTGGAAGCGAGTGATAACCTGAGCTGGTTTGAAGGGCCATCTCTACTCGATCTTCTAGAAAATGTCGATGTTGACCAGATCAAAGAAGAGGGTGATTTCCGTTTCCCTGTTCAATATGTGAATCGTCCAAACCTCGACTTTCGTGGTTTTGCGGGCACGATAGCTTCAGGCAATGTCAAAGTAGGCGACCGTATCAAAGCTCTGCCTTCAGGTAAGAGTTCGAAAGTGGCGCGTATTGTGACTTTTGATGGCGACCTAGCTCAAGCCCAAGCGGGCCTAGCGGTGACGCTGACATTGGAAGATGAGATCGATATCAGTCGTGGTGACTTGATCGTACTTGAACATGCTCAAGTTGAGTCAAGTAACCGACTGCTTGCTGATGTGGTGTGGATGACAGAACAGCCATTGCAGGCCGGCCGTGATTACGATGTGAAGATTGCGGGCAAGAAAACTGTAGGTCGCGTTGAAGCCATTCGTCACCAGTACGACATCAACAACCTGTCTATGCACAAAGCAGAAGAGCTACCGCTGAATGGTATTGGTTTGTGTGAGTGGACATTGAATGAGTCGGTCGCTATCGACAACTACGACGCCGTGCAGGATACCGGTGGTTTCATCATCATTGATCGCCTGACTAACGTGACCGTAGGTGCAGGTTTGGTGCGTGATGCTCTGGCTGAGCGTCAGCGTTCTCCTCAGGAGCGAATGGGAGCTTTTGAAAACGAGCTAAAAGCTCTGATTCTTAAGCACTTCCCTGAGTGGGATGCGAAAATCTAACCGAGCGGAGCAGGTAGAGTATGATGTGGCAGCAAGGATTCGTGTTGGCAGTGTTGTTGGGTATCGTTACGTGCCTGATCACAACACGAATTAAGCCAAGTTTTATATTTGCAGGGGCGGCGTTCATAGCGTTTCTCGCTGGCATGATTGAACTTGGCGATGTTGCCACTAACTTTACTAATTCCTCTCTGTTAACGCTGGTGTTGCTGATTCTTGCCTCCAGCGCGTTGGAAAAAACACGGCTGATTAGTTGGGTCAGCCGTTCCTTATCGACAGGTAAGCTTGGCGCTGTTGTCGCTAAGTTGGGCTTATCGACGGCATTGCTTTCGTCGTTTACTAACAACACCGCTGTGGTGGTATCTTTGATCGGCGCCATCAAGCGCAATCAAACTCATGCACCATCAAAGTTACTTATCCCATTGTCTTATGCGGCGATCCTTGGCGGCACACTGACCTTGATCGGCACGTCAACCAACTTGATCATCAATAGCTTTGTCGAAGATGCAGGATTGCCAAGTCTTGGCTTTTTTACGCCAACCATGATCGGGCTATCTGTACTGGTGGCGGGCTTGTTGATCTTGATCCCGTTGAGTTACTTACTGCCAAACTATGAAGATCAACATCAGGAAGAGTTGCCATATTTTCTGGAAACGATTGTTGAACCAGGTTCGTCTTTGGTTGGGCGGAGCATCAGTGAAAACAACCTACGTGCATTGAGAAAACTATTCCTAGCGGAAGTGATACGTGGTGGCAAAACCATGGCATCAGTGGAACCGGATTTTGTCTTACAGGCCAAAGATCGCTTGTTGTTCTGTGGTGATATCGAAAGCGTTGCGACACTTCAGGAAATTCAAGGCCTGACGCTGTTTGGTCAACATCACCTCAACGGCCAGAGCTTTGTTGAAGTGGTGGTGAGTTCTTCGGCTAGCTTCTGCAATAAGACTCTCAAGTCCAGCCATTTTCGTGAGCGCTTTGATGCGGTTGTCGTCGCAATTCGTCGTGGCCACGAAAGATTGCAGGGTGGATTGGGTAATATAGAACTCAATGCCGGTGATACTTTGGTGTTAGCGCCGGGAAAACGCTTCGAGCAGGAGCGTAAGGCGCACCGCAAAGAGTTTGTTTTAGTCAATGACCTGGATTCGAGTGCTCGTCTAGATGCGAATAAATCAAGCCTAGTACTACTTGGGTTTGCAGGCGTGATTGGTGCAGCTTTGCTGAATGTTGTTCCATTGATTAAAGGCTTGTCGGTATTTCTTCTTGCGGCGATGTTTTTTGGTGTGATTCAGATGGGAGAGCTTAGACGTCGCTTTCCTGTCGATATCGTTGTCATTGTCGGCTCTGCTTTATCGATCGCCCAGCTGATGATGTCCTCTGGCTTATCCGCCACATTGGGCGCGATGTTTATGGAAACCTTCAATGGTTGGGGGGCATTTGGCGCTTTGGTAGCGACTTACCTCTTTACTCTAATACTGACCGAGCTGGTGACCAATAATGCAGCTGCAGCACTGGCGTTTCCACTTGGCTACAGTATGGCAATTGGCTATGGCGTCGACCCAATGCCATTCATTATGGCGGTGTTGTTTGGTGCCAGTGCCAGTTTTATTTCACCTTATGGTTATCAGACCAACTTACTCGTTTACAGCGTAGGCAACTATAAGCTTGCAGATTACATCAGAGTCGGTATTCCAGTCTCCATCGTTTACTCGGTGCTGGTATTGGCTTTGATTCCTCAATTTTTCCCGTTTTAAGGACAGAATTATGATCACGGAAACGCCGACCAAAGATGAAAACATTGTTTGGCATCAGCATAATATTGATAAGGCTTTCAGAGCCGAACTAAAGCAACAAAAACCGGTTGTGCTTTGGTTTACAGGTTTATCTGGCGCAGGGAAATCGACGGTTGCAGGAGCGTTGGAAAACAAACTGGCAGAGCAGGGCTATCACACTTATCTACTCGATGGTGACAATGTGCGTCATGGTTTGTGTAGTGATCTTGGTTTCTCTGAGCAGGATCGCCGTGAGAACATCCGACGTATTGGTGAGCTAGCCAAACTGATGGCTGATGCGGGCTTAATTGTTTTGTCGGCTTTTATTTCCCCGCATCGTGCTGAGCGTCAATTGGTAAGAGATTTACTGCCAGAAGGAGAGTTTCTGGAAGTCTTCGTCAATACATCATTGGAAGTGTGTGAACAGCGTGATCCTAAAGGACTATACAAAAAAGCTCGCGCGGGAGAGATCGCTAATTTCACTGGGATTGATTCTGAGTATGAAGCGCCACTAGCCCCTGAGATTGACTTGCTTTCGGGTGAGAAATCCATCGATGCGCTGGTAGAGGATTGCTTAACCGCGCTTAAGCAGAGAAACATCATTGCATAAAGCAAAAAAGCTTCCCAAGGAAGCTTTTTCTTTATCTGTCAGGGGTGAGTTATTCGAAACAAATTTCGATAAACGCGTTACCCCATTGAGATGTGAATGGCATGATGATGATCGCACCTTCACATTTGTGGCGGATGGTGTGGCCCTTGCCTGATACTACGATTGGTGTTGCCATATCGAAATCGAAGCCGCTTTCGGAAAGGATACGTTTTGCACCACCAGCGACCATGTTAGTGATTTCACCCACCATGTCGGTAATTTCGTCATTCAAACCGTTAGGGCGTTCACCTAACATGTTTTGCATAATTTCTAGAGCCAGATTTTCATCAAATGTGATAGACATAGAACCGCGTGTCTGCTGACCTACCATCCCAATTAAACCTGAAACATCACCGCGAGCAATTTCATCTTTTTTTACTCGAGGTTTCTGTGGCTTCAATTCCAGAGAAGCCATCGTTTTTAGAACGTTCATCAGAGAAGCTAAAAACGGGTTTACAAATTCAGCGCGCATAATCTTCTTCTATTCTTATTCCGTCTGTTCATTTGAACATGACTGACAAATGCCATGAGATTCAATCACGTGGTTTGTGATCGTAAAGCCATGTTTTTCTGCGTTATTTTCCAGTAAAGCTATCAAGCTCTCATCTTGGAGTTCAATAACATTACTGCATTTATCGCAAATCAGTAAATGTGAGTAGTGCTTATGAGCATTACAAGAGCTGCACTGAATAAAGCTATTGGTCGATTCAACACGATGGATAAACCCTTGCTCTAAAAGAAAGTCGAGTGCGCGATACACCGTTGGTGGTTTCGCTTGCGGTTCACTCTTTTTTAGCTCTTCCAATAACTCGTATGCGCTTGATGCTTTGGGGCTTGAACAAATGAGCTCAAAAACCCTTTTTCTTTGAGGCGTTAGTCTAACCCCTCGTGATGCACACATTTCTTCAATCTGCTTTATTAGCTTGTGGTCCAAATCTTTCACCATAACCATTGGACTTTAGTAATAATATACCATTTCTTGACGGATTTCGTTTATCAAGAGGCATTTTCTGATAATACAGTCAGTGAGTTAACCTATCTAATTGCGGTTACGGTAACTGGATCTGCTTTAAGTGCTATAAGTTACCTTATCTGTTAATAAAACGATACTGTTACGGCGCATTGGCATTACTGACTTTGTGCGCTCTGTTGGATAAAATCTCCTGTCCTAATTCGAAATCAAACTCCTCCAAGGCACTGTTGAGCTGGGTAAAATCAGATTCAGATAACCCAACTAATGAGCTTGAAGTGATATCGTTTATGATCGAAAGGGCGTGGGTGTCGTTTTCATCCACGGCCTGTTTGAGCTGGTTAAATAGTGATTCATTGAACGTCTCTTTAGTTAAAGAGGGAGCTGGCTTTTCACTTGTTAGCTGGCTGGAATGGATATTGTTGACCAAGGTAGCCAGTACTTTGATGACACGCTGGCGTAAGTCTCGATTTGTGCTGTCCTGTTCGAGTTCTTGACAAAGTTCATGCAGGGTTGTTGCTCCAATGTTACCAGCAACGCCTTTCAAAGAATGAATATTGCGTTGTCGTGTCGTGCTGTCTGCATCAGAGATGGCAATTTCAACCGCTTTGGGATCGGCATAAGTACTGGCAAAACGCAGAATGAGTCTGATGTATAAATCTGCATTCCCGCTGGCACGAGTCAATCCCGATGTTATATCGAGTCCAGTAATGTCGGGGACTTGCTTGGTGGGTTGCCCCTTTGTCATCACTAACTGTTGCGGATGTTTAGGTGTAATCCATTTTGCTAGGGTACTGAACATAGCGCCAACATCGATAGGTTTAGCGATAATGTCATTCATGCCTGCATTTTTGGCTTTTTCTTTATCTCGCTCCATAACGTTAGCCGTCATAGCGATAATGGGGATATGTGGGTCGTCGAGCTTCTGACGAATGAACTCCGTGGCTTCATAACCATCCATCACAGGCATTTGGCAATCCATCAGGATGCCATCGAAATTATGGCGCTTATAGAGATCGACAGCAACCTGCCCATTTTCAGCCACCATGACATGAACTTGCTGGCCTTCAAGCAGTTCAGTGGCCAGCTCTTGGTTAATCTCATTGTCTTCGACGAGCAGCAATTGTGCTCCAGCCAGTTGTTGAGCATTGGCGAGCTGTATCTGCTCTTCTACATCGCTTCGGCTGACACGACTGCCTTCAACACCGTATAGCGTCACAATGGCATCGAAAAGATGTGAGGAGGTGACTGGTTTATCCAGAATTGATGGTGGCGTTAGCTGGCGCTGGATGAAAGCATCGGTTAGCTCTTCGCGGCCATAGGCTGTTAGCATTAAGAGTTTTGGCTGAGCTGGCGCCGCTAGTCTGTCCCACATGATTTCCGCTAAATCGATGCCGTCCTTGACAGGCATTTTCCAGTCCGAAATCACTAAATCATAAGGTTGGTCATTGGTGAGCGCTGTTTCTAACTCATCCAGAGCGCTATCGACATTGGTGACGCAGGTGGCTTCAAACTGAAGGGATTGAAGAATGTCTTCTACGATCAATCGTGCGCTGGCATTGTCATCAACCACCAGAATTTTCAACTGGCCGAGTTCTTTCGGTACTAATAATGGTTCTTGCTTCAATGCATGACTAACGCCTAGTTGGACAGTAAAGGTGAAGGTAGAGCCCTTACCTTGCTCACTGACCACACCAATATCTCCGCCCATCAGCTGACAAAGCTCTTTGCTGATAGCCAGGCCAAGACCTGTCCCTCCATATTTGCGTGTGGTTGAGCTATCTGCCTGAGTAAACTTGTTAAACAGTTTATTACATTGTTCCGATGTCATGCCGATCCCACTGTCAGACACAGAGAACTTGAGGGTGATATTGTCGCCCTCTTTTTTAGCTAGAGTGATGCTGATTTTAATTTCACCTTGTTCGGTAAACTTGACGGCGTTGTTAGCCAAATTAATCAGGATCTGCCCAAGACGAAGAGGATCGCCCACTAAGGCGGTGGGCACATCGCGATCAATATGGATTAACAGTTCCAGTCCGCGCTCGGAGGCACGTAAACCAACGAGGTTAGAAATATTGTCGAGAACATTTTCCAGATGGAAATCGACGTTTTCGATATCCAGTTTACCCGCTTCAATTTTTGAGAAGTCCAAGATATCGTTGATCAAACCGAGAAGAGAATCAGCGGAAAGTTTTACTTTCTGGATATAGTTACGTTGCGCTTTAGAAAGGTCTGTTTTCAGGGCGAGATAGCTCATTCCGATAATGGCATTCATGGGTGTGCGAATTTCGTGACTCATATTGGCGAGAAAGTCCGATTTCGCTTTGTTTGCCGCATCGGCTTCATCTCTTGCCAGTGACAATTTATCGGCGAAACGTTCTAGTGCTGCATGCGACTTGTGGGCGAGTAAGCCAAGTAGCAGTAAGGTCACTACAAAGATAGCGCCACCGATAGCCAGATAGCGGGCTATGGCACCGGAACTTTCCACCGTATTGAGTTGCTCTTGATAGACAGGTTGAATGAAAGATTGTAATCGTTCGTATGTTTCTTCTAGCTGAGCGATTTGCTGTGAGGTAATACTGCGCGCTGAAGTTAATTGATTGAACAGAGTGTAGTAGCTGTTAGTCAGTGTTTGTATCTGGTCGATATTGATCTTTTCTTCATCGGTCGGCATTTGAGCTGATAGGTTATCGAGAAGATGCAGGGAATACTCAAGATAATCATTCACTTGGTCAGCAATCGCTTGCTGACGTGCTGGTGAAAGTGACAATGAATAGTCGCGATCAAGTTGTTGTGCTTCACTGATCGAAGACTGGAGAACGAGTAAATTAGAGCTCACCGCCAGACGTTCACTGATGGCTATTTGAGTGCTAGAAACCGCTTGTTGCGATGTTCTGAGGATCTCCTGAAGATGGTTACGCAAGTCGGTGGCTGAGCGCGCCATCTCATCACCAGAGCGATTTACTTGGCTGAGAATGCTTTGTTGAAGTTTGTCGCCGATGTTGGACCAGCTTCTTAGTTGGACTAATGACGTTAAATAACGGTTTTTGGCGTTTTTAACCAGTGTTAGTTTGTTCACACTGGTTTGTTCGGTCAGTTTATCTTCCAGTAGGGCAATAAGCTGGTCGATCTTCTTCAGCTCAAACTGTGCTTGGTTGAGCTCCTGCTGGTCTTTACTGAGTACGTATGACTTCTGATGGTTTTGTGAATTGGCAATTAAACCGACTAACCAGTGTGCTCGTATTGCGTTATCAGAATCTTCATCGACCTGATCGCGCAACGCTTCAATACTCACGATGCCATTTTCTACGAATTCTTCGTGCAGTTGTTGCAGGGCATCGATGGCATCAGCTGCTTGCTCGGCGACACTTGTCATTTCCTTACGTGTGGTGTTTTCGCTTTGGTTGAGTTGGATGTACTGGGTAAAATCTTGGCGATAATCGACAAGTGCATCTGTAATTTGTGCATCAATCCCATTGGCGATGGCGCTCTCTGATAAAGCCTGTGCTTTATCTACTTGGTGGTAAATATCATCAGAGAGCTCATCTTGAGGCAGGCGAATATAGCTCTGTTCAAGCATTTTCACGCTATCTAATGTTGATAATAGCTGGGCATTACCTGCATATTGCTCCACGGTCTCAAAGCGTTGATTGAGGCTCATCCATCCAATGCTGCCGACCACCAGCAACATGATAGAGGCAATGACAAAACCGGTAAGAATGCGCTTAGAATCGAGCGCATAGTCTTGTACTTGATTCATTCTCTACCTTAGCCGAAGCGCTTAAAATTCGTCTTTAAAGGACTCTTTGATTTTTAGGATTTCATCTAGTTGGCTGATGAAAATAGGCACTAAATTGGGGTCAAAATGCGCGCCAGCGCCTTCTTCAAGCAGTGCCACTGCCTCTTCAACAGGCCAAGCTTTCTTGTAGGGCCGTTCACTGGTTAGAGCGTCAAACACGTCGGCAATCGCGACAATTCGGGCACTTAAAGGAATGGCTTCTCCTTGAGTGCCATGTGGGTAACCACTGCCATCCCATTTCTCATGGTGATACAGGGCAATTTCTTTCGCCATTTGCAGCAACAGCGAATCACTCTCTCCAATAATGTCAGCGCCGAAGTTGACGTGCTTTTGCATGACTGCCCACTCATCACCATCGAGTTTCCCTGGTTTACCTAAAATATGATCAGGAATGCCAATTTTGCCGATGTCGTGCATTGGCGAAGCTTGAAAAACCAGCTCTACCCAGCGTTTGCTGACATCCAGTTGCTCAGCCAGAATACGTGAGTAATGACTCATTCGGACAACGTGCATGCCTGTCTCATTGTCTTTGTATTCAGCGGCACGGCCCAAGCGTTGAATGATTTCAAGGCGACTGCGCTCCAGTTGTTCGGTCCGCTGTTTCACCTGAACCGATAACGCTAGATTTTGATCGTACAGTGCGATGTGTGTTTTTACTCTAGCTTTGACTATGGGCGGGCTGACAGGTTTGGTAATGTAGTCAACAGCACCAATCTCAAAGCCTTTTTGCTCGTCCACCACTTCCGCTTTAGCAGTCACAAAGATCACGGGAATATCGCAAGTGAGTGGGTTGGACTTTAGAATCGAGCACACTTCATAGCCATCCATTTCTGGCATCATGATATCGAGTAAGATCAAATGAGGTCGTGGAGAGCTATTGGCTATTTTGAGCGCTTTCGCACCGCTGGTGGCGGCCTTTATCTTAAATTCATCGGAAAGAATACCAGACAGAGTATGGATATTGTCTGGAATATCATCGACCACCAGTATGATGGGTTTGTCTAATGCTTCAGAGGTCATAAGAGTAAATCCTTTTACTATGCGCTCTTAATATGTATCAATAGATAGAATAGTGAATATTTATAAATAGTTGCAGCGTTAATTAACCAATCAGATGAGTCAAATTCATGAACAGTGAAGCATGTACAAGTTTGCCGATAAAGTCAGACTCAGGGTTAGGAATGGTGAGCCTGCTGGTAAATAAACTTAAAGGGATGTATTCAGATGTAAATGTAGGTAGTTTTATTAATACTAGTTTAGAGTTTTCAGTTAGTTAATATGTGTTCATTTGTGTGCTGAGTAGTGTAATAGGTAAAAACATAGCTTTTTGCTTAATTAAGCCATATATGCACTTGTGCTCTTATTTCTCTTACCGTATGGTTGATTCCGTCCCTGAACGGGATGATATGAAACTGTAACATTCATGTATCTTTCATTTAATTCAGATACTTATGCTGGCCGATAACTCCAAGGGTCAGCTTTTTTTTGCGTGGACCTTATGTAATCCAAGATGATTGAATTCACATATTCGAAGTGGTTTATGTGGGGACGCGACTCTAAATCTAGGTGTAATACGCAAAATCGTGCGATGAACAACGAAAAAACAAATATGAAATTGATCTCATATTTGATTTTACTACTATAAAGATCCCTATGGGTAATTTGTCAATCATTTCATTTGCTTCATGGAACGGTGCTGGCCTTCAATTCATTTTCAGCCAGCATTTTTTTTGAAGTTTACTTCCTATTCTTGACTTGTTTTCCCCTTATCATGAGAACTGGTACATTAATTCAACGATATTGATGCTGTCACCGTCTAGTCCGAAAAGCGCCGCACAACGCTTATCCCTTCACTTTGAGACACTCTTTTCCTGAATGTTTTTTCTTGTCTGTGTATAATCCACCGATTATTTTTGACCACGCCACTTTGAAGCTCACGCTCTGGCAAAAATTGCTATTAGTTGTGATAGTGAATATTCATACATAGCAGTGGTATAAGATTTCGAGTAACACCTTATGAAACCTGACAATACTAGTAAATACGCGGCTAACCGCTTTTCCATTGCACCCATGCTCGATTGGACGGATAGACATTGTCGCTACTTCCATCGACTGCTAACGAGCGAAACTTTGCTTTATACCGAGATGGTGACGACGGGGGCGATTATTCATGGTAAGGGTGATTTTCTGGCCTATAACCAGGAAGAACATCCGGTAGCACTTCAGTTAGGTGGCTCAAACCCTCAGGATTTGGCAACGTGTGCGAAATTGGCGCAAGATCGCGGCTACGATGAAATCAACCTCAACGTTGGTTGCCCGTCTGATCGTGTGCAAAATGGTCGTTTTGGTGCGTGTCTGATGGCAGAACCACAGCTGGTGGCAGAATGTGTCGCTGCAATGCGCGATGT
Organism: Vibrio sp. Isolate23; assembly: GCF_022398095.1. Lineage (NCBI taxonomy): Bacteria > Pseudomonadati > Pseudomonadota > Gammaproteobacteria > Vibrionales > Vibrionaceae > Vibrio > Vibrio sp. Isolate23. The sequence continues at coordinate 139,477 of NZ_JAKEUV010000010.1, forward strand.
CGTGGATGTGCCAGTGACGGTAAAAACTCGTATTGGTATTGATGATCAGGACTCTTATGAGTTTCTGACCGATTTTGTATCAATGGTTTCCGAGAAGGGGGGTTGTGAGCAATTTACTATTCACGCGCGCAAAGCTTGGCTTTCTGGTCTAAGCCCAAAAGAGAATCGTGAGATCCCACCGCTTGATTATCCACGTGCTTATCAGCTGAAGAAAGATTTTTCACACCTGACGATTGCCATTAATGGCGGTGTTAAGACACTGGAAGAGAGTAAGGAGCATTTGACACATCTTGATGGGGTTATGGTAGGCCGTGAAGCTTACCAGAATCCATATATTCTAGCGGAAGTTGATCAGCAGATTTTTGGATTAGATAAGCCTGTCAAGAAGCGCACTCAAGTTGTGGAAGAGATGTACCCGTACATTGAAAGCCAGCTAGAGAAAGGGGCATACCTTGGCCATATTACTCGTCATATGTTGGGTTTGTTCCAGAATATGCCGGGGGCGCGTCAATGGCGTCGTTATATCAGTGAAAATGCTCACAAGCCAGGCTCTGGTATTGAGGTTGTTGAGACAGCATTGAGTAAAATTCCTAAAGAATTGAATGTGTAAATTTTACCACTTAATAGTATTGAGTTGGTTTATTTCACCAATTAAGAAAATCAAATAAAAGAGACGCCTGAAGAGGTGTCTCTTTTTATTTTAATTAAAATCAGATGCTTATGTGTTTTTCTTTAACTTGGCCTGCTTTCTGCTAAGTGAAAGCTAACTAAGGAGAAAGATATGTTTGAACTCATCTTTGTATTGGTCTTTATTGCAACATTGTTGGTGACAGGTCTTACCATGTTCACGGTTTTTGCTGCGGCAGGGTTTGCTTTGATGGTCATGGTGCTACTCGGTATGGTCGGTGCGGTGATTAAACTGATTCCGTGGTTGATTGTTATCGCGGTTGGTATTTGGTTCTTTAAAAACTACGTGTACAGCCATCGTTAATCCACGCAGTAATTTGACATAAACCGTTGTGTGGGTGTGCTACTATCGCTCTCATATCTCTAACCTCAATGAGCTCGGGAGCTAAAATAGATGAACAGATCTGCATTGGCAGTGATCACTGCCGCTGCGATATCGATGGCAAGTTCAGCAGCAATGGCAGAAAGTTCTGTCGTTGCAAAAGTGGGGGCTGAAGCATGGTGGGTAGATACAGAAGTCAATGAAATCCGCCGTGATAAAGAAGTCACTCCAAGCGTTTATGCGGCGATCGAGCACGACATCAAATATGTGCCGAATGCACGAATCAGAACCACCAGTGTTGATAATGAGTTTATGGCGTTTGATAAGCTCGATCTCACGTTGTATTACCAAGTGATGGAACATGAGCTGATGCATTTTGATGCTGGTATTACGTTCAGTGATATGAGTAATACAAAGTACAAGAATGCAGAAACAGGCCAAACTAAAGATTTTAATGAGTTGCTGTGGGCCTTCTATGGTTACGCTGAAATTACAGTGCCAGACACGAACTTTGATATTATCGGTGAGATGAATTTCGGTGATAGTAGCGGTGTAAAAAGTACTGACTTAATGGCGGGTATGCAGTATCGAATGCCATTGAATAACTCCACGCTCACCTTCCGAGGAGGGTATCGTGTTATTGATCTTGAGTCCGATGAGTTTAAACCTACGTTGGAAGAGAGTACTTTAGGAAAACCTTTCATGATGGCGAACGGCTTCTTCGTCGGTGCTGAATACAGTTTCTAACGGAATTATTTTTCTAAAAACGCTGCGTAATATCGCAGCGTTTTTTTATGCCTATTAGTTATATTTTCACTTTTCTTTTAGCAGTTTTTTGTCTTTCGGCCATGCTTATTAAGGATTCTTATCAATAATTTTAGAGAAGGATTCTCATGACTATCAATGAGCTTAGAAATCTTTACCGAGAAAATCAGTTAGTTGAAGCCATCATTGAACCTTCAGCTCAGGAAGGAACGTGGATTGTCGAGTTTCGCCACGCTCGCGGTGGCTTTGTGTTATTAACCGACTCCCATGGGGAAGAGTGTCACTATTTGGATCTGGATCTAGCATCAAAGTCTGCGATGGCTGTCGGTTTCAGACAGGTACGCGTTGAGGCGAAGTAAACTTGCCTGCTTAAACTTTCGGCTTTCTTTAATTCCAAAAGTTATAAAACATTCATTTCTATTCTTTCTTGTTATTAAAGGGAGTGGTTAATCTATCATCACGCAATGAATAGGGATGTCGAGACCATGTCTTTAAACAAGAACGTGTCCTCTCAAGGAAACACACCACAAGAATTACCGTCAGTCGCTTCTCCTTTAAATGATCAACAACTGAATACGCTACAACAAACCGTCTCAGAACTGTCACCTCAACAGTTGGCGTGGGTCAGTGGTTATTTTTGGGGGCTATCACAAGTTCAACCTCAAACAGCAGGCGCTGCAGCACCTATTAGTCAGGCTGCTGCGGCTGTAGCTGCAAAACCAGCAGGCAAGCTTTCTATTATCTTTGCCTCTCAGACGGGGAACGCCAAGGGCGTTGCTGAAGCGCTCGAGCAAGAAGCAAAAGCTCAAGGCATTGCTGTCGAGATGTTTGATGCTAGTGATTACAAAGGAAAAAATCTGGCGAAGGAAACGCACGTCATTATTGTTGCCTCCACCAACGGTGAAGGTGAAGCTCCAGATAATGCGATTGAGCTGCATGAATTCCTTCAGTCTAAGAAGGCACCTAAATTACCCAACCTGAAATACGGTGTGATTGGTCTGGGTGACTCGAGTTATGAATTCTTCTGTCAGACGGGTAAAGATTTCGATTCTTACCTATCTAAACTTGGCGCGACATCGTTTATTGAACGAGTCGATCTTGATGTGGACTATGAAGCGCTCGCTGCTGAGTGGCGGGCATCAGCGCTAGAGAAGGTCAAAGAAGCGCTCTCTTCTAATTCTGAGGCTGAAGTTGTACAGCTTCCAGTGGGTCAGGCTGCACTAGGTCATTCTCCATATAACAAGCAACATCCTTATACAGCGACGCTGCTTACGAACCAAAAAATTACAGGGCGTGATTCAGGCAAAGATGTACGCCACGTAGAGATCGATCTTGAAGGCTCGGGTTTAACATATCAGCCCGGAGATGCCCTTGGGGTTTGGTTTGAAAACAGCTCGGCTCTTGCAAATGCTATCTTGGCGAAAGTTGGGTTGTCTGGTGTTGAAAGTGTTGATGTTGATGGTGAGAGTATTTCCATCCACAGTGCGCTGGTAAGTAAGTACGAAATCACTTCTGCAAACCCCCAGCTTGTGAGCAAGTTTGCAGAGCTATCAGGTAGCAAGAAATTACTCAAATTATTGGAAGATAAAGACAAGTTACGCGAATACGCAACTAACACTCAAGTGGTTGATGTTCTGGCGGAAAAGAAAACCAAACTATCCGCTGAGGAACTTGTTGGCTTGCTGCGCCGATTGACACCTCGCCTCTATTCTATTGCTTCTAGTCAAAGTGAAGTGGATGAAGAAGTCCATCTTACAGTAGGCGTTGTTGAATATGACAAGGGAGATGAAAAGCGTTTTGGTGGCGCGTCTAGCTTCCTTTCTCATCGTTTAGAAGAAGGTGGTGAAGTGAAAGTGTTTGTTGAGCACAACAATAACTTCAAGCTACCTCAAGATGGCAATACCCCAATGATTATGATTGGCCCAGGTACAGGTATCGCACCTTTCCGCAGCTTTATTCAAGAACGAGATAACCGAGATGCTGAAGGTAAAAATTGGCTGTTCTTCGGTGACCGTACCTTTACGCAAGATTTCCTTTATCAGGTCGAGTGGCAGAAGTACCTTAAGTCTGGAGTGCTAAATCGTCTTGATGTGGCATTCAGTCGTGACCAAGCAGAGAAAGTTTATGTCCAACATCGTATTCTGGAAAAAGCTGAACAAGTTTGGCAGTGGATCCAAGAAGGCGCTTACCTCTATGTGTGTGGCGATGCAACACGCATGGCGAAAGATGTGCACGAAGCCTTGATTCATGTTGCGGAGCAACAAGGCCAGCTATCACGCGATGATGCGGAAGAATTTATCAACGAACTACGTAAAGCGAAACGTTATCAAAGGGATGTGTACTAATGACTTTTTCTACTGAGAATAATAAGCAGCTTGTATTAGGCGAAGAGTTAGGAAAGCTTTCTGATAACGAGCGTCTAAAAACGCAAAGCAACTTCTTACGCGGTACCATTGAGCAAGATCTACAAGACAGAATTACAGGTGGTTTTACTGCCGACAACTTTCAGCTGATTCGTTTCCACGGTATGTATCAGCAGGATGATCGTGACATTCGTAATGAACGTGCAAAGCAAAAGCTTGAGCCTCTGCATAATGTTATGCTGCGTGCTCGTATGCCGGGCGGCATTATCAAACCGGATCAATGGCTAGCGATTGATAAGTTCGCAACTGAGCACTCTCTTTACGGCAGTATTCGCCTGACTACTCGCCAAACCTTTCAGTTTCACGGGGTTCTTAAGCCGAATATTAAGTTGATGCACCAAACTCTAAACAGTATTGGTATTGATTCGATTGCCACAGCGGGTGATGTTAACCGTAACGTCTTGTGTACGACAAACCCTATTGAATCAGAGCTACATCAAGAAGCCTATGAGTGGGCGAAGAAAATCAGTGAGCATTTACTACCTAAGACTAAGGCATACGCCGAAATTTGGCTGGATGGCGAGAAAGTAGAGACAACAGAAGGTGACGAGCCAATCCTAGGTAAGACTTATCTTCCTCGTAAGTTCAAAACCACGGTTGTGATTCCTCCACAGAACGATGTTGATGTTCATGCAAATGATCTTAACTTTGTCGCGATTGGTGAGAATGGCAAGCTGGTGGGCTTTAATGTGTTAGTTGGGGGTGGTCTTGCAATGACCCACGGTGATACTTCCACTTATGCCCGTCGTGCCGATGACTTTGGGTTTGTTCCGCTAGACAAAACGCTTGATGTTGCAGCGGCAGTCGTTACCACTCAGCGTGACTGGGGTAACCGTTCGAATCGTAAGAATGCGAAAACCAAGTACACCTTAGATCGCGTCGGTATTGATGTGTTTAAAGCTGAAGTAGAAAAGCGCGCTGGTATTAAGTTTGCTGAAAGTAGACCTTATGAATTTACTGACCGCGGCGATCGTATCGGTTGGGTTGAAGGTATCGATGGTAAACATCACTTAGCACTATTTATCGAAAACGGTCGTCTACTGGACTTCCCGGGTAAGCCTCTTAAGACAGGGGTTGCTGAAATTGCCAAGATCCATAAAGGTGACTTCCGCATGACGGCCAACCAAAACTTAATTGTTGCGGGTGTGGCTAAAAGCCAAAAAGCCAAGATCGAGAAGATTGCCCGCGAACACGGTTTAATTGATGATAGTGTGAGTGAACAGCGCAAAAACTCAATGGCGTGTGTCGCTTTCCCAACTTGCCCACTTGCGATGGCTGAAGCCGAACGTTTTTTACCTCAGTTTGTCACTGATGTAGAAGCTATCCTTGAAAAGCACGGTTTACCAGAAGAAGACAACATCATTTTACGTGTGACGGGCTGTCCAAATGGCTGTGGCCGCGCTATGTTGGCTGAAATTGGTTTAGTCGGTAAAGCTCCCGGACGTTATAACCTCCACCTAGGTGGTAACCGAGCGGGTACACGCATTCCAAAGATGTACAAAGAGAACATTACCGATAAGCAGATTCTTGAAGAGATCGATCAACTGGTTGGTCGTTGGGCGCAAGAACGTGAAATGGGTGAAGGGTTTGGTGATTTTGCAATTCGTGCTGGAATCATCCAAGAGGTAAAAGTATCGATGAGGGATTTACATGCTTGATTCTGTCGCTTCTAAACCTCAGTTAGCGAAACTTCTCTCATTAACTAAGACGGAACAGGTACTCCAGCTTGGCCAAATTAATGCAGAGTTAGAGCAGCTAACTGCACAGCAAAGAGTAGCTTGGGCTCTTGAAAACCTAGAAGGTCAATTTGCTGTTTCTTCTAGTTTCGGTATTCAGGCAGCGGTTATGTTGCACCTAGTTACTGAGCAAAAGCCTGATATCCCCGTTATCTTGACTGATACTGGCTATCTGTTTCCAGAAACCTATCGTTTTATAGATCAGCTGAGTGAGCAGTTGACGCTAAACCTCAAGGTCTATCGCGCAAAAGAAAGTGCCAACTGGCAGGAGGCGCGCTATGGCAAGTTGTGGGAACAAGGTATAGAGGGAATAGAGAAATACAACAAACTAAATAAAGTCGAACCGATGAGGCGAGCTTTAGATGAGCTTGAGGTAGGGACTTGGTTTTCAGGTTTACGTCGTGAGCAATCTAAATCACGCGCAAGCTTGCCAATTTTATCGATTCAAAATGGTGTGTTTAAGTTCTTGCCTGTGATCGATTGGACGAATAAAGACGTTCATTATTACCTAGAGCAAAATGGACTTTCTTATCATCCCCTAAGAGATGAAGGTTATCTATCTGTTGGTGATACCCATACAAGCAAAAAGTGGGAGCCGGGTATGAGTGAAGAAGAAACTCGTTTCTTTGGACTGAAGCGTGAATGTGGTCTTCACGAAGACGATAGTGAGCAAGATGGTTCGGGGATTTAGTTTTTCCTTCTATATATAGATAAAAGGTCGCGAGAGCGGCCTTTTTTTGCGTGAAAAACAGAGAGTGTGTATAACTCTGTGAATATTTTGTTGGCTTAATTGGGGTAAAGTTGGATAAATAAGGCTTTGGGCGAAAGTTAGCCTGTTAAACGTTATTTTTGCAATTTTTTCAAAATAACGCTTGCCAATGTGAGCGCGATCTCTATAATGCCTCCTCGTCGACAGGGCAAGGGCTCACAAGGGTTCAAGCGAAATCGACAGGTTAACTAGCCAAGCGGAAACGCTTAAGAAAAAAGTTTGAAAAAAAGTGGTTGACACTAAAACTTAAAACGCTAGAATAGCCGCCTCTTCCGAAGTGGTGAGAGCCACAAGAAGAAAAGCTCTTTAACAATATAAACCTATCAATCTGTGTGGGCACTCGTTGATGATAATCCAATTAGAAGCTTCGGCTTCAAATTAGGTTTCAATGAAACGAAGTGACCATTGAATCTTCGGATTCAGCACAGTCAATTCAAACATTACGTTAT
>NZ_JAKEUV010000011.1:0-122553 GCF_022398095.1 Vibrio sp. Isolate23
CGACGCCGTTATCGTTCCCCGAAGGTTCAGAYAACTCGTTTCCGCTCGACTTGCATGTGTTAGGCCTGCCGCCAGCGTTCAATCTGAGCCATGATCAAACTCTTCAATTTAAGATTTTGTCGGCTCAATGAATACTGAACATTACATAAGTAATGTTTGAATTGACTGTGCTGAGTCTTGCGACTCAATGGTCACTTCGTTTCATTGAAACCTAAATTGATACCGAAGTATCTATTTGGATTATCATCAACGAGTGCCCACACAGATTGATAGGTTTATATTGTTAAAGAGCTGTGCTTTTCAAGAAACTTTCTCTCAAAGCGGAGGTGCATTCTAGCGAGATAATTTGAAGAGTCAAACACTTTTTCAAACTTATTTTCTCAGAAGCTTTTCACCTCTCTCACACTGCTGAAGCCTTGTGGCGTCTGCCGTGTCAGTGGATGCGCATTATAGGGAGTCCTTCTGATAGCGCAAGCCCTTTATCAAAAAAAATTGAAAAAACTCACCGTTCGTTGAAAATGTGTTCAAAACAACAAAAAAGAGGGCAAAAAACCCTCTTTTATCTATTTCATTCAGTTTTAAATAAATGCGTACGCGTCAGCAAACATACGATCGCTGTTGGCACCTTTGTTCTGGGTAAATTGTTCACGAGCTGCACCCGCCATTTCAAAACGTCCAGCAATGTAGATGTCATATTCTGCAAGAGAATCAAAATCGTCACTGACGGCTTGAAGTACGTTTCCAACTTTGCCTTGCCAGTCAGAAACCGCTTCTTCTACTACTGGAATAAAATGCACGTTGCTGAACTGTGCTGCGATACCATCCAGTTCGTCCTTAGCATATAGTTGGCGTTCATCCCTGCCACCCCAATAAAGGTGGATCTCATTGGTCTTATTTTGAGCTACGCAGTGATCCAATATCGAACGCACATAGCTAAAGCCTGTACCACCAGCAATCAAAAGTAGTGGACGTTCACTCTCTTCTTTAACCCACGCATCACCATGAGGCGCATCAATACTGATGTCACCATTATTTTCTAATGCGCTTTGCATCGCTTCGACAACTTCAAGAGCATACGCGTTATGCTCTGCTGCACCAATGTGAAGCTCTAGCTCGCCTTCATGACGGCAAGGGCTGCTTGCAATAGAGAATGGACGTTTATCTTTTTCTCCCATCACAACCATTAGATACTGGCCAGCTTTGAAGCTGACAGGCGTCTCTGGATGCAACAGAATTCGATGGGTATTACAAGCTAACGGCTCAATAGACTTTACTTTACATTGGATGGTCATGTTATTCCTCTTACTTACTCCTCAAAAGTAAGTACCAAATTACTTTCTGCGAAGGCCTGACAAGCAAACACCCAGCCTTGTTGCTGCTCTTTCTCTGTGAGCATTGGCTCAAGCTGGTAAGTGACTCGACCTTCTATTTTCCGACACAGACACGCTGCGCACGCTCCCACTTGGCAACGGTTTGGGAAGCTGATGTTATTGTTGAGCGCAGCTTCCAATACCGTTTCCCCTACCTGCACATCGAACTGTATATTCTGCGGCTGCAAGGTCACCAAATGGCTCATAATATTCCCAGCTTACTCCATTTTGCATCGACCTGCGCAACTAACTGAGAATCTTTCTTGATTGGGATGCCCCACTCTCGCTGGACTTCTCCCTCAAACTTGTTGGTCGCATCCAAACCTAACTTAGAACTGCGACCTTCTTTTGCTTCTATTTGTACGGTGTCACGATTAGGATCCATTCTGGTGGTGATCGCCCAGATAATGTCATTCCAATCGTGCACATTGACGTCATCATCGCAGAGAATAACAAACTTGGCATCCGTATACTGCTTGAGAAACTCCCACACACCATTAAGCACCGCTTTCGATTGCATCGCGTGCGTTTTCTTCATCGATACCACCATGAAGCGATCGGCGCCAGCAGATTCTGGTAAAGCAATATCAACAATTTCCGGAAATGCCTGACGAAGTTGTTGTAGCTGCTCATCCGTAATCGCTGTTTGGCTTGCGGATGTTAACTCTGGGTCAGAAGCCTTCTCGGCATCCCATTTAATCGTTGCATCCAAGCCCATCTTAGAGCCAAGCCCTACAACCGGTGAGGCGAAGTCGAGAGAATCAATAGGCGTGTTGTCAATCATTAAGGTATCGCGAACAGGTTCCATATGCTCACACATGGCCTTCACGACATCATCCCAACTGCGCGCATTGACACTTTCATCGCACACTACAACGAACTTGGTGTACATGAACTGGCGAAGGAAAGACCATACCCCCATCATTACTCGCTTAGCATGCCCTGGGTATTGCTTTTTCATTGTTACCACCGCCATGCGGTACGAACAGCCTTCTGGTGGCAAATAGAAGTCTTCTATTTCAGGAAACTGCTTTTGCAGAATAGGAACAAACACTTCATTTAACGCAACACCCAATACAGCAGGTTCATCTGGCGGACGCCCTGTGTAGGTGCTGTGATAGATCGGGTCCTTACGCATGGTAATGTGAGTAATGGTAAAGACGTGGTGTTTTTCTTTTTCGTTGTAATAACCAGTGTGGTCACCATAAGGCCCTTCGTCCGCATACTCATTCGGGTCAATGTAACCCTCAAGCACGATCTCTGCGCTAGCAGGCACCTCAAGATTATTACTTACAGATTTAACCACTTCAGTTTTGCTGCCACGAAGCAAGCCCGCAAACGCATACTCAGATAAGGTATCTGGTACTGGTGTTACCGCGCCTAATATGGTGGCTGGGTCAGCACCAAATGCGACTGAAACAGGGAAGGGTTCTCCCGGGTTGGTTTCCATCCAGTCACGCAGATCAAGGGCTCCACCACGATGCGCTAGCCAACGCATGATGATCTTGTTCTTACCAATTTTCTGCTGACGGTAAATTCCTAGATTCTGGCGCTTTTTATGAGGACCTCGAGTCACGGTTAACCCCCACGTAAGCAGAGGTGCCACATCATCTTGCCAACAACTCATCACCGGGATTTTATCGAGGTCAACCTCGTCACCTTGCCAGACAATCTCCTGACACGCAGCTTTACGTAGCCTTTTGACAGGCATGTTCAAGACTTGTCTAAAAACAGGCAGTTTCTCTAACGCGTCCTTAAAACCACGTGGTGGCTCGGGTTCCTTGAGATAAGCCAACAATTTACCCACTTCACGCAGATCTTTGACGTTTTCGCGCCCCATACCTATCGCGACCCGCTCAGGAGTGCCAAACAAGTTGGTCAGCACAGGTAAATCGTAGCCAATGGGATTTTCAAACAACAATGCCGGGCCACCTGCACGTAAAGTACGGTCACTAATCTCTGTCATTTCATAATGTGGATCGACAGGCTCGGAAATGCGTTTAAGCTTCCCTTCCTGCTCAAGGTGAGCGATAAAGTCGCGTAAATCCTTAAAACTCATAGGTCTTCTGTGACTGGTTAAAGTGCAGGCAGTATAACAAAAAGAGGAATCTTCCGATCCCTCTTTTCACTAAGGTTATTTTTATTGTGATAATACGTTCAAAATCGCGCTGCTGCGTACTTTTTGATTATGGCTAGCAAGCTCTTCTAGCCAAGTGGAATAACCCTGATTGGCTAATTCCGTGGCCACCATGGAGGCCTCATCACGAATCGCCATTCTATCGATCAAGAAGGCTTTCACTTCTTCAGTCATGGGTTTAATTCGAGTCAACTCTTTAATGGCTTGCTCTTTAAGACTGGGGTTATGAGCAGCGTGCATGATCTGGTTCACTGCAAAGACATCACCCACCTTAGCTAATCGGCTTAGCTCCGACTCGCTGTGGAAATCTGCTCGCATCAACCAAAGGAGTTTATAGACTTCTGGATTTTCACTGACCTGAGCTAAACGAACCATGACTTGAGAAGAGGGTAACCAGCTGGTAACCGCTTCTCCGGTCAACTGAACGACTAAATTATCAACCGCCTCAGGTGATAAGCTGTCCAACTCACGGATGAGTAATGCTTCCCGAGCCTGTACCTGGTAATCACTACCAGACAGCCACTTTTTCAGTTCCAATTCACCGCGCTCGGCACTCAGAACAAAATCGAGCGTGGACTGATCTTGGTGCCACTGCTTGAGCAACCGACTGGCTATTGCCGGATAATTAAACGCAGGAACAGAAAATTCATAACCATCGCCTCTTTCCAACACCTGATAGGTCGGAACCATGGCTTTTTGCTGTTCAACGAATAAAGCCATTTTCGGTGTCAAGATGACATTTTGGTCTTCAATTTTTTTGAGTAAAAGGTAGCGAGCCACTTCTTGTTGAGGAAGCGACAGTCTTTCGAGAGCGAAGTTGAGCGAGTCGATATTATTTTCGACAGCGTATTGGAGAAGTTCAGCGACTTTGTAGTGAATCTGCTGATCCTGAAGTAACTGTTCGGCTTTGTCTGGATGCATTTCCATCGCAGCAACCGTTGGCGCTCCAATCAATAAAGATGTGCATAGGAGAACCGACGACAACATTCCTTGTTGCATGTTAACCTCCTCTTAACATTCTCGCTCATTGTGAGCCCTATCAAATGAGAATGCAAACAAAAACGCCACCGACAATGTCGATGGCGTTTGGAATCACAAATTCTTACTGACGACGCATAGCATCAAAGAACTCATCATTGGTCTTAGTCATTGCTAGCTTATCGATTAGGAATTCCATCGCGTCGATCTCACCCATCGGATGAACAATCTTACGCAGAATCCACATCTTCTGAAGTTCTTCATTCTTAGTCAAAAGTTCTTCACGACGAGTGCCTGAACGGTTGAAGTCGATAGCAGGGAAAACTCGTTTCTCAGCGATCTTACGGTTCAGGTGGATTTCCATGTTACCTGTACCTTTAAATTCTTCGTAGATAACTTCATCCATCTTAGAACCAGTATCAACTAGAGCCGTTGCTAGAATCGTCAGGCTACCACCTTCTTCTACATTACGTGCAGCACCGAAGAAGCGCTTAGGTCGATGTAGGGCGTTTGCATCGACACCACCAGTCAGAACTTTACCTGATGAAGGAACTACCGTGTTGTATGCACGAGCTAGACGAGTGATAGAGTCAAGTAAGATAACCACATCTTTTTTGTGTTCAACCAAGCGTTTCGCTTTCTCGATCACCATTTCAGCAACTTGTACGTGGCGAGACGCTGGCTCATCAAACGTTGACGCAACCACTTCACCTTTAACTAGTCGTTGCATCTCGGTTACTTCTTCTGGACGCTCGTCGATAAGCAGTACCATTAGCTCACATTCAGGGTGGTTGTAAGCAATGCTTTGAGCAATGTTTTGCAGCAGCATTGTTTTACCCGCTTTTGGCGGAGCCACGATTAGACCACGCTGACCTTTACCGATTGGAGAGGCTAGGTCTAAAACACGAGCTGTAATATCTTCTGTCGAACCGTTACCACGTTCCATCACCATACGCTCATTGGCGTGCAGTGGCGTTAAGTTTTCAAATAGAATCTTATTACGTGCGTTATCCGGCTTGTCATCATTAACTGTATTAACTTTCAACAGAGCAAAGTAACGCTCGCCGTCTTTTGGTGGACGAATCTTACCGGCAATCGAGTCGCCAGTACGAAGGTTGAAACGGCGGATTTGACTCGGAGAGACATAGATATCGTCTGGACCTGCCAAGTAAGAACTGTCTGCACTACGCAAGAAGCCAAAACCGTCTTGAAGTATTTCCAGAACCCCGTCGCCAAAAATATCTTCACCACTTTTTGCATGTGCTTTAAGGATGGCGAAGATGATGTCTTGCTTTCTTAGACGTGCCAGGTTTTCAAGGCCCAAGCTTTCGCCAAGTTTGACAAGATCAGACACAGGTCTGTTCTTCAGTTCTGTTAGATTCATTGTGGTGGATACTTTTTTAGTCAAAATAGGATCTGTTATTTAGTTAAGATGAATTTGGTCACAGGATCGACCAAGAAGAGATACTTGTTTATTTAACGTGCGATAAATTAGCACTAAATACTAGCCTAGTCTAGATTTTGTTAGCCTTCAAAAACAAAACCGCACATTGAGGCCAATGTACGGTCTTATCTGAACAACTTATTTATAGGTTCGCGTCCAAAAACTCTTTTAGTTGAGTCTTAGATAAAGCACCTACTTTCGTCGCTGCCACGCTACCATCTTTGAAAAGTAGTAACGTTGGGATACCACGAATACCAAATTTCGGTGGAGTACCTGCGTTTTGGTCGATATTCAGTTTACCGATAGTGAGTTTGCCTTCGTACTCGTCGGCGATTTCGTCCAAAATAGGAGCAATCATCTTACAAGGACCACACCATTCTGCCCAAAAATCAACAAGAACCGGGCCTGCAGCGTTTAGTACGTCGGCTTCAAAACCGTCATCAGTTAGCTGCAAAATCTTATCACTCATCTTCCACTCCAATGTGTTTTTTCGGAACTGGTTGGATGATAACCAGTATTTAGATGCCCTATTGGAATGTATTTACTTTCGTATTGCAAGCTTAAGCTGATATTCTATAGCCATGAAAAAGACGCATATCACAGAGCAAAAGTTCGCCAATTTGGGTTTACACCCCCAAGTTACTGAAGGTTTGGAGAAAAAAGGGTTCGAGTTTTGTACCCCAATTCAAGCTTTGGCGTTGCCGGTACTGCTCACCGGCCAAGACATCGCAGGTCAGGCTCAAACAGGTACAGGGAAAACCCTTGCCTTCCTGACGGCTACTTTTAACCATTTGCTGAACACTCCAGAGCACGAGGGTCGTAAACCAACGCAACCACGTGCCATCATCATGGCACCGACCCGTGAACTGGCAATTCAGATTTACAACGATGCAGAACCTCTCACCCAAAGCACAGGCATCAAAGCAGCTTTAGCTTACGGTGGTGAAAGCTACGACAAGCAGTTGGCGAAGCTTGAGCAAGGCGTCGATGTACTCATTGGCACTACAGGTCGCATTATTGATTTCTATAAGCAACGAGTCTTCAACCTGAACAATATTCAGGCGGTTGTGCTTGATGAAGCCGATCGCATGTTCGACCTTGGTTTCATCAAAGACATCCGTTTCCTATTCCGCCGTATGCCTGAACCCAAAGAGCGCTTGAACATGTTGTTCTCAGCAACACTGTCATACCGTGTTCAAGAGCTGGCTTTCGAACATATGCACAACCCAGAGCACGTTGTGGTGGAACCGGAAGTCAAAACCGGTCACCGCATTCAGGAAGAGCTGTTTTACCCGTCTAACGAACACAAGATGTCTCTGCTACAAACTCTTATTGAAGAAGAGTGGCCAGAGCGCGCGATCATCTTTGCCAATACCAAACACAAATGTGAATCCGTATGGGGTCACCTAGCCGCTGATGGCCACCGCGTAGGCTTATTGACGGGCGATGTACCACAGAAGAAGCGCGAACGCATCTTAGAGCAGTTCACTAAAGGTGAAGTTGACCTGCTAGTGGCGACAGACGTGGCAGCTCGTGGTCTCCACATCCCTCAAGTGACTCACGTATTTAACTTTGACCTACCTGACGATTGCGAAGATTACGTACACCGCATCGGTCGTACAGGTCGAGCAGGAGCCAGTGGTCACTCAATCAGCTTCGCGTGTGAAGATTATGCGATTAACCTTCCGCCAATTGAAGAGTATATTGAACACACGATTCCAGTGTCTGACTACGACCCAAGTGCTTTGATTGAAGACCTACCAGCACCGTTACGTCTGCGCTCTAACCGTCCGCAGCAACGTCGCACTAATACTGGTGGCTCACGCTCAGGCAACCGTCGTAACCACAACCGCTCTCGTCAACGTCAGCAAAAGGATTCTTAAGTCGTCTATGAGCCAAGCAGTTTATTCTCCACTCTACGCTGCCATCGACCTCGGGTCGAACAGTTTTCACATGCTCGTTGTGCGTCATATTGATGGCAGCGTTCAAACTATGGCCAAAATCAAACGTAAGGTTCGTCTTGCCGCAGGGTTAGATAGCAATAATGCGTTAAGCCAAGAGGCCATGCAACGCGGGTGGGACTGCTTGAGTCTCTTTGCCGAGCGACTTCAGGATATCCCAGCTCAACACATTCGCATTGTGGGTACCGCTACACTGCGCACCGCAACCAATGCGGATGTCTTTGTTGAGAAAGCGAATCAGATTCTCGGCCACAAGATTGACGTTATCTGCGGTGAGGAGGAAGCCGCGACCATTTATAAAGGGGTCGCCCACACATCAGGTGGCTGCGGACGACGTTTGGTGGTCGACATTGGCGGTGCCAGTACCGAATTGATTATTGGTCAAGGTTTTGAAGCTAAAGCACTGACCAGCCTGAAAATGGGTTGTGTTACTTGGCTAGAACGTCACTTCAAAGACCGCCAGCTAACTGTAACCAACTTTAATCATGCGATAGAAGCGGCTAAAGAAACGCTGAGACCTATCCTTCAGCAATACACTCAAATTGGTTGGGACGTGTGTGTCGGTGCTTCTGGTACGGTTCAGGCTTTGCAGGAAATTATGCTGGCGCAAGGTATGGACGAGGTCATTACTCACGCCAAACTCAAACGTCTGCAAAAACAAGCCATGCTGGCGGATCATTTGGAAGAACTGGAAATCGAAGGGCTAACGCTAGAACGCGCATTAGTCTTTCCGAGCGGTCTTTCGATTCTCATCGCTATCTTTGAACTGCTTGAAATTGATTCGATGACACTGGCTGGCGGCGCACTACGCGAAGGTCTAGTGTATGAAATGGTCGATGAACTCAAGCAAGACGACATTCGTGCTCGTACAATTGCCAGTGTTCAAACCCGCTACCAGATTGATACCGCATACGGGGAGCAAGTGGCTACTTTAGCCAGTAAATTACTTGAGCAATGTGAAGCCGAGTGGATTACAGAAGCTCAGGGCAGCGTATTGCTAGAGACAGCGGCGAAGCTGCATGAAATCGGTCTGACGATTGACTTCAAGAAAGGCGGTGAGCACAGTGCCTACCTGCTACAAAACCTTGATTTACCGGGTTATACCCGAGCACAAAAGCACTTCCTTGGTGAAGTATCACGTCGTTATCGCGAACAACTGACTTCTCTGCCAGAGCAACATGCGCTGTCAGGAAACAGTGCCAAACGAGTCCTGCGCCTGTTGCGTTTGGCGGTTCTTCTCACTCATCGTCGCAACCCAGATTTAGAACCAAGCATCACTCTTCAATCTCAAGGTGATAAGCTAACTTTGACTATCGCGGAACAATGGCTGAAAGCCAACCCTCTAACTGCCGCAGAGTTAGAAATTGAAGCCAACCGCCAAAGTGATATTGGCTGGCCCTTGAATATCATTGCTAAGTAGCAAGCCCAATAAAAAGCCCGGTCAGAGTATTCTCTACCGGGCTTTGTTTTGATTCACACTTACTGAGCGCCAATCACTTTAAAGTCAGGATTAACGGCAGTGAGTTTCTTAACCAAGTAATTCAGCAGTACACCATACATAGGCACAAACAGACCTAAGCTGATCACCAGTTTGAATCCATAATCCACCAGCGCTATTTCTGTCCAGTGCTCGGCCATAAATGGATCAGGGCTCTGGTAAAACGCAATCGCAAAAAACGCGATGGTGTCGAGCGCATTACCAAATAAGGTTGAGCACGTTGGGGCAACCCACCACTGCTTTAGCTGGCGTAGACGGTTAAATACGTGCACATCCAAAATCTGACCCAGCAAATAAGCCATAAAACTCGCAATCGCGATTCGTGCCACAAACAAGTTAAACTCGCCTAATTGGCTAAAGCCTTGGAATGCGCCTTCATAGAAGAGGACAGATAGGCCGTAAGACACCGCAAGAGCTGGCAGCATCACCAAGAAGATAATCTTACGAGCTAGTTGCGCGCCAAAAATCCGCACCGTCAAATCGGTCGCTAGGAAGATAAACGGGAAAGTGAAAGCGCCCCAAGTGGTATGAAACCCGAACACGGTGAACGGAAGCTGAACCAGATAGTTACTTGATGCAATAATGATCAGGTGGAACAGGACTAATAAGAAAAGGGCTTTGCGCTGCTGCGCAGGGGTAAAGTTACTCATGCGATACCTTTTTAGTTTGGTTTGGGGGTGAGGGAACCCAAATCGAATCACTTCCAAGCCACGGAAGGACTCTGACCAACAATGTAAAATGAAAAATCAATGTGATATTTAAGTCGTGCCGTTTCTGCAAACTGACACTCAGCCATTACATTGCAAAAACCTCCAACACGACAAATATCGCGGCGGGCGATTATACATTAACCAATATGAGTCGCAATAGGCAGGTTTTACGCAATCGTTAACCTAGCTAAAATCCACGCTGAAACAGGCCCGCTAGGTAATCTAACTCTTCTTTGCTGGCATCTATACTCAGAGCTTCCAACCAGATACTTTCGCTGTAATGCTCAGACTTCAGAAACAGCTGACAGCCTTCAAAATCAATCAACCATGAGTGAATGTCAGCATCCCATTGCTTTTCAATCACAGACGCAGAAAGGAGTGTAATCAGCTTATCAGCCAGTTGAGGAAAACTATCAAAATCAAAGCGTGGGGCTCGAATGATGATACGACCTTCTTGCGCTTGATACTCAAGTAAACCAAATTCCGTTTGTTGCCCTGAATCAACCATGATGAGTAATGTGCTCCTGAATTAAATCTAAGAATGGATCCGCGTATTTCTCTAACTTACGTTGCCCTACTCCATTGACCGCTAGCATTTCACCATAAGAGGTTGGCAAAATTTCCGCCATATCAATCAAGGTGGCATCGCTGAATACCACGTACGGTGGTAAGCCATCTTCATCGGCAATCGCTTTGCGTAACTTACGCAACTTGGCAAACAGCTTTTTGTCGTAGTTTTTACTGGTGAGTTTGTCGGACTTAGCCGCTCTTGCGGCGGTATCCAGACGAGGCACGGCTAATTCAAGAGCGGTATCTCCACGCAATAGTGGGCGCGCTTCCTCAGTAAGCTGTAAGGTCGAGTTGCGAGTAATGTTCTGGAACAGCATCCCTTTATGGATCAACTGACGGAAAATACTCACCCAGTAATCGTGACTGTTTTCACGCCCAATACCATAGGTAGTGAGCTTGTCGTGGCCATTTTCACGGATGCGGATATTCTGCATTCCGCGCAGGACTTCAACCACATAACCCATACCAAAGCTCTGATTAACCCGGTAGACACAAGACAAGGCTTTACGTGCCTGCTCGGTGGCATCAAAATGCTTGGGCGGGTCCAAACAGATGTCGCAGTTGCCACAAGGCTGCTCACGGTACTCACCAAAATAATTCAATAACACCTGACGGCGGCACGTCTGCGCTTCAGCAAAAGCACTCATCGCATTGAGCTTATGCGCTTCAACCTGCTTTTGTGGCCCGTCGTCTTTTTCATCCAACATGCGCCTTAGCCAGCTGATGTCCGCTGGGTCATACAGCATCATCGCTTCCGCAGGTAAGGCATCCCGACCTGCACGACCAGTTTCTTGATAATAGGATTCAATGTTGCGCGGAATATCAAAGTGAACCACAAAGCGCACGTTGGGTTTGTTGATCCCCATACCAAACGCCACAGTCGCGACGACAATTTGAATATCATCACGCTGAAACGCTTCTTGCACATAGGCACGTTCATCAACCTCCAACCCAGCATGATAACTGGCCGCACGTATATGGTTGTTGCACAGTTTTTCTGTCACCATCTCGACTTTCTTGCGGCTACCACAATAAATAATGCCACAGTGGCCTTTATGTGTATCGAGAAACCGGATCACCTGAGAAATCGGTTTGTGCTTTTCCACTAAGGTGTAGCGGATGTTAGGGCGATCAAAACTGCCCAAATAGATGTGTGGGTCTTTGAGCTGAAGACGGTGCATGATGTCACTGCGTGTTGCATCATCGGCCGTTGCTGTCAGCGCCATAAAAGGCACATGAGGAAACTGTCGTTTTATTTGCCCTAGTGAAGCGTATTCCGGCCTGAAGTCATGCCCCCACTGGGAGATACAGTGTGCTTCGTCAACGGCGATCATGGACAGCGACAGACTTTCAAGGCGTTCGAGAAAGTCACGCATCAAGACACGCTCCGGTGACACATACACCAGTTTAAGCTGACCTGAACGCATACGGTTATATACAAAAACCAAATCTTCACGAGGCATAGCTGAGTTGACACACTCCGCCGCCACACCATTGGCTTTAAGCTGATCGACTTGATCTTTCATTAATGAAATCAGCGGCGAAATCACTAAAGTTAGACCATCACGGACAAGTGCTGGGATCTGATAACAGAGTGACTTACCGCCACCCGTCGGCATGATGACTAAACTGTCCTGTCCATCAACAGCGGCATCGATTACTTCCTGTTGGCCGTCTCGGAATGACTGATAACCAAACACATCCTCAAGTACGCTTTGTGGTGTCAGTGAAGGGTCAGATTGTTCAGCAAGCAGCGTCGCGGTCATTGATATCTCGATAGCGCCAAGAGTGGAGGAAAGCAAAGGGCACATTGTAGTAGTGTTACGATATGAATAAAACCGCAAATTGCTAGGTGATTAACTGACTCATTCGTATACTGGATGCTTCATTTTGAAAAATCACCCTTTGAGTAAACGTCAATGACAGCAGAAGAGCAACAGAGAGCACGGCAAGGCGTCCTTCTCGCCATCGGTGCCTACACCATGTGGGGGATTGCACCGATCTATTTTAAAACCATCAGTGAAGTTTCACCGTTTGAAATCTTAGGTCACCGCGTTGTGTGGTCTTTTGTTTTACTGGCCGTGTTACTGCACGTTGGCCGTCGCTGGCGTGGTGTGCGCGATGTGATCCGCTCCAAAACCAAAATGCTATTTCTGGTTTCTACCTCACTTCTCGTCGGGGTAAACTGGTTAATTTTCATCTGGTCAGTGAATACCAATCACATGTTAGATGCCAGCCTCGGTTACTACATCAACCCCTTGATTAATGTCCTGCTCGGTATGTTGTTCTTAGGCGAAAGACTGCGCAAGCTACAATGGTTTGCCGTTGCACTTGCGGCTTGCGGTGTCATGGTTCAGTTGATCGCTTTTGGTTCAGTCCCCACCGTCGCCATTGCTCTGGCACTGACGTTTGGTTTTTACGGACTATTACGTAAGAAAGTCAGCCTAGATGCCCAAACAGGCTTATTCATTGAGACTTTGATCATGCTACCTGCCGCCGCGGTGTATTTACTGTGGATTGCTGACTCTTCCACTTCCGATTTTGCAGCGAACCCGATGAACCTGAATCTGCTGCTGATCTCCGCAGGCGTCATCACCACTTTACCGCTGTTGTGTTTCACTGGGGCTGCTACCCGTCTTAAGCTCTCCACTTTGGGCTTTTTTCAGTACATTGGCCCAAGCCTGATGTTATTACTGGCAGTACTGGTATATGGCGAAGCCTTTACCACAGATAAAGCCATTACCTTTGCCTTTATCTGGGGCGCACTCATGGTATTTAGCTTTGACGGGCTTAAGACCAATAAACAATCACGAAAAATCGCAACGATAAAGTGATCGTTTTTTACAAGACAATGTGACACAGCCGATATAAGCTTGGTGAAAGTTTCACCAAGCTTTTTTGTTTTATGGACCAGGTCAACTATCACACGACACAAAATAAAGAGATTAGCCTGATTGAAGCCAACTATCAGAAGTTTGCCTTTCAGCGCCACTATCATCTTGATTTTCATATCGGGTTGATCACACATGGCCAGCAAAAATTCCATTATCAAGGTCAGAGCCACAATGTTGGTGCCGGTCAAATCGTCATCATGCCACCGGATGAACTGCATGATGGGCGCTCAATGCTCGACAGCGGCTATCAAGTGCGTGTGTTCTCCGTCGAACCGGAGTGGTTCAGTGAATTAGCCGAGCTGAAGCAAAACAATGCTCAGATCCAATTCAATCAGTTGATTGTCTCCAATTCGCGAATCTTCAACCCTCTCGCTCAGCTGCACAGTGCATTAGCCGATAACCAATTGAGTCAGCTGGCGAAAGACTGCCTGCCTTATGAAGGCTTTGAACATCTTTTCACTCATTATGGTGCTTTGGAGCAAAAGCCTATCGTCCCGCTAGGTAATCAGTCAGTCTCAACGTTAAAAGACTATCTGATGGAAAATTTGGCGCAGCCGGTCAGACTTGAACAACTCTCCCAGCTATGTGACCTCAGCCCAACGCAATTCCAGCGCCACTTCAAAGCCAAAGTAGGTCTGACACCTTACGCCTGGCTGAGCCGCCTGCGCTTAGAGCAGGGGTTTAAACTGCTCAAAAGCGGTGTCTGCGGTACCGAAGTGGCGCACCAGATTGGTTTCTACGACCAAGCCCATTTCAGCAAAGCGTTTAAAGCCACTTATGGTGTTCCCCCTTCTAAGGTTCAGTGCCGATAATTTACAATTATTGTGCTTTCGAACAGGGCACAATCCGGTCATCAATTATTAAAGAGCCTTACCATGAACGAACTGACCATTCTTGCCACGTTAGCCACTGTACACTTTATCGCTTTAATGAGCCCTGGGCCGGATTTCGCGCTCGTGGTACAAAACGCAACACGTTATGGCCGCCAGACGGGCTTATACATTGCGCTTGGCTTGTCGTTTGGCATTCTGCTTCACTCTGTACTGAGCCTAACGGGCGTCAGCTACCTTGTTCACCAGCAGCCGACTTTATTTGCGGTGCTGCAACTCGCTGGCGGTAGTTACTTATTCTACCTAGGCTACGGCGCACTCAAGGCCAGTTGGTCAACACTACGTAATAACAAGCAAAACGACGAGCCGCCTGCTCAAACCAGCTTATTACTAAGCAACAAGCGTCAAGCATTCTCGCGCGGCTTTGCCACTAACATCCTCAACCCAAAGGCGTTGGTGTTCTTTGTCAGCCTGATGTCGAGCTTAGTGCCAGCCAGTATGTCATTAACCGGTAAAGGAATGGCGTTGGTTATTCTTTGGGGGCTGTCTTTACTGTGGTTCTCATTTCTTGCTTGGGCCTTATCAACTCAACGTATGCAGCGAAAAATTCATTCTCTGGCCGTATATATCGATAGCCTTTGTGGCGTCCTATTCACCCTTATCGGCCTGAGCATTTTGTGGCAATCCCTGTCTGCCCTGCTCTCAAGTGTCTAAAATTTGATTCAAGATTACATTTTCATAACAAATCCTTAGACTCAAAGTTACTCCACTGTCACTCTTGTCGCTGCATAAATAACAAGGAGAACAAGATGCAGTGGAAACGTACTTTCCTAACGACGTGCCTATTATTAACGTCCGTTGGTGCTGCCGCGAATCAGGCTGCCGATTCAGTTGCCCCAGAACACAGTAGTGGCTTAGAACAAAAGCAACTGGTTAAGGCCAAAGACTGGATGGTCACCGCCGCCAACCCGCTAGCGACACAAGCGGGCGCTGATATCCTCAAGCAAGGCGGTAACGCTATCGATGCTATGGTCACCACTCAGCTCATGCTGGGTCTGGTTGAACCGCAGTCCTCAGGGATTGGTGGCGGCGCGTTCTTGGTTTACTGGGATGCTAAAAAGCAGCAGTTAACCACTTATGATGGCCGTGAAACCGCGCCTCTAGCCGCAACCCCTCGCCTTTTCCAAGATAAGAATGGCGAACCAATGCAGTTTTACGACGCCGTCGTGGGTGGCCGTTCTGTTGGTACACCAGGTACCGTAAAACTGATGTGGGATACTCATCAGAAATACGGCAAGCTTGCATGGAAAAAGCTAATTGATCCTGTGGTCGAAATCGCTAAGAACGGTTTTACTATCAGCCCTCGTCTAGCAACCTTAATTGAGAAAGATGCAGAGCGCCTGTCGCGTTTCCCTGCCACAAAAGCCTATTTCTTTAATAGTGATGGCTCTGCCAAACAGCAAGGCATATTACTTAAGAACCCTGAATATGCAGCGACACTCGAAGCCATCGCCAAAGGTGGTGCGGAGGCCTTTTATCAGGGCAAGATTGCAAGCGATATTATCAACACCGTTCAGTCAGCCGCTGGCAACCCGGGCGTACTGGCACAAGCTGATTTTGATGCTTACCAAATCAAACAGCGTCAACCTGTCTGTTCCACTTATCAAAGCTACGACATCTGTGGAATGGGTCCACCAAGTTCTGGCGCCCTTACCGTGGGTCAGATTCTGGCGATGACAGAGCAGTTTGATCTCAAAAACTGGGGCCCTGATAACGCTAAATCCTGGCAAGTTATCGCCGATGCTTCACGCTTAGCCTTTGCAGATCGTGGCATGTACATGGCCGATGAAGATTTTGTCCCTATGCCAACTCAAGGTTTGATCAACTCAGACTACCTTAAGCAGCGCGCGAAACTGATCACTCCGGGGAAAGCACTGGAGTCAGCACCAGCGGGCACACCACCTTGGAACTACGCTCAGCACCAAAGCCGTGATGAGTCCATCGAACTGCCATCTACCAGCCACTTCAATGTGGTTGATAAAGAGGGCAACGTGGTGTCGATCACCACCACAATTGAGAACGCGTTTGGTTCACGCTTGATGACCAATGGGTTCCTGCTCAACAACGAGCTGACCGACTTCTCGTTCCGTACCCACAAAGATGGCTACCCTATCGCAAACCGCTTAGAGCCGGGCAAACGCCCTCGCTCCTCAATGGCACCGACCATCATCATGCAAGACGACAAACCTTATATGGCGATCGGTTCTCCGGGTGGCAGCCGCATTATTGGCTATGTTGCCCAAGCGATCATTGCTCACACGCAATGGGATATGGATATTCAACAAGCCATCAACCAACCACACTTACTGAATCGCTTCGGTACATTAGATATTGAGCAAGGTACAGAGGCAGAAAAATTCAAATCGGAGCTGGAGAAAATGGGCTTCGAAGTGAATATTCGTGACTTGAATTCTGGCTTACACGCGATTCTATTCAAAAATAATGAATTAGAAGGCGCCGCGGACCCAAGACGCGAAGGTGCCGCTATCGGCCAATAGCGTCGATCTGCTCACC
Source organism: Vibrio sp. Isolate23 (assembly GCF_022398095.1). Lineage (NCBI taxonomy): Bacteria > Pseudomonadati > Pseudomonadota > Gammaproteobacteria > Vibrionales > Vibrionaceae > Vibrio > Vibrio sp. Isolate23. The sequence continues at coordinate 16,967 of NZ_JAKEUV010000011.1, forward strand.
AGCTTGTGCGAGATCTCTTACAGGCTGGTGAGCAAAAATAGCTTTTTTAGTGAGAAGATTACAACTTATTATGCGTATGTCATTGTAATAAAAGAAGACGTTCTAATTTTAACCAAACTTTTATTCAATAAGTCAAAATCTGTGCTATTGCTGAAAACCGTCAAAAACGTAATATTAAACCTGTCGGAAGGATGCTGACACGGAACAGGAATTACCACGGATTTGGTAATCTTCAGGAAGAAGATACGGTTGCTCAGGATGAACAATCGGCAAGGATAACGAATAGGACATTGAACGGACTCAATAGTAACTAGGATGGTTGCTACTAAGGATGGGAAATGGACACCTCTGGACGAGGAAAGGACTTATCATCAGGATGATGAAAAGGACACCGCTCAAGGAACAAGCGAAGTGAGCTAACGAGGATTGTTAGCAGACCAGGATAGGGTCAAGGACACCGCTAGGATGGCGATGAATGGACTAAGCTGAAGGACGTCAGCATACTATCAAGGATTTGATGCATGGAGCACTTCTAGTAGCCGGATTGCTGCGAGTAAGACTATAACCCCGATGGGCGCAAGCCCTCGGGGTTTTTCTTTATCTATTTTTCTTCAGTTTTTGCCCCTGAACATTGGCTTCCTATGCACAGGAGCAGGCTCGATGTAGTCGAGTCAAAGAGCCATCCTCTGAAACATCTCTCTAATCTACATCTTTTCCAGTTTGGCATAAGCCGTCACCAGCCACTTAATGCCTTCACCATTAAAAGCGACTTGAACTCGGCTCTGTGGACCGCTACCTTCAAAATTGATGATCGTCCCTTCACCAAACTTAGGATGCATCACTCTTGCGCCTAGGCTGAAGCCCGTTTCATTGAAGCTCTCTTTGACCACAGTCTGGCTAAAGCGCCCCGAACTTGCCGGGCGACTGACTTGCGCTTTCATACGCACTTCATCTAAGCAGCCTTCTGGCAATTCGCGAATAAAGCGCGATGGTTTATGGTATTTGTCCTGACCGTATAAGCGACGCATCTCTGCGTAAGTGATGTAGAGTTTCTCCATCGCCCGTGTCATCCCCACGTAGCAAAGTCGACGTTCCTCTTCTAAACGCCCGGCTTCTTCAGCGGACATCTGGCTTGGGAACATGCCCTCTTCGACGCCGACCATAAACACCAATGGGAACTCTAGACCTTTCGCGCTGTGCAAGGTCATCAATTGCACCGCATCGTCGAATTCATCGGCCTGACCTTCACCCGCCTCTAGCGCAGCATGGGTCAGGAATGCCGTAAGCAAGGTCATCTCTTCCGCTTCTTCCGGTTTTTCAAACTGACGCGTTGCCGTTACCAGCTCTTCCAAGTTCTCAATGCGTGCTTTGGACTTCTCACCTTTTTCCTGCTCGTACATGGCAAACAAACCAGAGTACTTGATCACGTGGTCGGTCTGTTCATGCAGTGACATTTCACAGGTATCATCTTCCAATGCATTAACCAGCTCAACAAAACGGCCCAAAGCACCCGCCGCTCGGCCCGCCAAGACTTTTTCATCCAACAAAGCAACACTGGCTTCCCACATAGTGCAGCCACGATCACGAGCCGCGAAACGAATCGTCTCTAGGGTTTTATCCCCGAGACCACGTGTTGGCGTATTAACCACACGCTCAAACGCCGCGTCATCATTGCGGTTCGCCATCAAGCGTAGATAGCTCAGCGCATCTTTGATCTCCTGACGCTCGAAGAATCGCATGCCACCGTAAATACGATATGGCAAGCCGGCCTGAATTAACGCTTCTTCCAGTACACGAGACTGGGCGTTGTTACGATAAAGCATGGCAGCATCATTCAGTGCACCACCTTTTTCCTGCCATTCTTTAACTTTGTTGACTGTGAAGCGTGCTTCATCCAATTCATTGTAAGCAGAGTAAACCGAGATGGGCTCACCTTCGACACCATCAGTCCATAGCTCTTTACCCATACGCTCTGTGTTATTGGCAATCAGAGTGTTGGAAGCTTCCAGAATAGTTTTGGTCGAGCGGTAGTTTTGCTCCAGACGAATGGTATTTACACTTGGGAACTCGCGGGTGAACTTCTCAATGTTTTCAATCTTAGCGCCACGCCAACCATATATAGACTGGTCATCGTCTCCGACAATCATCACGTGTGACTCTGGACCAGCCATCATTCGCAGCCAGGCGTACTGAATGTTGTTGGTATCCTGAAACTCATCCACCAAGATATGTTTAAAGCGTGCCTGATAGTGCTCGCGGATAAACTTGTTATCACGCAACAACTCATGAGCACGTAGAAGAATTTCAGCGAAGTCGACCAAACCCGCACGGTCACACGCTTCCTGATAAGCCGTATAGAGCTGCAGATAGGTTTTGGTCACAGGGTCGTGGTAAGCATCAATATGATTTGGACGCAGGCCTTCGTCTTTCTTGCCGTTGATCCACCAGCTCACCTGGCGCGCTGGCCACTGCTTTTCATCCAGATTTTGCGCTTTGATGAGACGGCGCAACAGCCTTTGCTGATCATCGCTATCGATGATCTGAAAATCTTCCGGTAACTTGGCATCAAGGTAATGCGCACGCAGAATGCGATGACAGATACCATGGAAGGTACCGTTCCACATCCCAGAAGCGCTGCCCATCATCAGCTCTTCAATACGGCCTCGCATTTCCGCTGCGGCTTTATTGGTAAACGTCACCGACATAATGGAAAAAGGAGATGTCTGCTCCACCGACATCAGCCAAGCGATACGGTGCACCAGCACCCGGGTTTTACCACTCCCCGCGCCCGCTAGGACAAGTAAATTTTCAAGTGGAGCGGCAACAGCTTCACGCTGCTTATCGTTAAGGCCGTCAAGAAGTAATGAAGGATCCATTATGAGTTCAGCTACTGGTTATCTATACATGAAAATCGATTATAACCTAAACACCCTGCCTATTTCAGAAGAAAAAACACAAATTTTTTATGTTGCATTTCCTTTAAAAAACATAACCTTAAATATACAAAAGTAATAAGAGAGTGTTTTTTTATTATTTTTCTGAAAGTTTATTTGCGCTTTTTCTATCCTTTTAATTAAGCAAGTTGATGAATTAGCTTGTGAAAAATACCCAAGTGACCTCTAAAGAACCGCTTTGACGGAGATTACTTGGGTATTCACTAAGAAAGGAAAAGTCTGAGGAAATTACTATGAAAAAGTCTAATCTTGCTGTTACTGCTGCTGTTACTGGTCTACTAGCTCTAGGTGGCACAATGCTCACTGCAGCACCGGCTGTTGCTGCAGAGAAAGAGAAATGCTACGGCGTTTCAAAAGCAGGTAAAAATGATTGTGCAACCAAAACCAGTTCTTGTGCAGGTACTGCAAAAGAAGATAACCAGAAAGATGCCTTCGTAGTCGTTCCTAAAGGACTATGTGGCAAGCTAGCTGGCGGTAGCACTCAGTCTTCTTAATAGATTGGATAAGGCGACCTAGGCTCAACCCGGTCGCCTTTATTTTTGTTTTACTCGCATAGGAAGAGTTCGTGAATAAGGACAACTACCACGACCAGGTGGGTGTAGGACTGCGCTCTCCTCATATCGATTATTTCACTGACAATAAGCCCGCCTTATCTTGGCTGGAGATCCACAGTGAAAACTACTTTCAGCCCTACTCACCAGCTAGACAAAGCCTGCGCAAACTGATGGATGACTACCAGATCAGCTGTCACGGTATTGGTTTATCGCTGGGCAGCGTTGAAAGAGTCAATCCCAAGCACCTTAAACAACTCAAATCGCTCATTGATGAGGTCAACCCATTTTTGGTCTCCGATCATCTCAGCTGGAGTGAAAATGGTGGCCACTATTTCAATGATCTTCTGCCACTGCCTTATACAGAAGAAGCCTTGGAAGTGTTTTGCCGCAATGTCATCGAAGTTCAGGATTATATTCAGCGCCCAATGCTGATAGAAAACCCTTCGAGCTATGTGAGATTTGCTCACTCTACGATTGCCGAGTGGGAATTTCTGGCTGAAGTACAAAAGCGCACCGACTGCCGACTACTGCTTGATCTCAACAATATTCACGTTTCCGCCTTTAACCACGATTTCGATAGCCAGACCTACATCAACGCGATTCCAGCCGATAAAGTCGATGAAATTCATTTGGCAGGCTTTACGATTAAGAAACTGGAAAAAGGTGAAATCTGGATTGATACCCACAGTCAGCCTGTTTCTGATGAAGTGTGGACGCTATACGAACAATGGCTGGCGACTCACGGCCCGCGCCATACGCTGATTGAATGGGATCTGGATATTCCTCAGCCTGACATGTTACTGGCAGAATGCCATAAAGCCAGTGAAAGGCTGATTCAGTTTGACGCGTTGCAGGGGAGAGAGGCGTCATGACTCAATCTCTAGCAGAACTACAGAAAAATTTCGCCAGTGCTCTGCACTATCAGGCGACGGGTGATATCTGTGATATCTGCTCTGATACCTTCAGTGCCGACGAACGAATGCAGATTTACCGCAACAACTTCATCATCAGCTTAAGTGAAGTACTTCAGGCGACTTACCCTATGGTGCTGACGCTGGTGGGTGAAGAGTGCTTTGAACAATTAGCTCGTCAGCATGTGCTCAACCACCCTCTTCGCTCTGGTGACGTGACTTACTATGGTGAACATTTCGCGACTACCATTGAAGCTTTCTCTGCCGTGGTTGAAGCGGCGCCTTATGCTGCAGATGTGGCACGTTTTGAATGGCAAATCGACATCTCTCAACAGCTTCAATGGGGTTTCAAAACACCAGAGGATATTTTGCCAATTGCTCGCCTAGCGGAAGTCGCAGAACAGCAGCAGCCTTGCATCCATTTTCATCTTTCGCCCGGCACTTTACCTTTTCATTCGCCCTACGCGGTGTACTCGCTGCGTCTGGCCATTGAGAATAATGATTTCGAACAGCTGACGCTCAATCAGGCTGAATATGGCGTGATCATCAGTCAACCCGACGGTCAATGTTGGACTATGTCACTCGAACAGCTGCCTTTTGAACTGCTTCAGTATCTCAGCTCAGGTTACACGCTAGGGGAAATCCCGGAAACACACCTGCCTTATCTGGGAGTACTACTGGAGAACCAGTTAATTTCTGGGTTTTCTCTCGCCCAATAAGAATAAGGATTGTTACTATGTCTAACGCAATAAAAAACATGAGCGAGAGCTACGACGCCTTAGTCGATAAAGCCCAATGTGTCTTTGTGCCTCTGCTGCTACTGTTTTGTCGACTCTGGGTTGCTTGGGTCTTTTTCAATTCTGGCCTGACCAAAATTGCCTCTTGGGACAGTACTTTGTACCTATTTGAGTACGAATATCAGGTGCCGATTTTACCTTGGCAATTAGCGGCTTACATGGGTACCGCCGCCGAGCTTATTCTGTCTGCCTTCTTAGCATTCGGCCTGTTGACCCGCCCAATGGCGGCCATCTTGTTCGTATTCAATATCATCGCCGTCGTTTCCTACCCGCTGCTATGGGAGAAAGGCTTCTACGACCATCAGCTTTGGGGTCTGATGATTCTCAACGTCATAGTCTGGGGACCGGGCTTGGTTTCTCTGGATAAGCTAATTAAGAGTAAGTTACAAGGCTAAACCCCATACGAAAATGCCCTCCTAGTTGGAGGGCATTTTTAGTTTCAAAGCTCAGTGCTTAAGCACGAATTCCTGAATGACGCAGCAAAGCATCGATTTGCGGCTCACGGCCACGGAATCGCTTGAATAGCTCCATTGGCTCTTCACTACCACCCATTTCAAGAATGTTGTTTAGGAAGCTCTTACCGGTATCGGTATTAAAGATGCCTTCTTCTTCAAAGCGTGAGAAAGCATCTGAAGAAAGCACTTCTGCCCACAGGTAGCTGTAATAGCCTGCACTGTAGCCACCGGCAAAAATATGGCTAAAGCTGTGTGAGAATCGATTCCACTCTAGGCTTGGCAAGACTGCGACCTTAGATTTGACCTCAGCCAAGGTTTCTAGCACGCGAGGCCCCATTTCAGGGTCAAATTCGGTGTGCAGCGTGAAATCAAATAAACCGAATTCTAGCTGACGAAGAATAAACATCGCCGACTGGAAATTCTTCGCTGCCAACATCTTATCCAACATCGATTTTGGTAATGGCTCCCCCGTTTCAAAGTGACCGGAGATAAACGCCAGTGCCTCTTCCTCCCAACACCAGTTCTCTAGGAACTGACTTGGCAGTTCGACCGCATCCCATGGCACGCCATTAATACCTGAGACAGCCCCGGTATCGACCTGAGTCAGCATGTGGTGAATACCGTGGCCAAATTCGTGGAATAAAGTCACCACTTCATCGTGAGTAAACAGCGCAGGCTTGTCGCCAACCGGTTTGTTGAAGTTACAGGTCAGATACGCCACTGGCGATTGCAGCTCACCTTTCGCATTGATACGACGCACACGGCATTCGTCCATCCATGCACCGCCTCGCTTGTGTTCACGCGCATACAGGTCAAGGTAGAAGCTGCCACGAAGCTGATCGTTAGCATCAAAAATATCAAAGAATCGCACTGACTCATGCCAAACATCAACTCCCTCTCGCTCTTTGACACTCATACCAAATACGCGGTTTAGAACTTCAAACAAGCCACTTACCGCTCTTTGTTCTGGGAAGTAAGGGCGTAGCTCTTCGTCAGAAATCTGGAACAAATGCTGCTTCTGCTTTTCACTGTAGTAAGCAATGTCCCAAAGGTTGAGTTCTTCTACACCAAACTCGCTCTTAGCAAACTGGCGTAACTCTTCAACTTCACGCTCGCCTTGCGGCTTTGCTTTGCTGGCAAGATCATTGAGGAAACCCAAGACTTGCGATGGCGTTTCGGCCATCTTGGTCGCCAGAGACTTCTCACTGTAAGTATTGAAGCCCAGCATACGGGCAATTTCATAACGCAGCTTCAGCTGCTCGTTAATGATTTCACTGTTGTCCCACTCTCCTGCGTTAGGGCCACGATCTGAGGCGCGGGTGACGTAAGCTTCATACAGCTCTTTACGTAATTCCTGATTGTCACAGTAAGTCATCACCGGAAGATAAGACGGGATATCCAGCGTTAGCAGGTAACCATCCAGCTCTTTGGACTCTGCCGCCGCTTTGGCTGCTGCCAGAGCAGATTCCGGCATACCTGCCAATTGTTTTTCATCTTCAACGTGTTTGGTCCAACCCATAGTCGCATCCAACACATTGTTGGAGAACTTAGAACCCAGCTCAGACATACGCTTGCTGATTTCACCGTAACGGTGCTGCTCGTCGGCTAGCAAACCGATGCCTGACAACTCGAAATCACGTAGGGAATCTGTGATGGTTTTCTGCTGTGCCTGAGTCAATCCAGCGAATGCCTTGCTCGCTTTAATCGCTTTGTAAGCTTCAAATAAACCTTTGTGCTGACCAACCCAAGTGCCGTATTCAGACAGTAGCGGCAAACAACTCTCGTACGCTTCACGCAGCTCATCGCTATTCATCACCGAATTCATATGACTCACGGGTGACCAAATGCGGCTGAGACGATCATCCACTTCTTCAATTGGCGCAACGATATTTTCCCAACTTGGGTCGCTGTTTCCTTCTAATACCTGTTCGATTTTTGCACGGCAATCTGCTATCGCCTGCTCAACGGCTGGTTTCACATGTTCAGGTTTGATTTCAGAAAACGGGGGCAAATCGGTAAAGCTAAGAAGAGGATTAGACATAAAGATTCCTTTTATTGGCAAAGCGAACTGACGGGTTCGTCTTGGTTATTGCTAGTTCGTCTTAAATAGTAAATATAGGTAGGTTCAGCAATTTTCAATAGTGGCGTATACTATCAGCCATTAAATTACCCAGTGCGGTCACCCGTTAGAGAGTGTCAATTTGTTAAGTTATCGCCACAGTTTCCACGCAGGCAACCATGCTGACGTGGTTAAGCATATTGTTCAAAGCCTTATCCTTAATGCGCTCAAGCAAAAAGATAAACCATTTGTTTACCATGATACCCACTCAGGAGTGGGTCGCTATGACTTAACCCACGAATGGTCAGAAAAGACAGGTGAATACAAGCATGGTATCGCACGTGTCTGGCAACAAACTGAGATTCCAGAAGATATCCAAAGCTACCTTGAATCTATCAAGGCACTGAATAACGGTGACAAACTGCGTTACTACCCTGGTTCACCGCGAGTGGCTCGCGCGCACCTGCGCCCACAAGACCGCATGGTCTTGACGGAGCTTCACCCAAGTGATTACCCGTTGCTGGAGCAAGAGTTTCATCGCGACCGTCAGGTCAGTATTTATAAGGAAGATGGCTTCAAGCGCCTCAAGGCAAGCTTACCGCCACAGGAGCGTCGTGGGCTGGTACTGATTGACCCGCCTTACGAACTGGCGAAGGAATACCGTGATGTCGTCCAAGCGATTTATCAGAGCCATAAACGCTGGGCCACGGGCATCTATGCTATCTGGTATCCGGTCGTTAATCGCTGCGACATTGAAGACATGATTGAAGGTCTTGAAGGCCTTGGCGTCCGTAAGATCTTACAAATTGAGCTGGGTGTCGCGGCAGACAGCAATGCGCACGGAATGACCGCATCAGGCATGATTGTGATTAATCCGCCATGGAAGCTGGAGAGCCAAATGAAGGCCATTCTGCCTTTCCTCAAAGAAGCCATCGCGCCTGCAACCGGTCATTTCAAAGTAGACTGGATCGTACCGGAATAACGGACACTCGCGCTCAGATACAGCGTAGGCGGAAGAAAAATTAAACAGGATAGATTGAGTTCAACCGATCTATCCTCCATATCAAAGACAATAAATTAAAACTCGCAGGGAGTTTGTCGCTGGGCAGCTCATATCGCACAGCAGCTTCATCCCGCAAATAATTGGAGAAAGTAATGGCGACTCATTTTGACTATATCTGTATCGGTGGCGGTAGTGGTGGTATTGCTTCAGCAAACCGAGCAGCGATGTATGGTGCTAAAGTTGCGTTGATTGAAGCTCAGGATCTAGGCGGTACGTGTGTCAACGTTGGTTGTGTTCCGAAGAAAGTCATGTGGCATGGTGCGCAGGTGGCCGAAGCGATGAACCTATACGCTGAAGACTACGGCTTTGATGTTGATGTGAAAGGCTTCGACTGGAGCAAACTGGTTGAAAGTCGTCAAGCTTACATCGGTCGCATTCACCAATCTTACGATCGCGTACTTGGCAACAACAAAGTTAATGTTATTAAAGGCTTCGCTAAGTTTGTTGACGAGAAAACGGTAGAAGTGAACGGCGAGCACTACACCGCTGATCACATCCTAATCGCTGTAGGTGGTCGCCCGACGATTCCTAACATCCCAGGTGCAGAGCACGGCATCGACTCAAACGGTTTCTTCGAGCTGAGCGAGCAACCAAAACGCGTAGCAGTTATTGGCGCGGGTTACATCGCCGTTGAAATTGCTGGCGTACTAAGCGCTCTTGGCACAGAAACTCACCTGTTCTGCCGTAAAGAATCACCACTGCGTAGCTTTGATCCGATGATCATTGAGACGCTGGTTGAAGTGATGGAAGCGGAAGGCCCAACACTGCACACTCACTCAGTACCAAAAGAAGTGGTTAAGGAAGCCGATGGCAGCCTAACGCTTCACCTAGAGAACGGCAATACTCAAAACGTCGATACGCTGATCTGGGCGATTGGTCGTCATCCGGCAACCGATGCTATCAACCTAGCCTCAACAGGTGTTGAAACCAATGACCGTGGTTACATCAAAGTCGATGAATACCAGCAGACCAACGTGCCTAGTATCTACTGTGTCGGTGACATCATGGAAGGCGGTATTGAGCTAACGCCAGTGGCCGTTAAAGCGGGTCGTCAGCTATCTGAGCGTCTGTTTAACAACAAACCAGAAGCCAAGATGGACTACAACCTAGTGCCAACGGTGGTATTCAGCCACCCGCCAATCGGCACTATCGGCCTAACAACCCAAGAAGCCGAAGAGAAGTACGGTAAAGACAACGTTAAAATCTACACGTCTGGCTTTACCGCAATGTACACAGCGGTTACTAAGCATCGTCAACCATGTAAGATGAAACTAGTCTGCGCCGGTGAAGAAGAAACCGTCGTCGGCCTACACGGTATCGGCTTCACGGTCGATGAAATGATCCAAGGCTTCGGCGTAGCAATGAAGATGGGCGCAACCAAAGCCGACTTCGACTCTGTAGTGGCTATCCACCCAACAGGCTCAGAAGAGTTTGTTACCATGAGATAGTCCTAGGAAAAACATCCTACACAGGTAAATAATACTGGAAGCAGTACAGCAATCAGGCCTTGCTGTGCTGCTTTATTTTCACTACTTCAATACTCATACCGCTCCAAGCCATCACACACGAGTTTTAATCCTCTTAGCCTCCCGCTTCCGATAAGCAATGTGTCGCGAAAACCAATTGGTTTCCACACGAGTAAACCTAGGTTTCTTGGCCAATTTGGGGGATGTCAATCCAATCAAGTCATGTCTATGAACAGACAAACTGACCATTAAAAATACCGTGCATAAGTCTGATATTGAGTACATGTGTTAGGCATGCAAGCGATCATGTTTAAGGCTATTCATGCATCGAATACTGGTATTAATTAAGGGGTGATGATGATGGCTATCCCATACCAACGCGACCTGACTGACAAAAGGCATATCATTGATTTGTTGTATAACGACTGACTGATCAAGATGTTCAGTTAAAGATAACGGTACTATCGCAATGCCAAAGCCGGCTTGTGCCATGGTAATTGCGGTGCGCAATTGTGGCGCAGCATAAGGTCGAGCAATATGTACTCCCGCATTATGTAAAGCCGCCTCAATACGGTCATACAGCGCTGGACCAGCATCACGAGGGAACATTAAGACATTCTCATTGTTTAACTGGGTCAAGTCGAGTGTTGAATGAGCAACCAAACGATAGCTAACGGGAGTAACTGCCACAAGAGGATCATCAAATAAGACCTGCCGGTTAAGTGACTCACAGGCATAGCAAGGCAGGCGCATAAAAGCGAATTCCAAACACCGCTGTTTAAGCAATGTGACCAACTCGGGCATTGAGTGCTCAACAGCCACTAAATTAAGCGTCGGATATTGCTCATGTAGCCTGCGAATATTTTCTAAAACTTCACTGCTACTCGCCGTTGAAGAAGCAAGTCCGATACGTAACTCCTGTTTTTCCCCTCGCGCAATTTGCTCTAGCTTACGCTGACAACACTCCACCTCTTGTAAAATGTGCTGTGCATCATGATAAAACTCTTCACCCGCTGCGGTCAGCTCAACACCGCGAGATAAGCGCTTAAATAAAGTAACGCCTAACTCCTCTTCTAGTTTCTTGATCTGTTGACTTAACGGTGGTTGAGCGATGCCTAACTGCTCTGCTGCACGAGTAAAATGTTTCGCTTTAGCTACTGCAACGAAGTACTTCATGTAGCGAAATTCCATCATTCATCCATATATTTTTCATATCAAAATAAATCTTTTTTATATTGGATTTGTTGGGCGCCTCAAGTCAATCTAAATATACATCTTGATTCATATTTAGGTTCAATTATGCAACGTTCTATCTCTTCAGTCTGTTCTTGCACTCAGCAAATTTCAGAACAGTTTGCTCGCTATCAGCAAGGCTCAGGAGAAGGCGAGATTTATCAAACTTCACTGATGAGTGCTTTGATTGCTGGTGTTTATGAAGGGTCAACAACTATTGCTGAATTGCTTGAACACGGTGATTTTGGTTTAGGGACTTTTAATCAATTAGATGGCGAATTGATTGCTTTTGATAATCAAGTATTCCAACTGCACGCGAATGGCTCAGCACATCCTGCTCAGCTTGATCAGAAAACCCCTTTCGCGGTGTTCACTTTTTTCAAACCAGACATTGAGCTGCCAATTAATGACACGTTAACCCGTCAAGAAGTCCATCGACTTATCGATCGTCTGATTCCTAGTGACAACATCTTTTGTGCGATTCGGCTTGAAGGGAGTTTTCCACTCGTCCAAACCCGCACGGTGCCTAAACAGCAGCGTCCGTATCGGCCCATGCTCGAAGCAATAAAACAGCAACCCACGTTTCATTTTAAGCATCAATCCGGGGTGATGGCAGGATTTCGCAGTCCTAGGTACACCACTGGAATTAATGTCCCCGGCTATCACGAACATTTTATTAATCGAGCGAGAACAGGCGGAGGCCATGTTCAGGACTACCTAATTTCATCGGGTTTTCTACAAATCGGTCGTGTCTCACGTCTTGTGATTGATACACCAGTATCAAGCGATTTTCTTGATGCCAATCTAGTACCAAAAGATCTTCATGCCGCTATCGAAGCGGCTGAAAAATAACTCAACACATAGTCAGTCAAAAGGAAATGTTATGTCATCCCCTCACGCTTTGCGCAGTGGCGCGCAATTAATTGCCCAGCAGCTAGAAACCTCAGGTGTTCGGTATGTCTTTGGTATACCCGGAGCTAAAATTGATCGCTTATTTGACGCTCTGAAAGACACTAAAGTGCAACTGATTCCGGTAAGACACGAAGCCAATGGCGCGTTTATGGCAGGCATCATGGGACGTTTGACGGGTAAAGCGGGCGTGACCTTGGCGACTTCAGGTCCGGGGTGTGGGAATTTAGTCACCGGTGTTGCAACAGCCAACGCAGAGGGTGATCCGATGCTGGCTATTGGTGGCGCGGTAAAACGAACTTACCAGCAAAAACAGACTCACCAGAGCATGGACACGGTGAGCATTTTTCGCTCAGTAACCAAATACAGCGCAGAGATCCAGCATATTGACGCAGCGAGTGAAATCATGGCCAATGCGTTTCGAATTGCTGAGTCTGGACGCCAAGGTGCATGTTTTATCAGCGTTCCACAAGATGTCTTAAGTGAGCAAACGGATACAGACTTAGTTATCCCACCTAGTTTTCGCCCAAGCGGTTATGCGGATCGGGTCGCCATTGAAGAAGCCGCTCATCGGATTAATAAAGCACAGCGCTGCGTAGTACTGCTTGGCTTACATGCCAGCGATCAAGCCAACGCCTCTACGATCAGTCAATTTTTACAAAAAACGCAATTACCAGTGGTGGGGACTTATCAAGCAGCAGGGGCCGTCGATATTCACTATTATCACCATTTCGCTGGCCGAGTCGGGCTATTCAATAATCAACCGGGGGATGTGCTACTGCAAGATGCCGATTTGATTATCACCATCGGCTTTAACCCCATCGAATACGACCCAGAACTATGGAATGCTCGCCGTTGCTCAATCATTCATATTGATATTGAGCCTGCGCAGTATCAACAGCACTACCAACCCTGTCTCGAAATTGTTGGTGATATTGGTTCGACATTACAAACACTTTGTACACAGATACGCGAATGCTCCCGTTTATCGTCTACGGCAGTATCGATTCTAGAAGAAGTGGCGCAACAAAGGCATATCATCAAAAGCTCTCCGATTAAGCAGCGAGTAGCAGGTTTTCACCCGTTAAGCTTGCTCAAAACCATGCAGGCAATCATCACACCCGATACCACCTTGTGTCTCGATATGGGGAGTTTTCATATTTGGATAGCACGCTATTTAAGCTGTTTTCGCGCTCGACAGATGCTGGTCTCGAACGGTCAGCAAACGATGGGAGTGGCGCTACCTTGGGCAATTGCTGCGAGCTTATTAAAACCTGGGCATAAGGTAGTGTCAGTTTCTGGTGATGGTGGCTTTATGCAGTCGAGCATGGAGCTGGAAACCGCAGTGCGCTTAAATTGCAACATAGTTCATATTATTTGGGTCGATAATGCTTACAACATGGTGGAAATACAGGAGCAGAAAAAATATCAACGCATCTCAGGCGTAAAGTTTGGACCGATAGACTTTCAAGCTTACGCGCAGTCGTTTGGTGCTCATGGGTTTGCCGTGACACAAGCGGATCAATTAATGCCTACTCTCCGCCAAGCGATGGAAGTAGAAGGGCCAGCAGTCGTCGCGATTCCCGTCGACTACTCAGACAACTACAAACTCATGCAAGCCAGAAGCGAAGAGCAACAAGATCCTGTTTTTCAAATTAACAACGAAGGAGTTTTTCTATGAAAGGTTTAACCAACAAAGTGGCAATCATCACTGGTGCCGCGAATGGTATTGGTTTAGCTATTGCGCAACGTCTCTATGACGAAGGGGCTCAATTGATGCTAGCAGACTGGGATCAAGAGCAGTTGCTCAAAGCTTTAGAGCACTTTGATCAGTCTCGCGTGGCCGTGCAGAAAGTCGATGTCTCAGATGCTCAACAAGTGGCAGCCTTAATCCAAACTTGTGTCGAAAATTTCGGGCAACTGGATATTCTAGTCAACAATGCGGGCATTCATATTCCCGGAAATGTGCTGGAATGTAGTGTAGAAGATTGGCGTAAAATTTCGGCAGTGAATATCGATGGTGTGGTTTACTGTGCAAAATTTGCCTTACCAGAGTTACTGAAATCCCGCGGCTGCATCATCAACACAGCATCGGTGTCTGGTTTAGGCGGTGATTGGGGGGCAGCATTTTATTGTGCAACGAAAGGAGCGGTGGTGAATCTAACACGTGCAATGGCGCTGGACCATGGTTTGGACGGGGTTCGCATCAATGCCGTATGCCCAAGCTTAGTAAAAACCAATATGACTAATGGTTGGCCTGATTCAGTGCGCGACAAGTTTAATGAACGTATCCCTTTGGGGCGTGCAGCTGAACCAAAAGAAATTGCTGCGGTAGTCGCGTTTTTAGCCAGTGAGGATGCCTCGTTTATTAATGGTGTGAATTTACCCGTTGATGGTGGTGCCACCGCTTCAGACGGACAACCTAAAATCGTGTAATCTAACCAAGCTTCAGCACCAGATGCGAATTATTTTGTGTTCGCCTGTACTAACGCAGCAGCGTTAAGCATGGCGTCTTTGGTACTCACATCAATAACTCGCATCTTTTTGAAACGCTCAGGCTCTTTGATTGCAACATCATGGGCAAATATCACCAATTTAGCCTTTTCGATGTCAGCGGGAGTAATTCGGTTGATGATGCCATTTGCCCCTTGGGTTTCGACCTTAATCTTAACCCCCACAGCACCTGCTGCTTTTTCCAAAGATTTCGCCGCCAGAAAAGTATGCGCTACCCCTGACGGACATGAAGTCACCGCGAGAATATCCGCTTCGCCCTCACCTATAACGGATGAATAAGCTTGCGACTGAGCAATAAGGCTCTCACCTTCCACTACGTGTTTCTTCAAAGCAATGGCTATCAGAGCTGTTGTCAGTGAGCCTGCAACCGTGCCCACAATATAGCCAACCTTGCCATCAACGACAGGTAACACAATCCAGCCTCCCCATGGCGCATGGTTGGTCACGTGGAACATAAAACCCACCACATTTCCCACAACACCACCAGCCACAATCGCGGGGAGTACTCGAGCGGGATCGCCAGCGGCAAAAGGAATCGCACCCTCACTAATTCCGATCATCCCCATGAGACCCGCCGCCTTTCCTGCTTCTCGTTCTTCACGTTTGAATTTACTCGGTGACAGGAAGGTTGCTAATGCCATGCCTAATGGCGGGGTACATATGGCAATACCCACTCCGCCCATCAGCCAAGGCTGGGTATGGACTTGGGTTTGGGCGAACAAGGTCGCGACTTTATTGATCGGCCCTCCCATATCAAAGGCGGTCATCGCCCCTAATACCGTACCTAACATCACCTTACCAGAACCTGCCATACCAGTGAGCACGTCATTCATTACCGTCATGGCTGTGGCAATGGGTGATCCTATCAACCACATCACCGCCCCGCAGGTAACAAACGTACCAATCAACGGATAAATAAAAATGGAGCCAAGCGACATCATGCTGTCTGGCAACTGAATCTTCTTTAGTAACCAAACCACAAACCCGGCGAAAAAACCGACGACAATTGCTCCTAAAAAACCAGTATTGTAATGACTCACTGCGATCCAAGCGCCTATCATTCCAGGGGCCAAACCAGGCTTATCCGCTATAGAATAAGCGATGTAACCACCCAATACCGCTGTAAAGAGTGTAAGGCCAGCCATGCCCATCTCTGCAATATCAGCAAGAACGCCTTCCTCGGGCACACCACCATGTCCGGATAACATCACCGAAAGGGAAAGCAGCACCCCACCCGCGACTATAAACGGGATCATATGGGAGGTACCAAACAACAGGTGCTCTTTGATACGACTGAGTTTTCGAGCCCATGGGCTCACAGGCACATACTCAGAAGAACCTAATGCGCTCTCATTAGCATTGTTCTGAGTACCAGTCAGTAACTCTAGCGCCTCTGAAGCAGTATCAACCGCTTTGAGCTGCTCAACAAAACCATCTTCAATGATCTTGGTAGAAATTTGTGCCAATACTTCAATATGGTGGTGCTCGTCATTATTTGGCGATGCCAGCATAAAAAAAACATCTGATAGCTCACCGTCATCAGCACCGTAATCGATGCCTTTACGACTAATGCCCACAGCAACAGATGGCTGAACTACCGCATCGCTTTTGGCATGCGGAATGGCGATCCCCTCATCAAAGCCAGTATTGCCAATCTCCTCCCGCCGCCAAACATCAGAGAGGAACCTTTCTTTGCTCTCAAGCTTACCTGCATCATCGAGCATGCCCACAAGCTCCTTGAGCACTTCCTCTTTGGTTTCGGCCTTAAGATCTAAGCAAATGGTCTCCGGCTTTATTAGGTTGGTTATGTCCATTATTGGTACCTTGAAACGCTCCACGCGGTATATACCCTAGCGACCCCGCTTCCCTCGATATACAGGACAGAAGGTGCATTTACTGGATTAATGTAACGTGAAATTTAAACTGTGATAGTGCTCTTGTGTTTATTGATATTAAATCAATTCCCCTCCAAAGCGCTGTGATAATATCCCCCAAAAATAGGTGGATAAACTATGAAAATCGTAGCGGTGACAGCGTGCCCTACAGGCATCGCTCATACTTATATGGCAGCGGATGCTCTCATCAAAGCAGCCCCAAAGTATAACGTACAGATTAAAGTTGAAACTCAAGGCGCGATGGGGATAGAAAACCAACTCACCCCCCATGATATTGATCAAGCGGATCGCGTATTGATTGTGTCCGATATTGAGATTGAACAGCCCGGCCGTTTTGAAGGTTCCAACCAAGTTCAAATCTCAATCGAAAGTGTGTTACTTAATGTCGATAAAGTATTCCTAGTGCATTGCCGTGGCTAAGTCTGTTGATGAGCGAATACCAAATCACCTTTTTTGTCGACAATAGTAATGCCAGCGCCTACGTGAGCTTGCCCCTTAATCGGGTAGCCAAAAAGTTCAAAAGTACGTTACGTATCATCAATATCACGCAAAACCGCAGTGCTAACCTCACCAAGTCCGTTGCCATGTTGCAAGTGGGTCTTCAACATGGTGACCTTTGCCAGATAACCGCTATGGGTATTGATGCGGAGCTAGCCTGTTTTGTCATCAAAGATATCATCGCGGAACACTTTACTGTGGTTGGCTCTCATATCGACTATCAGTTTTGCAGCCAACTGGCTGAACGCATACCCCAAATATGCCCACCCTGTGAGATCCAATGGTACTACGCCAAAGCCTACACTGAGCTCAATAAGTTCGAATGCCTCAAAGGATTAGCCCAGCTCATTCATCCACTCCAAGCCGATAAGCTCGTTCTCGACCTCATTAAGCGAGAGGAGCGCTCATCCACATGTGTCACACCGGGTATCGCTCTCCCCCATGTCATGTTTGAGGATGCAGAGCACCTTGCTGTCGCTGTTATTGCCAGTGAAGCACCAATAGATTGGGCGTCCAAAATGGGCAACGTCAATCTCGCCATAGCTCTGGTTATGCCAACCAAGCCAACGCCTGAGCAAATCATGGCAGCAACCAACCTCACCCGTAATCTACTGACAGGCCAAGTCGCTGAGCGGTTGCTACTAACAAGAAGCAGTGTCGACTTACAAGCGCTACTTATGTACACCATGTCAAGGTTACTTATTTAATATCAACTAGATAGATGCGCGGTATTCTGTAGGTGTTTTACCAGTTCGATTTTTAAACACACGACAAAAGTAATTCACATCTTTAAATCCACAGCGGATAGATACCTCATTCAGCTTAAAGTTATACTTCTTCAACATGAATTTAGCGCGATCGATCCTGACCCATGTAATGTAGTCCGCGAGTGTCATGTGCCCCTGCTGGCGGAACAAACGAGAGAGGTGGTTAGAGGAGATACTGAAACGCGATGCAATACTGACACGGGTAATTGGGCGATGAAAGTTCTCTTGAATATAGATACAAATCCCCTGATACAGATCCTGAACACGATTATGGGATTTCTTCTCAACTGGAGTGTCCAGCATACTCTTTGAATACTGCAGTAGTGCCTGTAGTAAAAGCTCATCCATGGGTTTCTTGTTGCTTTCACGAGCTAAAGCACTGAGTGCCTCTAGAATGTTATCAATAGCAAAGCCGGAACGAGTTTGAATACTATGCTTTTGGATATCAAAAAAGCTTGCTTCATTTTTTCGCTTACTGACTAGGCTAAAGCCCATTTGGCGGCGACCAAATAGAATGCTTAACACAGAACAATCGGTATCCCAATCCGGCTTATTCCAGCAATTGGGAGGAATAAATATCGCGTCCCCTTGTTGAGCAACAACTTGAGTCACTTTGAGGTCATGACTCTCCATTTCATTAATATATTCCCCATTAAGAACCAATTCTAAACGGGGGAAATTAACCTGATAGCTAAATTCTGGCGGTGTGTGAAAATCCCCCGCAAACCATATGTTATGAAATGGCTCTCGCTCATTTAATACCGATGAAATTAAGTCATTAAAAATCATTAGCTACACTCTACGCATAGGGTTCTATACACAAAGCTAATTCAAGATAACCCATGTTTGAATTAGTTCTGCCTACAGGTATACACCCTACCGGTCTTTTGTACTAATGAGCCATCTCACACTTTCATTTTAAGGTTACAAAAATCCAGAAATCACACCAATCTTACAGTAAACACTACGCCACAAACTGCCTAGAACATAATAATGTTAACGATTTTATTATTTGCCTTACAGATATCTCCACCATTGGGAAAGGTTACATATATACAGTTTTCTCCCTTTAGTATTTTTACCACGGCCACTCGCCAATAAAAATGGCTTGGACAGATTGCCAAGCCATTTCCTTATATTGCTATCACAGCTTACTGAGCTTGAAGCGCCTGTAACTTATCGCCGGTCATCACAAAATGGAGTGTACCTCCGGCTTTAATTTCATCGTGCTTGAAGGTGAAGTTTTCACCCAGAGGCTGACCATTGATGGTGGCTGACTTGACGTATTTGTTATGAGGGCTGTTATTGTCCGCAATAATCTTAAATTCACCGCCTTTTACCGGAATGGTAATTTCGTCAAACAGTGGGCGGCCAATAGTGTAAGTTGGATCGGCTGGGGTCACTTGATAGAAGCCCATGGCGGACATCAGATACCAAGAACTCATTTGACCCACATCTTCGTTACCAATCAGTCCGGTCGGCTCAGTGGTGTACATCTCGGACATGATTTGGTCGAGATATTCCTGCGTCTTCCAAGGTTCATCGGTAAGCGCATACAGGTATGGGATATGGTGCGATGGCTCATTGCCATGCATGTATTGACCAATGTAGCCCGTCAAATCAGGTAATTCTTCGCCAGTATTGGATGAACTGGCATTAAAGAGCTCATCCAAATCTTCACGGAAGGCTATCTCTGGAGTAGTGTCTTTACCTCGTATTGCATCCGCATTATAGATCTCTTCTTTTAAACGCTTGTAGTCATGCATCGGCTGAAACTTCCACTGCCATGCATTGCCCTCGGTATAGGCAAACTCGTCAACGTAATAAGGGTCAAACGGCAATAACGGGCATTGCGGTTTCATTTCGCCAGAACCGCTAGGGAACTCCACCAAAACACACTCATCCAATCTTTCCTCATCCACTGGCTGATAAAACTCGAGTGGTGGTTTATTAGGTGATGTGCTGTCAGGATGGTTTTTCGCGCGTAAAAACCCCGTTCTTGGATCCCAATGGTTCAGCCAGTTTTCCGCCCGAGTTAAGAACTCGTTCTGCAGATCCGTATCACCCGCCATGCGGGCAATTTCTGACATCGCCCAGTCGCCATAAGCAAACTCTAGGGTATAAGAGGCACTGTTCCAGTAGCCGTGGTGGACAAAGCCATTATCCTCGTACGCTTGTACCTGCACCACACTTGCCGCGCCGATATTGTTATCTTCGGTCCAGTCTGGGAACTCCTCAGGTTCGTGGTAACGAACGGTGAACTCCGCGGCTTCTTTGGCAAGCTGTGGGTCGACATCCAAGCCTTTCGCCATTGCGTCCGCAATGATGGAAACGGCGGGGAAGCCAATCATGGTGCCGGTGTAATGGCTGTGCAACTCCCATTTGGGCAAAATTCCCCCATCTTGATACTTACGAATCAAGTCATTAGCAAATTCTTCGGCTCGCTCAGGATCTATGATGCTCTTTAGCGGGTGAGCGGCACGGAAGGTATCCCACATTGAGTAGACGGAATAGTTCGGTGTCTCTCCGGCATCTTTTTGAATACGGGTGCGCATCGCCGGATATTGACCGTCTACATCTTGGAAAATCATAGGGGCAATCGAGGCATGATAAAGCGCGGTGTAGAAGATTTCTTTCTGATCTTCTGAGCCACCCGAAACTATCATTCTGCTCAGCTCTTGGTGCCACGCATCGTTGGCTTTTTCACGTGCCATATCAAAAGAGACACCTTGTGCTTCGGCTTCTAAGTTCTTTTGAGCGCCTTCGACACCTGTCGGAGACAAGCCGACTTGAATTTCCAGCGGTACCGATGAAGGCGCAAAATCTAAATAGGCGATGGTTTTCGTGGCATCTATATTGTCATTTTCAACATCAATTTCAGTCTCTACGCCATCCACCATCGCCATTGCCTTGACGATTGGCTGATTGAACTTCGCATAGAAATAGACATGCTGGTTGTTCGCCCAACCATTTGAGCTACGCATACCGCGTATGGTGTAAGCGTCAATAAACTCAAGGTCGCCATTCATTGTACGGTTATCAAAATGGCCCTTGTTAAGGGTGTGGTCAAGGTCGAACTTGATACGTGGAATTGTGCCTTGTTTAAACGTGTAGCGATGAAAACCAACACGTTGCGTCGTAGTCAGCTCAGCTTGGATTTTGCCTTCGTTTAGTTCCACAGCGTAATACCCTGCTGCTGCAGTTTCGTTTTCTTTATCGAAAGTGTTGTAAACCGCATTTTCTTTCTCGGTAAAGGGCAAAATGAGGATGTCACCAAGATCGGTAATTCCGGTGCCTGAGAGATGAGTGTGAGAGAAACCGTAAACAGGAATTTCAGTCAGCTCACCATGATCAAAGTAACCCGCGGCTGATCCCCAGCCCTCCATCTCAGTATCGGGGGAAAGTTGAACCAAGCCATAAGGCACGACCGCGCCAGGAAAGGTGTGGCCATCAGCTCCGGTACCTATCATTGGGTTGACATATTGAGTCAGAGTGGTGTCTAAAACCGTGCCGGAGCCGCTGCTGTCCTCTTCAGGATTACAGCCAGCGAGCCCCAACATCACAGCGATGATTGCAGTAGAGACGAGCGTTCTTTTTAGTTTCATGTTTCTATTCCATAGTGATTAAAGTGTCTACAGAAAGAGAGGGGCTGGCTTGCCCCTCTTTTTGCGATTGTGGAGAGGCTGGATTACTGTGCTTGCATCGCTTCAGATTGATCGGATGTCATCACAAAATGCAATTCACCACCGTCCCTAAGCTCGTTGTGGGCAAAAGTAAAATTTTCCCCAAGAGGCTGACCATTGATGGTGGCTGACTTGACGTAGATATTCTCGTCACTGTTGTTTTCCGCCGTAATAGTGAACTGACCGCCATCAACAGGGATCACTGCTTTATCAAATAGCGGGCGTCCGATCGTGTAAGTCGCATCACCTGGCGTCACTTGGTAAAAACCCAAAGCGGACATCACATACCAAGCCGACATCTGACCGACATCTTCATTGCCAATCAAGCCATCGTGGGTCGGGTGATAAAACGTGTTCATGGCTTGATCAATGACCTCTTGGGTCTTCCATGGCTGTGCCGTCCAGTTGTAGAGATAAGGCACATGGTGATCGGGCTCATTACCCATCACAAATTGGCCAATGTAGCCCGACATGTCGTGAGATTGGCTGGTATCTGCATTTGGATCCGCATTGAACAAGGCGTTCAAATTGGTCAAAAATGCCGCTTTGCCTTTTGGTGTAACATCTTCAGGTAACGAGAAGTCATCACGTTCAATGAATTCGCCCGCCATGACATTAGCTAAACCATTGAGGTTGTGCGGTGCAAACCAAGTCCACTGCCAGCTATTGCCTTCGGTGAAGTCTTCACCACGGTGCTCGGCGCGATATGGCCAGAACGTGTCGTAAGGTTTGAGATCCGCGCGGTCTTTACACTGGTCGTAATCCATATGATCTGGAATCGCGAGCGCCAGATTGTCATCCAGACATTGTACTTTCAGGTTATTTGCCCACTCTTTCGAGCCATTATTGAGATAAACAGGGCGCATAAAGCCGGTCACACCTAAGGCATTGCCATCGGTATCTTGCAACTTACCGTAGTAGGTTGGATTGAAGTCGAAGTAGTTTTTGAACGACTCTGAACGTGCCATATAGCGCTGATATTGGGCATCATCACCCGCTAGTTTGGCTATTTGCGCGATACACCAGTCGTAGTACGCATTTTCTAAACCATAAGAAACAGATTCACTGACCAGTTCATCGTATTTATCCACTTTCAGACCATCGACATAGCCTGGCTTATCGCCCGCATCATCGGCCCACTTCGTATTAGCTGGAATAAAGCCATTGTCTTCTTGGTACTCATTGTGGCGGGTCATGATGGTGAAACGTTTGTCACCATTCCATGCGTCTTGGTAAGGAACCCAAGTTTCGGTTTTGTTCAGGTCAAAATTCACCGACTCTTCAGCTGCTTGCAGCGCCAAATCAAACTCTTCGGCTGAAAAAGCGTCAGGGTATTTCACCATGACATCAGCAATCACAGCCATAGCAGGATGACCGACCATCTCCCCTGTATAATCGGAATGCAGTTCCCACTTAGGTAGTACGCCGCCAGTGCGGTATTTATTCAAGAGGTCACGGACATGTTCGATGGCACGCTCTTTATCTACGATGGTTTTCAACGGTTGAGCAGCGCGGAAGGTATCCCACATCGAATAGACAGAATAATTCACCACGCCCTCTTCCGCTTGGTGAACTTTGCCATCCATACCCCGGTACTTTCCATCCACATCTTGGTAGACAAATGGCGCGATGAAAGTGCGATACAAAGAAGTATAAAAGAGGGTTTTATCTGCCTGATTGCTCCCCTCTAATTCAAAATCACCCAGCACGTTTTGCCATGCAGTGCGATTTTTGGCGACCACACGCTCAAAATCCCAGCCATTAGTATCTGCGGCTAAGTTTTTCAGTGCGCCGTCCACTCCCGTTCCAGACACAGCGACTTTGACCACTAGCGCCTCGTCACCCTGACCAAAGTTCAAATGTGTCATTACATCATTGGCCATCCGAGCCAAACGCTCCGGATCTGGTTCCGGCTCGCCCGGAACGGACTCATGCTCAGCGTACCCTCGGTAGTCTTCTAACCCCACCTCAGTAGCGTCCGTCTCTGTCAGCTCCGTTTCTGAGACCAGCTTTGAATACAAGTTTTCCTCAACGATAGGCTCGGAAAACTCAGCAGCAAAGAAGACGGTTTGCCACTGTCCCCACTCATTAGAAGTACGGGCACCAACCACGGTAGTATCATTGACCCTTTTGTAATAGATATTGCGCGAATGGTTACCGTACTGTTCTAGCAACTCATGCTGTAGATCAATGCGGATTTTTCGGTCTTCTCCGGGCTCGAAGGTATAGCGCTGGAATGCCACACGATCTGTGGCCGAAAGTTCAGCTTTAACGCCCGTCTCCACCAGATCCACGGCGTAGTAGCCCACTTCCGCCACTTCCGATGCTTTATCCATCGTTACTGGCTCAGTGTCGAATCCGGTGTAAGGTAAAAAGGCAAAGTCGTTTAAATCCCCTTTACCCGCACCTGAGATATGGGTCATAGAGAAGCCGGACAGCAAATCGTGTACTGGGTCATACTCCACAGGTGACCCTTTACCCTCCCACCCTGTCGGGTCAAAGTTATCCGGTGAGGGCTGGATCATCCCCTCAGGCATCACGGGAGAAGGGTTCACATTGCCTAAACCCTCGGTACCAATCAAGGTATCAACGTATGCCAGAGTGGGCGTAGCAGTCACATCAAATGCGGATTCGTCATCGCTGTTACAAGCAGCCAGACTAAACACAGCACTGAGCACTGCGATTGAGAGAAGTGTTTTCTTAAATTGCATGGTTATTGTCCAAGATTGAGTTTGCACACAAAAAAGGGAGCACTTAGCCCCCTTAGAAATGATTACTCGCCAAGATTGGCTTTCATTGCCTGAGACTTGTCACCCGTCATGACGAAATGGAGTTCGCCACCCGCTTTGAATTCGCTGTGCTGGAAGGTGTTGTACTTATCTAAAGGCTTACCGTTAATGGTCACCTCTTTGATGTACATGTTGTCTGGGTCGTTATTTTCCGCTGTCACTGTAAAGGTACCCAAGCCGATATCTACGGTGGCTTTGTCGAAAATAGGTCGGCCTATGCTGTAGGTAGGATCCGTAGGGGAAATTTGGTAAAAACCGAGGGCAGACATTAAGTACCACGCCGACATTTGGCCAACATCCTCGTTACCGATAATGCCATCCGGAGTAGGCTTGTAGAATTCGTCATAGACTTGATCCAGATACTCCTGCGCCTTGTACGATTCTTCCGTACGGTTGTAGAGATAAATCACATGGTGCGATGGCTCGTTACCATGAATGTACTGGCCAATGTAACCCGTCATATCTTGATGGGCATCACCGCCATTTGGATCAGCATTAAACAGGTTGTTGAGTTTATCGTTTAAACCTGACGTGCCCCCCATGATCTCGGTTAGCTTGTCCAAGTCCTGCATAAAGGTCCATTGCCATTGCCATGCATTCCCTTCAGTGTAGTAATAAGCATCTGATAGATAAGGGTCAAAGTCGGCAGAGGCATATTTCAGCTCACATGGGTCAACGCCACCCTTTTTCAGCTCGGTAGGTACAAAGAAACCTGTGCCATCAGCATTACCGGCATCAGCATCCCAATGGTTAAGCGAGTAATAGGAACGCGCTTTAAACTCTTCGTAGCCGTCCATATCGCCTGCGGCTTTGGCCATTTCGGCAATGGTCCAATCGTAGAAAGCGTACTCCAACGAGTATGAGACTGAGTTCCAATTCGGATACCGAACACACTGTTCATCTTCGTGATAGCTCAGTTGACCCGCCATCACTGAACTTAAAATATCATCGTGGATCTGCGGATATTCATCTGGAGCGTAACGTGCAGACTTCACCGAGGCGGAATACGCCGCTTCAGCATCAACTAAGCCTTTGGTCACGGCATCACCCAAGATCGCAGCCGCAGGATAACCAATCATAGTGCCCGTTTCTGAGCTGTGCCCTTCCCATTTAGGCACTAACCCAAATTCCTGATTGGATTTGCGAATTAAATCTTTGGCGTACAAAGTCGCTTGTTTAGGATCGATAATGGTCCACATCGGGTGAACAGCACGGAACGTGTCCCAAGTGGAATAGATAGAGTAGTTAGGGGTATCCCCTGCTTCCAACTGACGCAAACCGCCCAGCATATCCACATACTTCCCATCGACATCATAGAACTCTATCGGGGCGATCATCATGTGGTACATACCGGTGTAGAAGTTGGTTTTCTCTGCGTCACTGCCTCCTTCTAGCTTGATTTTGGCTAACTTTTCAGCCCATGCATACTCTGCGTCTTCTTTCGCTTGTGCAAAATCAAACTCAGGCGCTTCGGCTTCTAAGTTCTTCTGTGCGCCTTGCCAGCTCACCGGTGAGATACCCACTCGAATTTCAATAGCTTCCTCACCCGCGCCAAAATTTAGATAGGCGGTTAGGTCGTCACCTTCGTAAACCGAACTCTGAGCCATCAGTTGAGTAGGCAAACTGTCACTTTCGCCCAACATTGCCCTAGCAATTGGCTGACTAAATTTGGCATAGAAGAAGATATCGTGACCTTGATGATCTTGGCCTTGGAACCAACCAGTGGATTTTTTGCTACCGCGAAGCGTGTAGTCATCCACCACTTCCAGCTTGTTGTTGAGTGATTCACCGTTATTGTTCAAAAGGGTATGGCCTAAATCGAACTTAACGTTTCGCTCAGCACCTTCAGCAAAGACATATCGGTGTAAACCAACCCGTTTGGTTGCGCTCAGCTCAACCTCAATTTGGCCTTGGTTTAGCTTAGTTTTGTAGTAGCCCGCGCTTGCTGCTTCATTGACTTTGTCAAAGGAGTTTATCTGGGTATCGGCTAAATCAGCATAAGGTAAAACTAGGATATCACCCAAGTCGGTGGCACCTGTGCCAGAGAGATGAGTATGGGAGAAACCGTAAAGTGGCACATCAGTATCGACTATTTCACCGGTTTCGTAATTTGATGAATCCCAATAACCAGAAGCTGAATGCCAAGGGTTCATACCAGATTCATGGTCCGTTTCAGAGCCGATAAACGTATCGGGGGACAACTGCACCATGCCTGCCGGTACCGTTGCTCCGGGGAAGGTATGTCCCGATGCCGCGGTGCCAATCATTGGGTCGACATATTCCAACACTGTCAGATCAACAGGTTTTTTTTCTCTGGTGTCATTGTCACTGTTACAGCCGACTAACCCGCCAGAAAGGCCGACTAGAATGGCGAGTGAAAGTAAACTACGTCTATACATGTACTTACCGTATTATCGTTATATTTAGTAGGGAGGAGAGCCCTTTGGGGGAAAGGGCTCTTAATTAGGAGCTTAACGTTATGGGTAGTTATGAATTAATCAGTGTTGCTGCCTTGCGCATGGCCTCTTTGGTTGAACATTCCACCACTTTGGCGTTTGCAAAACGGTGAACATCTTTCACTTGGATATCATGAGCCAGAATAACCAGCTTCGCATTGGCAACATCTAGGTCAGTGATACGGTTCTGAATGCCGTTTTGACCTTGGGTTTCAACCTTGATTTTAATGCCTGCCGCAGCGCCTGCTTTTTCCAGTGCTTTTGCCGCCATAAAGGTATGTGCAACGCCTGAAGGGCAGCACGTTACCGCCACAATGTCATGCTCGCCTTCGCCAGCTACAGGTGCAGGTTTTGCCTGAGCAGGCTCAGCCTCTTGCGTGTCGTCTTCTGATTCTTCAGCAACAGGCTTCCAGAAACCGACAATCAGAGCAGTGGTCATGGAACCTAATGCGATACCGACAACGTACATTGGAATATTGCTAGATACAGGCGCAGTAATCAGGCCTCCCCATGGGGCATGCAGCAATACGTCAGTTAAGAAGCCAAATACACAGCCAACCACACCACCCACTACAATCGAAGGCAGAACTCGAACAGGGTCATTTGCGGCAAATGGAATAGCACCTTCCGAGATACCGATTGAGCCCATGATTGCTGCCGCTTTACCCGCTTCTTGCTCTTGCTTGGTGAATTTTTTCTTAAATAGGAAGGTAGCAAGTGCCATACCCAGTGGTGGTGTACAAATAGCGATACCAACGCCACCCATTAGCCAAGGCTGAGTATCCACCTGAGTTTGAGCGAACAGTGTTGCTACTTTGTTGATTGGGCCGCCCATATCAAAGGCTGTCATCGCACCCAGAATCGTTCCCAGCACTACTTTTGATGCCCCAGCCATTGAAGCCAAGAACTCATTCATTGACGCCATGAAAACCTTAATTGGTTCACCAATCCCCCACAGCACAATACCCGCCGAGATCAGTGTGCCAAGAAGAGGGTAAATAAAGTACGCACCCAACGCGGTCATGTTGGTAGAAAGCGGTATCTTCTTAAGCTGAAGTACGACACCGCCAGCAAGGAAGCCCGCTACGATGCAGCCAAGAAAGCCACCGCCCATATCTGCCATAATGCCAGAAGCGATCATCGCTGGTGCTAATGCCGGTTTATCTGCAATTGAGTAACCGATAAAACCACCAAGAATAATAGGAAACAGCACCAAACCTTTAATACCGATATTAGAAATATCAGCTAACAGGCCGTCTGCTGGCACCGCACCTTTACCTGATGCCATTACTGCAAGAGCGAGTAGTACACCACCAGCCACAATAAAGGGCAACATATGTGAAGTACCAAATAAAAGATGGCCTTTCATCGTAGTTAATATTTTTTTATAGTCACTACTATTATTTTCTTGAGCTATAATTGCCGTCATAATTTCACGCCTTAAGAATTAATTAAAACATTTAATATTTGTTGTTCGTCTTGTGCGTTATGAATTTCTCCAATAAATTCTTCGCTAAACTTGCCAAATAGTTCTTGGAGGACATAGATATGATGATCTGCACCATTATCAGGAGAAGCGATCATAAAAAAGACTGTTGGTTCAACACCTTCTTCATCAGCGTAATCAATACCTTCACGCTTGACACCAACCGCAATAGCAGGGTTAACCACCGCTTTACTTTTGGAATGGGGATAAGCAATACCATCCATTGACGTCACGCTTAATGATTCACGTGCTTCAATATCAGATAAAAAATTCTCTTTACTATTAATGTTGCCATTTTCAAATAGCATGCTGGAAAGCTCTTCAAAAACTTCTTTTTTATTGTTGGCCTGAAGGTTTCCTTTAATTAAATTGACGTTAGTTAGTTCTGTAATCATTATTTAACTCATTGGTGCTGAAGTAATGAGTTAAATTTAAAGAATGTCGGATATTTCTTAAATAGCAAAAAAAAACCAATAACTATATTTTTGTATCACTTAAACTCTATTGTGAGCAATGTCATAAGGCTCAAAATAGGCATGGGAAAAATGATAGGGCTATCACAGACCTCGACTCTTCGCTAATAATCAGAGGTCGAGTGGAATCATTGTTGGGGGGAACAAAACCAGAAAATGGCCATGTATAGATTGGTAAAGCGTCAGCGCTATAGACCACACAGAGCTTTGTGAGTTAAAGCTTTGCGTGGTTTAAAAATCACTCAGTTTAAAGCTGCTTGGTTTTATAGTGACCAAACAAGAAGCCAAGGGTTATTTCGCGGCGGTCAGTGGCTGGCTTTGTAGTTTTGTAATTTCTTCTTTTGTACGAAATTTTCCCTGATAGAGGTACTTCCAGTCTGGAAGGGGCGCTTTTTTTTGCTTCAATAGATCGACCTCTGACTTCTGATAAAACATCGTTCGCGAGGGTATCTTTAGCAATGGTTCAGGCCTACCACCATCTAATCCAAAAAGAGACTTAGGGTTACTGATTTCACAACACTCTAGCTGATGACACTGACTCAGCGTATTAACAACCTGCCTCATTTCTTCAACCGTTTTAAAGAAGAGGTAACTACCACTTCTGCTCTGACTACGAACGACTTCAGTCTTAGCAACATCCTCATATTCACAATGATCACACTTATGATAGAGAACAATCACTTTGCGTTGAGTATTGTAATAAGAAAATAACCAGTCTTCACTGTGCCCAATTCGCACTTCGACTTTTTCATCCGGCTGGCGTTTGAGCATACCAAAAGAAAGTAAAATCAACCCACCCGCACCGGCAAGAATCATAGGGCCGACCGTGGCAACCATAAAGATACAAACACCCGCCCCCAGCCATGCCATAACCTGCGCAGCAGTGTTGACCCATCGTGGCATATTGCGCCGTTTCTTTACCACTAACCCTCTCTCTGAAAGCGTATAGTCATAACGATAATCAAGGCCAAACATAAGGTAAGCAAGGCCGGATAAGAAAATCGCCTGTCCGATCATCAATACATTAAAAAAAGTTTCACCACGCTCAAAAAGCACATAGGCAAGAAGGTAAGCAGGAGAACTAACAGCGATAGATATACAATAATTGAAATAACGAAAAGGCTCCTCAATATCGTATTTATGCCAACTTATCTGATTGCGACCAGAGGCAATCTCCTGCTCTTGCTGCTTTTGTTTCTCCGCAAACTCTTCTGGAGTCATATAAAAGGGTAAATAAGCCAAGGGTTACTCCTATAACACGGTTTCGCCTTGCGTATCGCTTAGCGTCTTAATAATGGCTGCTTGTTTGCTGCTTTCTGAAATCACACTGTAAGAAGCGGTTTGTTTAATCGCATGTTGCAACCAGTAGTGACGCTCCCCTTCCTCGCTTGGGTAGCTGATTTGCAATGCCAAATACTGCATATTGTCACTGACTGGCAGCGTCACACTGTACACGCTTTTACCTGGGGTCGCACTGGCGGCCAAGCTCTCTAGCTCCGCATTTGGGTACCAGCGCCCAGCGGTGAGCTCTTTTGCACTGGCTTGGGTATTGGTGCGCAGTGTTACCCCTTGCTTAGCCACCGAATTGGGCAACTGAATATGCACTTCAACCCCTACCAGCGTTTTATGAGTGTACCTAGGGAAGGCTTGCACTTGCTCAATCGGCTTATGATATACCGTAGGCTGCTGAACAATACTGTGCAGCTCAAATAAGGCTTCTTGAACCAGTTGACGATCCTGCTGTTCCCGCTCTGCCAGTGTCGCAGCTTGGCTCCAACGCGCGCGCTCCGGGTGATAACCCCAAGGTAAGCGATCCAGCCACTTTTGATATCGGTCTTGCTTTAGATCACCGAGTACAGAGTTAGCCCAGAGATACACTAAGGTAAGAGTAAGCAGCGCTGCCATAACGGGGCCACCAAAGAGAATATTGGCTGACAAGGCTCCCGTAGACGCGCCAGTAGCTTGGAATAAACCAACAAGGGTCATAGCACCCAGTGAAGAAAAATGGATCCGCTGGATTGTTTTTTCAACACCATGGCTTTGATCTACTTTCTGGAATGAACGGTAAGCTTCAATCCCAGAAGCTAACATACCAAAGCTTGCAGTGATGGCTAACCATTTGTTAAACAACTTGAGATCATCTAAAACCAAACCCGAAAATCTATCATTGTTAGCCACTAAAACGCGTAGTGCGTTTAATGAAGAGCCTCTCAATTTTTCACTGGCTCTAACATTATTCCATAACGTCCCTGTCCGTATCCCAGTCCATGCCGCTGCGACATAAAACAGCTTTTGTTGCACATCAAGGAAGTCATCCTCTGACATCAGCCCGGTTTCTTCAATCGTAATGATTGCATCCCCGAGCGCGATGGCGTTAAAGAGAAAGGCCAGAAAACTTAGGCCCCCGACATTTTCAAATAAGGTATGCAGATTTTTGACTTGATTGTTCAAGATCTTGCGCTGCAACTCTAATGTGCGCTGCACTAGGTTATCTTCCAGTACAATCCGCTGCGGATACCCCAAGGCATTGGCATTGACCACTTTTTGTAGGTGACGTTTTTTGTCCAGCAAGGCTTGGCGCTGTTTGCTTGATACCTTATTACTGCGTTGGGCAGCAAGCTCTTGATTGACCAGTTTTAACTCTTTGTGAGATTGATTCATACGCTCACGCCAATCTGCAAACTTGGCCGCATAGTCATTAGGTATAGTCACAGCAGTGGCATGGGCGACGATTTCAGCGAAGGCAGCACGCCAGTGGAAATGGTGGCGCTGCATGGGCTTAGAAAGCGTAGCCATCAGTAGCGAAGAGGCCTGAGCACTATAGCTCAATGAAAACTCAGCCACACCCCGCATTGCCGCGCTCGCCGCGGCCTTAAAGATCTCATCCAACTTCTGGAAGCCTTGTGCAAGCTCTTTGAGTATCGTGGTTTCTGAACTGTTGGGGTTCGACATAAAGTCGATGATTTTGGCATACATACCAGTGCGATTGCTCCACGCCGATACATGCTCCATGATGCCTTCTTGAGATTCACTATTGACCTCAAGTGGCGACGGTAACGCCCCTTCCAGCTTTTTATAGATGCTTCGGCTGAAGCCCGCTGTATAAAGTGGCAACATACTGGTGGGTTTTGACCACTGACTTTCCGCCCAGCCTCTATCGTCTTCTTCTATCACCAAACTGAAAGACTCGACTGCTTCAAGGTGAAGCTGACTAAGGCTCCATTGCGTCTCTTCGCTGTATAAATCGAATATCTGCTCAAGGTGGTGTGGCGACAATGCTTCCAGTGCCGCGATAAAATCCTGCTTAGCGGCTACAACCTGAGCTAACATCGCTTCCTTCTGCTCAGATAACGCTTGCATTTCACTGAGCATTTGTTGCCAATTCAGCTGCCTACGCCAGCGATCCGTAGCTATCCACTGCTCGTAGCGACCAAATTGTGAGGCTGAAATACCAAATTCTTTTTGAATCGACTCCGCCACTAACGTGGTCTGGTGTTGGTAATAGTCAATATCCCCTTGTGAAAACGTCGAAGGCATTCCTTTTACGATAGGACCTTGCGATTGCTGGGTGAGCTCCAACATACCAAGATTGTCATAATACTCCCCCATCTTTTGATAAAACTCGAGTTGCTGACTCTTGCTTCTAACGCGGTAGGGAAAATCGATCTTGTCGCTGGCCCCAAACAAACACAATTGCATCGCCGTCTGCATCAATTGCCATTGGCTGGCGTATTGCTCGGTAAACAGCCGATAAGGGCTAGTAATGCTGGCAAAATGGAGCGCCATATCTCGGACATCTGCGGCATGATCTGTGACCGCGACAAAATAAGCCGCCTCATCTTCAGGTAACGCACCGGTGATGTCGCTTTCAACCGCAACTGGCTTGATAGTGCTAGAGGCATCATCGGCCATCGTTACCACACAGGACTGTGCAAAGCGCCCATCTTCTATGGCAGACGCTTCAATGTCAGCCACCTCGGTGAGGTTCTCAATCGGGCTGATATGACGCTGGTGGTCATTAGGCATAAGCACGACGGTTTGCATCCGACCAATGTGGGAGCTTGCATTGTCCAGAACCTTTAAGTACATAGTCCATGTCCAACGGTGCTCTGAAAAACACAGTGACAGCACACTGTCCTCAGAATAACTGAGGAAGGGAGAAGTTTTTTGAGGGCTACCCCGCTGCGATGATTGTGGGTCTTCACTTTCACTTAGTTTGTAATAGGTGAATTGAGCACCTTTCACCTCATACTCATCCAGCGTTTTTTTGTTTGGCATCGTAGACATACAGCCAGCCATCTCTTAGCTGTCTTAGGGTGTAACTGAGTGTGTTCAACCGTGCTGGCCCTTGACCGCGCCAATGTTCCGGCAGGCCAAATGATTGTGTGTCTTCAGACTCTAACTGGTCCAAGGCGTAGCGCACGGGAACAAAGTGAGCGGGCGCCGCTTCGCTTGATGTTTTTGGCTTGGTAAACTTGCGCGGCTCCGGCTCTTTTTGGACAGGCGGCTCAATTTTTTCCGTCCCCCCTTCCCAGAACATACTGTGCTTAGGCGGAGAGCCTGCAACATCATCAGATGGATTCTCGGATACCTCAGCGAACGACAACAAATTGCCATCCGCTTCATAGGCAGCCGTCGCCTCTTCACAAGAATAGGCATGGTCAACCCAAAACATTGACGTTTTAGGGGGTAGTGGCAGGCTTTTACTCATCTTTTTACTCTGTCATTGGAACAAGGCTAACCTCAAGGCTGGAGCGCAAACCAAGCAAAAAGTACGCCCACTTTAATATTCTAATATATTCAAAAGGTTAGAGTTTTTTACGTCTCATCAATTACGAAAAATTGGAAAATCTTCCAATTTCTTGTGTTCAGCCTTCAATTTTTGGTTGTCGTCTTATTCACTTTAAACGGTTCAATTCAAAGCTATCGCTTAAAACAAAGGCTCTAAGTACATCGCCTTAAAGCCTTTATTAAAACCGTTGAATTGCTATGCCGACTGAATGGGCTCTTGGTGCACCGCAGCACTGAAGCGATACAACACCGTAAGCCCCGGCAATGTCGCTATCGCCACATAAACCCCGACATAGGCAGAACTAAACGACATCGCTTCTGTCACAATCAGCGGTGTCAAACCACCAAAAATAGACAAGGCAATGTTGTAACCAATACCTAAGCTGGTGGTTTGGTTAGCAGATTGCTGCCATAACAGCGCGGCCAAGTTACCTAAAATGATCGCTGCCAACGTGCTGATACCCAACACTGCTAACGCTTGCCAGATAAATTCGCTGGAACCAAGCAGCGCAAACAAGGGGACCGCTGCAAACAGCATAAACAGCGCTCCGACTTTGAACGCTTGCTGAGGTGAAGAGCGTTTGTCTACGATGAAAGAAAATACGAACAACAATACAACCAACACTGACGAGTTGATCAGCGCTAGGTTCTCAATGCCCATTGCTTTACCCAAGATACCACTGGCTAGGTTCTGCACATAAAACACCACCGCACCGAGAATGGAGATACAAAACACTTTGGCCACAATCTGACGACTAGACTTACTCGCCACCGCTTCAGCTTTCGGCAATTCTGGTAGAGACAAGCGCAAATACAGGCTCACCATGATATTCGCAACACCCACTAGCAGCGGTACTCGCCAGCCCCAAGCGCTCATCTCTTCTGCCGTTAAATAGTGTTCTAAGCCTGCTACGATAAGGAGAGAAATGATGACACCGACAATGGAACTCGCAACAATCAAGCTGCTCACACGTGAGCGTTCGGAGTTCTGCGCATCGTAGAGAAGGTAGTTAATTAACGTTGGGTATTCACCGCCAAAGCTAAAGGCTTGAATCATTTGGAAGAATAAAAACACCACTACCACATACTGGCCAACAGTATCCACAGGGACAAATGCCATCGATACCGTAGCTAAGCCAGTCAGAAGGTTACAAAAAACCAGTGCTCGTTTACGCCCGTATTTGTCGGCATAACGACCTATCACGACGCCACCAAAAGGTCGGATCAAAAAACGTAGGGCAAAGACGCCCCACACCACCAGCTCTGAGTGCTCAATGCCTTGGGTGGCAAATAGCTGGGAAATGTACATAGATATCGATGCGAATACAGCGATATCATAAAACTCCATGGCATTACCAAGGACAGCACTGGTGCGCTGTTTCCAGGTGAGTGACATTCTGTTTTACTCCTCTATAAGTTCTAATTGATTTCCATCGGGGTCTGAACAGAAAAAGTAACGGAAACGACCTAGCCTAGCGTTGTAAATAGTAGTGATGTTGGTGACTTCCGATAATTTTCTATGAAAGGCTTCAAGATCATTGACACGTAAAGCGAAGTGAGTGATGCCCACTCTTTTTAACGCGATCAATGATTCAGGAACTGGGGCTGAAACATCCCCACAAAAATGAAAAAGCTCGATTCTCGAGCCTTGGTTTTCCAACATATGAATGGTGACCTGCTCATCCCGATAACTTCGTTCAAGCTGGTAACCAAACAATGCATAGAAATCTTGGCTGGCAACTAAGTCGCTGACCGTTAGCGATACGTGATGAAACTGTCCAGACATGCGACGGTCACTCCGTGTTCCACCAGTTTTCTAAAAAATACCGAATCGGGCTGATTCTCACAGCCAAGTTTGCACTTGATGGTATAGATTCGGTGCGCTTCTTCCGCTTCTTTACAGCCGCGAAGTACAGCCACTTCTTGAAAGGTTTTCATCTCAAGAAAGTAACGTACGCTGGTCAGTTCATCGTGTGTCAGCGTCAGGTTACCAAACACATACGGTTTTTCTTCGGCATAATTCGACTGAGCGGTATTAGTGACTGACAAACTATCAATCGGAATCTGGATCGGTTTGTCACTCCAACACTCAAGAGCAAGATGATTGACCTTAGGACGGAACGCAATCGCTTGACTGACCACGTCGCAGGGTAAAGGCGTGATAGGCAAAGAAATCGAAAGGATGTCGTACTGCGAGCCTTGGTTGGTGACTATATCGACGCGATTATGGCTCGCTTGCGCTGATTCACGGAAGTTTTGGGCGCCTTGGCTATTCCACAAGTTAATACCCGGTTTTAAGCGTGAATGCAGGTTCTTATATAACTCGTCACCCCAATAGGCTAGATGCCATGAGTAGTTGGTCGAGACCGTCTTAACTTGCTCAAGTTGTGTATCCACCCGAGAAAAAGACACCGTCTGATCAACCCCCATATATTCAACATAGCGTTTGAATACATGGCACATCGCTTCCATATCAGCGTTACGTACATCCATGGTTTGTTAACGTTATCAGTAAAAAACAATATGCGCATCATACCTTATGCATTGGGTTTTACTACCAAAAAAGCACTGACTTCGACTCACTAACAATAATTAAGATAAAAACAGATAAATCATATAACAACCCAATGGCGGCACCACCCAACACTGATATTAATATCAATTAAAACAATCATGTAGACGTATGGAGGGATAATGTACATCAGCACTTTTTATTAATGACAACTATCTGTTTCATCGCGCCATAACCCCAAAAAATGGTTAATCACTATCCCCTAACGAAGCAAATCGGATGTTAAGGATGATTCTGCATGAGTCTGAGTGTTGAAATATATTCGTAACCTCACCTTAATATTCCAAAAATACACTCGCGGCTTTTGATAACCAATACCGACGAGTCACGATGATAATCCGCAAGCATACTGCCCCTCTCCTTTTACCCCTCGCCTTACTATCAGGCTGTGAAGACGAAGAAGCGAAAATAGACCCAACACCCTCAGGTCGATGGGTAACCGGTGATATGCACATCCACTCCACTGCGTCTGATGGTCATAACTTAATTACATCTGTGCTGGATATCGGCTACAACAAGTACGGAATGGACTATTTAATTTCGACCGATCACGGTGGCTTTAAGAGTTTTGAAATCTCATCAGACAATATGTGGCGTATGGCTCGCCAAGGCTCATTTATCGTAGACTGGAAAGATCAGCAAGAGCCTCACAACCACGACTACGCCAAAGACAACTTTGAATACGCTAAGCACGAACGCGAGTATGCGTTTAACTCCAATATCATGCTGGAGCATCTGAACAATTATCGCCAACAGGAACTAGCTAGCGATAAGCTGCTATTAAAAGGCATGGAATGGACCGCCCCATACGTGGACGAGCATACCACGCTGTTTATCGATGAGGGCTATCATACTTCTGCAGAACTCAACAGCTTCCATAACCACTACTTTAAGGGCAACCCGAATGACCAATCCGAGGGTGGAGCCGACAAGCAAAATATGTTGGGCGGCGTAGCATACTTGCAACAAAACCACCCAACAAACAGTTTCTTCACATTAAACCACCCATCTCGAAAACATGAGTATCGTATTGAGATTATCCGTGAAATGTTAGCCACAGGCCCCGATGTCTTTGCTGGTATGGAAGGAGCACCGGGACACCAACGTAATCCTGAGGCGCGAGGCTCATATGAAATGGTCACGCCGATCATGATGACAAATACCCAAGGTGAACACTACAAAGCCTACCATGGTACAACCTATGGCGGTTTTGATTATATGACAGCGAAAGTGGGCGGAGCATGGGACGCTTTATTATCAGAAGGTCATCAGTTCTCGATTTTCGTCGGCAGTGACTTTCATAGCATGCTCAAAGACTTTTGGCCCGGCGAGTACAGCAAAACGCACTTGTACCTCACTGAAGAATCTCCACAAGGTATTATTAACGCAATTAAAAGCGGTAAATCTTTTGCTACACATGGTGACCTGATCACCGACCTAGATTTCCATATGACTCAAAATGGCAAAAAAGTTAAGATGGGCCGAAGCCAAGCCATTGATCATACTCTGCCAGCAACAGTAAACATTCAATTTACCATGCCAGACAAGAACCATAACGGCGATGATGTAAACGTAGAGTTCGTCGATGTCATTATGGGTACGATTACCAATCAGGTATTGCTACCCGGTGATGAAATGTATGACCAGCCATACACAGATCTGGCCAAAGTCATTCAGAGCTTCGAAAGCGGAACCGAAAGCTGGTCAAGAGAAGGCAACACTGTATCACTGAGCTTTACAATCCCCGCACAAGATAATCCTTATTATTTGCGCCTGCGAGGTTCAAACACGCCAAAAGGTACTGAAAATTACGTAGATGAGCAAGGTAATCCAATATCTGATCTCCATAAGGATCAATCAGATATTGCCGCGATGGCTTGGAAAGACTTGTGGTTCTACTCTAACCCGATTTACGTTAACCAACCTGCAAGAGACTGACCTAGGCGTTAAAAGCCGATCAAGGTCACTTTGCCTTGTGCCATATCTTCAAGCTGACAAGAAAAGTCGACCCTCTTGTCAGCTTCTTTGCTGTACAAGGCCTCAAGTTTTTCAAATGCGGAAGGTATAAAACTGACATTTTTCAATCTCAGGCTTTTACGTGAATTACTATCCAGAAACGCCAGTGCAGATTTCTCCAATACCTGTTGGCAAGTATCGAGAATATCTTTACTCACCAATTTACTATGAATGGCGCGTTGGAGATCTTGCTTGCTGATGGCTGAATTACTGCGAGAGAAAACACAAATCGCATAGATGTCGAGAATAGCCACCGCGCGCGGCCTTTGAGTTTCACCATCTTCATAAACCGCCAGCAGGCAAGGGATTTTGCTTTCATCAAACGACTGCTGACGAATATTATTCAACACTAAGCGGTCACTCACCTCTCGCTTCATCAGCTTTTCCAACTGAGACAATTTAGGCAGCGCGAGCTCTTTTTGCACATCGTTAATGTTTTCCAATGCCCGCTCGCTTTCTTCTGCCCCCTGAACCAACGGCAAAAGTTTGCGATGCAGCTCTTTATCATCGAAAGGTTTAGACAGTACAAAACTGGCGCCAGCTGCCTTGGCTTGATTGATTTGCAACTGATCGTCAACGGTGGTGATCATGCCCATCTTGATGTCCAACCCCAGCTTTTTGATTTCTTGAATTAAGGTCAACCCTGTCATGTCCGGCATATACCAATCGGTGAGCACAATCTCTGGTTGCCATTGCTTAGCTTGCTCTAAGGCATCCAGAGCACTGTCTGTTTTCTGGATCGACAAACGGCGATAACCAAAATTTTCCAGCGCTCGCCGAACAATTTCTAATGTGGCTTTACTGTCATCGACAATCAGGATCTTCACAAATCGCATTCTACTCTAGCTGGGGACTGTCTAAATTATAGGCACAATTTGTGATGACAACTAAACTTAGACTCTAATAGGATTCAAAAAACATGGAATGAGTTCATGGATTTAGCACCTCTTCTCACAGCAGAGAACCTCGTCGCCCTAGCGATCGATATGGGTCTTTTTATTCTGCTAGTTTGGTTTGTGATATTACTTTTGATACTGCGTGAGTTTCGCCATTTTGCGCGAGAGGTCGTTCATGGCCAAAATATGGACCGCAATACCTATGAACTTTGCCAACAGTCGGTTGACAGCGCCTTGAACTACACCGCAGAAAATAGTGACACACTGAATGACCTGATCATTATTCAGCAAGCATTAGAGGCACAAGTATCGCAAATCAAATCGGCTAATGAAGGAGGGCTAAGTGCTCAAGATCAGGAATCCATCGAAGACCTCAACCAAAAACTGAGTAAGTCACATCAATTGATAAAAAAACTCAAAGGCGACCTCAACCGCAGCATTAAAGGGCTAAGAAAAGCCAAGAACAAACTCCTGAAGCAATCGGATACCGTAGAGAGCCTGCAACAAGAAAAAGAGCAACTAGAGAAACAGTTCGAGCAGCTTGAGCAAGAGTATGTCCAGATCAGTGAAGCTGGCGGCTTCAATAAGCTCGAACAAGACTATCAGCAAGAAAGACAACAATTGCTCGGCATCATAGAGACCTATAAGAAGAAAGCGGCTGAGAAAGGCGACATCGGTGAAGTGCGAACCCAACTTGAAGCTGTGCAGCAGCAACTGCACCACATCACCAAAGAGAAAGACTTTGTCGAGAAGAAATACCTCGACTTAATTAAAGAGAGTGAAGAAAAAAACCAGTCACCCACTTAGCTACTGGTTGATTGCTATTTCACGCACATCACATTCAGCAAAGATGTGCCCTTCAGGTGATTAACTTTACCACTGTAGAATAAACCAATTCGATCCGCGCCCCAGTAGGGCAAATGCATTGGCCATTTATCTCGTGACATAACGTCAGCATTGAGCAAGGCTTGCCACTCTTTTTCCGTCGCCAAACGCATTCCCATTCGATAGCAAGTCTTATAAGCCATTTCATAATCCATGCGATTCCAAGGCAGTTCATGTTCCATATAGAACTGATCGTTACCAAACATACTATACGGTACCTTATACTCGACACCGTTTATGGTGGCGTGCTGACGAATCGCCACCCCTTGGTCTCGCGGTTGTTCCGGCTTCGCTTGGGCTAAAGCTTTAGGCTCAGGTTTACTTGGTGCAGGAAGAACCGTCGTTTTTTGCTGTGCCACTTTAGTAGGTGGCTTGGCCGCCGACTTAGTAACTGGGACAGCTTTGACCGTTGGTGCACCTTTCACGATCTCACGAATAAAGGCTTCTTTGTAATCCGGTAATTTTTTGACTTTAGCCAGATCGGACTTTGCTTCAGAAAAAGCTTTATACGGGCCAATCAAACAACGATACGCCTTCCCCTCTGACTTAGCCCATACATCCGCACTGATGTGTTGATATATTTTCTTCGCTTCAGGCAAAGCCAGAGGCTTGCCATACACACCACACTGAATCCAGAAATAAGACGCCTGACCTTTTGGTTTTTGTTTTCCCCACATCCCCTTACCAATCGGGCAAGCAGCATCGAGCAAAGGCAAAGTGTCGCTAGAGGCCTGAGTCGCATCACACAAAAATTCTTCCGCATAGGCCGGAGCAGACTGCATTGGTAAAGCGAATACCGCAATGCTCATAAGTGCGATTAAAGGTCGCCTAAATGTAACGGCCATTCTCGTTCCCATATTCTTCATTCAAACCTTAAATTCGATGTCCATACTCTAAACGATAGAGTGCATTATTGACGACTCACTACTGAAAAAATTCAGATGCAAAAAAAGAGCCGTAACATGTTACGGCTCTTAGTGTAGTGAGGTTTTTATAACCAAATCTTAGGCTTGGATCACCCTTTGTAGATTTTCGGGTTAAATACATCACGTAGCCAGTCACCCAATAGATTGATAACCAACACTAGTGTCACCAGAACGACACCTGGGAAAGCCGTAATCCACCAAGCTCCTGAGAAGATG
This sequence comes from Vibrio sp. Isolate23, assembly GCF_022398095.1. Taxonomy (NCBI): domain Bacteria; kingdom Pseudomonadati; phylum Pseudomonadota; class Gammaproteobacteria; order Vibrionales; family Vibrionaceae; genus Vibrio; species Vibrio sp. Isolate23. The sequence goes on from NZ_JAKEUV010000011.1 coordinate 58,231, forward strand.
TAGTTAAAGCCGATACTGATCAGAGCGCCAAGTGATGGTTGATCTACCGGAAGGCCTAAGCCAAGGAAAGAAAGTGCCGCTTCTGACATGATGGCGTTTGCCACCTGAACCGTCGAGATAACCAAGATAGGCGACAAACAGTTCGGTAGAATATGGCGGAACATGATACGAGGAGCTTTAAAGCCCATGACTCGTGCAGCTTCCACGTATTCTTTCTTCTTCTCAGCCAAAACCGAAGCACGAATAGTTCGCGCATACTGCGGCCATTCAGCTACACCGATGATCACCACCAGCATAATTACCGCATACTGGGCGTAAAAGTCACTACCGAAGCTGGCTTTGAAGATAGCTGACACTATGATCGCCACCATCATCGTAGAGAATGACAACTGGACATCAGCAAAGCGCATCAGGAAGCTATCGATACGGCCACCGAAGTAACCCGCCGACAGGCCAATCACGATACCTAGTATCAATTGTAAGCCGACCGCCAAAAAGCCAATCGTCAATGACAAGCGAGAACCGTAAAGTATGGTTGAAAGGATGTCACGACCTTGCTCATCGGTACCAAGCACAAATCGCTCGTCACCGTCTTCCATCCAAGAAGGTGGCAATTCTGAGTCCATGATATCGATAGACGCGAGATCATACGGGTCAGTTGGCGACAACACTGGCGCAGCAAGCGCCATTACGAGGAATAACATAAACACGGTAAAGCTGGCCATCGCCACCTTGTCGCGTTTGAAATAATAAAGAAAATCCGATTGTTTGAAACGCTCCCAACGAGAAGGAGCAGCTACTGTTTGACTCATGATTATGCTCCTTTGCTTGTCAGGTTAACGGTCGGGTTGATGATACCGTATAGCAAATCCACAATGGTGTTAGTGACAACGAAAATCAGACCAACGAAAATTACGTAGGCGGTGATCAGCGGCGTATCCACACGGTTGATGGCTTCTAGGAAAAGGAAACCAGTACCCGGCCACTGGAACACAGTTTCGGTCAGAATGGTGTAGGCCACCATAGTACCGATTTGTACACCACCAACCGTCAACACAGGCAACATGGTATTTTTCAGGGCATGCTGGTAATAGATTTTATTAAGAGCAAGGCCTTTAGCCTTACCAAATTTAATGTACTCAGAGCTCAGCACTTCCAGCATTTCAGAACGAACCAGACGGATGAAAAGTGGCAGCATAATAGACGCCAGCGCAATACATGGCAGGATTAAGTGTGCAAGGCCATCAAGAGTAAAGTAGCCAGATTCCCAGCCGAGCACATTGGCGGTTTCTCCCCGACCATAGGACGGTAGCCAGCCAAGTTCAATTGAGAAGACATACATCAACATTATCGCGGTCAAAAAGACCGGAATAGAGATCCCGATACTACTGAACGCCATCACCACTTTGGTAAAGATACTTTTCGGGTGAATTGCCGAGTAAACGCCGAGAGGAATTGAACAAACAATGATGATCACTGTGGCACCAAACACCAACTCTAGTGTCGCCACCAATTTATCGAGAATTACTTCAACCGCTGGACGCTTGAAGAAATAAGAAGTCCCTAAGTCACCTTGTAGCGCAGCGCCAACAAAGCGAGTGTATTTCGTAATGAAGGGATCGTTAAGGCCGAGCTCATCACGGAGAGCTTGACGCTCCGCTTCAGAAACCGATTGACCAACAAGCTCACGCAACGGGTCACCCAGATTATCCTGAATGGCAAACGCCACCAAACTGATCACAAACATCACTATCAGTGCCTGAAACAGGCGCTTGACCAGAAACGAAAACATTCCTTGCCCCTTTAACTTTCCGTAGATTTCAGTCTGCTAAACCAGAAAAACTCATCTGATCGCACTTTCAGTCTGAAAAATGGCACCTAACCCGACTGAAACAAAGCTAAGCACCAAAAAATTAAGTATTGGCACCCGAAAAGGGTGCCAATATTCCAACTTAATTCTGTGAGGGGTTATTTCACCACCAAGTCACCGAAGTAAGGGAAGTTCATCGCGTTCACGATTGGCGCGATATCAACGTTAGATTTTGCACCCCAAGCAAGGTTCTGCCAGTGTAGAGGAACAAACGCCGCTTCGTTGTACAGCGTTGCTTCTACTTTCTGAAGCATCTCTGCACGCTTCGCTGGATCCGTCTCTACGTTAGATGCATTAACCAGCTTATCAACTTCAGCGTTAGAGTAATGACCACAGTTGTATTGGCCTTTACCTGTTGCTTCATCACGCGTCATGGTTAGGAACTCAGAGAAGTTCGCTGAATCTTCTGTATCTGAGTGCCAACCGATCATCAGCATGTCAGCCGCACACTTGTCGAACTCTGGCCAGTATTGCGCTTTAGGCATAGTCTTCAGATCCACTTTGATACCGATCTTAGACAGCATGGCCGCAGCAGCCTGAGCAATTTTCGCATCGTTTACGTAGCGGTTATTTGGCGCCATCATTGTTAGCGTGAAGCCTTTCTCGTAACCCGCTTCCTTCATCAGCTCTTTGGCTTTCTTCAGATCATAGCGTGGCACTAGGTCTGCTTGGTAACCAGCATAACCTTCTGGGCCTTGCTGACCAGCAACAGTGGCAAAGCCTTTCATGATTTTCTTCACAATGCCTTCGTTGTTGATCGCGTGAACAATCGCCTGGCGAACACGAACGTCTTTCAGTGCTTCATTACTGTTTTGGTTCATTTGGAACGTAATGATACGTGTACCTGGTAATGTCACTAGGTCTACGTTCTTCGCCCCTTTGACACGCTTGTGATCGTTTGGCGCAACCGGTGCAATCATGTCTACATCACCAGAAAGTAGCGCGGCAACACGTGTCGCGTCTTCTTTGATTGGTACAAGCGTTAGCTTATCTACGTTACCTGTGTCTTTGTCCCAGTAATCACCAAAACGCTCAAATGTCACTTTTACACCTTGCTCACGCTGAGTAACGATAAACGGACCAGTACCAGAAACGTTTGTTGAAGCGAACGAGTTACCGTGCTTCACAACTTCCGCTTTGTCTTTGCCATCTTCTGTCTTACCAGAGTAAAACTTGCTGTCCATCGGGAAGATGTAAGTTGCCGTTTGTAGAACTAGCGGGTAAGCCCCTTTCGAGATTAGCTCAACCGTATAGTCGTCTACTTTTACCATCTTCTCGTATGGTTCGAAGATCGCTTTGAAGTCAGGAGAGTCTTTCAGACGGTCAAACGTCCAAACTACGTCGTCAGCCGTCAGTTCGTTACCAGAGTGGAACTTCACGCCTTTACGCAATTGGAAGCGGAAAGTTGTGTCATCAACACGTTCCCATTTCTCAGCTAGGCGAGGTTCAAAATCAAACTTTTGTGTGTAACGAACTAGTGGATCAAACACCATGTGAGACATTTGCAGAGTACCGCCTGATAGCTGCTCATGCGGGTCCAGAGATACTGGGTCAGCATCGTAAGCCACTGTGATATCTGCTGCTGCTGCGCTAAAGCTCAAGCCAGCTGCCATTAAAGCCACTGCTAGTTTGCTTTTCATGGTTTTCATTGCATAACTCCTTATGCGGGATTCATCCCTAGTTGTTGTGTTTGCTTCTGTTTGGTCACCCAAGTACATCTGGGTAATGTCTACGACTTACGCCGTTTTTACTTCTTCTCTTAAGCCTATAAATTCAGGCATTAAAGAAATCAGTTGTTGACTGTATTCATGCTGTGGTGAATTGAACAGCTGCTCGGTTGGCGCAACTTCCAATAGTGTTCCCATTTGCATCACACCCACTCGATCGCACATTTGGCGAATCACAGGGAGATCGTGACTGATAAACAACATGGTGAGATTTAACTCATCTTGTAAGTCTTTTAATAGGTTAAGAATCTGTGCCTGAACCGATACATCCAGTGCGGACGTTGGTTCATCACAAATCAGAAGACGTGGACGAGTCGCTAGAGCACGCGCAATCGAAATGCGCTGACGCTGACCACCAGAGAATTCATGTGGATACTTCACACCAGCCATCTTTCCTAAACCAACGTGGTCAAGCAGATCGTTGACGATCTGTCTGGTTTCCGTTTCATCGCGGGTTAACCTATGGAAACGGATTGGCTCAGCAATGATGTCAAAGATCTTCATCCGCGGGTTCATAGATGTGTATGGGTTCTGAAACACCATCTGCATCTGACGACGAAGTGGACGACGTTCTTTTTCAGATTTTAGCGAAGTCAGATCAATACCTTCAAAAGTAACCTTGCCCGAGTTTGGCTGATACAGACCCGCAATCACACGTGCAATGGTTGACTTACCCGAGCCCGATTCACCCACCAAACCGAAGGTTTCCCCTTCGAAGACTTCAAAGCTGACATTGTTCGATGCCTGCACGTACTCACGACGGCTTTCAAACAATGAATCCTTGGTGGTAAAGCGAAGATTGACATTCTCTACGGTCAACAATGAACCTGTGTATTCACGATGATCCTGACTTTGGCCTAGCCAATGATTTTTCACATCCAAAGGCGCCATCTCATGAGCTTCTTCGATGTAACTCACCAGAGGGAAACGCTCAAGCTTCATATCTGAGCGAGGAACAGCAGAAATCAAGCTGCGAGTATATGAATGGTCAGGATCGCCTAATACTTTTGCTGTCGGGCCAAACTCAACTAAGTCGCCTCGATACATGACCGCAACACGATCCGTGACATTAGAAACCACGCCCATATCGTGGGTGACCAACATACAACCAACATTATTCTTGATACACAATTCGCGGATCAGGCTCAGAATTTGGTCTTGAATAGAGACGTCCAACGCCGTGGTCGGTTCGTCAGCGATGATCAAATCAGGCTCACCGGCAAGCGCAATAGCAATAACAACACGTTGGCGCATACCACCTGAGAATTGGTGAGGGTACTGCTTAAGGCGATTTTCTGGCTGTGGAATACCGACTTGCTGCATTAAAGATAAGGCACGCTGATAAGCTTCTTCATCTGACACATTCATGTTGGCGTGAATAGTCTCTTTGAGCTGGTGCTCAACCGTAAATAGCGGATTAAGAGAAGTCATTGGATCTTGAAAAATAAACCCAATTTTTGAGCCTCGAACTTGTCGCATCTCTTCAGCCGATAAACCGGAGATCAACTCACCGTCCAAATAGACATCACCACTGGCGATACGGCCAGGAGGGCTAAGCAAATCGATCACAGCATTACCAACTGTTGACTTACCCGCACCAGATTCCCCAACCACACCCACGATTTCGCCTCGCTCAATATTGAGCGATAACGATTTAACCGCTGCATGCACACCGTGACGCGACGGGTATTCAATACGAAGATTTTTAACTTCTAAGAGTGACATTAACCAGACCTCTACTGCTTTGGCAGCTTTCTGCCCTGTCTGAAAAGTGAATCCATTCAAGCCAGCTCGTCACCCAATCTAAAAAACGAATTGGGTATATCGTTCTGGCAATTTACAAGGTCATCAATTTGGCAAAAAATTCACAGAAAAGCAACAAACATAGGATAAAAAGTCGAGTTCGAACAAAAACCAAGCAGCTTATGAAAATAAATATGCAATCAAGCTAGATCATCGGTTGGTCATACCTGTATAAAAACCTCAGCCTCAGAGTAAGATTAATAAGCAGATTAGTTATAACTTAAAACCTTTAGCCATAAAAAACGATGAATATTAATTCACAAAAAAGACCAGCCAACCCTTTAACAAAATAAAAACATTAGGTCAGATAAAATTTATTTGCTAGACCTAAACTCCACGAAAATAAAAATTAACCAAATATAGAACCAGATAAAAACCGAAAAGACAGACTAAATAACTATGGTTAATTTCACACCAAACAGCAAGTATCACCACACGATTATGCGTAACTATTAAATGCATAATCAGCACATATAACTGAGCGCTCTTTATTCAAGCGTTACCAAGAAAGCTTTTGTATAACCATGTTTAACAATCTATGCGCCATTCATGTTCGGGCTCATTCAAACCTGTTGGGACCATGAAAGCGTGGCATTGTATGTACCTCTGGATTAAACCATTGGAGAGCAGAAAGAGGCTTGAGCCCGTTAGTAGACTTAATGATGAGTATTAAATGCAAAAAAGCCCCGACATTACTGTCGAGGCTTTCAATAGTGGTCGGTGAAGAGGGATTCGAACCCCCGACCCTCTGGTCCCAAACCAGATGCGCTACCAAGCTGCGCTATTCACCGACGATGGATTTTTTTACTTGGTTTACGTTATAGACCCTCTGGTCCCACTTATTCCAAGAGCCGAGATGCGATACAAATAACGCTATTCGTCGACTTATATTTATCTTGAAGAGAGTCAAGAAAGGAAGCAATGCCACCTGAGTAATGGGGTGGCTAACGGGACTTGAACCCGCGACAACTGGAATCACAATCCAGGGCTCTACCAACTGAGCTATAGCCACCATCAAAATTTTGATGTTTACCGCTCTTAAAAGCCATAAACGAAAGAGTGGTCGGTGAAGAGGGATTCGAACCCCCGACCCTCTGGTCCCAAACCAGATGCGCTACCAAGCTGCGCTATTCACCGACTTATGTTTTATCTCGAGTGATTCAAGAATGGAGACAATGCCACCAAAATAATGGGGTGGCTAACGGGACTTGAACCCGCGACAACTGGAATCACAATCCAGGGCTCTACCAACTGAGCTATAGCCACCATTATACTGCCAATTTAACTTACCTTAGTAAGCGTCCGGATGGCGCGCCCGAAAGGATTCGAACCTTCGACCTTTGGCTCCGGAGGCCAACGCTCTATCCAGCTGAGCTACGGGCGCATGCCCTATCGGCGGAGTGGAATAATACGTATATCACACTAGGCCGTCTAGTACTTTTTAAACTTTTTTTATCGTTTGGCGCCTTTTTGGGCAATTAAAGTGTGATAAACCCCTATTTCCCATTATATAACCCCATGGAAGCGGTTAACTTGTTGTTTATTGCAACAAGTTATCAGGATATAATCACCCAATATTTACATTGATTTAACAGCAAAACGCTGTGGATCAAACCACACTCTAATAATAGGTAAGCACGAACTTACCTTCAGGAATGTAAAGTGAGTTTAATGGATATGTCTCGAAAAATCTTAACCGCTTTGGTCGCTGCGATCACTTTTTCTAGCGCCTCTTTTGCAGCTAATGTTAGCCAAGAAGACTATGATGCGATTGCAGAGCGCATTAAACCTGTCGGTGATGTGTACCTTGCAGGTTCAGAACCAGTCAAAGCAGAGCCAACCGGTCCACGTGATGGCGCGACCGTGTATGGCACCTTCTGTATTGCTTGCCACGCATCAGGCGTTAGTGGTGCACCAAAAACCGGTGATGCTGGTGACTGGGGGCCGCGAATTGCACAGGGCAAAGACGTGCTGAAAGACCACGCTATCAACGGCTTTAATGCTATGCCAGCGAAAGGGTCCTGTATGGATTGTTCAGACGATGAAATCGTTGCGGCAATTGAGCACATGATTGCCGGCTTGTAATTCGTCTTTATATAAGAAGCGATTCGAAAAAGGGCTTGGTTTTCACCAAGCCCTTTTCATTACAGTCTTCTATAAACAGTACATCAATCTTTATTAAACATCGCTCGAATATTAGCGATATGTGCCTGCCCTTTTGCCATTCGTTCTTCTTGGGTCTGGGGCTTTTTATTCACTTCCCACTCTACATCATCAAACGGTAATTCATCTAGGAATCGACTTTGGGTCGGTTTAATTAATTCGCCAAATTGGCGACGCTCTTTACACATGGTAAAGGTCAACTCGCGCTGTGCACGGGTGATCCCTACGTACATCAGACGGCGCTCTTCTTCAACATTGTCTTCATCTATACTGGTTTGGTGAGGCAAAATACCTTCTTCCGCACCAATCAAATACACATAAGGGAATTCAAGACCTTTCGAGGCATGTAGAGTCATTAGTTGAACAGCATCACTGTCCTCATCTTCTTCCCCTCGCTCCATCATGTCACGCAGTGTCAGGCGCTGAACGACTTCTTTAAGGCTCTTTTCTTCCTGATCGTAATTATCTCCCTCCAGATCTGCGACAATCCAGGAGTACAGATCAGAAACGTTTTTCATCCGCATCTCTGCCGCTTTGGGGCTGGCAGAGGTTTCATACAGCCAATCTTCATAATTGATATCACGAACCAATGAACGTACCGCTTCCACCGTATCACCACGCTCGCCTTGGTCTGCTATTTTCACTAACCACTGAGTAAAACGGCGCAGGTTCTCTAGCCCTCGCCCAGTGAGATGCTGTTCCAGCCCTATCTCAAAACTGCACTCAAACAGGCTTTTACTGCGCATATTGGCGTAACTGCCCAGCTTTTCCAAGGTTACCGGGCCAATTTCACGCCGTGGCGTATTCACAATACGTAAAAACGCATTGTCATCATCAGGATTCACCAACACGCGCAGGTACGCCATGATGTCTTTGATTTCCGCGCGGGCAAAAAACGAGGTGCCGCCTGAGAGCTTATAGGGCACTCGGTTCTGCATCAGAGATTTTTCAATCAGACGAGATTGGTGGTTACCACGATATAAAATGGCATAGTCTCGATAATCGGTACGATTAAGAAACTTATGGGCGATTAGCTCACCGGTCACCCGCTCCGCTTCATGCTCTTCATCTTTCGCCAGTAACACCTTGAGCTTTTCACCGTCGGGTATTTCGGAAAATAGTGACTTTTCATACACGTGTGGGTTGTTGGCGATGAGAATATTCGCAGCACGCAGAATGCGGCTGGTTGAGCGATAGTTTTGCTCCAGTTTGATCAGACGAAGATTCGGATAGTCTTCACCAAGTAAGACCAAGTTCTGAGGTTTGGCACCACGCCAAGAATAAATCGACTGGTCATCATCTCCCACAACCGTTAGGCGGCCACGCTCACCGACAATCAATTTCACCAGCTCATATTGGCTGGTGTTAGTATCTTGGTACTCGTCAACGAGCAAATAACGAATGCGGTTTTGCCAACGCTGACGGACTTCTTCATTGGAACGCAGCAGCAGAACTGGTAAAGCGATCAAATCATCAAAATCGAGGGCGTTATAGGCTTTCATCTGCTTTTGATACATTTCAAAGCAGAACGCAAACAGTTGTTGTTGCTCACCCTGCGCGCGCGCTTTGGCTTCATCAGGGGTCAGCATGTCATTTTTCCAGTTAGAAATCGTACTGAGCAATTGACGCAATAAATCTTTATCGCCATCCAACTGCTTCTCTGTCAGCTCTTTCAGTAGCACTAACTGGTCTTGATCATCAAACAAAGAAAAGCCCGCCTTTAACCCCAGCGACTTATATTCTCGTTTGATAATGTTGAGACCCAAAGTATGGAAAGTCGAAACCATCAAGCCTTTCGATTCGTTTTTACCTAACGTCTGGCCGACACGCTCTTTCATTTCACGTGCTGCTTTATTAGTAAACGTCACCGCAGCAATATTGCGCGCCTTATAACCACACTGCTGAACCAAATACGCAATCTTATTAGTAATAACGCGAGTTTTGCCAGATCCCGCTCCCGCCAAAACCAGACAAGGTCCTGATACATATTTTACGGCTTGGTCTTGATTGGGGTTCAGCTTCATAAAGATCTCTGAGGTCAAATTCTTTGGCGCCTATAATAATGCTGCAACAGATCGATTGCTATGCTTAATCGACACCGACTAGTGCCAGCTAAAATGATCTCATTACCTATAAATTTACATAATTAACCAAATATTTTATTGCACTAGTGTACAGCTATTAGGCTATAATGAATGAACGTTCATTCATTGGGTAATGAAACTATGTCTAGTAACACTGCAATAGATAAGCAAGAACAGATCCTCACTGCAGCCGAAAAGCTGATTGCAGAGTCGGGTTTTCAAGGCCTGTCGATGCATAAGCTGGCCAAAGAAGCAGGTGTAGCTGCAGGCACTATCTATCGTTATTTCTCAGATAAAGAGCATCTCCTAGATGAAGTACGTTTGAACGTCGCCGAGCGGATTGCATCTGCCGTCCAATCTGGTGTCAACGACGATATGCCCTTGAAAGTACGCTATCGCACTATGTGGTTAAACATATGGAATTTAGCCAGTTCAGATATGGAAACCCTGAGTAGTCGCGTTCAATATGAATCTCTTCCCTGTGCAAATAAGAGAAAGACTCGGGAACTTGAGCGACAAATGTTTGCCCAAGTGGATCGGTTGTTTAAGCAAGGAAAAGAGCAAGGGATCTTTAAACCTCTCGACAATGAGATTCTTTCAGGGCTGAGTTTTGAAGCCAGTGTCGCACTGGCGAGAAAACATGCTTTGGGATACTACCACCTGGATGAAGCAGCCTTAGAAGCCGCAATCGAAGCCAGTTGGGATGCAATAATTCAACACTAACTTGGAGTTCTGATCAGAATGAAAAAGTGGACTTTCTTTATGTTGCTTATCGCAATACTGCTGTTTGGCAGCGTGATAGGCTTCAATCTATTCAAACAACAAAAGATAGCCGAATATTTGGCTAATCGCCCAGAGCCTGAGTTTCCGGTTACTGTAACGGAAGTGAAGCCGGTTGATTGGGTACCTGTGATCGAAGCGATCGGTTTCATTGAGCCGAATCAAGGTGTCACTATCGCCAATGAAACAGCAGGTGTGATTGATAAAATCACGTTCGATTCAGGTACTACAGTTGAAGAAGGTCAGCCTCTTGTTCTGCTGGATTCTAAGGTGGAAAAAGCTGACTTGAAGAGCTCACAGGCAAAGCTGCCTGCAGCCCAAGCGAAATACAAACGTTACCAAGGCCTATACAAAAAAGGCTCTGTATCGAAAGAAGCATATGATGACGCCGAAGCAAACTATTTCTCGCTAAAAGCCGATATCGAAAGCCTTAAAGCAACGATTGACCGCCGTGACATCAAGGCGCCTTTTTCGGGCGTGGTAGGTATTCGTAACGTTTACCTAGGCCAATACCTACAAGCTGGTACTGATATTGTTCGTCTTGAAGACACCAGCGTCATGCGCCTACGCTTCACTGTGCCACAGACAGACATCTCACGTATCCAGCTTGGTCAACAAGTTGATATCTTCGTCGATGCTTACCCTGAAACACCATTCGAAGGCTCAATCACAGCAATAGAACCTGCGGTGAATATTCAAAGTGGTTTGATTCAGGTTCAAGCGGATATTCCAAACAGCGATGGCAAGTTACGTAGTGGTATGTTCGCTCGTGCCAATATCATTCTGCCAACCTTGGAAAATCAAGTGACTCTGCCACAAACGGCTATCACCTTTACTCTTTACGGTGACAATGTGTACATCATTTCCGAGAAAGATGGTGAAAAACGCGTTAAACAGCAAGTGGTTAAAGTGGGTGAACGCGTGAAAGACATTGCTCATATCCTAGATGGCGTGAAGCCTGGTGATGTGGTTGTGACATCTGGTCAGGTTCGTTTGAGCAATGACGCGAAAGTTCGTGTAGTAGAAAGCGATGCAACTACTCCACCAGCTGAAACACCAATGCTGTAATTGGAGGCCTCATGCGCTTTACTGATGTTTTTATTAAACGTCCAGTTTTAGCGGTATCGATCAGCTTTTTGATAGCCCTGCTTGGTTTACAAGCAGTATTCAAAATGCAGGTCCGTGAATACCCTGAAATGACAAACACTGTAGTTACGGTGACAACCAGTTACTACGGTGCCAGTGCCGATCTGATCCAAGGCTTTATTACTCAGCCTCTGGAACAGGCCGTAGCTCAAGCCGATAATATCGACTATATGACATCATCGTCGGTACTCGGTACATCGACCATTACCGTTAACATGAAGTTGAACACTGACCCGAATGCAGCCCTATCTGACATTCTGGCTAAGACCAACTCGGTTCGCTCTCAGCTTCCCAAAGAAGCCGAAGACCCAACCGTGACCATGTCTACGGGCTCGACTACCGCAGTACTCTATATCGGCTTTACCAGTGATGAACTTTCATCGAGCCAGATCACTGACTATCTAGAGCGTGTAATCAACCCACAGCTGTTCACTGTAAATGGTGTCTCTAAGGTTGACCTCTACGGTGGCATGAAATACGCCCTGCGTATTTGGCTAGACCCGGCCAAAATGGCCGCGCTGGGCAAAACCGCTACCGATGTCATGAACGTGCTAAGTGCCAACAACTATCAGTCAGCAGCTGGTCAGGCTGTAGGCGAGTTCGTTCTGTATAACGGTAGTGCAGATACTCAGGTATCAAACGTAGAAGAGCTGAAGAACCTTGTCGTAAGCTCTGATGAAGGTGATGTTACTCGTCTGAGTGATATCGCTAAGGTAACGCTTGAGAAGAGCCATGATGTTTACCGCGCAAGTGCCAACGGTAAAGAGGCGGTAGTAGTTGCGATCAACGCAGCACCAAGTGCCAACCCAATCAACATTGCGGCTGATGTGCTGGACCTGTTACCTCAACTAGAGCGTAACCTACCGAGCAACATCAATATGAACGTGATGTATGACTCGACTATTGCTATCAATGAATCGATCAACGAGGTTATTAAGACCATCGCGGAAGCAGCACTGATTGTATTGATCGTCATTACCCTATTCCTCGGTTCTTTCCGTGCGGTAATGATCCCTATCGTCACTATCCCTCTCTCACTGATTGGTGTGGCGATGGTAATGCAAGCGATGGGCTTCTCATGGAACCTGATGACACTACTCGCCATGGTATTGGCCATCGGTCTGGTGGTGGATGATGCGATCGTTGTTCTAGAGAACGTCGACCGACACATCAAGCTCGGTGAGTCGCCTTTCCGTGCTGCTATTATTGGTACACGTGAAATTGCTGTTCCGGTTATCGCTATGACCCTAACACTGGGTGCGGTGTATGCGCCAATAGCCTTAATGGGGGGCATCACAGGCTCACTGTTTAAAGAGTTCGCTTTGACCCTCGCAGGCTCAGTATTCGTTTCCGGTATCGTCGCTCTGACTCTGTCACCTATGATGTGTTCGAAAATGCTCAAGGCCAATGAAACCCCAAGCAAATTCGAACAAAAAGTCCATAGTGTGCTAGATGGCATGACCAACCGTTATGAACGCATGCTGGGTGCGGTCATGAAACATCGCCCTGTAGTACTTGGTTTCGCTGTGATTGTTTTTGCCAGCCTACCGATGCTGTTCAAATTCATTCCAAGCGAACTGGCGCCATCGGAAGATAAAGGGGTGGTGATGCTGATGGGTACGGCTCCATCAAACGCTAACCTCGACTTCATGCAAAACACCATGAACGACGTAAACCGAATTCTGTCTGATCAACCAGAAGTGGCTTACGCACAGGTGTTTACTGGTGTGCCTAACTCAAACCAAGCGTTTGGTATCGCCTCTATGGTGCCTTGGAGTGAGCGTGAAGCAAGCCAGTCTGAAGTAGCTGATCGCGTGACAGGCCTTGTGAAAAACGTTCCAGGCATGGCGGTAACTGCATTCCAGATGCCAGAACTACCAGGTGCCGGTTCCGGTCTGCCAGTACAGTTCGTTATCACCACACCTAATGCGTTTGAGAGCTTATTCGCTATTGCCTCAGATGTGCTTGGCGAGGTGTCGTCTAACCCAATGTTTGTCTACTCTGAGCTGGACCTCAACTACGACTCAGCAACGATGAAGATCAACATTGATAAAGACAAAGCGGGCGCATACGGCGTAACAATGCAAGACATTGGTACTACGTTGAGTACCATGATGTCCGATGGCTATGTAAACCGTATCGACCTTAACGGCCGCTCCTACGAGGTCATTCCACAGGTAGAGCGTAAGTGGCGTCTTAACCCTGAGTCGATGAATAACTACTACGTGCGTGCCGCAGATAACCGCGCGGTTCCACTTGGTAGCCTGATTACTATCGATGTTGTCGCTGAGCCACGTTCGCTACCACACTTCAACCAGCTAAACTCAGCGACCATCGGTGCCGTACCTGCACCAGGGACAGCAATGGGTGACGCGGTAAACTGGTTGGAAGAGTTGGCAAGCAACAAACTGCCCAATGGTTACAACCACGACTACATGGGTGAAGCTCGTCAATATGTTACGGAAGGTAGTGCACTGTACGCAACGTTTGGCTTAGCACTGGCTATCATCTTCTTGGTTCTGGCGATTCAGTTTGAATCTCTTAAAGACCCAATTGTTATCATGGTTTCCGTTCCATTGGCGGTATGTGGTGCCTTGATTGCTCTGGCTTGGGGAGCTGCCTCGATGAACATCTATTCTCAGGTTGGCCTGATCACCTTGGTAGGTCTGATCACCAAGCACGGTATCTTGATCTGTGAGGTGGCCAAAGAAGAGCAGCTACACAATAAATTGAGCAAGACAGAAGCGGTCATGGAAGCGGCGAAAGTTCGTCTACGCCCTATCCTAATGACAACCGCAGCGATGATTGCAGGTCTGATCCCACTGATGTACGCAACAGGTGCTGGTGCCGCTCAGCGCTTCAGTATCGGTATTGTTATCGTAGCTGGTCTAGCGATCGGTACTCTGTTTACCCTGTTCGTACTGCCAGTTATCTATAGCTACTTAGCTGAGAAGCACAAACCACTACCAGTGTTTGTTGAAGATAAAGACTTAGAGAAATTGGCTCGTGTTGATGAAGCAAAAGCCGCACAACGTGAGTTAGCCGACAACAGCTAAGCTCTGCGTTAACTAAAGGCCACTTCGGTGGCCTTTTTCATTGGTTTAGATTGACCGCTGACCACATCGAATTTTTGTTATCCAAATAACGACTTTCCCGTACCAATTACATAGAATATACACAAAGATACAGGAGTTCTCGTCACATGTTTGACCCAAAGAAACTAGAGCAAATTGCTAAACAGATTCATGATTCCATGCCCGCGCCAGTAAAAGAACTTGGTGCAGATGTTGATCAGAAAGTTCGTCAAGTTATCCAAGGTCAGCTGAATAAGCTGGATGTCGTTAGTCGCGAAGAGTTTGATGTTCAGACTCAGGTACTCCTTCGCACTCGCCAGAAGCTGACTGAAATGGAAAAGAAGCTAGCCGATCTAGAAGAGAAACTAGCAGATAAGTAAAAGCTAATAGTGATGAAATATGAAGGGTTGGCGTAATGCGTCAGCCCTTTTTGTTTTCTCAAACCTTATTCTATCCCTCAGTGCATACCTAGCTTATGGAAAATAAAAAAGGCTTGGTCAACGGCGACCAAGCCTTTTCATTAAGTGTTGTGTTTATATTTTGTATTTATCACTCCAGTCTGTCTGGAGTTCTTTACTCATCTTAGCGAAGAAGATTAACCGCCTACCGCGATATTCTTCATATCCGTCATGTATCCACGTAACTCTTCACCAATGTACTCAACAGGGTGGTTACGGATTGCATCGTTCACTGCGATTAGCGTTGCATTGTCTACTTGGTTAGAAGTCTCACCTAAACCTTTACCAATCACGTCAGTGCCAATAGAAGGCATGAACTTCTCGCGCAGTAGTGGTGTAGCGACATTAGCAAATAGGTAGTTACCGTATTCAGCCGTATCAGAGATAACAACGTTCATTTCGTACAGACGCTTACGCGCGACTGTATTTGCGATGAGTGGTAGCTCATGTAGTGACTCATAGTACGCTGACTCATCAATGATACCTGACGCTGTCATTGCTTCGAATGCTAGCTCAACACCCGCACGCACCATTGCAACTAGAAGGATACCGTTGTCGAAGTACTCTTGCTCTGAGATCTCCACATCACCTGCAGGGTAGTTCTCAAACGCTGTTTCGCCTGTCTCTGCGCGCCAGCCTAGTAGGTTCGCATCATCATTTGCCCAGTCAGCCATCATAGTGCTAGAGAAATGGCCTGTGATTACGTCATCCATGTGCTTGTTGTAAAGCGGACGCATCAACTCTTTCAGCTCTTCAGAAAGCTCGAACGCTTTGATTTTCGCCGGGTTTGATAGGCGATCCATCATGTGTGTGATACCACCAAACTTCAATGCTTCCGTGATGGTTTCCCAACCGTACTGAATCAGTTTACCTGCGTAACTTGGATCAATACCTTCAGCAACCATCTTCTCGTAAGACACGATTGAACCTGCTTGTAACATACCGCATAGAATAGTTTGCTCGCCCACTAGGTCAGATTTCACTTCAGCAACGAATGAAGACTCTAGACAGCCTGCGCGGTGACCACCAGTACCTGCTGCCCAAGCTTTGGCGATATCCCAACCTTCACCTTTTGGATCGTTCTCTGGGTGAACTGCGATTAGCGTAGGAACGCCGAAGCCACGCTTGTACTCTTCACGTACTTCAGTACCCGGGCACTTAGGCGCAACCATCACGACGGTTAGGTCTTTACGGATCTGCATGCCTTCTTCAACAATGTTAAAGCCGTGTGAGTAACCTAGTGCTGCGCCTTCTTTCATCAGCGGCATTACCGTCTCAACCACGTTCGTGTGCTGCTTGTCTGGCGTTAGGTTAACCACTAGGTCTGCTTGAGGAATAAGCGTCTCGTAGCTACCTACTTCAAAACCATTTTCTTTCGCGTTTTTGAACGACTGGCGTTGCTCATCAATCGCTGCCTGACGCAGTGCGTACGCCACATCAAGACCTGAGTCACGCATGTTCAAACCTTGGTTCAAACCTTGTGCACCACAACCAACGATAACCACTTTCTTACCTTTCAGGTAATCCGCTTCTGTAGCGAATTCACTGCGGTCCATAAAGCGACAACGGCCAAGCTGATCTAGCTGCTCACGTAGGTTTAATGTATTGAAATAGTTAGCCATGTTGGGGCTCTCCTTTGAGAATTTATCCGTTTGGGTCGGCGTTTCATTACCGAATGCCTCGATACTAAATCAGACACCGGGTTGCTTAAAGTGATATATTCACAATTAGTTATTGCAAAAAATGCAACGAGGAAGCACTTATTTCATGAACATTAAAAGTCTGCAATTGTTCATTCATCTATGTGATAGCAAAAGCTTCGCCAAAACGGCTTCTGCTATGCACATCAGCCCTTCTGCGCTCAGTCGTCAGGTACAAAAGTTGGAAGCAGAAACCGGGCAAGAATTGTTCGTACGGGACAACCGTAGTGTTGAATTGACCCCAGCGGCAAAAAAACTTTTGCCTGTGGCTTTAAAGATTCTCGGAGAATGGCAAAACTTCAATGCGCAGATTCAAGGGCACGAAGAAGAGTTAAAAGGTGAGATTCGCCTATTTTGCTCGGTGACCGCCAGCTACAGCCACCTGCCTGAGCTGTTGTCAGAGTTTCGCCTTCAGCATCCGTTTATTGAGTTTAAACTGTCTACAGGCGATCCGGCTCAAGCGATAAACAAAGTCCTTAATGATGAAGTGGACGTGGCAATCTCCGCCCAACCGGAAGTGCTGCCTGCTAAACTCAAATTTGAAACCATTAGTGAAATACCTCTTTCAGTAATCGCCCCTGTCGGCGTGAGCAACTTTGCAGAAGCACTGCAAAAGGACAAACCTGACTGGTCGTCCATTCCTTTCATCGTGCCCGAATCAGGTACCGCGCGAGACCGCGCCAATACTTGGTTTAAAGCGATGAGAATCAAACCCAACATCTATGCGCAAGTCTCCGGTCATGAGGCGATAGTCAGTATGGTCGCACTAGGTTGTGGCGTGGGTATTGCGCCGGACGTGGTGATCAACAACAGCCCTGTCAAGGAGAAGATTCAGCGGCTCAAAGTAGCGTCGATTAAACCCTTTAAGCTCGGAGTATGCTGCAAGCGTTCGCAACTGGATAATCCGCTGGTTAAAGCTTTATGGGAAGTCGCACAGGACGCTTACATCGCGCCTTAACGACTTACCCACAAAAACAATAAAGCCACCGTTTTCGGTGGCTTTTAAATTCATACTTGTCGAAACAATGGCCGCGATTAAATCACTCGCGAGAATTGCTGCTGACGCGCCTTTGCTCGGAGATATTTATCAAAACACATACAGATATTGCGAATCAGTAGACGACCGCGTAATGTCACTCGGATCTCTTTGTCGTCGACTTCCACTAGCTCATCATCAATAAAGGTTTGCAGCAATTCCAAGTCTTCCTTGAAGTATTGACTGAACTGAATATCAAACTCTACTTCTACTGCCGCTTTATCGAGTTTGAAATTGCAGATAAGTTGTTTAATCACTTCACGTCGAAGTAAGTCATCACTATCAAGAGCAACACCTTTCCATAGTGCATGGCGATGTTCATTAACCTGAGAATAATACTTTTTCAACTCTTTCTGGTTTTGCGCATAGGCATCGCCGATCATTGAAATAGCAGAAACCCCAAAGCCAACTAAATCGCACTCACCTTGAGTGGTATAACCTTGGAAGTTGCGATGCAAAATTCCTTCGCGCTGAGCGACTGCCAGTTCATCATCAGGCTTTGCGAAGTGGTCCATACCGATAAACTGGTAACCAGCATTGGTCAACGTCGCAATAGTATCCTGAAGAATGGCCATTTTTTCTTCCGCTTGTGGCAGGTCTTCATCTTTAATCTTACGCTGAGCAGCGAACAGCTGTGGCATATGAGCATAGTTAAAAATAGACAAACGCCCTGGCTGCATCTCCAAAACCCGATTCAATGTTTCAGCGAAGCGCGCTTTAGTCTGTTTTGGTAAGCCATAAATCAGATCAAGGTTGGTCGAACGGAAACCAAGCACTTTCGCTCGCTCAACCATAGCAAAAATGAACTCTTCATCTTGCTCGCGGTTAACCAGCTTTTGCACTTCTTTGTTAAAATCTTGAACACCAATACTCAAACGGTTAAAACCTTCTTCACGCAGGTGATCAAGCATATCCAGTTCGATCTCACGCGGATCGACTTCAATACTGATTTCTGCGCTGGCTTCAAAGCTAAATTCCGCTCGTAGAATGTTCATCAAACGGCTGATTTGGGTCTTGCTCAGAAATGTGGGTGTACCGCCACCAAAATGCAACTGAGTCACCTTGCGCCCTTGCAGTAAGGAGGCGCGTGTCAGAATTTCCTGCTCCAGAACATCGAGATATTCATCAGCTTTATGTGCGTGACGGGTGATGACCTTATTACAACCGCAGTAGTAGCAAAGCTTGTGACAAAACGGAATATGGATGTAGAGCGACAGCGGACGATCCGGGTATTCAGTACACGCCATGTCATAGTCGGCAATAGTGAACGCTTCGTGAAACTCCAACGCGGTTGGGTAAGACGTATAACGCGGACCAGAATAGTTGTATTTATTAAGGATGGCTTGATCCCATACTATTTGTTGGCTTGCGACGACTTGCTGAGACATGGTGTACTTCCGTTAGTGCTGTAATGCGTATCCGGTGTGATTAACCGTTATATTTTGGGGGCTATTTTGCCACACGCAGAGGCGGGTCGCCGGGTGGCATAGCGCTTTTTGAGTAACAATAGTCAGAATTGATAACTCGATCACTCACCCATAAGTGTAAGTGATCGAGTGACTAAAGTATCAATCTAGATCATCTGAATGTTGATCTGGTTGTTTAAAGGCTGAACTTTTTTCTGCAGCAGCTTGAGCTCGTCGATTATCGCATCTTGCAAACGAGATTCCGCTTTATGACGCTCTAAGTTTTGCTTCATGCGATCTTTCTTCGCCATTTGTTGGCGATCTTCACCACGTGGCATGTCTTTGACAAGATGATAAAGCTCCGATGTCGCTGGGAACTCTGTATCAAAATCCACCCGATCTTCACCCTGAACATAGTCCATGATGTTGTATAAGCGAATACTGATTTCCGACAAATCACACTGGCCTTGAATACCGGCTAAACAAAGCACATGAACACTTTCAAAAATGTTGGCGTTGCGCTTATCAATAGCCAGCTTCGTATGCTGTTCCTGCAATTCCTTTTGCTTCTTTAGCTGGAGCAGAAGGTAACCCGCATAGGACGCTAAGCCGAGAATAATGACTCCACCAGCAATGGCTAACAAGGTTACATTCACAATTTTCCTACCCTTTAAACTGGTTCAAATCCAGATCTTCGAACTGCGACAGCAGTTCATCTTCTGATGAAGCTTTCTTGCTCACCTTTTTCGCCACAGGTGCGCTCGGCTCCTCAACGACTTCTGGCTCTTCTTCCTCTTCATAGAGGCCGAGTTGCTTCATCAGCACTTCAATACGCGCCAATTTCTCATCGACGTATTTCTGTAGGCCTACGCCTAAGCTTTCACCGTTATCAAGGCGATCAAGCAAGACATTCAGCTGGGCATCATTTTCCAGCATCTCTAGCTCTTGTTCTGCATTGACTCGACGTTCTGCTTTGGTTGGCTTCTTCACCGCTTCAACCACAAGAGGAATTTTCTTCTTGCTGCCTAAACGTGGGTCGCGCTTTTGTCCAGCTGTCTGCTGTTTATTCTGCTTCGCTTCAGAGTTACGACCGCCCGTTTTTAGGCCTTTGCGTTTTTTCTCTTTCTTACGTAGACGCCCTTCGACGTCAGCTTCTGTGCGATTACGGACAACAATTACGTCACCATTACCGCCCGATCTTACTTTCTTACTACGGCTCATTACTGGGTTTTCCTCAGTAAAATTACATCATTACCAATAAATTCAAGCTTGAGCTGATCCCGCTCTGCCAAGTACTTAAACGTATTGCGGCTAAAAAAGACCACATGCGTAGGGTCATTTTTATAGTGCCATTTGGCAAACGCTTCGACATCAATGACCATCTTGGTCATCAGACCAATCCAGCCACCTGGCTTAACTAAATTCAACCATTGCTGCCATACCTGATCCGGATGATACAAGTGCTCAATCACCTCAGTGGCAGTCATAAAGTCATATGTACACTCTAGCACCTCGGTATTGGGGTGATAATAGAGGTCATACACTGACATGTTGTGCCCCTGCTCTTCCATCATCAAAGAGAGAGTCGGTCCAGGACCACAACCAAAATCTAACCCTGTTGAGCTAGGCTCAATACGTTCCAATATGGGGTTAGCTACCCGAGATAAAAAGGTACGATAGCCAGCATCATTTGGATCGTTCTCATGCAGATCATAGTGGGCTTTTTCAGCCTTTGCATCCAGCCTTTGCTCTGGATTGACAAATACCAGTTCGCATTGCCGACATTGGAGATAGGCTCGACGCTTATCTTCAAAGTAATGATGCGATTCTGGGTAATGACAAAGTGGGCAGTGGTGCATGCTGACATCCTCAAACAGGGATGCGAAACATACCAGAAAGTAGCTGTAGAGTGGAGTGCCATTGGGTAAATAATCACCAATTCAATGAAATTTTCCCTCTCTGACCAATAATCTTATCGATGTAATAAAGGAACCGAGTTGGTGAGAGGCTGAAGTTGGTGGATTTGAGATATAAAAAAAGCGATAGATCACTCTATCGCTTTCTAAAAATGCCTTTCGGCGAAACTGTGTTGCACATATTATCGTGCATCAAATTTCCATTTGTTTTTGGCGCTTTCCCTGCAAAAGGTGTCGTTTTTCACCATCCTAGTGAATTTTGGCTTTCCGTTTACTTCCCGTAACTGGGCTAATCCTTAGCCTGATCCTTTTCGCTGTCTAAACCATTAGACGAGGTGACCATCCCTATCCAGTAAGCTTCCTGCTTACCTAACTCCTTTATAGACCTCCAAGCATCCTTCGCTTGCGTCCTTGGAGACCATCATGGCCTAAATTCCTTTATCAGCGCCCTGCCGATGAACACACTTTAACGATAGATGGATTTTGAACAATCCATTTGAAGAAAAAAATCGGCTTTTTTTTGTCCACCGTTCCTCTTCTATTATTTTTCAGATAGTTACAGAAGACAACGAGAAAAGAGCAATACGATAAATGGGCGATCTCTTACAAACCTTTGGGGAAGATCGAACCACACTGAAGAAAAGTCGTTGTGATATGCATCATACGAAAAAGCCCAGACTTTCGTCTGGGCTCTTTCAATACAACATTGCTCGGGCAGTATTTAATAGGGCTTAGTGTAGGCCACCAACATATTTAGACAAAGTCTCTATATCTTCGTCTGTCAGTTTCTTCGCGATATCTTGCATCATGCCATTCATATCATTAGCACGAGAGCCATCGCGGAATTTAACTAGCTGAGCTTTAATGTAGTCAGCGTGCTGACCAGAAATTTTAGGGAAACCTGAAAGCTCAGTGCCGTTACCACGAGGACCATGACAAGCAATACATGCTGTCAGACCACGTGAAGCATCACCCGCCGTATATAGAGTTTTGCCTTGTTCCACCACGTTTTCAGGCGTCGTGTTGTGAGAAATTGGTAGAGATGCGTAGTAAGCTGCAAGATCTTTCATGTCTTGCTCAGACAGTGGCATTGCCATACCGCCCATCACCGGATCAACACGACCCTGCTTACCACCACTTGTCATACCTAGTTTCAGATCTTTCAGCTGCTTCTCAATATACTTAGCATGCTGACCTGCTAACTTAGGGTACATGGCCAATTGACTGTTGCCATCAGCACCATGACAAGCAACACAGGTTTGGGATTTTGCTTTACCAGCTTCAATACTGCCTTGGGCCCATACAGAGCAGCTGGCTAAAAGACTCAAGATTAGCGCTAATTTCTTCATGACATTCCATTATAATTATCAAGCTTCCAGTACCACTCCGAGTTGCCACTCATGGTACAATAGGCGACCTTATGCCGAGCACGGTTATTTTACACAATTTCACAAAAAAGTAATCAATCGACTACACAAAGTCGAGATGGAGTTAACAGTGAGCGTAAAAATTCATTATCAAAACACCCATTTCATCACCAGTGCACCTGATATTCGTCACATGCCTGAAGATGAAGGTATCGAAGTTGCGTTCGCAGGACGCTCCAACGCGGGCAAATCAAGTTCTCTTAACCGACTGACTAACCAGAAAAGTTTAGCCAAAACCAGTAAGACGCCTGGTCGAACTCAGCTGATCAATTTATTTAAAGTGACCGATGGCTGCCACATCGTCGATCTCCCAGGCTATGGCTTCGCTCAAGTACCGCTGGAAATGAAAAAGAAGTGGCAAAAATCACTCGGTGAATACCTACAAAAGCGTCAGAGCCTTAAAGGTTTAGTCGTATTGATGGACATTCGCCACCCAATGAAGGACCTCGATCAGCAACTTATTTTCTGGGCGGTCGACAGCGGCATCCCTGTACAAGTCCTACTGACCAAAGCAGATAAGCTGAAAAGTGGCGCGCGCAAAGCTCAAGTACTTAAGATCAAGAAGGATTCTGCTGGATTCGGTGGTGATGTGAGTGTTGCTGCGTTTTCTTCGTTGAAGGGCATCGGTGTTGATGTCCTGCGCAACAAACTTGATGAGTGGTTTGCCCCTGCCGTTGCAGAGCAATTGACTGATGAGATTATTGAAGACCAGCAAGGCGACGAGAAAGAATAAGCGCACTACTTGGTGATACCAGCCTCACTATTCAGTGGGGCTTTTTTGTCTCTGCTTTTTACCTCGGAACTGCAGCGAAAGAAATATCCATCAGCAGAAATAAAAATCCCCACCATCCTGGTGGGGCAACGGGAGAGAAATAGGAGGTAGTTATTATTATGCCGATAGGATTGTTCAAAGCAGAGAACAATGCAACGGCTGGTTTCGTCTCAGTCTCCATCACTTTCCTTTCCTACTACTAACACCTAAATCATTAAAAAATACAAATAATCACTCTATAAAATGAGACGAGCACTCTGAGCTCTTGATTTGATTTTCTATTTGAAAAAATAAAAGTGTGATTGAAGTTTTCTTACAAAATTGGTCTGAGTTACCAAATACAAGATTAAGACGAGTTAAGAGTACGATATTGAGAATTGAGCAGCCAAATCATAACAAATAATAAAGGACATCAGTAAGGGTATGAAACTTATTGTAATTTTCTTTGACGCAATAAAAAACGCCCCAGTCAAATGCTGACTGGGGCGGCTGAATCAGCCTAATCCAATAACGTGAAACAAAAGGTCTGAAAGATAGAACATCTTACCTCTGTACCCTACGCCGTTTAATGTACAACAATTGGTCAGAAATGAAAACTCTTTTCGTAATTTTTTTTCATTAAAATTTTATTAAACTACAAGACGCACTAATAAGCACTGGCTTTTTTAGAATCAAAAAAAAGCCAGCGATTGGGCGCTGGCTCATGTTATTTAGCGAATTTTGGCTATTTTTTGCCTAGTGCGCCTGATCCCAGTTATCACCATGGCCAGCTTCCGCAATCAAAGGCACATCAAGCTGAGCGGCTGATTCCATCAATTCTTGTACTTTACTTTCAATTTCGGCTAAAGCTGACTCCTGAACTTCGAAGACCAGTTCATCGTGCACCTGCATCAGCAATTTCACTCGACCCTGACCTTCTTGCTCAATCCACCGATCAACCAACAACATGGCCTTCTTGATAATATCCGCTGCCGTCCCCTGCATTGGAGCGTTGATCGCCGCACGTTCTGCCGCTTTACGACGCATGCCGTTGCGTGATTTTATTTCCGGCAAGTGTAGACGGCGGCCAAAGATGGTTTCGACATACCCTTGCTCTGCCGCGGCACTGCGTGTGTCTTCCATGTACTGCATCACACCTGGGTAGCGCTCAAAATAGGTATCCATATATTGCTGTGCTTCGCCACGCGGAATACCCAACTGTTTTGCCAAACCAAAAGCACTCATACCATAGATAAGGCCAAAGTTGACCGCTTTCGCACGACGACGTTGTTCAGCTGACACCTGCTCTATGTCCACACCAATGATTTCAGCTGCTGTGGCTGCGTGAATGTCTTTTCCTTGCTGGAAAGCATCCAGCAGCGCTTTATCTCCTGAAAGGTGCGCCATAATACGCAATTCAATCTGGGAATAGTCGACGGCCATGATCTTGTAACCATGCGGCGCGACAAATGCCTGACGAATACGACGCCCTTCGTCATTACGGATTGGGATATTCTGTAAGTTAGGGTCCGTCGAAGAAAGACGCCCCGTCGCAGTCACCGCCTGATGATAAGACGTATGAACACGCCCCGTTTCAGCGTTAATCATCTTCGGTAATTTATCGGTGTAGGTCGATTTGAGTTTCGCTAAACCACGATATTCAAGAATCAATTTTGGTAACGGATAGTCTAGCGCTAACTCTTGCAGTACTTCTTCATTGGTGGAAGGCGTGCCCGAAGGCGTCTTTTTCACCACTGGCAACCCCATCTTCTCAAACAAGATAGCTTGCAGCTGCTTGGGTGAGTTCATGTTGAATTCTTGCTCAGCAATTTCAAACGCTTTCTGCTCTAACTCATCGAGACGAAGCGCAATCTCCTGAGATTGAGCCGCCAGCTTCATATCATCAATCAGCACCCCTGTGCGTTCAATACGTGATAGTACAGGCACCAGCGGGACTTCGATCTCTTCGTAAATAGTCTTAAGCTTTTCATCCTGCTCAATATTGGCCGATAAGCGATGATGCAGACGCAGCGTCACATCTGCATCTTCCGCTGCATAGGGGGACGCCTCTTCCAGCTCAATCTGGTTAAAGGTGAGCTGTTTCTTACCTTTACCCGCAATCTGTTCAAAAGAAATGCAGCTATGTTGTAGGAAGCGCAGTGCCAAACTGTCCATATCATGTTTGCCGCCAACGCTGTTATACACGTAAGACGCGAGCATAGTGTCATGCTTTATGCCCTTCATCTCAATATCATATCGAGCCAAGACGGACGCATCGTATTTTAGATTCTGACCCACTTTCGCCTGAGCATCATCTTCAAGAATCGGCTTCAATTGCTCTAGTACCCAGTCGCGATCAAGCTGATCTGGCGCATCAAGGTAATCATGCGCCACAGGTACGTATGCCGCTACGCCTTCTTCTGTCGCAAACGAAACACCAACTAGGTTAGCGACCATGTAATCGAGACTGTCCGTTTCCGTATCAAATGCAAAAACATCACAAGCCATGAGTTTGTCTAACCAAGCATTAAACGTGTCTTTGTCTAAAACCGTTTGATATTGGCTACGATCAATCGTAATGGCCGAAACACTGAGCTCAGGGGCCTTATCATGCTGTGACGCTCCCGACTTTTCATCAGCTTCAACTACACCATTCCCACCTTCAAGTAACTCATTAAGCCAAGACTTAAACACCAGCTCTCCATAAAGCCTAACGAGTTCATCTTTATTCGGCACACTCTTCACTAGAGTGTCATAGTTCTCGTCCAATTCGACATCGAGCTTGATTGTTGCCAACTCATAAGACATGAAAGCATTGTCTTTGTTATCAATCAGCTTTTTCGCCATGGTTTTGGAACCACGGAAACCAAGGGATGCAATATCATCGAGGTTCTCATAAAGTTTTTCTAGGCTACCGATTCCCTGAAGTAATGCGGTCGCTGTTTTATCACCTACACCAGGAACGCCAGGGATGTTGTCGACCTTATCGCCCATCAATGCCAAGTAATCAATGATCAACTCAGGTGGAATACCAAATTTTTCAATCACACCTTCTCGATCCATGACCACGTTGGTCATGGTGTTAATCAGAGTCACATTGTCATCGACTAGCTGGGCCATATCTTTATCACCAGTACTGATTAAGACCGGCATACCCGCTTGCGATGCTTGATGAGCCAATGTCCCAATCACATCATCCGCTTCCACACCAGGAACGCAGATCAAAGGCAGTCCCATAGCACGAATGACATTGTGCAGTGGTTCAATCTGACAGCGAAGATCATCAGGCATAGGTGGACGATTAGCCTTGTATTCGGGATACATCTCATCGCGGAACGTTTTTCCTTTGGCATCAAAGACCACGGCAATGTGATCGGAAGCAAATTGACGCATCATGCTGCGCAACATATTCACAACGCCGTACACTGCATTGGTTGGAATTTCCCCATTACTCATAGTGCCCGGATAAGCATGAAATGCGCGGTAAAGATAAGAAGAGCCGTCAATCAAAATCAACGGGTTGTCTGGAATATGAGCCATAGTCTTTAAGCATCCAAGAAGTTAAGATCTGCTTAGGATGCCATGACTCTTTCAGTGGATCCATTTTAACTCTGTGTACACTACTCACACATTTGGTTAATAATCCCCTGATCGACACCTCCACCTGTGGATAACTCTGTTTATACTATTTATCCACTATCACAACATTTCGTCACAAAACTGCAATCAAACATCACAAGCAATTGAAATATAATACAAATGTTTTAGATCGATCACCATAAGATCGATCCGATGACGATCCTTAACTGTGGAAAAGACTATTGGTGTCCTTTTATCCAGCGATGAATTTTAAGCATAAAAAAAGCGACATCTTAACGATGTCGCCTAGCAAAAAGGGGTCAAAGCTTATTCAATTGAATAGTTAGCTTTGCCATAAAGCTATAAATTACACTGGAAGCAATGTGAGCAATGTCGTGTCAAAAAGAACTAGTGCAAGTTCAATTAAGTTCAGTGTCATCACCGTCTCCAAGTTGAATCTGGTAACTCGACGTCCTTGTGAACTTCTCTTATTCCCTAAGACGAGATAAATAATAATTATTCTCATTTATCTCGTCAACCCCTAAATGAGAAAAAATCTCATTTAATTTTTATGACAGTGCTACAACTGCTTCACGAAATGAATTCTTGATTCGATCAAAGGCTCTTTTACTTCAAACTTTTCAATTAGATAACCATTTCTCAGTAAGAGTCTTAACATAGAAGGAAATTGATTACGAGATTTCACCTTAAGTTGAGAATAAGCGTGTTTTTTGACCCAGATCTCCTGATAATCGAGTAGCTTCTGTGCCACCCCTTTATTTCTAGCCAGAGGTGATACCCCACCAAACCAGCTATAAAATGTGTTTTCGTCAATCTCATATCCAATTTTAAACCCAAGTAGCTGGCCATTTTCTTCAGCTACCTGAATGAGGTATCGCTTGCCGTCTAATCGTTCGGACAAGCTTTCTACGCTTTCTTTATGTATGAACTCTTCGATAGTCGCGACAATCTCAACACATTCTTCTAGTGTTCCAACTCGATATTCAACGCTCATCGGTTCTCCTTAAAACAACAAAGGCTGGCACAAGCCAGCCTTTGAATATGTGTAAGCTGAGTTATTCCGCGTCTTTTAGAAACTGAGCAGGCTGAGCATTTTCTTCTGCCAACCACTCAGCGACATCTTTAGCAAAGTAAGTCAGGATACCGTCCGCACCTGCGCGCTTAAAGCAAAGCAGTGATTCCATCACAGTCTCACGCTCTTTAAGCCAACCGTTTTGGAATGCCGCTTTATGCATCGCATACTCGCCAGACACTTGATAAGCGAACGTCGGGACTTGCAGTTCCGATTTAACACGACGCACCACATCAAGATATGGCATACCCGGCTTGACCATCACCATGTCCGCACCTTCGTTGACATCCATCGCGACCTCGTGCACCGCTTCATCAGTGTTAGCCGGATCCATTTGGTAGTTTTTCTTGTTACCACCCTTAAGGTTACCCGCTGAGCCGACTGCATCACGGAAAGGTCCATAGTAATAAGATGCGTATTTCGCAGAGTAAGCCATGATCTGAGTATTGATGTGGCCTGCTTCTTCCAGCGCTTCACGAATCGCGCCAATGCGACCATCCATCATGTCTGATGGCGCAACCACATCAGCGCCCGCTTCCGCATGAGACAAAGCCTGTTTGACCAGAACTTCTGTCGTTGCATCGTTCAGAACATAACCTTCTTCATCGATGATGCCGTCTTGACCGTGCGTCGTGAACGGGTCAAGAGCCACATCAGTGATCACGCCAATTTCTGGCACATGCTCTTTTAAAGAACGTACCGCGCGCTGAACTAGCCCTTCAGGGTTGTAGGCTTCAGCTGCGCACAAGCTTTTAGCATCTTGATTCACCACAGGGAACAACGCAATCGCTGGAACCCCAAGCCTTGCTAAGTACTGTGCTTCTTCCAACATCAGGTCGATAGACAGACGCTCAATTCCAGGCATAGACTCAACGGTTTCACGGCGATCTTTACCCATCAAGATAAACATTGGGTAGATCAGATCGCTTGTGGTTAATTGATTCTCAGCCATAAGGCGACGACTAAAGTCATGCTTGCGTATACGACGCATACGACGGCCAGGGAACTGACCTTGAATGGAAACTGACACTCTGTTCTCCTTGTGTGGTGAAAGTGCTTGATTTGCATGATATCACTCTTGCGTAATGACGCTAGCCGCAAGCAGTAAAAATGCAAGAAATGACCAAATGCTCACACTGCCGTATACTCAGGCCAAGCAAGCTTTACAGAGACAAAACATGATCGATACACACGCCCATATTTATGCCAGCGAATTTGATAGTGACCGCGACCAAGTCGTCGAGAGAGCCTTGGCTCAGGGGATAGACAAAATCCTGTTGCCAAACATCGATCTGGAGTCGATTGAGCCGATGCTAAAGACTGAGGCAGCCTATCCGCAAGTTTGTCGCTCAATGATGGGCCTTCATCCATGTTATGTCGATGGCAATGTTGAACAGACACTGCAGGTGATTCGCCATTGGTTTGAGAAACACAACTTTATTGCTGTAGGCGAAATTGGTATTGACCTCTACTGGGATAAAACCTACAAAGCCGAGCAGGAAATGGCCTTTGTCACCCAGCTCAACTGGGCCAAAGAGATGAAGCTACCTGTCGTCATCCACACCCGCGACTCCATTGAAGAAACACTTCAGCTGCTTGAACAGGAACAAGATGGCTCGTTGTCTGGCGTATTCCACTGTTTTGGTGGCAGTGTAGAAGAAGCCAAAGCAATCAATGGATTAGGCTTTCACCTCGGTTTGGGTGGTGTATCGACGTTTAAAAATGGTGGCATGGACAAAGTCATTCCGTCGCTGGATATGGACTATGTCATTCTTGAAACCGACTGCCCTTACCTAGCTCCAGTGCCACACCGTGGCAAACGCAATGAACCTGCATACACATCCTTGGTTGCCCAGCGAGTCGCTGATTTACGTGGCATCAGTGTCGAACAAGTCGATGCCATCACCACGTCCAACGCGACTAAGCTATTCCAGTTGTAGTACAAAAAAGGCTTGCCACTTGGCAAGCCTTTTTCTGATTTGAACGCCTATTCTCCAGCTTCTTCCTGCTCTTGTTCATCATTCTTACGCACATAGAAGCGCGCAAAGAACAGGCCGACCTCAAACAACAAGCACATCGGGATCGCGAGCAACGTCTGCGAAATCATATCCGGCGGCGTCAGCATCATGCCGACAATAAATGCAGCAACGATAATGTATGGGCGCTTTTCGCTTAAGCTTTTCGGATCTGTCGCCCCCGTCCAGCACAACAATATAATCGCTACCGGCACTTCAAACGCAATACCAAACGCTAAGAACAACGCCAGCACAAAATCGAGGTAACTGGAAATATCCGTAGCGAACTCTACACCGCCCAGTGATATCGCCGTGAAAAAGCCAAACACCAATGGGAATACCACAAAGTACGCGAAAGCGACGCCACAATAGAACAGCAGCGAGCTGGAGAACATCAGTGGCATAATCAGCCGTCGTTCATGCTTGTATAGACCGGGAGCAACAAACGCCCAGACCTGATAAAGAATGTACGGCACAGCCACAAAAATTGACGCGATTAAAGTCAGTTTAAGTGGTGTGAAGAAAGGCGATGCAACATCGGTCGCAATCATTGTCGCCCCTTCAGGTAGGCGTTCAACGAGAGGCGACGAGACAAACTCATAGATGTCATTCGCGAAATAGATCAGACCAATAAACACCACTAGAACGGCAACAATCGCTCGTAACAGGCGATTACGTAGTTCTAGAAGATGGCTGATCAAAGGTTGTGTCTGCTCTACAGAAGACATGAAAACCTCTACTCTAAAAGATCGAAAAGGAGCTGCTCACAGCAGCTCCCCTAATACGAGACTATTCGGCTTTTTTATCTGCCTGAGGTGCTGGCTCGGTATCCAGTGACTCGACCGCGTCTATGGAGTGTTTCGCTTCTGTAATGGACGGTTTATCCATTTCAGTTTCAACGCTGGTAGGCGTTGGAGTGCTTTTACTCGCATATGGGCGCTGCACATCTTGCGCGGCTTGCTTGAGTTCTTCAACAGAAGACTTTAGCTCTGGTGATAGATCTTCCATCCCCATTTTCTCAGCTTTACGCAAGTTTTCTTGCAGTTCCTGAACCTTTAATTCATGCGAAAGCTCGTCTTTCACACTGTTTGCCATGTTTTTCGCTGCGCCGATAAATCGTGACACACTGCGAATCGCATGAGGCAACCGCTCTGGACCGAGAACCACCAGCCCGACGACAGATATTAATACCAGTTCCCAGAAACCGATATCAAACACGTGTTACGCCTGCTCTTTGTCTTTCTTAGTTTCAGCAGAAGCGTCTGTTTTCTGCTGTTCAATATTTTTTGGCTCGAAGTCCGCATCTTTTTTTGCTGGCTCTTCATCGCTCATGGCTTTTTTGAAGCCTTTCACTGCGCCACCCAGATCACCACCGATACCACGCAGTTTCTTAGTACCAAACAGAAGAATAACGATGACGGCAATAATCAAAAGTTGCCAAATACTAATACCACCCATTTTCTATACCTCGGGTCTTATTAAACAAATTATTTCAAGAGCTTAACGTCTATTAACGATAAGTTCGCCAACTGAGCAGCCAAAATGTGACACCGCCAATAGCCGTGGCCATCGATAACTGCTCGTACGGGCTGTTGACCAATATTGCCGAGCATACGACTAATGTGGCCCCAACACCAAATAAAAATTTCCCCGTTGCCTGCTGACGCTTCGTAGTACGGTAACCCTGATAGAGCTGGTCCATACGCTGATTCATCATCTTGCCTTGGCGTAAGCTGTCATACAGTAGCTCTGGCAATTCAGGCAACTTCTCAGCCCAAAACGGCGCACGATCTTTGATCGCATTTATCACGGCTTGTGGGCCAACCTGATTCATCATCCACTCTTCAAGGAATGGCTTCGCGGTTTGCCAAAGATCAAGCTGAGGATAAAGCTGACGACCTAAACCTTCCACGTACAGCAATGTCTTTTGCAGTAGCACCAACTGGGGCTGAACTTCCATATTGAAACGGCGAGCAGTATTGAACAGATTCAGTAGTACATGACCGAATGAAATCTCACATAGCGGCTTAGCAAAAATGGGCTCACACACTACGCGGATAGCAAATTCAAACTCGTCGATGTTCGTTTCACGTGGAACCCAACCCGACTCAACATGCAACTCGGCAACACGGCGATAATCTCGATTGAAAAACGCCAAGAAGTTTTCCGCTAAATAACGCTTATCTTCGCTATTTAGTGTGCCAACAATGCCACAATCCAAACCAATCCATCTTGGGTTATGTGGATGCTCAGGGCTTACAAACACGTTGCCCGGATGCATGTCAGCATGGAAAAAGCTATCACGGAAGACTTGAGTGAAGAACACACTCACGCCACGCTCAGCCAGCAGCTTCATATTGGTGCCGTTGGCCTTCAAGCCTTCAATGTCCGAAACTTGGATGCCGTATATTCGCTCAGAAACCATTACAGTTTCATTACTAAAATCAGTAATTATTTCAGGAACGTACAGTTCTTCACTGCCTTCAAAGTTCCTTCTTAACTGAATCGCGTTTGCCGCCTCTCGTCGTAAGTCTAATTCATCGAGTAAGGTTTTTTCATACTCGCGCACCACTTCGACTGGTTTTAAACGACGTGCTTCAGGTAAAGCTTTGGCGACTATACGCGCCATTCGATACATCAGTTTTAGATCTGCATCAATGACCGGACGAATATCTGGCCGGATAACCTTTAATACCACTTCTTGGTTAGTTGATTTGAGCTTGGCAGTATGGACCTGAGCGATGGATGCTGACGCCAGTGGTGTAATATCGAAATCACTAAACCAATTTTCCAGTGGTCCCCCCAACGCCTGTTCAATCTGCTCTTTAGCTAATTGGCCATCAAAAGGAGAAACCTGATCCTGAAGTAACGCCAGTGGATCAGCAATGTGAGCAGGAAAGAGATCACGTCGGGTCGACATCATCTGACCAAACTTAATCCATACTGGCCCCAACTCTTGCAACGCAAGGCGTAGCCTTTCACCTAACTCTTTGTCCGCATGTTGTTTTTTTATCCAGAATAGGGCTTTACGAGCAAGCAAAGGCGCTTTGGTTAACTGATGATTAGGCAACAGCTCGTCCAGACCATATTCGAGCTGAACTTTGATAATACGGTAGAGGCGTTTTAATTCTGCCGGAGTCATGCGCGCTCCAGTAATTGATTCAACTTAGCTTCAAGACGAGCGGCTTGGCTTGTAACCTCATCCACCTGATCGCAGAAATGGGCTATTTCCAGTGGTGCAGGCGCCAGTTTCCACTCTTCGGTAATGACCTGTGCCAAATGGTTTTGGTGCTTGTTTGCTTTGGTTTTAACCAACTGGCCAAGGTTCGACACGCCTTGCACTAAGCTGTGCGCTACGACATCCCCGGTCACACGAGAAAGCCACTCTTCGATGTCTGGCTTACAATCTGTCATTAACTGAGAAAACTTCTGAGCTAGCTGAATATCCCCTTCCAAGATCACTTTATCTTGTTTGATCAGCTTGGTGATATTCGACTGCTCACGCAGTTCAGGTAGCACAGAAAGATTAAGTGACAGATAGCAATCCGGTTCCCCTTCATAATGAGCCAACACATCAATTTGTTGGCTAAACACAAAGGTCAATGTCTTATTAAGCTCTTTAAGGTGAACTTGAATCACTTGACCTTTAAGGCGGGAAAGACGACGCCCTAACTCTGGGTCGTCGTTAATCAATGTATTGAGAGTCGATTCAATCGCAGCAGTGACAAGAGGTTCAAATGGCATAGCAATCCTCTAACCTCAAAATTTGTAACCACGGTGCAGCGCAACAATACCGCCAGTCAGGTTGTAGTAGCTGGTCTTGTCGAAACCCGCTTCTTCCATCATGCCTTTGAGCGTTTCCTGATCTGGATGCATGCGGATAGACTCTGCAAGATAACGGTAACTCTCCGAATCATTCACCACCAGCTCGCCCATTTTGGGTAGCAGATGGAAAGAATAGGCATCGTAAATTTTCGATAACGGCTCGAGTACTGGCTTAGAAAATTCCAGCACCAATAGGCGGCCACCTGGTTTTAAAACGCGGAACATCGAGCGTAGTGCTTTGTCTTTGTCTGTCACATTACGCAGACAGAAACTGATAGTGATGGCATCAAAGTAATCATCTGGAAAAGGCAGTTCTTCGGCGTTAGCTTGAACGTAATGCACGTTACCCACAATGCCTTTGTCACGCAGTTTGTCGCGTCCCACATTGAGCATTGAGTTGTTAATATCAGCCAGAACCACATGACCTTTTTCACCGACAATGCGAGAGAACTTCGCCGTCAGATCACCCGTACCCCCACCTAAGTCCAGCACACGTTGGCCCGGGCGTACTCCACTGCAATCAATCGTGAATCGTTTCCAAAGACGGTGCACACCACCGGACATTAAGTCATTCATGATGTCGTATTTGGCGGCAACAGAATGGAATACTTCTGCGACCTTGGCGACTTTCTCTTCTTTGACTACCGTGGTGAAACCAAAATGCGTGGTTTCATTTGATTCTAAAGCTGTATTCGACTGCACGCTTGTATCCGTCATGATGATTCCTCTTCGAGCAACGCTATGAATAAATACGGCTGAGCGCTGCGGGGCGATTAGTTTACTTTATCCTCAGCCGGATGTCTTTCCGCGATAGAATCATTTTCACTCAGCGCATTATTTTCTGTGAGCCCATCATACTGAGACAGCTCCGTCAGACTCGGCGATATTGGCTTTTTGACCTCCACTCCTAGTTGCTTAAAGCTTTCTGCTTGACGAATCACATTGCCTCGACCAGTCGCAAGCTTGTTCATCGCGCCTTGATAATTCTGATTGGCCTTGTCCAACGCAGCACCAAGACCTTCCATATCGTCCACAAACAGGCGCAGCTTGTCATACAGTTTACTGGCTCGCTCGGCGATGATTTGTGCATTTTGATTCTGTCGTTCATTGCGCCATAGATTATCAATCGTACGCAATGCCACCAGTAAAGTGGTTGGGCTAACTAAGATGATATTGTGCTCCATCGCATCCTTCACCAGATCGGGGTCAGCCTGAATCGCAACCTGAAACGCTGGCTCAACAGGGACAAACATCAGCACGTAATCGAGACTCTGGATCCCTTTCAGTTGATGATAATCTTTTTGTGATAACCCTTTAATGTGTGACCTCAATGATAGTAAGTGGTCACTTAATGCTTGTTCCTGCTCAGAGTTAGATTCCGCATTGAAATAACGCTCATACGCCACCAGCGTCATTTTAGAGTCGACTACTACCTGTTTATCTTGCGGCAAGTGGACAATCACATCCGGCTGATAGCGCTTACCTGCTTCATTTTGCAAGCTAACCTGAGTCTGGTATTCATGCCCTTCACGTAATCCAGACTCGGCCAATACTCGGGCAAGTACCACTTCACCCCAGTTACCCTGCTGTTTATTATCGCCTTTTAATGCTTGGGTGAGGTTAACCGCTTCACGCGTCATCTGTTCATTGAGGCGTTGTAGGTTTTTCAGCTCATGGACTAAGGTATAACGCTCTTTCGCTTCCACCGTAAAGCTATCGTTGACCTGCTTCTTAAAGCCTTCTAACTGCTCTTTGAGTGGGCTGAGCAAACCTTCAAGACTCTGGCGGTTTTGTTGATCAACTTTGGCAGTTTTCGCCTCAAATAGCTGGTTGGCCAGGTGTTCAAACTGCTGCTTTAGACGAGACTCAGCCTGTTCCAACAATTGCAATTTGTCGTGGTTGGCTTTGTTCTCTTCTTGGTGGCGAGCTTCTTGCTCTCTGAGCTGGGCTTCAAGCTGCGCTTTCTGATCGCGGCTCTGAGTCAGCTCCTCAGCGTATTGTTGCCTTTCTTGCTTAACCGCCTCGAAGTAACGCAATTTTTCTAGAACCGCCATCAGCTTGCCATGAGACTGTTTTAACTCATAGGCAGCTTTGTCTCGCTCACTATCCAGCTCATCCAACTCCTGATGGGCTTGCTCAAGCTCTTTTTTTAACTGGGTAATTTGCGTATTAGAGAGCTGTTGATTGGACTCAAGCTGCTGTTTGAGAAGTTGTTGATCAAAACGCATTTTCTGCCTGATCCACCAACCAACTCCGAGCCCGCTGATTGCAGCGCTGCCTATAACACTAATAAGTAGGGCTTGGTTGTCCAGAATCCATTGCATAATCAAGGTTTAACTCTTATTTCAAGTACTGTTTTAATGGTATTTTACCACTGGATAAATGTCCAGTTTGTCGACCAGATATCGAACAGCTAGACTAAGCGCTCTTTAATTCACCTCACCGCCAATCACCAACAACTCGAGTGTTGGTTTAATGAAGGAACATCATGAACGAGCGACGTGCTTTAGGTTTTGCTTTGTCTGCCGTCTTACTGTGGTCTACCGTTGCCACCGCTTTTAAATTAACTCTCGCAGAATTTACTCCAATACAAATGCTAACCGCTGCCAGCGTGGTTTCAGCTGTGGCTCTGACAGCCGTATGCCTATTTCAGGGTAAGCTATCTTCGCTATCAAGCACCTTCATGGCCAACCCTTGGTATTACTTGTTACTCGGGTTGATCAATCCACTGGCTTACTACGTGATTCTGTTCAAAGCATATGACTTACTTCCTGCCTCACAGGCACAAGCGATCAACTATAGCTGGGCAATTACACTGACCTTTATGGCAGCCATCTTCCTCGGTCAGAAGATCCGCAAACAAGATTGGCTGGCGTGTACATTGAGTTATTTTGGCGTCATCGTGATCGCTACTAAAGGTGACATACTGGGGCTGAGTTTTGAAAGCCCCGTGGGTGTCGGGTTAGCTCTATTGTCTACGTTGCTTTGGGCCAGTTATTGGATCCTGAATACCAAAAACAAGGCAGACCCTATCGTCGGCGTCTTGCTTGGCTTCTTAGTGGCGATCCCGTTTGCAGTTGCTCTGAGTGTGTATGAAGGCGCTCATTGGCGTGGCATCTCATTACAAGGTTGGTTAGCCGTGACTTATGTGGGCTTGTTTGAAATGGGAGTGACTTTCGTCCTTTGGCTCAGCGCACTCAAACTGACACAAAACACCGCGCGGATAAGCAACCTGATTTTCGCTTCACCTTTCATTTCTCTGGCGCTGCTTGCCACAGTTATTGGTGAAGAAATTCACCCGACCACTCTGATAGGTTTGCTTCTGATCATTACAGGGTTGGTGATCCAGCAGATCAAATTGGGCAAAAAAGATCTCACTCAATCAACCAGTTAACATTATTAGAACAATTGGTAAGCCATCTCACTTCCCTGACCTCGTACCTCATCAATTTTTCCAGTGAGGTCAGGAGAAACACGCAATGCCGCTGCGGCTTTGTGTCGACTCAAATACCCTTGCTTCTCATCTATACTGAGCATGGAATCCCATTTACGGTCAATATCGCGAGCTAAAAACATTAAGCAGGCGAGCCTTTTTGATTCCACCGCCTTGCTTGGATGATTCACATTGGCGATAGCATCAATCAATTCTGAGGGAAACTTCCAGCTTTCCGCTAAGGCCGCCCCCAATTGCTGTGCGTCCGTACCGAGAACTTCTCTTTGCACTTCAACTGGATTCTCTCCTTCTGCAACCCGACGGCTTATCTCCAACGCTTTTTCAGGCTCTAAGGAGTGGATCATCAACTCTCCAATATTATGTAGTATGCCGGCAATAAACGCTTCATTAGGGTCCACTTTGACGTCCTTAGCGATGGTACTGGCAACAGTTGCAACCTCAAAGGTACTGGCCCAGTAATCTTTAATATTGAGAGTTTCCAATTTGGGAAAGGTGGAGGCGAGAATAGATGATGAAATCAAATTTCGAATTGCGCCGACACCAATGCGCACAATCGCATCGTTGATATTCGACACTCCTTTTACACCACCAAATTGCGCTGAGTTTGCCATCCTTAACACACGCGCTAACAACACCTGATCCATGGCCATTTTCTTTGCCAGCTCACCAAAATCAATTTGCTCCCTGTTCACCATCTCCAGCAATTCCTGAAGCACACTTTCGATTCTGGGTAATTCATTAATTCTTGAGATCAGCGCTTGATAGCTCATATACCACTCCTTCAGCAAGTTCTGTCCTCATTTACTATAGGATAGAAATTCAGCAAAAGAGGGATAGCCACAATATCGCGCTTCCCGATCAAGAGGGCTTGGCAGAAAAATAAGCGATAAATTCAATAAGAAAAACTCAATAATTGATCAAAAAATATTCATGCGTTCGCATTGTCGTAATAGTATATTGATCCTCTCAATAAGAATTGAGATGACAACAATAACTATAAAAAGCTGGCTGTATGATTCTATTCCACTCCGTTCAGAATAAGCTTTCGACTAAGCAACGCGTCATAAAAATTGGCTATCGTGAAGCGCAGGTACTTGACCTGCTACTCAAACACTCCCCTGAGGTCGTCAAAAAACACGACATCATTCAACATGCTTGGGGCAGCGAGTATATTGGCGAGACTTCACTGGCGAAAAGCATTAGTACACTGAGGCAAGCCCTCGTTAAACTGGGCGCGAAAGAGTCCCCGATTGTGACGGTGCCTAAAGTCGGTTACCGACTGGTAGGCCATTGTATTGCGTATGCACCTGCCGCTCTTCCATCACAAACCATCAATCGTGAAGCAAACACTCCCCTAACTGCAACACCATCAAGTCACTCTCTTAAATTCAAGCTGTCTTTTGAGAAGTGTAAATCGCCACTGTGTTATGTTGCAGCGATTGCACTACTGTTTGCATCAGGCATTCTGGCTTTAAGCAAGCTGCACGGATGGCGCTGGGAAGACATTCCCAGTGATCAGTATCTGACTCAGCACACCATCGGACAGCTACAAGTCTTTACAGAGCCACAAACCCGACTTAGCCTGCCACTGCGTCAGCTTTTATCGAAGAACCAGTGTGATTGCGTGGTTTATATCGAGAAAAACGAGCACTTTTCTGAACTCTCATGGCTAGATAAACAGCGCCGACAGTCCATCAATATCTTCTACGCCCCCAGTCAGCTCAAACAAGTTTCGGCTCAGATTGAACGTTTTGTACAGGAGGGGCAACTATGATCCCATACCTCACACTAGTGATTGCCGCGATTGTCTTCTCGACTGTCTTAAGCCTACCTTGGTCAAATCGTATTGAAGATAATCGCTATCAACACAGTGAAATTCATATTCAGCCTGACAATCGAGTCTTCCGCTCTGATGGATTGACACGAATTGAAAACAACCAAGTGGTGCATTTAGCCTCGCTTCAAGATGAGAATATGGATCAGCCGATTGTGATTCGTTTTCAGGGCCAAGCGGAATCATTCCGTCAGTTTGGTTTTTCATTGTCTGGTATCATCAACCTGCTCTCGGTACAAACGTTAACCCCCGTGATGAACGATGCGACCATTTCGCCCTACCTCTTGCTCAATGACGACCCTTACACACTTGATATCGATATTCTTTATTCCACTGACCGTTTCGTGATTGTGCGTGATAGGCAAACAGGCCGAGTTCAACTGCTGGCTAAGCGATAAACATCGACAAAGCTCACCAGCCTAAGCGTTATCTTCCCATGGTTTAGCCAGTACAGGCCCTCCTGTTCTTCCTCCTACCTAAACACATCACAATTTTTCTAAATCCCATCGAAGCAAGATCACACCCATCGATCAGTGATGATTTTCATTACATAAAAATGACAAACAACACAATTCAACCAATTGAATTTAAATAGAAATAAAATTCAACTCTTTTCAGTATTGTAAATTACATGACTATGGAAAGGTAAACCTGTTGCTTTGATAAGCAGCCAACAATGACAACACAACTTCATAAAACTAAGAAAAATCACGAAAGGAAACGTCTATGTCTACGGTGAAAAAACATGTGTTATCAGCAGCGGTACTTTCCGTTCTCTCTGCAGGCGCACAAGCCAAGATTTACCCTGATCAGTTAGTACTTGATCAACTGGGTGAAGATGTCTGCCGTTCTGGCTACCGTCCTATCGATCGATTCGAAGCCTCTGAGCAAAAGGACTACATTGTTTCTCGCATGGGTCAGTGGCAAATCGCAGGACTAAAAGACAACTGGGTGATAATGGGCTCTGGTTACCATGGTCAAATCAAACAGGATAACCCCAATAGCAGCACTTGGTGCTACCCTGACAACGCTTTGTCTGAAATTCCAAACTACCCTTCTAAATCCATCCCAGAAGGTGATGAACTGGACATTCAGTATGAGCTGGTAACTAATCACTCCAACTTTGTTCGTCCATTAAGCTACCTTGCTCATTATCTCGGATACGCTTGGGTTGGCGGTAACCATAGCCAATACGTCGGCGAAGATATGGATGTCAGGCGTGAAGGTGACGGCTGGGTAATTCAAGGCAATAATGACGGCTCATGCAGTGGCTATCGCTGTGATGAGAAAACCAAAATCACCGTCGATAACTTTGCCTATACTCTTAACGACAGCGATTTCTGGCACGGCACTGTGACTGAGTCGGATCGTCAGTTGGTAAAAACCGTGACGGCAGTCGCCCGCAACAACAGTGATATCCCGCAACAAGTAGTAGTGGATCTGAAAGTGGATGAGTCTACCAACTGGTCTAAAACCAACAGCTATGGTTTTGCTCAGAAGGTATCGACAGAAAACACCTTCAAATGGCCTTTGGTCGGTGACACCAAACTGACCATAACTCTAGAAGCCAATCAAAGTTTCGCTAACACGAATGGTGGCTCCACCAGCGAGCAGGTGACGCTTCAAGCAAGACCAACCGTGCCTGCAAATTCTGAAATCCCAATTCGTGTCGAGTTGTACCGTTCGAGCATCTCCTATCCGTATCGCTTTGGCGCGGATATCAGCTACGATGTCGAATTTAATGGCTTCCTACGCTGGGGTGGCAACGCGTGGCATTCTCATCCTGACAACCGCCCTTACAAAGCACACACCTTTACGATGGGACGCGGTAGCGAAAACTCCGCAGATATCCGTTATCAATGGGACCACCGCTATATTCCTGGTGAAGTCAAATGGTGGGATTGGAGCTGGGCCATCAACGAGAATGGTTTGGGTAACATGCAGTACGCAACAGGAGCCAGCCTACGTCCGTTTTACTCTTACGTCTCTGGGGATTTCTACGCCGAATCTCAATTTGCTGGCACGATCGAAATCGGCCAAGCCACACCGATTGGTACTGCAGCGCAAAGCAGCCGCGTCAAACGCTCAGCGGAAGCTCTGGTGAGTGAACGAATCGGTGATATCGAAGTCACCACTAACTTCGATGCACAAGAACTTGAGGCACTTGGCTTCGGTGATGCTCAGTTGACCATTACACCAGCTAAATAACTTGCCCATAGGCCAATACGCAAAAACGGAAGAGCTCCCTACTCTTCCGTTTTTTTATTAATGAGAATTTATACCCACTGGCCAGCAACAAAACCTGAGCTCCAGCACCACTGGAAGTTGTAACCTCCGAGCCAACCTGTCACATCCATTACTTCACCAATGAAATACAGGCCTTTAACATCCTTGCATTCCATCGTTTTTGACGACAAGTGATCAGTATCAACGCCACCTAGCGTTACTTCTGCAGTGCGATAGCCTTCTGTTCCGTTGGGCGCGATGGTCCAGTTTTCTAGCTGCTGGGTAATCTGTCTCAGCTGATGAACGCCAAACTGCTTGAGTGGCAGATCGGTCAGCACTTTACGTTCAATCAGCACTTCCACTAAGCGCTTCGGCAAAACTTTGGCTAAGGTATTTTTCAGGCTTTGGTTCGGGTGCTTTTCCAAAGAGCGGATCAGCAAAGTATCAATATCTGCATCCGGTACGAGATTCACAGTTACCGCTTCGCCTGGCTTCCAGTAGGACGAGACCTGTAGGACAGAAGGTCCAGATAATCCGCGATGAGTAAACAGCAAGGCTTCTTTGAAGGTTGTATTGCTTTGTGTGGTGATTTCGACAGGAATCGCGATACCGGACAGCTCAGCGAAACCCTCTTTATCTTCTTTGTGTAAGGTAAATGGCACCAAGCCCGCCGTCGTCGGCAACACAGGCAAGTCAAACTGCTCTGCGACTTTGTAGCCAAAGGGCGTCGCGCCCAGTTTTGGCATCGACAATCCACCAGTCGCCACCACCAATGACTGGCATTCAATCACCTCGGTATTGGCGTGCAACTCAAAGCCCGTATTGGTTTTTTCAATATGGTGAATATCCTGACGATAGCGTTGCTCTACCGTCGGCAAGTCACACTCTGCCAACAACATTTTGACGATGTCTTTCGCATCGCAATCCCCGACACAGAACAGCTGGCCATGGTCACGCTCTTCAAACTCGATTTCATGCTTGTAGATCATCGAGATAAAGTCCCAGTTGGTGTATTGGGCCAATGCTGATTTCACGAAGTGCGGATTACGACATAGGTAGTTTTTGGCTGAGACATCGTAGTTAGTGAAATTACAGCGACCGCCGCCCGAGATGAGGATTTTTCGGCCCGGTTTTTTAGCGTGATCCAGCACAAGCACTTTTCGCCCACGCTTACCTGCTTCTGCAGCACACATCAAGCCAGCCGCACCTGCACCGATGACGACCACATCAAACTTTTCCGTCATGACCTTTTCTCAACCAAAATCCAATAAAAAAGGATGTGCGTTTAGCACATCCTTAGCCAGTTTCGGCGCTATTCTAACGGCAAATGCAGCGCTTGCCAAATCACCCGTTATAAGATGAACGCCGCAAATAGCGTCACTCCAAGCAGTGAGGTTGAGAGAATAAAGAGCTCTCTCACTCGCTCACATTTACCGGTAAACACTTCATCGTGATGATGGTGGTACTCTTTGCTCTTCAGGTAATGGAACAGCCTCACTTGTTTAGTGACATTACCATGAGTGGTAAAGAAGCCATTTCCGTCGACTTGCTGATAGAGCAGCGGATGCGCTTCACGCATGATGTAGATAAGAGAACGCAGCGCAGTTAGATACCTAGCCATATTGACTAGAGTCACTAGCATCAGCGTGAATAGAATAGTATCAGCATTGATCATCTTTTCCTCCCTACACCTTCTATACGAAGCCCAGAAGAAAAAGACGATCTGCCTAGAAAGTCTTTAGCTGAACATTATTCAGCAGGGGCATCCATGATAGAAGATGAACCTTCTTTCGCTAGAGCCGCTAGGTCTTTGTCAATGAAGAACAGTGCTTTACCATCTTCACCCACTAACTCTAGCTTGTCTAAAATCCCTTTAAACAACTTCTCTTCCTCGTGCTGCTCAGCGACGTACCACTGCAAGAAGTTGAAAGTAGAGTAATCTTGAGATGTAAACGCTAAATGAGCCAGCTTATTGATTTTTTGAGTAATCATCTGCTCATGCTCATAGGTTTCACGGAAGACGTCG
Source organism: Vibrio sp. Isolate23 (assembly GCF_022398095.1). NCBI lineage: Bacteria > Pseudomonadati > Pseudomonadota > Gammaproteobacteria > Vibrionales > Vibrionaceae > Vibrio > Vibrio sp. Isolate23. Next base: position 101,624 of record NZ_JAKEUV010000011.1, read on the forward strand.
CCTAGGCTGCCGAACTCATGTTTTGGAGCATCAATCGCCCCTAGAATTGGCATCGCGCCTGTTTCGCTCACGTAAGTGAATAGTCTTTGCATGTGCTCCATTTCTTCTACGGCATGCGCACGTAAAAATTCAGCAGCACCTTCAAAACCGTTGTCTTCACACCAAGCACTCATTTGTAAGTATAGATTGGATGAGAAAAATTCGAGATTAATTTGCTCATTCAATTGATCAACCATTGCCTGTGAAAGCATTTATCACTCCTAATTAACTCGATGAACTTCAATGAACTATATCATTTCCACACCATAACACTTTGACGAATGAATGTGGATCTGAGATCACCACGGCAAAAATGTTCTCACCTTAGTGCTAACCTATAATCAGATACCTAAATGGAGGTAGCACTATGAGTTATCAACATATTTTAGTTGCTGTAGACCTATCTGAAGACAGTAAAATCTTAGTAGATAAAGCGGTAGCCCTTGCCAAACCTCTCGGCGCCGATGTCTCGTTTATTCATATTGATGTCAACTACGCTGAACTGTATACCGGCTTGATTGACATTAACCTCGCCGAAACCCAGCATCAGGCTATCGAAGCCTCTCAGCAGCAACTGCAGAGCTTTGCTGAGCACGCCAATCACCCTATCAAGCACACCTTAGTTGGTAGCGGTGATCTAGGTAATGAGCTGTGCGATACCATCAAAGAGTTCAACATCGATTTAGTGGTATGTGGCCATCATCAGGACTTTTGGAGCAAACTGCTGTCTTCCACCCGACAGCTGATCAATTGCTCTCCGGTCGACATGTTGGTCGTGCCACTTAAAGACTGATCGCGGCTGACTTTTGGTATAGACTGCAGAACAGTTGTTGATAATGAGTATTAATCATGGGTTATCTATCTGCAGTCACCCTGTTGTGGGCGTTCTCGTTTAGCCTGATTGGCGTTTATCTCGCTGGTCAGGTTGATTCTTGGTTCTCTGTGCTAATGCGCGTTGCGCTCGCCAGCTTGGTGTTTATTCCATTCCTTAAGTTTAAAGGAGTTGATAAATCGCTAATCATTAAGCTGATGACCGTGGGCGGTTTCCAGCTTGGTTTAATGTATTGCTTCTACTACCAGTCTTTTCTTTTACTCTCTGTACCGGAAGTTCTACTGTTCACCGTATTCACACCTATCTACGTCACCTTGATTTACGATTTACTCAAAGGTCGATTCTCACCTTGGTATCTCGTCACTGCCGCTATCGCGGTGGCGGGCGCGGCCTTCATTAAGTTTGCAGGTATCAATGAAAACTTCTTGATCGGCTTCCTCGTTGTGCAAGGTGCTAACGTATGCTTTGCCATCGGTCAGGTGGGCTACAAATATCTGATGGAGAAGCAACCGGTTGATTTACCCCAGCATACTGTTTTTGGTTATTTCTACTTAGGGGCTCTATGTGTTGCTTTGGTGGCGTTTGCGCTGATGGGTAATATCGACAAAATGCCAACCACCAGCACGCAGTGGGGCATTCTGATTTATCTAGGTCTAATTGCTTCTGGTTTTGGCTACTTTGCCTGGAATAAAGGAGCGACTATGGTGAACGCTGGTGCACTAGCGGTGATGAATAATGCGCTGGTTCCTGCTGGGCTTATCGTAAATATAGTGATTTGGAATCGAGACGTTGACCTCACCCGCCTAGCAATTGGCGGTGCGATCATCATGCTGTCGCTATGGATAAATGAAACCTGGGTCAAACGTAAAGTCGCCCAGAGTTATCAAGCCGCAAGCTAAACAAAAACGCTCTCCAGTTGGAGAGCGTTTTTTATCAATGCATATTGGGTGTCGATGCCGATTCGAACATCTCTGGTGGTAGGTTCAAGGCAGGGTTTTGACTGAGACGAGCCTTGATTTTAGCTTCATGCTTTTGCAGTTTGTGTTGCTTCTTAGCCAGCTTTAATAGCTTCTTCTGCTGCTTGTAGTGTTTCTTAAGCGCTTTCTTAGCCTGCTTAATCGCTTTCTTATCGGATAAGTCCAGCGTCAGCTCATCGGCAGTGGTTTTGGCTTCTATAGACACCTTAGGCTGCGCTTTCTCTTTAACTCGCTCCACAACGCGGCGCACCGCTTGGGACTTCTCTTCAGAAAGGTGAGGTACTTGAGTCTCTTGAGGTGGTAAAGCTTCCGCTAGTAAACCACAGGCGCGTTGCTGCTCTATAGGTTTGCTCTGGCATTGCTGAGGAGGGATGGCGGCAGGCTTGCACAAAGAGGTTTTCTCTGCTGAAGAACGAGCACAAGAACGACAGACGAACTTAGGTGCGACCACCAAACGATGGATTTCATTCAATCCATCAGCAATTTGCTTGCGATTCATCTTACAAAGTCGTTTAGCCATGCTACCACTCCAGCTAAGAATACGAATAATTCTTAGTATGATATACCTGTATGGTGACGATTAAGCAAGCACTAAATAACGCTGTAAAACACGATTGAGTGCTAAGTCATTGATGCATTCACATAAACGTCAAAACGATTTTTTTTCGTCTCAATAGCCATCGCGGGCTTTTGCCCATTCAGCCACTCTGCGTAGTCAGGTCTCTTAACCACCACCCTTTTACTCGCAAGGGCTAACGCAGGTTCTAACAGCTTATCAGCATCCAGATCGGCCCCGACCAGAGATTGAAAAACTCGCATTTCCTTTTTGACCAGTGCACTCTTCTTTTTGCCTTCTGGATGTGGGTACATAGGGTCTAAGTAAACCACATCAGGCTTGGTAAACTCTGCGTCGTTGGCTAGAGATTCTAGGGCGTTATGGCTAGAAGCATGAAGCAGAGACATTCGCTCACTGACCCAGTCTCCGATTTCTGGGTTCTGCTTTGCTCGTTCCAATCCATCATCTAACAAGGCTGCCACAACAGGGTGACGTTCCACCATTTGTACTTTACAACCTAGTGAAGCCAGTACAAACGCATCACGGCCCAACCCCGCCGTACCATCGAGCACTGTGGGTGTCACGCCTTTATTTAAACCGGCAGCTTTTGCAATCGCCTGCCCTTTTCCACCACCAAACTTGCGCCTGTGAGCCACTGCACCACCCGCTAAATCGACGAAGATAGCGCCCAACTTAGGCTCATCGACTTTACGCAGCTCTAAGCGTTCCGCAGTCAGAACCAGCGCAAAGGCGCTTTGTTGATCATGCGACAGCCCCCAACGCTGAGCCAACTGATTCAGTTGCTCATTTCGGTTCGGATCTTCACTAATGAGTTGTAGCTGCACGATAGGCTCCATAGGAGTGGTCAAATTCTCGGGCGCCAGTGTAATGGATTTTGCTAGTTGACACTATGCTTGTCAGTCAGCAGCTCATCGACCAGCTCTTCAAGTGGTTTGGGTTTGCCAATCACGTATCCCTGAGCGTAGTCAACTTCCAACTCGACTAAGAGGTCGATGATACGGCTATTTTCAACAAACTCGGCAACGGTTTTCTTACCCATTTGCTTTGCCAGGTCATTGATTGAGCGAACCATCAAGTGATCAACTTCATTGACATCGATATCTCGGACAAATAATCCGTCAATTTTAACGATGTCGACTGGCAATTTTTTCAGATAGCCAAATGATGACAAACCAGAGCCGAAATCGTCGAGCGCTATCTTACAACCAAGCTGTTTAAACTGAGTAAACAGATCTATTGCCTGATTCATATTACTCATTGCCGCCGTTTCAGTAATTTCAAGACAGATTTTTTCACACGGTACAGGGTTGTGCTGCAGCTTATCTAGTAGGAAAGCAATAAACTCCTTATTGCCCATCGAGTGCCCTGATAGATTGATTGAGCACATGCCAAGATTCGCCAACGCCACGGGATTGGCAGCCAGCCAATCTAAGGTTTGAGTCACCACCTGTTTATCAAGCAACTGAGCAATGTTGTAGCGCTCAGAGGCAGGCATAAAGATGCCCGGAGAAATGTATTCACCTGCCGCGTTACGTATACGGATCAGGATCTCAAAATGCATCAGCGACTCTTGTTGGTTTAGCGCTAATATTTGCTGAGCAAACAGCTCAATGCGCTGATTCGCCAGTGCATTGTGAACCAAACTGACACATTCCATTTCCTGTTCACGACGGCGCAAATCAGCGTCACCTTGGCAGTAAAGATTGAAACGGTTGCGCCCTTCTTCCTTCGCCGCGTGACAAGCTGTATCAGCCTGCGCATGAACCATTTGCGGAGAATCAGCGGTATGATCAATCAAACGAATTCCTATCGAACACGTCAGGTTGAGACGAATCTCATCCCAAACAAAAGGTTGCTCACTAAGTGTCATGATAATCGTATTGGCAACGTTTTTAGCATCACGCTCAGTACAGTCTTTGAGTAGCACAGCAAATTCATCCCCCCCCATTCGCGCGAGAATGGCGTTATACGGTAAGACCTCTTCCAGCATACTAGCGCAGAACTGGATGGCGGTATCTCCGGCCTCATGGCCCGCCGTGTCATTGAGCACCTTAAGCTGATCGAGGTCCAAATACAGCATGGCATGAGTACGTGTATAGCTTTCCACTTCCAATAATGACTTTGCCAGCTCCATCTCAAAGTGATTCCGGTTAAACGTCCCTGTCAGCAAGTCGTGACGAGCCTGATACTCTAATTGCTCTGCTAACTGCTTAGTTTCGGTAATATCTTCACCAACGATCAGCAAGTGCCCTGACTCAACAAGCGGGCGAATATTTTCACGGATCCACACCGGTTTGCCATCGGCATGACGGTACTCAATTTCTCGCCGCCAAACGCCACGCATTGCTTGTTTCGGCTGTAACAATACCTGACGAGGGATAACCGCATCTTCATGTAGGTAGAACTCTCTTAGCCGGTGCCCGAGTACTTTGTCTGATGAATAACCAATCAGTTGCTCAGCAAATTGGTTTACCTGCTGAATACGGTTGTGCTCATCAAGCGTAATCATCATCACAGGCTGCTGGTCGTAATAATGACTAAGGTTGGCCTCTCTCTGATAGAGACGTGCCTCTGTGATTTTCCTTGAGGTGATGTCACGAGCTTCCAATAAATACTCCGCTCCCTGACCCATTTCGGGTAGAGGCTTGAGTGACATTTCAAGCACCATGGTCCCCTGTTCGGTGTGCCAGATTTCAGCTTCAAACTGAGTATTCTGCTTCTGGTGTCGATCATTGAAGTAGCGTTTTAATTTATCTGCCGCATGATCTTCCCAGTGTTGGTGTTGCCAAATCGGCCGATCAACACTGAAATTCTGATGATAGAGGAGTTCTTGCAGCTTACTGTTGCTGGATATTGACCGCCCCTGTGCATCCAACAGGCCGATAAAGTGGTAGCTCTGGTCAAAGACCATCTCAAGCAAAGTTTGGCTCTCTTTGGCTAAGGATTCGCTTTTCTTAAGTCGGCTCAGGTAGTAAACCAAGGCAATGATGATCACCGACAGCAAGACAACCAGCCCAGTAATGATTCTCAGCTCTTTCTCATACCGAACCGCAAAAGGCAGCGGCTTATTGAATAGGGTTGTCGCGGCCTCTCCTTCAATGCCCAACCCCCATTTAACAACAGCTTGGTAATCCAGTTTGATTTCGGGAGTCGCCACTTCAACTTTAGGTAACGATTGATCGTCAGCTTTTAGCACTTTAAGAAGCTGTTTAGCCGTTTGCTGTCCTTGTGTTCGGCCATTGAGAATAACGCCTCCAACCGCACCATTGCCAAGCCCTAAGTCATGCACCATATATATCGGAGCATTAGACTCTCGACTGAGTTTTTTCCACTCCTGCTTCGTGGCTATCCGGCCTTGCTTATCTCGGTAATAGACCCAAAACAGTATGCTACTTTTGCTGTCAAGGCTGGCAGAAAAGTCTATCAGCTGCTGGTAGCTTTCCGGTACTAGTAGCTCAACCATTGGCTGATATTCACTATTGAGGGTCAGGAAATGTTCAACCTGTCGCCTAACCGCTTGACCTGTGACAGAGTAGTCACTGACAACATAAATCTTTTCCACTTGCGGCTGTATACGTTCAATCAAGGCAACATTACTATAGATATCAATATCTTCTATTACTCCCGTTGCTCTTAGTTGTGAATGCATTTGTGGTCTATAGTGGTTGATGCCACCAAATACCACAGGCGTATCACCAAGCTCGGGGGCCAGGCGTTGCATTAGGTTAAGTGCATTGTTATCACTCACTACAATAGCTGTGAAGATTTCCTGAGAAAACTTGGTTTGGTAAAGCTTATAGAGCTGTTCTAAGTAGGCTGGATTTTGTAATCGTTTTGAGTCGAGGTACACCACGCGCGTGGCAATATCTTCTCCTCTCAACACATCCTCAAGACCACGCTGAAATGCATCAGTCCAAAAAAAGCCTTGGTGATAAGAGTGAACAATCAGTACATCTTTGTCTTTGGCGTGAGCATAAGGGAGCGCCGCACAAAATACAGCTAGAAGAATCAGGCAAAAGCGCACTAAAATAGCTCTCAGATGAAGTTAGCAATTAGTTTAATAGTATCACTCTTGTTGATATTTTGAACTAAGGACATAGCGTTTTAAATAGGGATAAAGATGCAAGCTCACCATACCAAGCTCGATGACCTTGACCGTGCGATCTTAAAAACACTGATGGAAAATGCCAAAACTGCCTACGCGGAGATGGCGAAACAATTCGAGGTCAGCCCAGCCACTATCCATGTTCGTATCGAGAAGATGAAAGCGGCCGACATCATTCAAGGCACTGAGGTGATCGTTGATACCAAAAAGTTGGGTTACGATGTCTGTTGCTTTATCGGCATCAACCTTAATGCTGCTCGTGACTACCATTCGGCACTTGAGAAGCTAAATGCATTGGAGGAAGTGGTTGAAGCCTATTACACCACTGGAGCCTATAATATCTTCGTTAAACTGATGTGTCGCTCAATTGAAGAGCTCCAATTTGTTCTGATAGATAAACTTCAGGCCATCGATGAAGTTCAATCAACAGAGACTTTGATTTCTCTCCAGAACCCCATCAACCGTAACGTTAATCCATAAGCAAGAAGGCCTACATAATGCAGGCCTTCTTTATGCTATTTGGATTCTAGGTACTTTTTGAGTTCTTCGGCAGAAATGCCTTGTTCGGCAATCGTTTTTGCAATCGAAGCAACCTCTTCCCCTTTACGGTCTTCCACTACCTGTTGAAACTGATACACAATATCACGCAACATATGAAGTGGCACTTGCTTCGCTGCACTGCGAATACGCTCTCCACTTTGGTTACCCAGCTCGTTCAATAGTTTTCCAAACATCACTTTTTCCGGAGCATCTTCTAGTTGTTCCAGTACACGAGCCATTTCATAAGTTGTCATCGACATCGAGGTTTAATATCCACATTAGTTATTAGAAGTGAGGATCAAATATACAATGTTTTCTTAGTCGTTCAAAGCAATTAGACAAACTTACGCTATGGCAGCATGCCATTTTTTTCCTGCTTTACTCATCAATACAAAAATCCCTGGAACAATGATGAACATCTGCACCGCTATCATTACTTGTGGTTCCATTCCAAGTCGTTGCACGGTCCCGACAACAAGGCCAGAACCACTCATCTGGAACAAGCCAAGTAAAGCAGCCGCAGTACCGGCTTTGTCACCGAATGGCGCGAGAGCTTTTCCTGCCGCAGCGCCTAGCACCCATGCGAATCCGACCGAAGACATAAAAATCGGCAACATAAAAGCCATGGCCGTCGGTGTTTTAGCCATCGCTAGCATCACAATACCAGCTAGACCAAGGGTCATGATTCCTACAACTAGCGCTTTATGCGTACCATACTTATCCATAAATTTAGGCGCGGTCATACAAGCCGCAATGTTAATCACGGCGTTGATACCAAACCACAGAGTAAACTCGTTCATGCTCAGACCCAGGTTCTCCATCAACACCACTGGCGCTGATGTTACGTAAGCAAGAATCACGGCCATCGCGAGCATACACAGCGAAGCATGAAAGATAAACGAAGGTGTTTTGAGTACCGCCATATAGCGACTAGGACGAAAAACTGGTTCTTTACTTGGCGCAGGGTTGGTTTCCTTCATTTTCATGAACATCACAACCAACACGGTCAAGGCAAACCCAGCCATAAACGAGAAGTTAGAACGCCAACCAAATTGCTGAGTTAGCCAGCTACCAAGAATTGGCGCTAACGCTGGAATAAAGCAAATGGCACCATTCAAGTAGCTGATCATTTTGCCACTTTTTTGTGGCCCAAAAATATCGCGAACTGTTGCAAAGGCTGCTACCGATGTCGCGCACGCACCTAAGCCTTGTAGCAGCCTCGCGATTAGCATCCACTCAATCGTCTGAGCGCCCCACGCCAATAAGGCACTCAACGCATAGATACTAATTCCACCTAATGCAACAGTTCGACGTCCTACCATGTCTGCCAGTGGGCCTGCAAATAATTGACCTACACCCATAGCGAACAAAAACCATGTAATCGTATCTTGAGCCAGTGTGTGTTCCACGTGAAACGCTTGAGAAATCAGCGGTAAGGCTGGCAAATAGATATCAATTGCCAAAGGACTAAACAGTACTAGCAAAGTGAGTAGCACCATTTGCATTTTACCGTGATTTTGTTGATGAGCGGTTGGCACGAAGAAGACTCCCGACAAGAATTGATGAAATTGTTTGCAGTGTAAGCTAGTCTAGTTATGACATCCAATGACACATAATCATTAAAGATATTCCACATAGGAATTTCATATGAACATAGAAAAACTTGCCCGCCTCGACCTTAACCTTCTTGTATGCTTGAAAGTACTCTCAGAAGAGTTAAACGTGACTCGCGCTTCACATCGCCTATGCCTCAGTCAGTCGGCTGTGAGCAAGAACCTCGCAAAACTGCGTAATCAATTCGACGATCCTCTGTTTGTTCGCCACGCTCATGGCTTAAAGCCAACCCCAAAAACACTGTTCCTCAAACCAAAACTGGATAGCTTGATCCATCACCTAGAACAAATTACTCAGCCTGAACAATTCTCGCCAGACTCGAGTGACCATAAGTTTCAGATTGCCGCCGTGGAAAGTGTTTACCCATTAATTCTTCCTCATTTTCTACCGGAAATTTTTAAGCGGGCGCCAGGAGTGACCATCAGTACCCATTCATGGGCCGATCAAACCTTTCGTCAGATCCAACGCGGCGACATTGATCTCGGTATAACAGGTAAAGACATAGATATTAACGATGCAAAACTCACTATGCTTCCACCTAACGATATTTGCGAGCAGGAAATATACAGAGATAACCAGATGTGCTTATTGCGCCATAATCATCCAATTCTCTCTGGATACTGGAACCTAGAAGCTTACCTCGAACAACGCCATGTTCAGGTTCGTTGTGATGGTAATGATCGCTGGCTACTGGATTATCGCTTGGCAGACATTGGTAAAGAGCGGGATATTGCCATCACAGTACCTGACTTTAACAGTGCAGCCAGCCTTTGTTCCTATACGGACTTTATCTTTACCGCCCCGAGTCACTTTGTGAAGCTATCGTCTAAACAACTTGGTCTGACCGTCTTACCGCTGCCTTTAGAGTTTCCGCCAATGGCGTATACCTTGTTCTGGCATAGAGACCGAGAAAATGACCCTGCTTTGTCTTGGTTACGTAGAATAATCAGAGAAAAAACTACCGCATTGAGATGATTTGCAGGCTGACGGTAAAAGGAGTAGCTTATTGCCACATCGTCCGCTTTATAGAAAGGACGCGTGAATAAATGATGAAGGATTAATAGATGCTTACCACTACTGAACAACGTTTGGCAGCCATTCGCGAATGGCTGGTTCAGCACGATATTGATGCGTTGCTAATACCCCATGAAGATGAATACTTAGGCGAATATGTACCCGCTCATAATGAACGTCTGCATTGGTTAACCGGTTTCACTGGTTCAGCCGGTGCCGCGGTTATCACTCAGAGCAAAGCAGCGATGTTTGTTGATGGTCGTTATACGGTTCAGGTGACCAAAGAAGTCCCTGCAGACTTATTTGAGTATTGCCATTTAATTGAAGAACCAGCTCTAGATTGGGTTAAAGACCAGCTTTCCCTGGGGCAAGTTGTGGCGATAGATCCGCGAATGCACAACTCAGCTTGGCTATCCATGGCGCAGACAAAGCTTGCAGACGTATTGCAGCTCAAAGTACTCTCCAGCAATCCTATTGACGAGCTGTGGCATGACCGGCCGAAACCTGTGGTTTCAGACGTTCGTTTAATGCCAACGGAAGCGGTTGGTCAATCTTGCCAATCTAAGCGTCAGGAGATCAGTCAATTGGTCGCGCAATCAGGCGCTGATAGTGCCGTGATCACAGCACTAGATTCCGTTTGCTGGCTACTCAACGTACGCGGTTTAGATGTTTCTCGATTACCGGTTCTTTTATCACATGTGCTCTTACATACAGATTCAACACTGGAATACTTCCTTGACCCAGCTCGCCTGCCTAACGGCTTTGAACAGCATGTCGGACAAGGAGTTAGTGTTCATCATCCAGAGACACTCCAAGCACGACTTGAATCATTGGCGGGCAAGAGAGTATTGCTCGACCCAACGACCAGTAATGCATGGTTCAAATTAATTCTGCAAAACAGCGGCGCTCATGTAGTTGGTGCGGCAGATCCTTGCTTGATGCCTAAAGCTGCGAAGAATGAGACTGAAGTTGCAGGTATGAAAGCCTGTCATATTCGAGACGGTGTTGCGATGAGTAAGTTCTTGTGTTGGTTAGATGCACAAGTAGCTGCGGGCAACTTGCATGATGAAGCAACGCTCTCCGATAAATTAGAGTCTTTCCGCAAGCAAGACCCAACTCTAATGGATCTGAGTTTCGACACCATTTCTGCTGCGGGTAGTAATGCAGCCATGTGCCACTATAATCATGAGAATCAACCTGAACCTGGTAAGCTAGAACTCAATACACTTTATCTAGTCGACTCTGGCGGTCAGTATTTGGATGGTACAACGGATATCACGCGTACTATTGCTATTGGTCAACCAAGTGACGAAATGATTAAGCAATTCACGCTTGCTCTGAAAGGCCATATTGGTGTTGCTCGTGCCCGTTTCCCGAAAGGCACACGTGGTTATCAGATTGACACATTAGCACGCCAGCATTTGTGGGCAGAAGGCTATGATTATGACCACGGCACAGGCCATGGTGTTGGCCACTTCCTAAATGTTCATGAAGGACCTGCTAGTATATCGAAGCGACAGATTGATGTTCCTTTAGTCGAAGGGATGGTGCTTTCAAACGAGCCAGGCTATTACCGCGCGGATGCCTTTGGAATTCGTATTGAAAACCTAGAGCTAGTGGTTGAGACTGAAACCAATGGTGACTTTCCAGTTCTTTCGTTCGAGTCTCTAACTCGTTGTCCGATCGATGCAAGAAATATTGATGTTAATATGCTAACTAAGCCTGAGCTGGCATGGTTAAATGATTACCACCAAAAAGTTTGGCATGATATTAGCCCCTTAGTCGAAGGGGATGTAAAGGTGTGGTTAGAAAAAGCAACCCAACCACTGCACTACTGATTACTATTAGCAATCGATTCTTGAACTAAAGCTCTCCAATGGAGAGCTTTAGGTTTAAGCGTATCACTAATGTTCCACGTGAAACACTTTAAGCACTTCAGCCGGAATAGACTGAGTGCCAATCCCTCCATACTGGATCAAAGCCTTTGGCGCGAATCATCGCTTCAACCGAGCTTGCACTTCTCTCATCACTGATCTCGAACTGCTCCAATTCAGTTTCTTCTGATGCGTAGCCACCTGGTTGTGTTTTTGATGCTGCAGACATTGACGTAATACCCAGTGGCAAAACATTATCTCTAAAGTGTGCTGATTCACGTGTCGATAGAGAGAGTTCTACTTCAGGATTGAGTAATCGATATGCGCAAATCAATTGCACTAACTGCTTGTCACTCATCTCCGATTTAGGTTGCAATGCCCCCGCGCATGGTCTTAATCTTGGAAACGAAATTGAATAACGCGTTTGCCAGTATGTACGCTCTAAATAATCAAGGTGAGCAGCAACATAGAAGCAGTCAGTTCTCCACTCCTCCAAGCCGATCAATGCGCCAATACCTATTTTGTCTATGCCAGCTTTTGCTAACCGATCCGGAGTTTCTAAGCGATATTCAAAATCCGTTTTGTTGCCTCGAAGATGATGTTCCGCATACGTCAAAGGGTGATAAGTTTCCTGATACACCATGACAGCATCCAGACCTAATGATTTGAGTTCTGCGTACTGGTCTTGTTCAAGCGGCTGCACTTCCATCGCTAAGTAGTTAAATTTCTGTTTGATGATAGGCAACATCTCACGGAAGTACTTCATCCCCACTTTAGTTTCATGCTCACCTGTCACTAATAATATGCTATCAAACTTCATCTGTTTAATGGCATTCATTTCAGCTCTGACTTCTTCTTGATTCAGGGTTCGACGTTTGATGCGATTTTCCATTGAAAAACCGCAATAAGTACAAGCATTAGCACACAGATTCGACAAGTAAAGAGGAATATATAACGAAAGCGTATTGCCAAAGCGCTGTCTAGTTAAAGCATAAGACTGCTTGGCCATTGCTTCTATGTAAGGCTCTGCAGCAGGTGAAATGAGTGCCTTAAAGTCTTCTAGATCACGCTTTGGCTTAGCTAATGCTCGCTCAACATCTTGCGCGGTTTTGGCGTATATCGACATCGAAATGTCATCCCAATTTAGCCTGTTAAATTGGTCGGTAAAAGTCATTCTCACACCTACTCATATTAGAGATCATCAAGAAATGACGTCAAAGGGCTCGATGCAACAGCATGAGAGACTTGCCCAGCCAAGCCAGCTTCATAGGCTAATCGGCCAGACTCAACGGCCATCTTAAATGCCGTTGCCATTGATATTGGATCAGAGGCCGCAGCTATTGCTGTGTTTACAAGTACGGCATCCGCTCCCATTTCCATTGCTCTTGCTGCATGTGAAGGCGCGCCAATTCCCGCATCCACTACAACCGGCACATTAGCTTGGTCAATAATGATCTCAAGAAAATCATGGGAAACAATCCCTTTATTCGAACCAATCGGTGCTCCCAGTGGCATCACTGCAGCACATCCCACTTCCTCCAATCTCTTACACAGAACTGGGTCCGCATGGCAATATGGCAAAACCGTAAATCCGTCTTTCACTAGTTGCTCGGCTGCTAATAATGTTTCAATGGGATCTGGCATTAGATATTTTGGATCAGGATGAATTTCGAGCTTTAACCAGTTCGTTTCTAGCGCCTCTCTGGCTAAATGCGCTGCGAAAACTGCATCTTTCGCATTTTTCGCCCCCGAAGTATTAGGCAATAAATTCACTCCTGATTGGAGCAAAGGCTGTAGGATATCATCTTGGTGATCATGCACATCTACTCGCTTAAGTGCCATTGTAGCTAATTGAGAACCAGACGCCTTTATTGCGTTTCCCATTAAATACTTGCTGGCAAACTTTCCTGTACCCGTAAACAATCTTGAACTAAATTCTTTGTCTGCGATCTTCAGCATGACTATTATCCCCCGGCGATGGCCTGAAAAAGTGAAATGGTATCTCCTTCACTCAGACATGTTGTGCGCCACTCGCTACGAGGCACAACCGTATTGTTAATAGCAAACACACAGCCGATTTCTGGCAATGAAAATTGCTTAATAATGCTCTCTAAGTCCGACCCCGCACTCACATTATGAGGCCGTTCATTTACTATGATTTGTATTTCACTCATCATTTCGCTTCTTTATTAATCGGTTATAGCGCTTAACCTCTGCAAACAGCGCAATGTTTATCACGGGCAATAGTCATCACTTGCCATTCGAGAGTTAATCCGTTGAATAGATGGAGTTGACTCGGAAGAAAGCTGAACCTTCCCATTGCCAGCCTTTGTATCGCAGCCAGTGCTTGGTAGTTTCCCAATGTGCCTACAACAGGACCAACAACGCCACTATCGCTGCACTTTTTAGGTTGTTTTAGTTCATCAAAAGGATAAAGACAGCGATAGCACCCCATCTTGCTGCGCTCTTTTTGCGAATAATCAAATACAGCAAACTGGCCTTGCCAGCCCACGGCTGCGGCAGAGATAAGTGGCTTGCTCTGTTCGAAGCACACTGAATTGACTAATTGGCGCGTTTCAAGATTGTCCGTACAATCTAAAACAACATCGGCCAGCATAACTTCTAGAGCGAGCTGAGACTCTGAAAGCCGTTGAGAGATCGTGCGCAAGCTGATGCCCGAGTTTAGGGTACTCAACTGGTCTTGTATTGCCTTCGTCTTTTCCTCACCGAGGTTAGCCTCTCGATAAACGATCTGACGTTGCAAATTAGTACTATCTACCTTGTCATCATCAACAAGCACTATTTTTCCAACACCAGCCGCAGCTAGATATAATCCTGCCGCACTTCCCAAGCCACCACAGCCAATGACTAGGGCATGGGCTCGATTCAATTTGTATTGACCATCTTCACCAATCTCAGGTAATGACACCTGTCTGTGATAACGTAAAAACTCTTGGTCTGTTAGCACGTTGAGGACTCCTCCATTAGCCCTCTGAAGAATTGAACAGCATGCTCACATGAAGGCGCGTTGGTAATGGCACTAATCAGTGCCAAACTTGTCACACCACAGTCCCACACTGATTTGGCGTTTGCAGTGTTAATCCCTCCGATCGCAACGGTTGGTATCACAGCGATTCCATTAGCGGACATAGAGTTAACCAATTTCTGATATAGGGCTAAGCGGACCAAACCTTGTGGGCTGGACATCAATTGCTTGGTTTTTGTTGGAAAGATGTGACCCAAAGCTAAATAGCTTGGATTGAACTGTGCAACTCTTAGCAACTCAAAATAACCATGTGTAGACAGGCCTAAGCAGATATTGGCTTCTGCTAACACTTCAAGGTCAAGCTTCGCTAAGTCTTCTTGTCCTAGATGGACACCGAAGGCTTGATGCTCAATTGCTAACTGCCAGTGATCATTGATAAACACTTGTGCATCATACTGGCGGCCTAGCTCGATTGATCGAACAATCTGTTGCTCTAAATCGAGTTGTTGCGAGTCCTTAATACGCAGTTGTACCGTCTTAACCCCCATCTTCAAGAGTTTCTCGACCCAATCCGCGCTATTAACTACCGGGTATAACGCCATCGCAGATTTACACACAGTAGGAAATAAGAGTTGCTTCCTTTTAGTCCCACTATCAGTTTGAGTACCGGGGCTAATATCCTCAATAAGCGGAATAGGAAAATCTTCGATACATTCGGGCCATGTTTCACGTGAAACATTTATCATTGCCCGAGAAAGGGTCAATGCATCTTCAATCGTGAATTGCAATGAAAGTAGAACAATAACCCAAGATAAGTGATGTATTTCTTCGGTATCGGGAATATGATCCGAGCTTGCCAGCGCATTGCTACCATGGCCATGCAAATTAGCCCAAATATCTATTGATTGTTCTTTCTCTGCAATATTGAGATAAACGTGCACTGGAAACTTGGAAGGCACATACTCTGTAAGAGACAGTTGTGAGTAGTAGATGAGGTAGTAATCTAAATTGCCAACCGGAGAAGAACTGATTAAATCAGCTCCCAGAGCAATCGTGCTTTCGCCTTGAGTGATCTGAATAGTTTGAGCAGGGCTAATGCCCAACTCAAACTTATCGATTTCAAACCCTTGCTTCTTGGCCAGCCGCAGACACAACCCCACCTCGTGATGGAGTGTATCCATCATAGCTGGAATAAGGATTTTCACCGTTATCCCTCCGTGACCGAAGTTACTGCAGGGTGATAAAGCTCAGAGCCAGTCTCTCTAAACTCTTTAGACTTTTGACGCATGCCTTCCAATGGGTCATCAAGCAATTTGATTGAGATGGCTTGGTCCGCTGCGACTTGATCAATATCTTTTGCGTATTCTCGAACTTCCTGAGAGATCTTCATTGAGCAGAATTTCGGGCCACACATAGAGCAGAAATGGGCAACTTTACCCGACTCCTGGGGCAAGGTTTCATCATGGAGTGCACGGGCAGTATCAGGGTCAAGCGCAAGATTGAACTGATCTTCCCAACGAAATTCAAATCGAGCCTTAGATAAGGCATTATCACGAATCTGAGCACCTGGATGCCCTTTCGCTAAATCGGCAGCGTGAGCGGCAAGTTTATAAGTGATCAGTCCTGTCTTTACATCTTCTTTGTTAGGCAAGCCTAGATGTTCTTTTGGAGTCACATAACACAGCATTGCACAGCCATACCAACCAATCATTGCAGCACCTATACCCGACGTAATATGGTCGTAGCCGGGAGCAATGTCTGTCGTGAGAGGGCCGAGCGTATAGAAAGGCGCTTCATGGCAATGCTCTAGCTGCTCTTCCATGTTCTCTTTAATCATATGCATTGGCACATGCCCAGGGCCTTCAATGATCACCTGAACATCATACTCCCATGCGATCTTTGTAAGTTCTCCAAGCGTGCGCAATTCTGCAAACTGGGCTTCATCATTAGCATCTGCAATTGATCCAGGACGCAAACCATCACCAAGCGATAGTGCCACGTCATACTTAGCACAGATTTCACAGATCTCGCGGAAATTGGTATAGAGGAAACTTTCTTGATGATGAGCCAAACACCATTTAGCAATGATAGAGCCACCGCGTGAGACAATACCTGTAACGCGCTTGGCTGTCATAGGGACATAGCGAAGGAGTAAACCTGCGTGGATAGTAAAGTAATCAACGCCCTGCTCGGCTTGTTCAATTAAGGTATCGCGCATTACCTCCCAATTGAGGTTTTCGGCAACGCCGTTCACTTTCTCCAATGCTTGGTACATTGGTACAGTGCCAATTGGGACTGGGCTATTACGCAAAATCCATTCGCGAGTTTCGTGAATATTGCGACCAGTAGACAGATCCATCACTGTATCGCCACCCCAACGTGTCGACCAAACCAGCTTTTCAACTTCTTCCTCAATTGAGGAGGTCACAGAGGAGTTACCAATATTGGCGTTTACCTTCACTAGAAAGTTACGGCCAATGATCATAGGCTCAGATTCTGGGTGATTGATGTTTGAAGGGATAATAGCGCGACCTTCAGCGACCTCTCTGCGTACAAATTCAGCGCTGATTTCGTCTGGAAGATTAGCCCCAAAGCTTTGCCCTGAGTGCTGCTGATTCAGAACCTGATCTCGGTACTTTGCACGACCCATATTTTCACGTAACGCAATATACTCCATTTCAGGTGTAATAATGCCTTTACGTGCATAATGCAGCTGAGTAACACATTGGCCACCTTTAGCACGACGGATGCGTGGCAGGTTGCCATAACGAAGCTCATCGAGCGTTTCATCTTCCAGCCGTTGCTTGGTGTACATTGAACTCACATCATCGAGCACTTCTGTATCATTGCGCTCTTCTATCCACTTCTCTCTCAGCTTAGGTAAACCACTGTACAGGTCTATGATATGAGTAGGATCGGTATAGACTCCTGAAGTGTCATAAACCCTGATAGGCTCATTAGGCTCGAAAATCGGTTCTTCTTTTGTGCCACCAATAAGGCTATCAGCTAGAGTGATTTCGCGCATAGGCACACGAATATCTGGGCGTGACCCTTGTACGTATACCTTGCGTGAATTGGGGTATGGTTGTACCGAGAGAGAATCAATAAACTGTTTTGCTTCCAGTCTCGCTTGCTTGCGACTCGACATAGCATTTTTCCTTGCTTTGTTATTCTAGATAAAAAGATTTTGGATAAAAATGCTTGGCGGATAGATGCGACAAGAGGTATCAAAGTAATAAAGAAATGTATTACTTGAATGTAGATAGATCACAGGTGCGAAAATACAGTGATCTCTTCTCCTGTTCCCTTCGCAGATACTAATCTGATCAGGTTCAACGGATCCCGAATTAACGGTCTCAGCCTTATGGCACTCCGACAAGTAAAATCAGTATATAAAAACGGCCTGGTTAAACCAAGCCGTGTAGAAGAATATTAGCGAAACTTTACCCAAAAATTAGCTCTTAATCAGTATTTGAAAGCCAATCCAAGCCGCTGAGATACTAAGTATAACGTTTAATAGTACGTTGAGACCCATCTTAAAAAATGCACCTTGCTGCATGAGTAAGACATTATCCATGGAAAAAGTCGAAAAGGTCGTCAGAGCCCCAAGAAAGCCTAAGCCAACGATTTGTCGCCAAGGTTCGGTGGCCAACATTTCATTTTCAAATGCGGCAACCAATAAGCCCATGATAAACGACCCTACGACATTCACTGTTAATGTCCCATAGGGAAAACCACGCCCAAGTAAAACAACACACAGTTCGGAAATTAAATACCGAGAACACGCACCAAAGGCACCACCCAAAGCGATAAAACCGAGAATCGAAAGTTGTCCCATGGCACCTCCTGTCAATTTCTGCCGTATTGTATCTGGAATAAGGATTTTTTCGAATCAAAATCGCACTATATTATCCCAAAATAATTTTGAAATTTTAAAAGTTACAGGAGTCACTTTACTTCGATGTAACCCATTAATCCGGTTTTCATATGTTCAATGACGTGGCAGTGATACATCCATCGTCCTGGATTATCAGCAACAAATGCAGCCTTCGCACGGCCATTTTTACCTAACAATACCGTGTCAGTATGAAAAGGTTCTGTTACTTTCTTTCCATTCATTTCCAGCACAGTAAATGTATGACCATGGATATGGATCGGGTGGTGATACTGGGTGACGTTCTTTAAGTCAAAAATATAAGTCTTCCCCAATTCAAGTGTTGCCAAAGGTTCTGGAATATTATTTTTGCTCATTCCTTCCCATGACCGTTTATTGGTTAACCAGAATTTGGGCATAGCTTTACCATCTTTACTCGTTGGAGTGACCGCACCTTCCCACTCAAAAACAAAGTCAATTTCTTCAGCATTAGCCAAATCAAGCTGAGGCACTGGATTCAATGGTAACTTAGGTAGTTCCTGATACTCAGGCAAAGAAGATTTAACAACATCGAATTCACACAGAGGGAATGGGAAACGCCCCTTCATTTGACGGACATAAACGCGTGTTCCAGCTTGAGGAGCGATAAAACCGACATCAACCCTCATACCCGGTCCGATCTTGTGTTGAGAGAGCTTGTAGGGCGTTTTTACCGGGTTACCATCGATAGCAATAACCCAAGCGTCTGCACCATCAACTGAAATGGGGTAAGTGATGGTGTTATCTACGTTAGCGATTCGTAACCGTGTGATGGCTCTCTCTTTGAGTTGGTAGATTGGCTCGTGCACGCCATTAACACTGCTCCATTCACCAGGCGTTCCCATCCGTGCGCTAAGGCGCGGGATCATTAAATCTTTCCACTTACCTTGTTTATCAAGGTGCCAGTGTTTAAGCATCAATTCATGCTCTTCATCAAAGATAACAGGCTGGCTCTCTTCAACAATGATCAATCCTACCAATCCCATTCCAAGTTGCTTCACACTGTTCATATGGGGGTGATACCAGAAGGTGCCGGCATCAGGTGGTGTAAATTCATAGCTAAATGTCTCACCTGGCATGATAGGTGGCTGGCTAAGGAATGGGACGCCATCCATCTCAATAGGGATTCTCAGTCCATGCCAGTGGATAGTAGTCGGCTCTGATAGTTTGTTAGTGAATCTTATAGTAACTGGCTCGCCTTGGCGGCAGCGAATCGTAGGGGCTGGAATCTGTCCATTGAATCCAAGCACTTGGGTTTGATAGCCAGGCACTAATTCTGCAGTAGCAGGCTCAGCCGTAATATCGTAGACATAAAGGCCTTGCGAATCAGTAGACCGGTTCATTGAACAAGCAGGAAGTACACTAAGCGCAGAAATAGCGAGTGAGGATTGCAAGAAGCGACGACGAGAAATTTCCATATTCTGATAACTTTTATTGGTTCATTAGCAAAATGTAACAAACAATTAAGAATAATACTCACTAGAAAAGTAATTTTAATGGCACTTAATATCACTGGATAAATGACAATAAGAAAGAAAATAATGGCCAATGTCTTTGGCTATTGTGTTATCTCGGGCGAGTTACGGCTCTACAGATTAGACATTCATGATTGGAATGAAAAAGGCTCTAGTCTTTCGACTAGAGCCTTAAATATGGCAGGGGTGGAGAGATTCGAACTCCCAACACGCGGATTTGGAATCCGCTGCTCTGCCAATTGGAGCTACACCCCTAAATTTTCTACAATCAGGTTTGAATGAATTCGAACTCCCAACACGCCCTATCACAAGGTATCTGGGGAATCCGCTGCTCTTTATTCTTTCGAATTAGAGCTACACCACTGTAGAATCTTTTCAGATTTTAGATTCGAAAAAACCTCGCTATAAGCGAGGCTTCGAAATAAGTGGCGGAGCGGACGGGACTCGAACCCGCGACCCCCGGCGTGACAGGCCGGTATTCTAACCAACTGAACTACCGCTCCGCACTGGTTAGACTCTAAGTCTAAATGTAAAGCCTGGCGATGTCCTACTCTCACATGGGGAAGCCCNAATAAGTGGCGGAGCGGACGGGACTCGAACCCGCGACCCCCGGCGTGACAGGCCGGTATTCTAACCAACTGAACTACCGCTCCGCACTGGTTAGACTCTAAGTCTAAATGTAAAGCCTGGCGATGTCCTACTCTCGCATGGGGAAGCCCCACACTACCATCGGYGCTATTGCGTTTCACTTCTGAGTTCGGCATGGAGTCAGGTGGGTCCACAACGCTATGGTCGCCAAGCAAATTCTTAATTCGGAAAGCTGTTTTAAGTTCTSTGTTTACACATTCAATTCGTTCTTGCTTTGAGTCCATCAAAACCCTTTGGGTGTTGTATGGTTAAGCCTCACGGGCAATTAGTACAGGTTAGCTCAACGCCTCACAACGCTTACACACCCTGCCTATCAACGTTCTAGTCTCGAACAAC
>NZ_JAKEUV010000012.1:0-104290 GCF_022398095.1 Vibrio sp. Isolate23
TACATAACGTAATGTTTGAATTGACTGTGCTGAATCCGAAGATTCAATGGTCACTTCGTATCATTGAAACCTAATTTGAAGCCGAAGCTTCTAATTGGATTATCATCAACGAGTGCCCACACAGATTGATAGGTTTATATTGTTAAAGAGCTTTCGTTTTAAGTCTTACTCAAAACGGACGGCCATTTTAGCGAGATAAAGCTTAGTGTCAACCACTTTTTTCAAACTTATTTTCAAGCGTTTCCACTTGGCTAATTGACCTTGCTAACTGGGCTTTATGGTTTCGAAACATCAGCTTCGAAGCGTTCCCGTGTCAGCGAGGGGCATTATAGAGATAGAGATTATATTGGCAACTCTTTTTCTCGATTTTTCTGTGTTTTTTTACCTTTCGGTGAAACCTTAACCTCTAATGACCAAATTTCACCTTTATATTCACAAATTACTAAACTTTTGAGCAAATAATGTGACTTTTTCCCAATTGGTGTATTCGACTTCCTTGCTGGTATCCGTCTCTCCTCCAGTCATATTCATAATGAACTTAATCATCATTTTATCGAACCAGTTATAACGAGGGTAATAGAGAGCACCTGCAAACACACCTATTAACTCCGGCTTCCAAGGAGACTTGATCAAAAATTTGCGAATATATGCGCTACCTTCAGGAGTATCTTTCCCTTGGTCTTCTTTTCTCGCGGTCAAATTAACGCAAAAGAAAGCAACCTTACTCGACTCTAACTCTTGCCTATATTGCTCTATAAACTGATAAAGCCGCTTATTTAAATGACCATATCGGATTGATGCGCCAATCAAAACCTTGTCATACAATTCAAAATTAATGTTTTCAGCGCTGTGTAAATCCAGCGTTTCCACATCAAATTGTGAAAGCTCTTGCTCTATGTAACGAAGGATCTTTTTGGTTTGCCCTTCACGGGAAGAATAAAGAAATAGTGCTTTGGTCACAAAAGCTCCTTAACTGCGCCAAAATGTCGGAGTAAGTAGAATCAGTAAAGTGAATATTTCAAGACGCCCAAACAGCATAGAGACAATTAATACCCATTTGGCTTTATCGTTAACATCACCGAAATGCAATGCCACTTCTCCTAAACCTGGGCCAAGGTTATTGAGCGTAGCTGCCACTGCAGAAAAGGCACTTAACTCATCCATACCTGTCGCGATTAGTCCCAGCATGCATACCACAAACACCAAAGCGTAAGCAGAAAAGAACCCCCATACAGCATCGACTACACGTTGAGAGAGTGCAGTTCCACCTACTTTGATCGTGTAAACCGCTCTTGGATGTACCAAACGTTTTAGCTCGCGCGCACCTTGCAAAGTGAGTAATAAAATACGAATAACTTTCATCCCTCCCCCCGTTGAACCGGCACAGCCTCCGATAAAGGAAGAAAATAGCAAAAGTACGGGTAAGAAAAGCGGCCACTCGGAGAACCCTGTGGTCGTAAAACCAGCCGTAGTAGAAATTGAAACGGTCTGAAATAACGCCTGATCAAAAGCATCATAGACAGAGTTATAAGAGTGATGATTAAGCAGAATCAGAAAGCACACTACAAATAACAGTGCCTGAATGAAGATAAAAGCTCGGAACTCTGGATCTTTCCAATAGTATTTAGGATGAACACCACCGGATGCAAACGCAGCAAAGTGCAAAGAATAGTTACACGCAGAAATGAGTAAGAACACCACGGTAATCATGTTAATCGCGTAGCTATCAAAGTAGCCCATGCTGGCGTCATGCGTTGAAAAACCACCAATTGCGATAGTGGAAAAACTATGACCTATCGCGTCAAACGGCGTCATGCCCGCTAACCAGAATGCCAAGGCACACGCAATCGTTAAGCTCAAATAGATGTACCACAGCGCTTTTGCGGTTTCAGCAATCCTAGGCGTCATCTTACTGTCTTTGACTGGACCTGGAATCTCCGCGCGGTACAGCTGCATGCCACCAATGCCTAGTACAGGCAGAATTGCCACAGCAAGTACGATGATCCCCATTCCACCGAACCACTGTAGAAACTGACGATAAAACAATAGTGCCTTGGGAAGCTCATCAAGACCAACAATCACCGTTGCTCCCGTAGTCGTCAGCGCAGAAAAAGATTCAAAAAAAGCGTCTGTCACTGACACATTAGGGTTATCAGAAAGCAAGAAAGGAATCGAACCCGCACTACCAATAACCGTCCAAAACAATACAACAATCAGAAAACCGTCTCTGGCTTTGAGTTCATGTTTATGACGGCGATTTGGCCACCAGCAGATAGCGCCACAGATGAGCAGGACAAAGAAAGTCGTGACAAAAGGCACACCTGCACCGTCACGATAAATCAACGCGACCAGCGCAGGCGCTAGCATTGAGACACTAAAAAGAGCGAGCAATAGCCCGACAATACGAATTATTGAACGAAACTGCATGAACTGATGATTACTGAAGCTGAGCTTCCGACTTCCTGATTATCTTTATTTTCCGTCTAAAGAGGTAACCAAAGCCTTGGCTCCACTTTTGTTGATTATGGTTTGGGTAAAGTCACTTACATAGCGAAGTTCAATTTCCACGACCATCTTTACTTGTTCACTATAGTCAGTCTCCACTTCTTGCGCGCTAAATTGCGGCAGTAAAGCCTGAACAATAGTAATAAAGCCATAGTCTAACTCCACTAATAGCTTTGTGGTTATTTTTTTCTCAATTGTTTGAAGCAACTTGAGTGCCTGCTGAACACCACCACCATATGCTTTGACTAAGCCACCAGTACCAAGTTTTATTCCACCAGAGTATCGAGTCACTACAGCCGAAATCTCACCCACTCCAGAACCTGATAGTTGAGCTAAGATGGGTTTGCCTGCCGTGCCAGAAGGTTCACCATCATCACTAAACCCCCATTTCATTGAATCTTCAGGTCGGCCTGCGATAAACCCCCAGCAGTTGTGTCTGGCACCTGAATGTTGTGCTTTAACCTGCTCAACAAACGCCTTGGCAACTTCGACAGATGGAGTATGCGCTAGCTGGGTAATAAAGACACTTTTCTTAATTTCTTCTTCGAATAGAGCAAGTTGAGCGGGGATAAGATAGGGCAGTTCGTTCATGGCATTACGTCACTTTTCTTTATCTTACCAGTCTACCATGAAACCCAATTAGCGCGCTTAAAAGATCAGCGGCAGCGCACAATGTTAAACACTTGTTTAAAAAATGTATTGAATTTAATTTTAGCTGAGTCCAAACTAAAACCACTGGTCTAACCAGAATAAAAATAAAGCGACATTTCTATATGCCGACCACAAGCCTGAGGTCGGTGTACGCGCAATCCCAAGATTGTATGTCATGGAGATAGATAATGATTTACCAAGCCGAAACCCTACAGGTAAAGGAATTACACGACGGTATCGCTGAGCTCAGTTTCTGCTCACCCAATTCTGTCAACAAGCTCGACCTCGCCACTCTTGAATCACTCGATAAAGCACTCGATGCTCTGAATGCCCATCAAGGCCTCAAGGGTCTGCTGCTGACATCAGATAAAGACGCTTTTATAGTTGGCGCAGATATCACTGAGTTTTTAAGCCTGTTTGCCAAAGAAGAAGCCGAACTCGATAAGTGGCTGCAGTTTGCTAACAGCATCTTCAATAAACTTGAAGACTTGCCTGTCCCTACACTTTCCGTGCTGAAAGGCCATACTCTTGGCGGTGGATGTGAGTGCGTACTTGCTACCGACATGCGCATTGGTGACAAAACCACCAGCATTGGCTTACCAGAAACTAAACTCGGAATCATGCCTGGCTTTGGCGGCTGTGTACGCCTGCCCCGCGTCATTGGTGCTGACAGTGCAATGGAAATCATCACGCAAGGTAAAGCTTGCCGCGCAGATGAAGCACTGAAAATTGGCTTACTTGATGCTGTGGTTGACAGCGAGTCATTGTATGAATCTGCGCTAGCAACGCTTACCCAAGCGATTAATGAGAAGCTTGATTGGCAGCAGCGCCGCAAACAAAAAACCTCTGCACTTACTCTCAGTAAGTTAGAAGCGATGATGAGCTTCACGATGGCGAAGGGCCTAGTGGCACAAAAAGCAGGTCCGCACTACCCTGCACCGATGAAAGCGGTCATCGCCATTGAAGAAGGTTCACGTTTTGCACGTAATGAAGCCCTAGATATTGAGCGTAAGTACTTCATCAAATTAGCTAAGTCCGAAGAGGCGAAAGCACTGGTTGGCCTTTTCCTTAATGACCAGTACATCAAAGGTATTGCCAAGAAAGCAGCGAAAAACGCTAACAAGCAAACTGATCGAGCAGCGGTGCTCGGTGCAGGCATTATGGGTGGCGGTATTGCTTACCAATCAGCCCTAAAAGGCGTGCCGGTTATGATGAAAGACATCGCTCAGGCATCTTTAGATCTCGGTATGACAGAGGCGTCTAAGCTGCTTAATAAGCGCTTGTCACGCGGCCGTATCGATGGATTTAAGATGGCTGGTATCCTAGCGTCGATTACACCCGGTCTACATTATGCTGGGATTGAAAATTCGGATGTGATTGTTGAAGCTGTGGTAGAAAACCCGAAAGTAAAAGCCGCAGTATTAAGTGAAGTAGAACAACAGGTCAGCGAAGATACTGTTATCACTTCCAATACCTCGACAATCCCAATTAACTTACTGGCGAAGTCTCTTAAGCGTCCTGAAAATTTCTGTGGTATGCACTTCTTTAATCCAGTCCACAGAATGCCGCTGGTTGAAATCATTCGCGGTGAAAAGACCTCGGATGAAACCATCAATCGTGTTGTTGCTTACGCCGCGAAGATGGGTAAATCACCAATCGTGGTCAATGACTGCCCAGGCTTCTTCGTTAACCGCGTACTCTTCCCGTACTTTGGCGGTTTCAGCATGCTACTTCGTGATGGCGCGGACTTTACTAAGGTCGACAAAATCATGGAGCGCCAGTTTGGCTGGCCAATGGGCCCTGCTTACTTACTGGACGTAGTGGGTATTGATACCGCACACCACGCACAGGAAGTCATGGCGCAAGGTTTCCCTGAGCGCATGGGTAAGTCAGCTCGCGATTCGATTGATGCTCTGTTCGACGCCAATAAATACGGACAGAAGAATGGCAGCGGTTTCTACAGCTACAGCGTAGATAAGCGCGGTAAACCGAAGAAAGCCTTCACCGACGAAATTCTACCTATCCTGTCGGAAGTCTGTAGCCAAACTCAAGAGTTCGATGACCAAACCATCATTCAACGTATGATGATTCCTATGATCAACGAAGTGGTACTTTGCCTACAAGAAAACATTATTGCCTCTCCACAAGAAGCCGATATGGCATTAGTGTACGGCTTAGGCTTCCCTCCATTCCGCG
Organism: Vibrio sp. Isolate23; assembly: GCF_022398095.1. Classification (NCBI taxonomy): domain Bacteria; kingdom Pseudomonadati; phylum Pseudomonadota; class Gammaproteobacteria; order Vibrionales; family Vibrionaceae; genus Vibrio; species Vibrio sp. Isolate23. The sequence goes on from NZ_JAKEUV010000012.1 coordinate 5,353, forward strand.
GCGGGGTGTTCCGTTACTTAGATAGTGTGGGCATCGCTGAATATATCGCGATGGCAGAACAGTACCAAACGCTCGGTGCTATGTATCAGGTTCCACTAATGCTGATTGATATGGCTGCTAAAGGTGAAACCTTCTACGGCACTCAGCAACAAGGTTCTATCTAAGGAGATTCCCACATGGCTTTACAAACAAGAAACGTCGTTATCGTAGATTGTCTACGTACACCTATGGGTCGCTCTAAAGGTGGTGCATTCCGACATACTCGTGCTGAGGACCTATCAGCACACCTAATGAAAGGCATCCTAGCGCGTAACCCTCTGGTTAATCCAAGTGAGATTGAAGATATTTACTGGGGCTGTGTTCAGCAAACCCTAGAGCAAGGCTTCAACGTAGCACGTAATGCAGCCCTACTGGCAGGCCTGCCGATTGAAATTGGCGCGGTGACGGTTAACCGTTTATGTGGTTCCTCGATGCAGGCGCTACATGACGGTACTCGCGCTATCATGACAGGTGACGCTGAGATCTGTCTAATTGGTGGTGTTGAGCACATGGGCCACGTACCGATGAACCATGGGGTAGATTTCCACCCAGGCATGTCTAAACATGTCGCGAAAGCAGCAGGCATGATGGGTCTGACAGCCGAAATGCTGGGTAAACTGCACGGCATCAGCCGTGAGCAGCAAGACGAATTTGCCGCACGCTCTCATGCTCGCGCTCACGCCGCTACATTGGAAGGTCGCTTTAAGAATGAAATCTTACCGACTGAAGGTCATGCGGCGGACGGAACCTTATTCACTCTTGACCATGACGAAGTCATTCGCCCAGAGACTTCAGTAGAAGGCCTGTCTCAGTTACGTCCAGTATTTGACCCTGCGAATGGTACAGTCACAGCAGGTACGTCATCAGCGCTTTCAGACGGCGCGTCTGCGATGCTGATCATGAGTGAAGACAAAGCCAATGAACTCGGACTTACGATTCGTGCCCGTATCAAAGGCATGGCGATTGCGGGTTGCGATCCTTCTATAATGGGCTACGGGCCAGTACCTGCGACGCAAAAAGCACTAAAACGTGCTGGCCTGTCAATTGAAGATATGGATGTGATTGAGCTTAATGAAGCTTTTGCTGCACAATCTCTACCGTGTGCAAAAGACTTAGGCTTGTTGGAAGTGATGGACGAGAAGGTTAACCTGAATGGCGGTGCAATTGCACTAGGCCATCCGCTAGGTTGTTCTGGCTCACGCATCTCAACCACACTGATCAATCTAATGGAATCGAAAGACGCAAAATACGGTCTCGCGACTATGTGTATTGGTTTAGGTCAAGGTATTGCGACGGTATTCGAACGTCCGTAAAGTGCCGATCGTAAGAAAAGCAAAGCGCCAGTTCTTACTGGCGCTTTTTGATCCCCTCACCTTGCTTGCAACCAGTCTTGATATAACTGCTCACTGGATCCTAGGTAGTCGACCATCCATTGGATCATCTTATGATTTTCATCTTTGCGCCACACTAAGCAGCAATGGCTCAAAGGTTTCTCTTCAGGAAGAATCTTTTCCACCAGCAACCCTTCAGCAATCAAAGGGCACGCAATATGCCGAGGCATATAACCCACCCCCACACCGTTTTTTAGGCATTCTATCGCACTGTACCAGTTGGGTAGCAATAATCTGCGCTGCTTGGGATAATGCACTGTGTGTCTCTTGGGTAATAAATTGGAAGTATCATCTAAGCAGATTGCAGGATACTGACTGACATACTCTTCACTTAATGCCTGCTGTTTCACACACGGATGGCTGGGAGACATGACAAACGCCCAATCTAAAATACCCATTTCACGAACTTCAAAATCTCCTCCAACGGGAATCGCTGCTGTCGCACCGATAACGATATCAGCGCGACCTTGTGAAATCGCTTCCCAAGAACCATTAAACACTTCCATATTGATTTGTAATTCAGCGTAAGGAAAAGTCCGATAGAAATCTTCAATGAGAGGTTTGAGCCGCTCAAGCTTCACCACATTATCCAACGTGATCTTGAGTGTTTTCTGCCAACCATGGGCGGCGCGTCTCGTTTGCGCTTTCACTTCTTCCATCTGACGTAACATAGCTCTGGCTTGATCCAAAAACAGTTCTCCAGCCGCTGTCAGTTCTACTTTTCTTGGAAGACGACGAAATAACACCACATCCAGCTCTTGCTCTATTTGACGAATACTATAACTAATCGCAGACGGCACCTTATGCAGCTCTTCCGCTGCCGCAGTGAAACTGCCCAACCGAGCAACAGTGTCCACCAGCTCTAACGATGTTTGCGAAAACACACCCACAACAATACCTTTCAAAAATTTTGATTAATAACTGCAAATTTTAGCGTTTCAATTTCATGAATATGAAAAATAGAATAGCAAAGTTAATAAAAAGGTTGGCGCCAACTTATAACAATCCGTGAATTTTTTTGAATGGAAAGATGATGAAAGTCTCTAAATTACAACTTTTTTATTTAGCCTCGTTATCAATGCTAGGTTTTATTGCCACAGATATGTACTTACCTGCCTTCAAGGTGATGGAAAATGACTTCGCCACAGGTCCAGAACAAATCGCATTATCGTTGACCGTCTTTTTAGTCGGTATGGCAATGGGTCAGCTACTCTGGGGGCTGGCCTCTGATAAATTTGGCCACCGTAATACTCTTGCCGTAGGTTTAGGTTTATTTACTCTGGCATCTTTTGGTCTCGCCTTCAGCGATCAAGTCTGGCAATTACTGACACTTCGCTTCGTTCAGGCCATCGGCGTCTGCGCTCCCGCTGTGATTTGGCAAGCCATGGTTATCAAGCGTTATTCCAGCAGCAGCCAACAAATCTTTGCCACCATCATGCCCTTAGTCGCACTCTCTCCCGCGTTAGCCCCCCAACTGGGTGTTGTACTGGCAGATAACTTTGGTTGGCACAGTATTTTTGTCACTCTGACCTTAATGGGGCTATTTTTGGCAGTGACAACGATGGCACAAAGCCAGGAGAAGGCACCAGCCAAACAAACAAGCATAGGTTCAGACATCAAAGCGCTAGTAGGCTCAAAGACTTATTTGGGCAACGTCATGATGTTTGCTACCGCATCAGCGGCCTTCTTTGCTTACTTAACTGGGATGCCAGAAATCATGGCTCAGCTTGGTTACGAAGCCAAAGATATCGGTCTAAGTTTTATTCCACAGACGATCGCCTTTATGGCTGGTGGTTACCTAGGGAAAAAAGGGGTAACCAAATTTGGTGACGAAAAAGTACTGCGCCAGTTGATTGGTTTATTCAGTGTCGCTTCACTACTGGTGTTTATCGCCTCACAATGGCAGCTAACGTCTATCTGGCCGATTCTTGTACCCTTCTGTTTAATTGCGGTTGCGAACGGTGCGCTTTACCCGATTGTTGTCAACCGCGCATTGGCCAGCGCTAAGCAGAGCCCAGCCACTGCAGCAGGGCTGCAAAACAGTTTGCAGATCTGCATCAGCAGTCTCGCCAGTGCATTAGTCGCGGCGATGGCTAGCCAAGCTCAAGTCGTTACAGGTGTCACTATTCTGATCTGTATGGGTGGGTTGTGGATCGGATTTGTTGTCTCTAATCGTCAATTGTCTGAGCACTTTACGACTCCAGATAATTCACGAGTGGTGAGTGACGAATAAACGATAAAAAGAGCCGCACATTGCGGCTCTTTCTTTCCTATTCAAAGCACTTATATGCTTGTAAGTCCCCATTTTTCAGCGGTTTTCTTAAAGAAGCCCTGAGTTTTTTTCAGCTCCACCCAATGGTTAATGTAATTAATCCATACCTGATCATCCTGAGGCAGCAACATCGCAATCGGTGTCGGTTTACGTGGCTGTTTTACAGGGACAATCGCAAGCTGTTTAAATTTCTCCACCAGTGTTGCGGCTTCAACATTGGAGGTGACTGAAACGTCTGCACGACGAGCCAATAACTCTTGGAAATCGCGAGCGGGCGCTTCAATGACGATGTGCTTCGCGGAAGGGAAAAACTCTTTGACCATCTTTTCTTGGACCGTACCTAACGTTGCGGCCACTTTCACATCCTCTTTATTGAAATCGCTCCAATCCGAGAATTTTTGTAGATCCTTTTTCTGTACGACGGGTACAAACGCCAAGTAGAAATAAGGTTGACTATAACCTGCCACTTTCGCACGGGACATATTCAATGATGCACTGCCCGTAATGTCATACTTGTTTGCTGTAATACCATTGACCAAGGTTTTCCAGTCTGTCGCCACGTATTCTATTTTCACACCTAAGTCTTTAGCCAGTTCAGTGGTAACATCAATGTCAAAACCACGATAGCTGTTCGTTGCTGGGTCTTTCATCGTCATCGGATTCCAGTCCCCAGTCGTCCCTACTCGTAATACTCCGCTGTCGAGAATATCATCAAGTCGGCTAGTGTCAGCCGCCGATTGCCCAATCGATAAAATACACAGTCCGAGTGCGAGGATGAACTTGTTCATTTAATCTTCCTTAAAGCTATTACGCTCTGTGATTGTTCACTGCTAACATAGCAGCAACAAAGCTATTTTTTTAGACAATACAGGATGTAATGTGACCTATCGTTATTTCTGGCTGGCAACACTTCTGCTCCTTACTGGTTGTAGTGACTACCAATGGGGCTGGTATGTGCTCGATCCTGCGACAGAGCAAGGCCAAACCAATCTGAAGTTTCTCAGTGCAGGGTTTTACGACACGATCACGATTTCTTTATTGAGCATGGTTCTCGCCATGTTAATTGGCTTGATGGTTGCTCTGCCCTCATTATCGAGCTCAAAATGGCTAAATGGCTTTAACCGGGTTTATGTTGAAGTGATTCGCTCAATTCCTGTGCTTGTTCTGCTGCTGTGGGTCTACTACGGCCTACCAACACTATTGGACATCTCCCTCGATCACTTCTGGGCTGGGGTGCTCGCTCTAACCATTGCCGAAAGTGCTTTTATGGCGGAAGTGTTCCGTGGCGGTATTCAATCCATTGCCAAAGGACAGCATGAAGCAGCTGAGTCACTTGGCCTGAACTATTGGCAAAAGATGCGCTTAGTGATCCTTCCACAAGCATTTAGGCAAATCCTGCCACCGCTCGGCAACCAATTTGTCTATATCCTAAAAATGAGTTCACTGGTCAGTGTGATTGGCTTGAGTGACTTAACAAGGCGGGCCAATGAGTTGGTAGTTAATGAGTACTTACCACTCGAGATCTATACCTTCTTGGTGCTGGAATATCTGGTATTGATTCTACTGGTATCACAAGCTGTCCGGTGGTTGGAGCAACGAATAGCGATCCCAAGCAACTGAATACAAAAACGCCGCCCTAAGGCGGCGTTCCTTTAATTACTTTGGACTACTTCTTCTTGACGGGACGCTGCCAGCCTGTGATTTTGCGCTCTTTCGCGCGGGTAATCACTAACTCTCCTTCAGCGACATCTTTGGTTAATGTGGTTCCCGCTCCAACCGTCGCACCGTCAGCGATGCTTACTGGCGCCACTAGCTGGCTGTCAGAACCAACAAATACATCATTACCGATAACCGTCTTAAACTTATTTGCGCCATCATAGTTACAGGTGATCGTGCCTGCGCCGATGTTTGTGCGTTGACCAATTTCCGCATCACCTAAATAGGTCAGGTGATTCGCTTTAGAGCCCTCGCCAATACTCGCATTCTTCACTTCAACGAAGTTGCCTACGTGAGAGTCATTACGCATCTCAGCCCCGGGGCGTAAGCGAGTGAACGGGCCAACCGTACAGTCTTCACCCACCGTTGCACCTTCAATCACGCTATAAGGACGAATGACGGAATTATCATCAATTTCACAGTCTTTTAGCACGCTACCTGTGCCAATGATCACGTTATCACCTAAGGTGACTTTGCCTTCAATGATCACGTTGGTATCGATCTCACAATCCATTCCGCATTGCAGTTCACCACGTAGATCAAAACGAGCAGGATCACGTAGCATAACGCCTTGCTCTAACAGCTTTTGTGCTTGCATTGATTGGAAAGCACGCTCTAAGCGAGCGAGTTGAGCACGGTCGTTAACGCCTTCCACTTCAATCGGATTCACTGGATGCACTGCTTCTACGGCACGACCTTCGTCATGAGCCGCAGCAATCACGTCTGTTAAGTAATATTCGCCCTGAGCATTATTGTTATTTAGACCAGATAGCCAGCGTTTCAGATCACCACCAGTTGCAACCATCACACCAGTATTGATCTCTTTAATCAGCTTCTGCTCTTCAGTCGCGTCTTTCTGTTCGACGATAGCTACTACAGGGCCATTCTTACGCACAATGCGTCCATACCCCATCGGGTTATCCAGTACCACGGTCAGTAACGCGATACCACCAGTAGGCTGCGCATCCAATAGGCTTTCGATTGTCTCTTCTGAGATCAGTGGTACATCACCATAGAGTACTAAGATCTTTTCGTCGTCCTCAAATTGACAAGAGGCTTGATCCACAGCATGACCTGTACCTAGTTGATCCGCCTGCAGCACCCAATTGACTGACTCTTCCGCCAACTCTTTCTGCATCTGGTCGCCACCATGGCCGTACACCAAATGAATATTTTGCGCACCTAAACTGGCACATGTATCAATCACATGCTTTGCCATAGGTTTGCCCGCCAAGGTATGCAGTACTTTGGGCTTGTTCGAGTACATGCGAGTCCCTTTACCCGCTGCGAGGATCACCGCGCTAAATTTCATTCAGTAACCTTTAAATGTGCTGTTTTTAAACTGAGGGGTATTCTAGACACTAATCAAGAATTAGTTAATTGATCTGGAAAAATTTCTGTTAAAAATTAAGCAAAAAGGCGGTCATATGACCGCCTTTATCATTTTTAAAACACCGTAATAAAATTAGCGGCGTTTTTTTGTCAGCTCGATAACACGTAGCTGAGCAATGGCTTTCGCCAGCTCACTGGCCGCTTGAGCGAAGTCCATATCGCCGTGCTGATTCTGGATACTCTCCTCAGCGCGACGCTTGGCTTCTTCTGCCTTCGCTGCGTCTAGCTCTTCACCACGGATAGCGGTATCAGCCAGTACAGTCGCTGTACCTGGCTGAACTTCCACCATACCACCAGAAACATAAATGATTTCTTCGTGGCCGTGCTGTTTCACAATACGCACCATACCAGGCTTGATAGCGGTCAGTAACGGAGTGTGGCCGTGGAAAATACCCAGCTCACCTTCGCTACCGGTCACCTGAAACGTTTCAACGCGACCAGAGAAGATTTTCTTCTCAGCGCTTACTACGTCTAGGTGAAAGGTTATTGGTGCCATATCGCCTCCTAGTTAGCCTTATAGCTTCTTCGCATTCTCGATAGCATCGTCAATTGCACCACAGTACATGAACGCTTGCTCTGGAATGTCGTCGTAATCACCAGCTAGTAGACCTTTGAAGCCACGTAGAGTCTCTTTAAGAGGTACGTAGATACCTGGGTCACCAGTGAATACTTCCGCTACGTGGTAAGGCTGAGTTAGGAAACGCTCAATCTTACGTGCACGAGATACAACTTGCTTATCTTCTTCAGATAGCTCGTCCATACCTAGGATCGCGATGATGTCTTTCAGCTCTTTGTAGCGCTGAAGTGTCTGCTGAACGTTACGAGCGATGTCGTAATGCTCTTGACCTACAACTAGAGGGTCAAGCTGACGAGACGTTGAATCTAGTGGGTCGATCGCTGGGTATAGACCCATAGCTGCGATGTTACGGTTAAGTACAACCGTTGCATCCAAGTGCGCGAACGTTGTTGCAGGAGACGGGTCAGTCAAGTCATCCGCTGGTACGTATACCGCCTGTACAGACGTGATAGAACCTTGCTTAGTTGACGTGATACGCTCCTGAAGTACACCCATTTCCTCTGCTAGAGTAGGCTGGTAACCTACCGCAGATGGCATACGACCTAGAAGTGCTGATACTTCTGTACCCGCTAGCGTATAACGGTAGATGTTATCAACGAACAGTAGAACGTCACGACCTTCGTCACGGAAACGCTCAGCCATTGTTAGACCAGTCAGTGCAACACGTAGACGGTTACCTGGTGGCTCGTTCATCTGACCGTAAACCATCGCTACTTTTGATTCTTCAGGCTTCTCAACGTTTACAACGCCCGCTTCCTGCATTTCAAAGTAGAAATCGTTACCTTCACGAGTACGCTCACCAACACCTGCAAATACAGATAGACCAGAGTGTTGTAGTGCGATGTTGTTGATAAGTTCCATCATGTTAACGGTCTTACCTACACCTGCACCACCGAATAGACCGATTTTACCACCCTTAGCGAATGGACAAACTAGGTCGATTACTTTCACGCCAGTTTCTAGTAGAGCTGTTTCATTTGATTGCTCTTCGTAGCTTGGTGCTTCACGGTGAATAGAGTAAGTCTCTTCTGCACCGATCTCACCACACTCGTCAATCGCGTCACCTAGAACGTTCATGATACGACCTAGGGTCTTAGTACCTACTGGTACTGAAATTGGAGCGCCAGTGTTAACCACTTCAACTCCACGACGTAAACCATCAGAGCTACCCATTACGATACAACGAACTACGCCACCGCCTAGCTGTTGTTGAACTTCAAGAACTAGACGCTCTTTTGAGTCCGTTACGTTTAGAGCGTCATATACACTAGGTACTTCGCTCTGTGGGAACTCTACGTCGACTACCGCACCGATGATCTGTACGATCTTACCTGTAGCCATCGTTAATCCTCTAAACTATTTCGTTTTACCTAAGCTTAAACCGCTGCAGCACCTGAAACGATTTCAGACAGTTCTTGTGTAATCGCAGCCTGACGGGCTTTGTTGTACACAAGTTCTAAGTCTTCAATCAGGTTGCTGGCGTTGTCTGTTGCAGCTTTCATCGCAATCATTCGAGCCGCTTGCTCACAAGCAAGGTTCTCAACCACACCTTGGTATACCTGAGACTCTACGTAACGCACTAACAGTGCATCCAGCAGAGGTTGTGGCTCAGGTTCATAGATGTAGTCCCATGAGTGCTCACGCTGCATTTCTTCGCTATCTGATTTAGGCAAAGGTAGCAATTGATCGATCGTTGGTTCTTGAACCATGGTGTTCACAAATTTGTTGAACACTACATACAGACGGTCCAGTTCACCTTCATCGTATTTCTTCAGCATTACGCTTACAGAACCGATTAGGTCTTCTAAGCTTGGGCTGTCGCCCAGACCAGAAACCTGCGCAGCGACTTTAGCGCCACTGTTGTTGAAAAACGCCGTAGCTTTTGAACCGACAACCGCCAGTTCAACCTCAGCACCTTTCTCTTTCCAAGCTTGCATGTCTGTTACAGCTTTCTTGAACACGTTAATGTTCAAGCCGCCACACAAGCCGCGGTCTGTAGAAACGATGATGTAACCAACTCGCTTCGCTTCACGCTCTTCTAGGTACGGATGACGGTACTCTAGATTTGCGTTTGCCACGTGACCGATCACTTTACGCATTGTTTCAGCGTATGGACGAGAAGCTTCCATTGCATCTTGAGAACGACGCATTTTTGAAGCTGCTACCATTTCCATCGCTTTCGTAATTTTCTGCGTGCTTTTAACACTACCGATTTTATTACGTATCTCTTTTGCGCCGGCCATCGTTACTCTCCATTAGTTGGTGGCAGAGACTGCCACCGACCTATTACCAAGTTTGGGTTGCCACGAAGTCGTCAGTCAGCTTCTTAAGCTGCGCTTCAACTTCATTGTTGTATGCACCCGTCTTGTCGATCTCAGCTGCGAAATCAGCGTATTGACCGCGAGCGTACGATAGTAGAGCCGCTTCAAAATCTAGCAGTTTGCTTAGTTCAACATCTGCTAAATAGCCACGCTCTGCCGCGAAGATTACTAGCGCTTGGTCAAATACAGACATAGGAGCGTACTGCTTCTGCTTCATTAGTTCTGTAACTTTTTGACCGTGGTCTAACTGTTTCTTCGTTGCTTCATCAAGATCAGAAGAGAACTGTGCGAATGCTGCAAGTTCACGGTACTGAGCTAGTGCTGTACGGATACCGCCAGATAGCTTCTTGATGATTTTCGTCTGCGCTGAACCACCTACACGAGATACTGAGATACCTGGGTCAACAGCCGGACGTACGCCCGCGTTGAATAGCTCAGTCTGTAGGAAGATCTGACCATCGGTAATCGAGATTACGTTAGTCGGTACGAATGCTGAAACGTCACCAGCTTGAGTTTCGATGATAGGAAGAGCAGTCAAAGAACCAGTCTTACCTTTCACTTCACCGTTAGTGAACTTTTCTACGTATTCTGCGCTTACACGAGCAGCACGCTCTAGTAGACGAGAGTGAAGGTAGAAAACATCACCAGGGAAAGCTTCACGACCCGGTGGACGTTTTAGTAGTAGAGAGATCTGACGGTAAGCGACAGCTTGCTTAGATAGATCATCATAAACAATCAGTGCGTCTTCGCCGCGATCACGGAAGTATTCACCCATCGCACAACCTGCGTATGGCGCTAGGTATTGTAGCGCTGCAGATTCAGAAGCAGATGCAACAACAACGATAGTGTTCGCTAGCGCGCCGTGCTCTTCTAGTTTGCGAACTACGTTAGCGATAGTCGATGCTTTCTGACCGATTGCTACGTAGATTGAGAAAATACCAGAGTCTTTCTGATTGATGATTGCATCGATCGCCATTGCTGTTTTACCAGTCTGACGGTCACCAATCACAAGCTCACGCTGACCACGACCGATTGGGATCATTGAGTCAACAGATTTGTAACCAGTTTGCACAGGCTGATCAACCGATTGACGGTCGATTACACCTGGTGCAATCACTTCTACAGGTGAAGACAGTTTCGCTTCGATTGGACCTTTACCATCGATAGGCTCACCTAGCGTGTTTACTACGCGACCTAGTAGTTCTGGACCAACTGGTACTTCAAGAATACGACCAGTACCTGTAACTTTCATGCCTTCCTTAAGGTCAGCATATGGGCCCATTACAACTGCACCAACCGAGTCACGCTCAAGGTTAAGTGCCAATGCATAACGGCCACCCGGTAATTCAATCATTTCACCTTGCATCACGTCCGCTAGGCCGTGAATGCGGATGATACCATCGCTTACCGAAACGATAGTACCTTCATTGCGAGCTTCACTAACAACGTCGAAAGATTCGATACGCTGTTTGATTAGATCGCTGATTTCCGTGGAATTAAGTTGCATGCTCCAATCCCCATTAAGACTGCAATGCATCGCTCAGGCGGTTCAAACGTCCACGCGCTGAGTCATCGATGACTAAGTCTCCGGCTCGAATAATCACCCCACCAAGTAGGGCCTCATCTACACTGCAATTCAGCTTAACTTTGCGTTCAAGACGCTGCTCAAGTTTGCTGCTGATACCTGCAAGCTGCTCATCAGAAAGGTCAGTGGCGGAAATAACTTCCACATCCACTTCTTTCTCATGCTCTTTTTTCAGAGCAAAGAACTGTTCACAAACATCAGGAAGGGCCGCTAATCGACCATTCTCCGCCATTACCTTCAGAAGGTTTTGGCCATGAGCATCAACTTGTTCGCCGCAAACTGCTACAAATACTTCTGCGAGTTTGTCCGCAGAAACTGACCCCGTTAAGAGTTCGTGCATTTGTTCGTTTTTAGCGACTTCAGCAGCAAAAGAAAGCATTTGACCCCATTGGTCCAACGCGCCTTTTTCTACTGCAAAGTCGAAGGCTGCTTTAGCATAGGGGCGTGCGATAGTAGTCAAATCAGACATAGGCGCCCCCAGACTTAAAGTTTTGCAGTAATGTTGTCGAGAATATCTTTGTGCGCATCTTTATCGATGGAACGCTCAATGATCTTCTCAGCACCAGCTACAGCCAGAGTTGCAACTTGTTTGCGCAGCTCATCGCGTGCACGGTTGCGTTCAGCTTCAAGTTCTGCTTCTGCTTGCGATAGGATTTTCTGACGTTCAGTCTGAGCTTCCTCGCGAGCTTCATCTAGAATTTGAGCTTTGCGCTTATTCGCTTGCTCGATGATCTCAGTTGCTGTGCGCTTCGCTTCTTTCAACTGATCAGAAGCGTTGGCTTGTGCTAGATCCAAGTCTTTCGCAGCACGTTCAGCTGCCTGCAGACCGTCAGCAATTTTCTTCTGACGCTCTTCGATCGCTTGCATCAACGGTGGCCATACATACTTCATGCAGAACCACACAAACAGTGCAAACGAGATTGCTTGACCTAGCAGAGTTGCGTTTATATTCACAACAGCTACCCCTTCTATTCGGACTTAGTGTTAATCAATAACAAGCTAATGCTTGTCGAAAGTTAAAAGCGATTAACCTAGTTGACCAACGAATGGGTTTGCGAAAGTGAATAGAAGTGCGATAACGATACCGATCATTGGAACCGCATCAAGTAGACCCGCGATTATGAACATCTTAACTTGTAGCATAGGAGCCATTTCTGGTTGACGTGCTGCACCTTCAAGGAATTTACCACCTAGAAGTGCGAAACCAATCGCTGTACCAAGAGAAGCAAGACCGACGATAAGACCTACGGCGATTGCAGAAAAGCTCAGTAAAGTTTCCATTACTATCTCCAATTTATAGTTGTTGGCTAGTTGCCCAAATAAAAAGCTTTAAAAAAATTAATGATCACTGTCTTCGTGTGCCATTGACAGGTAAACAATTGTCAACATCATAAACACGAAGGCTTGAATCGTGATAACCAAGACATGGAAGATTGCCCACGGTAGTGAACCCATCCATTGCAAGTACCATGGTAGCATTGCCGCACAAAGAATGAATACAACCTCACCCGCGAACATGTTACCGAATAGACGCATACCAAGAGACAGAGGTTTCGCCAGTAGCGAGACCACTTCAATCAGTAGGTTAAACGGGATCATCAGTGGGTGATTGAATGGATGTAGTGCTAATTCTTTAGCGAATCCACCTAGACCTTTCACTTTGATGCTGTAGTAAATCATCAGAGCGAATACGCCTAGAGCCATAGCCATGGTGATATTCACATCAGCAGACGGTACAACCTTAAGATAAGGGATACCAAGCCAATGCTCTGCTGGGTAAGGTAAGAAGTCGATAGGCACTAAGTCCATCAAGTTCATTAAGAATACCCAACAAAAGATAGTCAGTGCTAAAGGTGCGATCAGTGGGTTGCGTCCATGGAACGTGTCTTTGACGTTTTCCGCGACAAATTCAACGATCATTTCTACAGCACACTGAAGCTTACCTGGTACACCCGCTGTTGTTCTCTTTGCTACCTTGTAAAAAATTCCGAGGAAAATTAAACCAGTAAACCAAGAAAAAAACAGGCTATCGATATGTACGTTCCAGAAACTTGCCTCCTCCGCTACAAGACCTAACTTATAAGTAGAAAGGTTTGTAAGGTGGTGGGAAATGTATCCGGACGCAGTTAGCGCTTCACCTGGCGCAGCCATAACTCATCCTATTTTTTGTTGTTAATGAATAGCACTGGCGCACAGATATTAATACCTAGAGCCAGCAAATAGGTTAGCTTAAGGGGAACAAGTTCCACCTGTATATACATGTAGGCAACGGAGAAAAGCGCTACCGTGATAAGGATTTTCAGTGCTTCACCGGCATAGAAAGAATTCGCGATCCGCTTTGCGGCGCGAGCTCCACCATACATGAAAGCAAACAATGCGAACACCGCATTCGCAACAACAAAAATGCCGCCGCCAATCAGTGCTGAAAGCCCCCATTCAGCATTCACAGCCACTGCCATTCCTGCCGCCATTAATGTAACCGCGCCGAACTGGATCATTAACAATCGCTTTGCAAGCTCTCGTCCTGGTCTAGCTAACGCAGCTACCATGTATTCGTACCTCGAGTAAAATCCACAGCGTTACTACCTCGGTGCTGGGAAATTGGCGAAAATTATACGGTGAGTCCTATTGAATGCAATTAAAACACCGCAAAAAGTTACAATTTTGTTTACAAACCGACAACTTCCGCACAAAAATTCGTTTTTTTACATAATTGACGGAGATCAATTATCTCATTTAGCTTTCGAGCTTGGCAATCAGTTGCTCTAATTTGTGAGGCTCATCAAGACTAATCGTCACTTTAGAAGCGCCATTCTTAGCTCGTACGATTGCCACTTTAGCACTGAGCATTTCACTCAATTTTTGTGACATTTGTTGTGCCTCCGTGTCTTGGGACTCATTTTTCTCTTCAGATTGTGGCTGGAGACACTTTTTCACTAGCTGCTCTGTCTGACGAACCGTCATACGCTTCTTCGCAACCAGCTCAGCCACTTCGACTTGTTGCTCACCTTCAAGCGCTAATAGTGCACGAGCATGCCCCATCTCAAGCATTTTTTCAGAAAGCAGATACTTTACATCCATTTCAAGCTGATTGAGTCGCAGTAAGTTACTCACGGTAGCGCGCGACTTACCAATCACCTCAGCCACCTGTTGGTGAGTCAGAGAAAATTCCTCTTGAAGACGATCCAAAGCAACCGCTTCTTCGATCACATTCAGGTCTTCACGCTGAATATTTTCGATCAAAGCCATGGCAATCGCAGCACGATCCTCAACATTCTTGATCACGCAAGGTACCTGCTTCAGGCCCGCTTTACGAGCCGCACGCCAGCGGCGCTCACCAGCGATGATTTCAAACTTATCGTTTTCAACCTGGCGAACCACGATCGGCTGAATGATGCCCTGAGACTCGATTGACGCCGCTAGCTCTTCAAGCGCTTCGGGCTCCATGTCTTTACGTGGCTGATAAACACCAGGTTTAAGACTGTTAATGCTTAAATCGGCCAGCTCCCCATCAGAAGAAAGCTCTTGGCTGTGTAATGCACTTTGCTGTTTTTCACGTGCAAGCGAGCTCGTCGAGAGCAGAGCATCAAGCCCTTTACCTAAACCGCGTTTAGACATGAGACAAAATTCCTTTGGTTGGGTTATGCAGGGACTTCATCGCGGCGAAGCATTTCTCCAGCTAAAGCCAGATAGGCTTTTGCGCCTGCGGAGTATTTGTCATAGTACATGGCAGGTTTACCATGGCTTGGCGCTTCGGCCAGACGAACATTACGAGGAATAACAGTGCGGTACACCTTGTTACCAAAGTGCTTTTTCAACTGATCGGAAACTTCATTGGATAAGCGGTTGCGAGGATCGTACATGGTTCGTAGTAAACCTTCGATTTTAAGGTTTTCATTCACCACCGCTGCCAACTTACTGATGGTATCCATCAATGCTGTTAAACCTTCCAGCGCAAAATACTCACACTGCATAGGTACCAAGACCGAATCTGCTGCGGCCATGGCATTGATTGTAAGAAGGTTTAGAGATGGAGGGCAATCAATAAAGATGAAATCATAGTTATCGCGAACTGCAGCCAAGGCATGTTTGAGGCGAACCTCACGCGCAAACACTTCCATTAGTTTAATTTCTGCCGCTGTGACATCACCGTTAGCTGCGATCAGGTCATAATTTCCTGATGTTTTACGGCACACAACATCATCAAAAGCGACATCCTCAACCAGCAGTTCGTACGCTGTTGCATCTACCTGATACTTGTCGACCCCACTGGCCATAGTGGCATTGCCTTGCGGATCGAGGTCAATCACCAATACCTTACGCTTAGTCGCAGCCATAGACGCGGCTAAGTTGATGCACGTTGTTGTTTTACCAACTCCACCTTTCTGGTTGGCGATTGCTACGATTTTTCCCACGATGAACCTCGCTTTTATTCCTTGCGGGATAAGATTACTAGATGACGCTCACCTTCCAATTCAGGAACTTGCAAAGCTTTGATGTCGGTCACAGAACACCACTCTGGAAGCTGCTCAATCTCATCCTGTGGTAATTGGCCCTTCAGGGCCATAAAACAGCCTGTATGCGCTTTAGGTAAGTGATGACACCACTCGACCATGTCCACCATAGAGGCAAACGCTCGGCTTAACACGCCATCAAATTTGTCTTGTGGCTGAAATGCTTCAACACGGCTTTGAATCGGCGTGACATTGTCGATCTTAAGCTCGTGCAACACCTGTTTGATAAAACGAATGCGCTTGCCAAGGCTATCAAGCAAAGTAAATGCCATATCAGGGTTCATAATCGCCAGAGGAATACCAGGTAAACCCGGACCAGTTCCGACATCAATAAAGCGTTGCCCTTGCAGATGCGGGCTAACCACTATGCTATCGAGAATGTGTTTCACCAGCATGTCACCGGGATCGCGAACGGAGGTCAAGTTATAGGCCTTGTTCCACTTGTTGAGCATTTCTACATAGCCAACCAGCTGTTCTCGTTGATGTTCGGAGACGTCCAGCGAAGTTTGAGCGATCAAAACGTCTAATTGTGTTCGTAACCCACTCATTTATGCTTCCTCGCCTTTTTTCAACATGCCATGTTTTTTGAGGTGAACCAGCAGAATCGAAATCGCGGCAGGCGTGATACCAGAAATACGTGACGCAATACCAATTGACTCAGGTTTCGACTCATTCAACTTGGCCACCACTTCATTGGACAGCCCTTTCACATTGGTGTAATCCAGATCCACGGGCAACTGTGTATGCTCATGACGAAGCGACTTTTCAATCTCGTCTTGCTGACGTTTAATGTAGCCTTCGTATTTGACTTGAATTTCTACTTGCTCAGCCGCCTGTTGATCGTCCAGAGCAGGTGCAAATGCGTCCAGTTCAGTTAGTTGGGAGTATGTCATTTCTGGACGGCGCAGCAGATCTTCACCACTTGCCTCACGGGCCATTGGCGTTTTGAGATGCTTATTCAGCTCATCAATACCCGCAGATTTAGGGTTCATCCACGTGTCTTGCAATCTTTGACGTTCTTTCGCCATGTTTTCGATCTTTTGATTAAAGCGAGCCCAGCGTAGATCATCAACTAATCCTAACTCGCGCGCTTTTTCTGTCAGACGGAGATCCGCATTATCCTCACGCAGCAGTAAGCGATACTCTGCACGAGACGTAAACATGCGGTATGGCTCTTTTGTCCCCATTGTCGATAGGTCATCAATCAATACTCCCATGTAAGCTTGATCTCGACGTGGACTCCATCCGTCTTTGTCCTGACTATACAGGCTAGCATTCAAACCTGCCATCAGACCTTGCGCCGCGGCTTCTTCGTAGCCTGTAGTTCCATTAATCTGGCCAGCAAAGAATAAACCACTAATAAACTTCGTCTCGTAAGTCTGTTTTAAATCACGTGGATCAAAGAAATCATATTCAATAGCGTATCCTGGACGAACGATATGTGCGTTCTCAAAGCCTTTCATTGAACGAACAATTTGCACTTGAACATCGAACGGTAAGCTGGTGGAAATACCATTTGGGTACAACTCATGAGTATTGAGGCCTTCTGGTTCGATAAAGATCTGATGGCTGTTCTTGTCGGCAAAACGCATCACTTTGTCTTCAATTGATGGGCAGTAACGTGGGCCAATTCCCTCGATCACACCCGCATACATAGGGCTACGATCTAAGTTTTTTCGGATCACTTCATGTGTTTGATCATTGGTATGAGTGATAAAACATGGGATCTGTTGTGGATGTTGATCCCTGTTGCCCATAAAAGAGAAAACAGGTGTTGGATCATCACCGTGTTGAGCTTCAAGCACTGAAAAATCAACCGTACGTGCGTCAATACGTGGTGGTGTGCCCGTTTTTAGGCGATCAACACGGAACGGTAATTCACGTAAACGATCCGCTAAAGCGATCGAAGGTGGATCACCTGCACGACCTCCAGAGGAACTTTCCATGCCTATATGGATTTTACCTCCAAGAAAGGTTCCTACGGTCAACACAACAGCTTTAGCATGAAAGCGCAGCCCCATTTGAGTGATAACACCAACCGCTTTGTTCTGCTCAACAATCAAGTCATCTACCGATTGTTGGAATAGTGTTAGGTTCGGGGTATTTTCTAACGCCTCACGTACATAAGCTTTGTAGAGTGCTCGATCAGCTTGAGCTCGTGTAGCACGAACAGCAGGCCCTTTAGATGCATTAAGCGTCCTAAACTGAATACCAGCGTGGTCGATGGCTTGGGCCATTAAACCACCCATGGCATCCACTTCTTTGACTAAATGACCTTTACCGATTCCCCCAATTGCAGGGTTACATGACATCTGACCTAAAGTGTCGATGTTATGTGTCAGTAACAGTGTTTTTTGTCCTGTACGAGCTGATGCGAGTGCGGCTTCCGTTCCTGCATGTCCGCCACCAACAACAATGACGTCAAAGTTTTCGTGATAAAGCATGAACTGACCTCTGGTATTCAAATAGAGAGATGGACAGATAAAAAGAGCGCTATTCTACCTGCTTTCCCATGGATAGAAAATCGCTTTTCGCGTTTTTAATTTAAGCCTCTGACAAAGATTATTTCTATAGGATCTCTATATATGATCTTTTATTGGATCTATTATTAGGATCGACGATCTCTGTGGATAAGTGAAAAATGATCAACAAGATCATCGTTCTTGAACGGATCATATGATGTGATCTTACCTTGATCACTTTGAGGATTTCCTGAGATCAAAAAGGCTAGTTATGCACAGGTGAAAATAAAATTCAAAGTTATTATTGGGATAACTATAGGTTAATAACCGGATAGATCTTATTTTATCCACAGGAGGGAGAAAAGGGATTTTATGAGTTGTGGAGAGAGGAAGTGGCTGATGGCACACTTCCTTAAAGAGTAAGACTACAGCTTGTTGATATGCTCGTTTAGCCACACCTCTGCGGCATCTTCAGGAACATCGTGGCTGAGAACATCGATGGTTAGACAATCCGCCACTGGTGTCGCTCCAATGTCGGCTAGTAGGGCATGGGCGTGCTGGCCTGCGGCACAGAATGTGTCGTAGCTAGAGTCGCCAATGGCAATGACCGCATATTTGACGTCAGACATACGCGGCGGTGTATCTTGTAAGGCTTGAATAAACGGTTGAATGTTATCTGGATACTCACCCGCACCGTGAGTTGATGTGATGAGTAGCCAAGTACCCTGTGCTGGTACTTCTTCCAATACCGGTTGGTTGTGGATACAAGTCTTAAAGCCTTTTTCAATCAGCAGATCACTCAGATGATCACCCACGTATTCAGCGCCACCTAATGTACTGCCTGTGATTATTTGGATCATAGAATTTCCTTTTACCTAAAAACAGCGCGACGGGAAACGTCGCGCATGTATGATTATTTGCCGATACAGAAAGTGAAGTTTCCCATAATAGATGGCCTCGCGCGACGTCTTGGGGACCGATTGGGGACCAAATTGCAATTTATGGTCAAATTCTTACTTCCCAAGATGACTTCCATCATAGATCAGGATGGGAAAAGTGGGAATGGTGGGAAACCGGATCAGCTTTCACTATCTTTCTCTTCAGCAACGACAAACAAGAGAGGTTTTCCACTCTCTAGCAGGTAAGGTGCGATTATCGTTTCCTTACTAAAGTGAATCTTCCCTTTTGCTATATAAATGAAGATCCAATCGGGCAACTTACTGCTAATAGCAGCATAAAGTGCATCAGAAGGGATGTTACTATTCTTGCCTGGCGAAATTCTAAATCTCTGGTAGTAGACGTGATGGTTGGATTCAAATGCAAAACTTTCCTGTCCATCGTTGACGAAAGACGGTGACATCGTTCTTCTCGGTTCGAAAACTTCTGCGGTGATATAGCATAGGTCCTGGTTTGTCATACCAGCTTGGTATTTTGGACATTGGTAGTCTGCACTATGGAAGTAGAACTCTATCTTTTGTTCTGAATTGCCATTCGTGCGCTCATAGTTAATAGATTGTTCTTGAAGCACGGTTTCGATGGCTGCGTTGAAGTGGTAGAGCAACTTTTGCTGTGCGTCTCGAGCGGATGTCGCTTCTTGTATAGGCATCCAAGCAATAATGCTGTTTCGTGAAGCGGTATCAGGCTGTTCCAGCAATGACGTTAGCAAACCAAGGCTTAGTCCTTCACTTAACTCAAGTCCCGCGCCTACTGAAGACGTGAGCAACAATGTATTTCCTGCGGCAGCTTTCGCGAGCTTAAATGCCTCAAAATCTTTCATTGGAATGACTTTGTCTTCTGTTTGGTAGAGCCCACCTGCATGAGCAATGTTATGAGCACGGCTGTGGCTGTTGTCATATTGGATAGGAGTTGATGTAGAGGCGCATCCAGTGAGCAAAATGAGTAACGATAATGGAGTGAACCTAGCCTTCGGTTTCATGAGAAATTTCCTTTTCAAAACAATTTGATTTTGCAGTTATTTATCGGGTGATCACCAAATAGACACATTGTGGATAAGCAGGAGATATCTTTTGATCTTTAAACTCACCAGTTGTTGTTCGGGGGCTTTGCTATGGATCGTGGATCATTTTGTTATTACGATCCTTCCCAGTAGGAGCGAAAGTGATCATCACCTACCCATATCAATCAATCTTCCAGCCATAAGCTTCACCTGTCATGTCAAAGTGCCTGTTCTTCATCAACAAACCAGTGCTTGGGTTGATGCGTCGAGGCGCTCGCTTAACGTAAGACGAGTCATTGAGCTGAATGTTCTGTTGGTGCAAATGCCAGACATGAATGAAGAAATAGGTGAGGGCGGCGGCACTAGCGAATAGCCAGTTTATATAAAAGAGTACAAACCAAAATAACAACGCGATGTACTTATTTTTGTGGATAACATCCAGAGGCTTATGTAGCCAAATAACGCTTGGGAAGGCCATCAACATCACACCCCAGCTTTGATATACAGTCACTAACGCACCAAGACAAAAAACGCAAAATAGTGCGAACTTTTTTAGTGTTTTCATCTTAGTCTCCATCTTGTGCTTAGTTTTCCTAAGTATACAGGTATAATTAAAACTTAGAAAATCTAAGCATCGTAGGTTGATGATGATTCTCACTTGTCTAAAACAAATCCATTTCCACAGCGCCTTAAACAGGCAAGAAATCACGTTGGTATCAGCCAGAGGGAGCTTGGTATCCGTTTGGGTATGGACCCAAGTTCAGCGAGTGGCCGTATGAATCATTATGAAAAAGGGCGTCATATGCCCGATATCGGTACGCTACAAAAGCTTGCTCAGGAGCTCGGTGTGCCTGTTGCGTATTTCTTTTCAGATTCCGACAGCTCAGCAGAACTGGCATGTTTGATTGAAAAGCTCAGTGAAACTAAAAAGCAGGCGCTTATTGAGCAGCTCAGGCAGGAGCTCGATAACATCGACCAGCAATAAAGTTATCGCTCTCGTCCGGAATACCAAAATACTCCACCGACTGCGGCGACTGTCAGTAATAAACCACCCAGCCAAATCCAAAGCTCCATAAAACCTCCATTAATTTTGTTTCTCTTTAGCTTAGTATTGCTAAGCCTCTACTACCTTAATTTTACCACCTATTTTGCAAATGCAAGCCCAAGCGACAAAGCTCCACACCAAGCGATGTGGAGCAAGCAAATACATTAAGTGTTGTATTTATTAGTGGCTTTAGTGAGTTCTTTAATGGCTTCGGCCAGTGTGCTTATACGGATGACACGTTGATCCAGCTTTTCTAACTCATCGAGCAAATGCAAATACAGCGGGATCTCCCAGGGCATTGCGTTTGAAAAACGTCTCAATACCCCTTCGGATACTTCTTTTTCTTCAAGCTCTTCGTCTGGATAGCGATGAAGAATGAGGCGATACCATGTGATCTCTGGTAAGCCTTTTGATTTTTTGACTTTGAATTTGTAGCGTATTGGATATTTCACTTTGTACTTAGCTGTCAGAGCTTTGCACAGCTTTTCCAATCGTGCTTCAAGGTCTTTGGCCGCAACCATTAGTATCTTTGATTCATCGGCGACAAATAGAGGTAAATCTTTTATTACTTCTGGCTGTGGTGATTGTTCTGGCAGTGCAATATCAAAATCTGACAGGTCTAGCTCTTCGCAATAGTTTGTAATGCCAACGGCAGGTTCTTTTTTAGTCATGTAGCATCTCCATTTTTTTGAAGTGTTTATGTAGCTTGTGAAGTCGTTTTGTACAGGTTTGGGCCTTCTTCTTGATGGCTAGAATTTCATGGCGTATTTCACGGACGAGAGCAAAGCCATCTTCGGTGTAGTCGATAAGATCCGACTCCCACTCCTTATTGGCCTTTGAAAACCGTCCCTTTGGGTAGCGAAAACCTTTGCCTTTGCGGATATGTGTAGAGCGAACGCGGTACTTTTTATTGTGTCGCTGCGCCATTTGGTTCTCACTCATGTACCAGTTATGGTGCCATGCGGCCTCGAACGCGTTGTCACGGTTGCGGACTCGACAGGCGAAATGACCGGGGTTTATGTCTTTATAAGAGCGGTGGATGCGCCAGAAATTGTTGGCGTAGCAACTTGCTAGAAACTCCAGCAGATAAGGCTCTTGATCAGTAAAGCGTTCGACTTGTGCCAGAGCATTGAGTGATTGTGAAAGTGCTAGCTCGAAAGCTTGCTTCTCTTCGGTTGGTTTGCACTGCTGTGCCATTTTATGCCAGCGATAAGCTGCGCTGTTCTCATCTAACATCGTTAGGTTACTCCATGGTTTTGCTTGTTCGTCACCAATTACCGTAACCCAGAGGTCCTTTAGCTATAGCACGCGAAGCTGCCCATTTTGGGCGCTAGTATTTGCCCTATATCCCAGCAGCTAAAGCTGCAATAGCAGCGTATCCTTCCCTGGGAGCCAAGCACCTGCTTTCCAGATCTCTATCTTTGTGGGAGGTCTAAGCTAATAATCCATGACTTGTTAATGACGGTTGTTGGGATGCTGTTACTCACAGTCCAGTATTTGTGGGAGATGGCTTAAGATTGTTGTTTGTTCTGGGATTTGATGAGTGGTAATCCAATTATTGTGGGATGTTGGAGGATTTTATTGCTGATGCCCCATGGACTTTCACATGTGAAAGCCCATGGGGCTGCACGCGGTGTGCTGTTAGCAAGAGTGCTTTTGGGTTGCTTTTCGGTAAGTAAAGAGAAGTGGTACATGAAAAAATAGATTGAAAAGCTATCCTTAGATAGCATTTCATCGGTTTTTGTCCATTATGAAGGCACTCTATATTCGTATTGAAATCACAGTAATACAGTACATTTTTTAGTAATATGTAACCTATTGATTATTTGAAGGAATAATGACCGTTGAAATTTGCACAAGCTCTCAGCATTCTCTCAAAGTCTTCACCGTATGCGGTCAGTACTGAGAGAGAGCAGAATCAAGATTACCTCGCTGAATACAAGCGCTACATCTACATCAAGACAGATATAGAAGCGGATTTTAAGAAAGCTCTCTTATCGGCCAAGCCCAATCAAATCATCTTCCTATGCGGAAGTAGCGGTGATGGCAAATCCGAGATCTTGACGCAGTACAGCCAAAAGCACAAAGTGACTCATGACTTCCATTTGGATGCAACGCACAGCTTTAATCCGAGTCAGACTGCCATTCAAGCTCTCGATCAGCGCTTCTCCGAGTTCAAGCAAAGCAACAAACCACTCGTTGTGGGTATCAATGTGGGTATGTTGGGTAACTACGCAGAAGAAGGCTCTGAAGAACATAGCGACATCAAAAAGGTGGTTAGAGACTTTCTCTCTCGCAAGCTTTCGAAAATTCCAGAGCAGTACGTGTTCTTGGATTTTGAAGACTATCCAAAATTCACCTTCGATGCAGAGGGCAGTGCATCAGACTTTGCTGAGCAGTTTCTGAAAAGACTGACTGCGCAGACGCTTGATAACCCGTTTTATGTGCTTTACGACAATGAGCGTAAATCTCGGGGACATACTCGCCTGACCGCTAATTATGCTCTACTGAGTCGGCCCGCAGTTCAGGAGTCCCTGATTGGATTACTACTCAAAGCTCGCCTTATCAAAGATCAGTTCCTCACGGCTCGAGCGTTACTGGATTTCACTTTCCAGTTGCTTGCAGCTGATGGCTACTTGTTCGACAACTTGTTTGCGGGCAGCGATAACGAGCTGCTATCCCGCATTCAGGGTTTTGACCCAAGCAATCTGCACACGCGTAAAGTCGATGAGTTTGTGCTTCAGCATGGGCTGGGCATTGAAGATGAGTGGTTCAGTGCATTTAGGTCAAAAATTAACGAGCTTGGTTTTTACGAGTTAACCGAAGCAACGTCTTTCCTTCGCCTTCTCTATTTGCTTCGGGGTGACAACGAGTTCTGCAATGAGTTTGTAACGCCGATCCAAAACGAGTTTACAAACAATCTGGTAGAAACCTATGCATCTGTTTGGATTCTACATCGTGATTTTGATGGTTCAGGAAAGATGCGTAAAGAGCTTGGCAGTTTCTATAAGGAAACTCTGATCGCAGCGCTTCACCGCTACTGTAACCGTCATGCCCCAACACTCGACAAAGACGAGTATTTAGTATCTGAGCTTAATGGCTACAAAACGGCAGTGTCTCTTGAAGTTAAACCAGATTTTTCAGCAATTCAAAACAACGTACTCGAAAAAATAGGCACCTTCAATGCGTATTTGAAAGTCGATGGCCAATCGCTTAAGCCAATGCCGATTAGCATCAGGCTATTTGAGCTGCTAGTGAAAATAGGTCAGGGGTACCGCCCCAACAAGCATGACAAAAATGCTGTTCTTTTGCTTGATGAAGCACTGGAGCAGATGCTGACAGTCGCTAAACAAAAAGAGACCTTGTTTATCCTGAGGAGGGATAAACGCTACAAAATCGTGAAAGAAGAAAGTGACTATTTTGAAGTGAGTGGTATGCGCTAATGACGACCGATAATTTCACACTACCGATAAAGGCCGGTTTGCCACAAACTGCCGCTGATAAGTTCCAAAACAAGAATACCCTGAACAGTTACATTCCGATTCGAACCAAAGGCAACGACTTTGATTGGTCTGCTGTTGTGGGGTTGGTGCTTCGCGGCTTACTTCGTAAAAAAATCGAAAAGTATACCTACCTAGATTTCGCTGCGGACTGTAAAGCCAACTTACAAAGCAAACTGGGCGAAGAAGGTTTTTGGGAAGTACTGGAAGATATGTATTTTGCCAACCAAGACATCTTCTCGGTAAGCCCAGAATTTTTGTTGTTTAAGAGCCAGAAAAGTGAGTGCAAAGCAGGCGATCTACGTGTGGCATCTCTCTTTATCAACCTGTTAAATGGTCGACAAATTGAGCAGTTTGATGCCAACTTGAACTTCATCGAACAAGAGCTGTTAGAAACCCTGCGTTCCAAAACCAAACCAGATACCGACAAATCACTACGTGCTTCGGAAGCGCCCTATTTG
This sequence comes from Vibrio sp. Isolate23, assembly GCF_022398095.1. Taxonomy (NCBI): domain Bacteria; kingdom Pseudomonadati; phylum Pseudomonadota; class Gammaproteobacteria; order Vibrionales; family Vibrionaceae; genus Vibrio; species Vibrio sp. Isolate23. Next base: position 30,585 of record NZ_JAKEUV010000012.1, read on the forward strand.
CCATACATGGCCGAGGCATTTAAACGTGATCTCGAATTTTTAACCACGTATCCCAAATACCTGCTGGATGAGTTTGAACAATTCTTGGCATTTTACGGGTTTGCTTACACGGCTCAGCTCAGTCTATCGCTATCTGATTGGAAAACCGGTGAAGCCCCCAAAGCAAAACCGCTCTATTTCATCATGGATCATGAACGCGCCAGCGGTGAGCGAATTCATGTGAAAAAGCACGGCTACAAGCTCTTTAGTGAGTCTTCTTTCAAGCTGTTTCCCGTCCTTTCTATGTTGGAAAACATCCAGCCCAATCCGGACGAAACGAAGAAGCCTTTATGGCAGCTGGCGAGAGATATCGAAAACTCGCAAAGAAGCGACCTGGCTGATCAAATTAAAAACTATGCGCTGATGTTCCGAGCCAACCGCAAACTGGACACTGATATTCCTAGGGACGCAGTAACGGCCATTGATTGGCTGGAATACGCGTTAAAGCTAGCAGAAGAGCAGTTCCGGGACCCGAAAACAGATCGACCAGCCATTATCAAAAAGTACATGACTGAGGTTGAGAAGAATATGGCCGCTGACTTTGTGCAGGCTCGCGGTCGCTCAGGTCGAGTGCTTGTCCTTACGCAGGACCATATTATTTTGCTGACCAACCTGGTGGTGGGAAAAGAAGAGAAGCTCCGCTTCCATGAGCTAATTCTCGGCTTTCAGGATAGGGGAATATTTGTTGATAAGCAGACAGAGCAAGAGCTTATCAAGTTCTATGAACGAATTGGTAACGTTGAACGCATGAGTGATAGTGGAGATGCAGTGTATGTGCGCAAAACAATTTGAATCGTTTCTGGTTGAGCAGTTTTTACTGCATGCGGAAGGAAACATATGCGCAGGTTATCGCTACCAGTTTAACTCACCTGATCACGGTAACAGCCAGCGCTTGTTTGATGCGTTACTCCGTCGTAAGGACGGTGAGATTATGGTTAGTAACAAGGTGGCGTTGAGCTACGTGAGCGTCCAAGGCTGCAAAGTGGTTCCTGTGCTTCATGGCGAAGAAGACGGAGAAACCGGGTTTACCGAGAACTATATTTCTCACCTGCGTGATGAAATCGCAAGCCAAGAAGGTGCTCTGAAGGGCTGTGCGCTGGTGGTCATTCACAACAGCCGCCTTGATACCCTTATCAACTCAGCGGAAGACTTGGGGCAGCCTGGGCAAGTTTGGAGCCCTGAGAACATCAAAGTCGCACTTAGCGGTTTTATTGAACAAACTGACAAATCCCGAGATGTGTCACTTTGTCTGCTGGATGACCAGTTTGACGCGATCCTAGAAGATGGCGCCACCATGTTTGGCTTCGAATCGCTGTACAAAGCGGTCGAAGATGGCGAGCTTTGTTTTAGCGAATTGGGAATGTTCGATGACCCTTTTGTTGCGGAGCTATCTGGTAATCGAAAGCAGATCAAACAACGGTTGGAAGAGAACCGCGCGCTTTACCAAGAGTTGTCGTTTGAAGTCGAGCACTTTGGTCAGCAACTCGAAGAAAGACTGAAAGGCTTTAGCAGCAAGTTTATCAAAGAACATTTTTCTGACGATGGTTGGAAAGATGTGGAGTTTGAAACTTATCGAGAAGAGATCAAAAAGAACAAGATTCAGCACCTTAAGCATGAAGGTGAAGAAGAGACCAATGATGCGCAAGTAATTGGTCGCTACCCAAAAGAAACCAAAGCGGGCTTGCGTGACCGTCACCTGATCATTGCCCTCGAGGAAGGACAAAGTGAGTTTGAACTTAAACTGAGCTTTTCTGGCACCAGCGATTTAAGCAAAGAACAGTTTAAAGTATCGCCAGCGAATGCACTAGGCAAGCAAGAGGTCATCAGTACGCGCCTAACCAGTAAAGGAGCAAACGCCACTCTAGCGGCCAGTTATGCCAATGAGCCTCTGTTTTTCACGCTAGCATTGAAGCGTGACAATACCTCTGAAAATCATAACTTCCGTTGCTTGGTCGTCAGAAAAGGCGAGTTTGACCTAGAGGCATTTAAAAACATTTTCGTCGTTGAGCCTTCGAAAAAACGCCTTACCTTGAAAACAGAAGATAACAGCCTGGTTATCAACCCCGCGTTAACTGTAAGCCGAAGCCTAGATGATGTTGGTGAAGTGGTTGACCGCGCAGAATTTGGTGTTGTCGATTTTGAATCTTTGGCTAACGAGTCAGAAGATATCGGTTTTGTGGTGAAATCAGGTGATAACACACTGGCATTTCGCATAGAGGGTGAGACGGTAGAAAGCAGCTTGTCCTTCCCACTGCTGCTTAACCAATCGCGCTTCCATAAGTTGTTTGATGATGACGTGTTTGGCGAGCTTTACCCGAGTAAAGATGTTGTCGCGATTGATAATAGCGAATTTCGCGTTATGGAGCCGCGCATTAGCTTACTTCGTTGGGAAGAACGTTTCGTTCAGCAAAAGCAAGTCTATCTGGCTGAATCCAACAGCATATCGTTGGAAGAGTTAAGGTCTATTGATGACAATCTCCACTCTGCATACCAAGCACTGTTTGACTATCTAGCAAGCCGAAGGACAACGATTTCGCTGGTGTCGTGGGGGCCTCAATTTACCGCACTCGTGAAAGCGACCGTGGATGCATTCCTTGATTATTTCAATGCGATCAAAGCTGGCGGCATGCTAACCAAAGAGCAAAAGTTGGTGATGCAAATCGGTTTGGTTCGCGAGAATGGCGAAGAATACTACTCGCCTTTTCACCCGCTGGTGCTGGCGTACTACTTAAACCTTTGCAATGAAATGCAAAAAGATGACAGCTTTGCTGACTTGCCAACAGTCACGTTCAATCGCTTGGGGCCAAGTGGATTGCTTCCGTATGTTTATCATCCAAAGCATGAGTTTGCCTACAACCAGCAAGTGACTGAAAACGGGTTTTGGGTAAAAAGCGTCCCTCATCAGAAAAGCTGTCTGAAGTTCGTTCGCAAGCTAGTTAAAGAGAAGATCAACGAGTTCCAGAAAGCGTTTCGCCACTTGTTTACCGGCTCAGAGAAGAGTGTGCTGGTGAATGCAGTCAATCAAGAGCGTGCAGAAGAGCTATTCCTCGGTTTGGTCGACTATGTAAAAGACAACCTGGATAAAGCGGCGTCAATCCATATCAACCTGTACGATGATGCCTTGGTTTTCAACGCCTTTGATCAGTTTGCAGAAACGTCGAACTACGAAGAACTAAAGTCTTGGTTAGAGCTGGACCGCGGAAAAGTGCGTGAAAACGCCGACACCATTATCGACATTCTTCGTACCCGCCTTACTTACAGCAAGTTCACCAATGCCCATAGCGAACGCGAAGGGCAAGCTTACTCGCACCTATCATTTTTCAGAAACAACGACAACGTGAAGTTAACGACCTTGAGCGTTGACGACATGCCGAGCGGTATTGCGTGTGATGGTCTGCTAACGGGCGACGCCTCCAAAAGTGATGAAGGCTCGTACTTCACTGCATTTGGTTTGCAAAACGTTCAATACCGTAACCAACCGCACCTGGAAATGGCGAAGTATGTTGGTTCCTTAATGGAGCCAGCATTAAAGCCAAGCACGCAATACTCGGGTGCCAATGCTCCTGCGCTTGCGGTCAGTGAAGACTTTAAATCGCTGCTAGATCGCTCTTATGACAGCTCGATTTGGACCACCATCATCGACCCTAAGGTGACGCTGGACTTCTTCCACGCCAATCAAGATGTTGTGCTTATACATTATTCCGATCAGTACACCAGCTCTGCCAGTTACGATGCCATTACGGTAACCGCACAGCGCGGATTGTTCGAAAGAGTGGTAGCGCAAAGTGGCGGTGGTCAAATCAACGAGTTCAATGCCTTTAACGGTGATTGGCTGCTGAAGATGATGACCTGCAACGACACCATTCGCAAAGAGCGTACTGGCATTATCGGTGCCTATAAGTTTGCGACCTGTCTTGTGCATAAATCTGATATCACCTGGGTGCCGCTATCTGTCGGTGAGATGATCCGCGTATCAGGCAACATCGGCCTGAAAATGACGGACAGTGATTTCTCACGCAATGTGCAGGGATATAAAAAAGGTGCGATTTCAGATGATGTATTGCTGGTGGGCTTTAAAGAGGGCAACCTTTATCTGCTTCCTGTCGAAGTGAAAGCTGGCTCCACGCCAGACTATAAAAAAGCAGTACAGCAAGCGAATGAGCTTCGCCGCTATCTAACAGAGCTTTTGAGCGACGAGACACTGGCGTCGAAGCTATACCGAGGCTTGTTTATCCGCCAGGTGTTGATGCAAATCGACAAATACCGTCTCTACAACGTATTCAGCAATGACTATTTCGAAGCCCTGCTTGCAGAGAAAGAAGAGTGGCTGCGCGGCAACTACACAATCGCAGAGCTTGAGAACTACCCGGCAGGTCTAGTGGTTAGCCATCTTGAAAGCGGAAGCTGCTTCGAGCCTAGCTACAACATGCAAGATGGCGTGTTGAAGGTTGACCTTCCGATGTCTTTGCTGCCTTCACTGGTGCAACACCCGCTTCAAGTGCTAATGAACGAAAAGGACATCGCGCAGATCTGCCATGTGCCAGCGGAGTATATGTTGGTGGGGCAGACAGCTTTAAAAAAAGGAGGGGCACCCATCCCATTAGACGTTATGGTCGATAAGCCAGAGAATTTAAAACCGAACCTCCAAACTGAGGCTCCGTCAAAGTTAGCTGCAGAGCCAACCCCAGATTATGCGAGCGAATGCCGAGTGGAGATTGGCCAGAATACACTTACTGGCGAAAAAGTTTTCTGGGAGTACGGGCACAAGGATTTAGCAAACCGTCACATGATCATTTTTGGTAGCTCAGGGCAGGGTAAGACCTACTGTATCCAAGGTTTGTTGATGAGCTTGGCCGATGCTCAAATTCGATCGCTGGTGATTGATTATACAAACGGTTTCTTACCGAATCACCTTGAGCCGGAGTTTATTGAACGAACAAATCCTAAATCCAATATTCTTTGTAATGAGCCATTTGGTATGTCGCCATTTAGAGCTCAAAAGCAAGATTTTGGTGGGATTTTTATCGAAGAGAAGCCTCATATGGTGGCTGGAAGGGTAGCCTCTGTTTTTAACAAGGTATATTCGACTATTGGCGAGCGCCAGATAGCAGTGCTCAATGAAGTTATTGAGTTTGGTGTGCAGCGCTATGGCAGTGCTTACAGTTTGCAAAATATGTTGGATGACCTAAATGAGGAAGAAACCGCTGGTCCTGCGCTTGCAAGCAAGCTGGCTCCTCTGGTCAAGTCCAACTTGTTTTCATCTGACAGTGATAAAAGCTGGAAAGAGGTGTTCGAGAGCGAAACACACAACTCAACAATTATGCAGCTCGCGTCGCTTAACCACGATATTTCAATGATTTGTACTGAGTTTTTGCTTTGGGACCTCTATTCCTACGCATGTAGTTACGGTAGTAAGGAAAAACCGCTACCTATAGTGTTAGATGAAGTGCAGAACCTTGATCATCGCCTTGAGAGCCCGCTAGGCAAAATGCTTACGGAAGGGCGTAAATTTGGGGTATCTCTGATTCTGGCGACTCAAACGCTAAGTATGCTACGCAAAGATGAGCAAGATCGCTTGTTCCAGGCGTCTCACAAGCTGTTTTTTGCTCCAGCTAAAACAGAGACAAAGACCTACGCGAAAATTCTTGAACTGAGCATGCCAGGAACAAAGCAGGCTGAGTGGGAAAAGCAACTCGGGGATCTATCAAAAGGGCAATGTTTATCAGTTGGTTACCATTTGGACAAAGGGCAGTTGAAGATGAGTGTGAAGAAAGTGAAGGTTTCTTCCATGTCATCCCGCCTGAACCGCTCTGAAGCTTGAAACGAGGTAAGTCGATGGAGCTTTCTGAAAAAATTCAATTAATTTCACGCTGGCGGAGAGGAGACTAAAGGGCTCCTCATAAGCCTTTGATGCTGCTATATGCCTTATCAGAGTACAAGCAGGGTCACCAGCGCCTATTTCGGTTTGAGGATGAAGTAGACCAGCAAGTCAAAGACTTGCTGGTGCAATACGGCCCAACAAGAAAGGCCTATCATCCTGAGTACCCATTTTGGCGTTTAGCCAATGAAAAAGAGCCCTTTTGGGAGCTTATCAACGGTGAAGAGTGCATTCCACGGAAGAGTAACACTGACCCTAAAAAGTCAGAGTTGATAAAATACAACGTGATGGCAGGGTTTGATGAGGAGTAATTTCGGACAATTCTCGCAAACTCAAAGCTGATTGATGATATTGCATCAAAAATCATTCAGGATAATTTCCCTGAGACACTGCAAGAAGAGCTGTTTGTGCTATTTGGCTTTGAGGTGAATAACTCAACCAAGTCGAGAAACCCAGAGTTTCGTAGGAAAGTGCTTCGCGCATACAACTACAAATGTGCTGTATGTGGTTTTGATTTAGCGTTGGATACCGTGCCGTTTGCCATTGAAGCTGCTCATATCAAATGGAAGCAGTATTCCGGGCCCTAAGTCTCGAATGGTATTGCGCTTTGTAGTATCCACCATAAAGCACTAGATCGTAGTGCCATAACCTTCGATAGCCATTTCAAGGTCAACGTTTCTCCTGCTGTCACAGGTGGAGAGTTGGTTGAAAGGTTAATTTGGGACTTCGGTGGTAAATCGATTCGGTTACCTCGAGAAAGCTACCAATATCCAGCAGAGAGAATGGTTGAGTGGCATGTGAAGGAAGTTTTTAAGGCTTAAGACCTCTAAGTCATGCGCAAATAGACATTATATTGTTCATTAGTGAGAAGTTGGACAGCTAATGATTAGTGGAAAGGCAGAGTAAGCCTTGTAGTGTTTGACTTGCTGTCTTTAAGAAGGTGGTTGAAATGGTTTTAGTTATTTAGGTTTTTAGATGAAAAGAATTGATGCAGCCAATAAATGGCTTGAAAAATTATTGGAAAATCTTGAGGTAGCAATTGTTAAGCTATTCGGGTATTGGGGAGAGTTGCTTTTTGGTATGCTAAAGATCCCATTTCTAGTGATTAAAAACCCTAAATTTGTATTTCCTTTTATTATCATAATGTTGATATCGAGCGCTGGCGTTTGGGCACCGTGGGCATTTAAAATAGACCTGTCAGGCGTATGCAACACCAATGTTAACGAAGTTCATGTTCTTAATAATGAAAATTTGAAATCTATATCAGTGGAAAGGTTTAAGGTGGCATTTGATATATCTTGTGATTATGTGAAAAGCATGGATATTATTTTAATGCAAAGTTTTTCTTTGTTCATGTTTAATGTTGGTATTTTAGGTGGTATTGCAGCTGAGTTTGTCTTAAGAACAAAAGTTGAAAATGAAAGAGAAAGGACTGATAGCGAGAAAGTAAAAGAATATGCTGCATTCTTATTTTGGCTTTTAGCATTTATTTTGTCTTTTTATGGCCTTAAAGAGCCTTCGGAGTCTAGCACTATGGTAAATATAGCTACTTGGTTATCAGTGTCGCTCTGGATTTGTACTAATTATCACAAAAAGGAGTATGAGATTCCTACTGATATTCGTTCGACTGAAGGTGGGACTAACTTATCTGAGCAGTCTTTTTCTGGTCCTGGCTTGAGCTCTGAAAGTGACATTGAGAACGCTGATATAGCAGATACTGAGCTTAATGGAAAGGGACTAAAATGATGATGGATTATCATGAGTTTTATGCGTTTCGAGTAAGGCAGCCGTTTGCTGATTATTTCTCTTGTGTTATTCCATCTGACATCTTAAGACAAGTCAGTTATTCACTTAAAGCTGTAAATTATAAGGGCAATGTTGAAGGTGTCCAACGTGTGTTGAGTCCCAAGAGGCTTCAAGAAATAGCAAATTATATTGATAGTGATTCTTGTGCATTTCCAAACTCCATTATTCTCGGAGCCAATTTTTTGGAAAATGGTCGCATCGCTGCTGATGATAATATGTGTTATGTTGAAGAAACCAACTTGGGAGATAATATCTATAAGTTGAAGATACCCAAAAACTCAAAGATATTATCGGTTATTGATGGTCAGCATAGATTATATGCATTTGATAATGCGAGTGGAGAAATGGATCTCACATGCTCAATATATCTCGATTTGGCAATGCCATATCAGGCATATCTATTTTCCACCATAAACTACACTCAAGGTAAGGTGGATAAAAGCCTTGCATATCAATTGTTTGGGTATGAGATGGAAATTAAAGAAGCTAAATATTGGCCGCCGGAAACATTAGCAGTATCGCTTGTAAGGATTCTGAATAAGAAAGAACCATTAAAAAATCGGGTAAAATATAGAACTTCAGATGAGAAGAATCTCTCAATAGAAGAGAGAAATAAACTACCAACTTGGCGTATTTCTACTGCTGCAATGGTGGAGGCAATATTGTCATTAATTAGTAAAAATCCTAAAGATGATAGATATTTGATGAATACAAAGTTGTATGCTGATTCATCTAATATATATGGAAGAAAAATCTTAGAAGATGATCCAAGTTATCCACTCAGGAAGTTCTACATAGATAACAATGACAAGGCTATTGAGCAAGTCTTGCAAATGGCTTTAGAAGCTATGAATGATATCTTTTGGGAGTCGACTCCAGATACTCATTTTTTGAAGAAAACAGTAGGCATTGCTTGTGTATTTAAGTTTTTGAAAAATGTTTTGATGAAGCATGGTGTATCATTGTCAACAATGAAAAATGAATTCAAGACATATCTGGAAAAAATTAAAGAAATCGAAGATTTCTCGAATGAAGAAGATTATCCGTCAAGTACAAAAGGTATGAATAAAGCTTATATACGCATGGTTGAAATAATGGAAAGTCAGCTACAGTGATAGTTTAAATAGCGTACATAATTTGTCCTGGTACGCTACTTTATTCATTATTAAGATTTAAATTGAAGAGGATAACTGACTTAAAAGTTTATGGTTTCTAAGGGAAGCTATCCCATCCTCAACATGTGCAGCCCATGCTTGCTGATATGCTTTAGCATCAAGCTCTGGGTAGTACATTTTCAAAATTAACTCAGTGACATCACTAGTCTCACCAAGCCAAGTATACTTATCCAACACAAGTGAGCCGTCTAACTTGGCTTCTTGACCTTGATAACGGAAGTCACTTTCTATTGAACGGAAGAAAGCAATACGTGCTGATACGTTTGGAGTGATACCGGTATAGCCCTTTAACTTTTTAAGCTGCTCTTCAGTAGTGCGAGTCAGGTTCATACGGTTAGGTAGCATTACACAGCCTCCTTGGTGGTTTCTCTCCAGAAGTAACCTTCCTTCAAAGTCGAAGACTTAGTTGTACCGTCAAAACAAATTTCGTAAGTACGAGCAATATCGTCTTGAATAAGGCTGGTGTAGTTTCTATCGATCTCGGTATCCGTTGATAGAATCACAACTTGGTGACTTGCGGTTGGGAAGTAATTTTCCACTAGCTTATCCCTATGGTGTGAATCCAAACGACCTAGTGGCGTATCAATAATAATTGGCAGCTTGCGGCCTGAAGTGCGGCCGAGAGCCTCGAGGATTGATATCGCATAGATTTGCTTCTCACCCGCAGACATGGCTTTGCGATTGATTTTAATGCCATGCTCATCCATCAACTCAACATCAAATGTTGCTGGATTAATTGAAGCGGATAGCTGTAAATCTTCTTTACGAGCTAGCTTCTTGTAAGACTGGACGAACTCGTTTTCTAACTGGTTGACGCGAGCTTTAGTTAACTGCTCACCAAACTTCTCAAGCAATAAGATAGAGTTTTGAGCATTGCTAATGCTCTGCTCTTTATTGGATTGATCTTTATTTTTATCATGTAGCTTCTGAATTTGACGAGCTGTCTCTAGTGCTTGGCGCAATTCGCGTTTTGCTTCCTCAAGCAGAGCATGATATTCGATAATCAGTTTTTCTTTTTTCTTGTCTAATGCCCGTACATCTGCAAAAAGCTCCTGCACCTGTTCTTGCTCAGGGGCTCGCGCAATATTATTTGAGGCGTTATCGATCTCTTCTTCTACTTTTTGAAGGCGCACTCGTGCTTCATCGAAACGTGAAAAAGACTCTTTAGACAGATTAGAGAGTTGATAGTCAATAGTATTCGCTTGACGGTCGGAGATATCCAAAAGCAGCTCGGCAGAATCAAACTCACCTACGTGTGCTTTAAAGCTATCAGCAATCGCATTTTGAGCCATCTCTGTGTCAAAGCTTGGATACTTTGAACGCAGTGTTTCTAAGAATGAGTCCAGCTCATTGCCAAAGTTCTGTTTCTTCTTAATCTGTTGTTCTTGCTTGATCTGAGTTTGAAGGCTCTGCAATGCATTAGGTGCTAGTGCGAATGGGAGACTCGTCTCCATCTCCATGCGGATTTGCTTTTCAAGCTCTACTTTCTCTTTAAGTAAGCTATCTACTTTTTGCTGCTCATCTTCTCGAGTTTTAGCCCAAGCGCCGCCGTTTTGAGATAACTTATTCTCTAGACTAAGAATATCGTGTGATACGAGCTCAATTTGTGCATCAACGATGTCCGCTTCACCGCGAAGTTTCTCTGCATTGCGCTCGTGGCTGATACGTTGCTCATCAAGAGAATCCATTTCCTCTTTTAACGATTGGCTTAGTGCACTAGAACCCTGTTTCTTCAAGAAGATATTTAAGTCACTCTTGAGCTTTGCGATTACATCTAAACCGAGTAGGCGACGCACTGCTGTTTTGAGGACGCTGCCCGATTCATCTTCCGCTAGCTCCGCGATTTTCTCGCCGTCGAAGAAGAACAGGTCAGCAATGCCCGTTGGGATCAGTTCATTAAGGAAGCCTTGGCACTGCTCGTAATTGAGCTCTGGTATTTGAACACCGTCTTTTTCAAGGCATAGATTATCTTTTTTACCGCGTTTCCAGCCCCGAATCACTTTATAAGTGTTTTCTTCGCCGTTTTGGCTGTATTTAAACTCAAGCTCAATCGATGCGTTATCTTGAACGCCACCATGGCCAACACCTTTATGGATAAGTTCGGATAGGGCATCAACGTACTCACCATTTGACAATACTTGGCTAAATGATTGACGCCCAAAAAGAGCGAGTCGTACTGCTGTCAGAATCGATGTTTTACCAGCACCGTTAAGGCCACCAAACAGAATGATTGGTCGTTCGGTTCCTTCAATAGGGCCATTTTTACTCAGACGAGCAGGAGCAGGGCGCAAGTCAATTTCATGTACGCCACGGAACACTCGAAAGTTATTGAGAGTTAGTTTTGTTATTAGCATTTCAGTATTTAAAACTCTTTTTGAAGCTGCTTATCTAGATCGGCAAGTTGTTCGTTATAGCGATCGATCTCTTTTTGGTGGACATCAAACTCGGCTTTACTCTGCAGAGAAGCATGCTTTTGTTTGATTTCTTCTAAGCTTCCCCAATCTTGTTTTAACAGCGATGCGATTTTATTGGAAATGCCACTACGACGACTTAAGCCTTCCATCGAGACTTCTAGCTCGATAAGCTTCATGATCATCTCTGGTGCAACATCAAAGTTGTCACAAAGCTCATGGATGAGTTGAGCATCATCTTTACCAAAGCTTGCGTTATCGTCATATACCCAATCAAGGTCGTAACCGTAAACTTCTTTGAAAATTGTAGGTAGAGAATCGTCCCAATCTGGCTCATTTGGATCGTGAATCCATTCTTGGCGAATAGCATGAAGTTCAGGTACGGTGATTAGCTCTATCTCTCTTCCTTCCGCTTTAAATTTCTTATCCATCTCGAGCAACTCTCGTAACCACTGACGGCGATACTTTAGCTTGTACGGTCCAGGGACGTGCTTACGCTCAGTTGCGATGTCTTCGCCTTCTTTTGCGTATTGATAGCTAACTTTACCAGTGCGACGTTTATGATTTCGGTACTCTTCTTTATGGGCAGGATCAGTTGTCATTGACAACTTATTACGGAATTCAAGAAGGGGAGCCATCCACTCTTCACCGTTTTGGATAAGGCTTTCCATTGCGCGGTCTTTGGTTACGACAGTACATGTCCAGCAACCAAAGCGAGAGTTACCACAAGACGGTGTTGTCTCATCAATGACCATTGGACATTCGCCTTGACCAGAGGAGTCTTTGTAGAGGTTCCACAGCACAAGATTTTTGCCGCCCCATGGGTTTTCCCATTCAAGATCATATTTATCGATCCAAATGTTTTTAGGCCCGTAAGGTGTTTGTTTCGTTTCTAAATGACAAAGACGCAGTAATTTCCATACATCGTCAACACCCCATGTATCGATGGGAGTAAAAATGAACGCATTCGCAAGTGTTGTATGGCGGGCTAATCGTGAGCCGTCAATTTTGTGTTTCGCGATGACCTGCGCGCGTGATGCACTCTCTTGACTACGAGAGCCAAGTACAACAATCACTTCGTCAAACTGTGAGACTTTAGACTTGATAAAGTCACTCACAGGGTCAATCTTCATTCGCTCTGTACACCAACGGAAAGAGCGTGTTGGCGCTGGGTAGCCTTTACCAAGCAAGTTGGCCCAAAACGTTTGATTGTCTTTAGGGACGACTTTATGGCAAGTGATTGGTAGGTTATCGCGCTTTGCGCCTTTCTCTATAGCGGCTAACGAGTCTTTGATGTGGTTAACGACGACGGGTGTTTCAACTAGTGTGTCTGAAGATACAACAAAGACAGGCTTGTGGCGGTCTTTGGGTTCCAAACCAAGCAGTGCCAAGTAAACCAACGACATAACTGCTGATGAGTCTTTACCACCACTGTAACCAATTACCCATGGACGTTTATCCGCACAGTAAACACGCTGAACGTCAGCAATATAGTGGCTTAATTTGTTATTAGCGAAGTCTTCTGCATTGATAAAGTCTTCGTACTCGGCTAGGTCTTCTGCCAATTGTAGCTCGTGTATCATGATAACTGCTTCTCTAGAGCTTTTTCTTCAGGGGTTAGTGGTAACCCAAGTTCAATTTTTAATGCGTTGGCGGTAAGTTGGATATTTGTCGTCGACTTACTCAATTTTCCGTGGTTCATGCTTCGTTTAATCCACTCTGGGTTGGTTTTTAACCAGTTTACGTTTGCCAACTGTTGTAGTTTCTGTTTCCAATTATTTGGCTCCTGGCAAAGGAGGTGCTTACCCAAAACACCAATGGCATGTAAGCCAACACCATGTGCATGAATGTACTCTTGCCTTAGTTGTGCAGGTGATACTTCTTTGTCTATTACCATCTGCCAATCTTTTATATGGCGAGTAACTTCAGCCCAAAACTCAGCAGCAAGTTTTTTTTCGTCTTCGTTGAAGCCGTCTTTTGGCCCTTTACTCAACAGTGCTCGGGTAGATTGTTTGATGCTACTTAATGTGAAAAGTTTATTTGATTTTGGGCTGATGCTGGATTTCTCCATTTCAGTCAGACCTACGAATGGTTTTACTTTGGTCGCTAATTCACGAGCGAGTTCTGAACTTTCATCTCTGTGGTCGTAAAGCGTACCCAGAGATGGACTTGGTTTGACGGCATACTTGTTTAGATCAGCAAACATTTGTTGGCTTCTATCTAACCCTTCATCGATAAAGAACAAGACAGGAATATTGTCTTGGCCCAGATCGGGATTTTCTTTTAGAGCTTCTTCGATTGCTTTACGCCTATGCTGACCATCATTGATCAGGATTTGAGCGTCCATAGGGATTTGAAGTGTTCCCAAATTCGGAGCACCTTGATGATCGTGAAAAGAAATATTGACTCCAACTGAAGCCGTTAATGCCGAAAATACATACTCTTTCGGGTTGTCGAGCAAGTACTTCACCATTTCAGGGATCCGAGTTTTGTTAAGCGTTCTTTGAGCTCGCAACTCTGGAGGGACATCATCTTCGTTGTAGCTGAATATCTTAGGGATAATCCGAAGAGGGCATGTCGCAATGTAAAACGGACGACCTGCTTGAATGCCTCTGACAGCGGGAAAAGAGTAGCAATAGCCGGAATCTTGATTTTGCATAGTTGGCTCGAAGGTTATGTTATTTGTCCATGACATTTAATATAGAAGGTGTGTCATTTTTTGACAAAGCTAATCTTTGAGTTTGTGATATTGTGTGTTTGTTATGTTTTATTATTGGTAGGTATGACAAACCAAGTCGGACATTCTACAGGTATCAGGATCAGATTTCTATGGGGTGCTTGGCTTTTAAACTCTTTTTACGAAAGCGAGTGTGCCCTTAAGGTAAAGCCTTTGATTTCCTTGTTATGCTTTCCAAGCAAGACCTCAAATTCAGCGCGAACCATGTGGCTTTCTTCGGTTGGTTCAAAATCTAATAAGGTGGCTAAGCGTTTATCAAAGCTCAGTTGCTTTTTGTAGTTCTCGTGTTCGGGGGGCATGTAAAGATGCTTGTTTAACAGAGGCGGTCTACGCTTTTCATTCACATAATCAAAGAAGTCGATATCTTGTTCTGCCATTTTTATTTTTATGCGCTCAACTAAAAACGGCACGGAATGCTCGAAGTTATCATAAGCGGTTAAGGTGAGTTTACCTGACGTGATATGGACTTTGACAAGATCTATTTCTTCATCCAGTTCCCCGTACATTTGTAAACCTGCCCCCACGTATACACGTAGCAGCAAAGGTAAATCATCAATATAGTCTCGGTGTAGGATGATGGAATGCCCTTCATTCAATAAACTTGCGGGTAGTTGTTGGTGGGCCTTTTCACATTGCGTATTGATTAAGTTTGTATCGGCTATCGCAAACAGTAACTCCGCAGCTAGGTTAAGTGCGGTTTTATAATCATCAAACAGAGCTTTGATATCGCGTTTGAGTGATTCGGGGTGCTGAGTATAAGGCTTTCTTTTTTCAAAGAGTCCCATGGTGAAGTAAAGCAACAGGTCTTCTTTGCGACGCTTTTCTGCCTTTTCGAACTCTTTGGTATCGAACATTTCCTGAAGTAAACCAAACACTTTTTTATGCGAACCAATTAGACTTCTCACTTCTTCAGAACGGTTAAATTCGTCATTCGCCGGTACCCGGCCAAGTTCCAGACATACGTTCCAAAAATCATCAAACAGAGTGCTGTTTTGGCTAATGACCAACTTGGCTTTATCTTTACTCTCTATAGGCTGAGGCGATGTCAGTTGATGCCAAGTATGGTGCCGCTGGTACTTACTTTGGAGGTAACGTTGTTCTTCTAGCTTATCTTTGAATATGTAGAAGATGCCCGGTGCAACGGCAATCGCGTCTTCTTGCAAAGAACGTTCTAGGTACCCTTTGAATTCTGATTGTGCGTAGTATTTTTGGAATGTATTTCTTGTCGTAATCACCCCATCTTTATAGGGCTGAAACTGCGCAATGTACGAATCATTAGCCAGCATGACAGAGACGACCAGAATTTTGTTGGCGAGCTCCCAAGCGCTCAATAGTGCTTCAAGACGTTCATCTTGGTCTTCGATAACATTTAGGACAAACCCCAAGTTCACAATGTCCGAATTGACTTTATCGTTATCAGGCGAAAAAACCGGGTCCCAGCCCAATACATCGAGCCCGTGTGCTTCAAGTTCTCTCAGGTCGTCCCCTCGGCCACATCCGTAATCGAAAATAGAAAACCGTCCATCTAAGTAACCTTGCTTCGCCAATGTCTTCATCGGGCCTGATAGCTCATGGCGTACAATGGCGGTTTTGTGACGATCTATTCCAGGCTCTTGTTGAGCATCATTCAATGCATCTGGTTCGTCTTTCAGTATCCTCCCATCGACTAACCGGTATCCCTTTTTTTGGATCAAATTTAACCACGACTGTTTGAAGCCTATAGTGCGGGTGTTCTCGTATAGGCCTGCCTCCACCCCTTCTTTAGTCAGCGCTGTGAAGAGCTCATAATGGTCACTGCTCGGCAGAATCATCGTCTCTTTTCGATGCAGGATCGGTGGGTTTTCTGAAGAGCGATAACAAGTCACTTTATGACTAAGTTTGCTCAAATCTACATTCAGGCTTTGCTCTAACGCTGGGTAGGAGTCGGTATAAAAGGTTGGGTAGTTCAACAACGATAAACGGAATTCCTTTTTAAACAGCTTGATGAGGTTCCATTGATTATCCGGCAAGTTCACTGCCTGAGCTACAGCTGGTATGAACTTTCTCAGTTCAGGTGGAATCTCACTCATAGCATCTCTGTGCAGGTATACCGCATCGGGAAGTTGTTTTCCGATATGAATTTGTTTTACAAGTTGCTTAAATGATTGAAAGTCCATCTTTTAGTAGCGATTCCAGTTTGTAGAGCCAAATAGATATTTTAGCTTTATTGTTAATGGGTTCGCCCAACCAATCAGACATGTTTGACAGTAATTATAAAAAAACCACTTTCACATGTGAAAGTGGGTCTCTAATCACTATACGTTAACCATGGGAACAGCTTAACGCATTAGCGGGTGACTTAATGCATAGCGTTTTGTGGCTTGATGATTAACGGTGAAGCAGCGCCGAATCGCATTACTGCATCATTATCTGATCTTAATTACCCTCTAGGGGCGCTCTGGCTCCAAGTTATCTGCTCTAGTTGCCCAAAATGGGCCTGAGCATCGCGCGCCTTTGCGTTGCTCACCCTGCAAACTATTTCTTGATTATCCATTATCTGTCAGGAGTAGTTATGACCGAACAAATACAATCAAATCAGCTATTAAGCTATCAAGAAGTTTGTCAGTTAACTCAGCTGTCTCAGGCAACCATTCGTCGCTATGTGAAAAATGGTTCTTTTCCATCTCCAGTGAATTTATCGCCTGGTGCTCGAAGTGTGAGATTTCGTGTTGAAGACGTGCAGAAGTGGCTTTTGAGCCTGTGACAGGGAGGTCATATGAAGTTTCGTCATCATCATGATCAACTACAGTATTCCTGCCGAGAGCGAGGCTGGCGTTCGTTGAGCTCTTCGGTCAAGGTTCTTGCTAGAACGCGTTCACCTGATCGGAAGTCAGGGTTCAGCGCTTGCATTGAAATCATCAATATGGACAAACAGACGATCCGGATGATAGTGCCTGCCAGAAAAATTATGGGAGGGACCAACTATCAGTTAAGAGATGAATTGTTCGATACCGGTTTTTGGCTGGAGCCAGAACAAACTGCATGGAATATGGTCCAGCGCTATTTGCGGGAAGAGCTCAGAGCGGCGGAAACGGCCTTTTGTGTCACAAGAACAGGTTGGCATGACAAGGTGTTCGTTACTCCGGAGAAAAGTTTCGGACGGTCAGATGAGTCTTACTACTTTTCTGGTGGTATGGCTGATTCACTCTATTTGGCAGAAGGCAGCTTAGCGGAATGGCAAAGTGAAGTCGGTTCTTTGTTGGTCGGCAATCCTCTGCTCATATTTTCTGTTGGCGTTGCGTTGGCCGCGCCGCTTCTCAAGCCTGTTGGAATGGAAAGTGCGGCATTCCATATTATGGGGCCGTCTTCGTCGGGGAAGTCTGTCACATCATTTGTTGCAGCGTCTGTTTATGCTGATAAGTCTTATATCAAGTCTTGGAAAACAACCGCTAACGGTATTGAGGCGGTTGCATCAGAACATCATGACATGTTGCTTGTGTTAGATGAGCTTGGGTTGTGCTCGGCGGAAGAAGCCAGTTCTGCGGCTTATCAAATCGTAAACGGATGTGGGAAGCTGCGAGCCACGGAAACAGGCGGCCTGGCGAATATTGCCAATTGGCGGACGTTGACCTTGAGTAATGGAGAAGTTGGCCTGACAGAGCTGATGGAGTCCTCTGGCTATCAAGTGAAAGCGGGTCAGCTCATTCGAGTCATCGAAATTCCTGCCGAAGACCGTTTCGGTTGTTTTGCGGATCTACACCGATTTTCCTCACCATCTCAGTTTGCTGAGCACTTGGAAAAGCAGACGCAAAAGTACTTTGGCACTTTGTTTACGGCTTGGATGGCGCTTATTTCAGATAAGCCCGATCTGGATGTTGTCTTACAGCTTGAAATCGAAACCCTGAGGCAGCATTGGTCTAAAAGTAATTATTCAGGTCAGGTTCATCGGGTCTTGAAGCGCTTTGTCCTGGTTGGTGTTGCGTTGTCTGTTGCGTCACGAAACCAGTTAGTGCCATGGTCTGAACAAGAGTCGCTGTATTCCGTTTATAGCGTTTTTAGCTGCTGGTTATCTCACAGAGGGCATCAGCACAATCAGGAAACGTATGAAGTGTTGAGTGCTTTGAAACAAGCCATTAGCCATTGGGAAAATAAGCTCCCTGAATTCTGTACGAGCAGATCTTCAAAGTTTGGTTACTGGCGGCAGGATGGTGATGACGTCCAGTGGCTTATCCACAAACAAGAGTTTGTTAAGCAGCTACGACTGCGTCGACAGTACAAGAGTCAATTGAGCCCTTTAATTCACAAAGGGTGGTTTGAAACCAATGAAGATCGTAGAGGAACACTTCGGATTATCGAGAAGAAAAACGGTACTGAGTTTGATCATCGTTTTTTCGCCTTCTGGCCGGAAAAGATCCTCTCTGAGTTGAAGGAGATGGGTATTGATGAATAGTGCATTTCCCAGTTTTCCCACTCTTCCCAGAGACATTCCAATGGGTGAGGAGGTGATGTGATGACAACCAACGAGCAAGTTCTTCTTCAATCGATTCTCGCCAAAATAGATCGTGTTGAGCGAGTTGTGTTAGAGCAGCGTTTGCAGCAACAAAAGGTGGAACTCCTTGGAAAGGACATTCTAACCGTTGATGAATGTGCAGCACTACTTGGTTTGTCTACAAATCAGCTGTACAAGTTGACTAGCTCTGCAGAAATACCATTTTTTAAACTTGGTAAGCATCTCCGATTTGAGCGCAAAGCCATCATGAGCTGGGTAGAGCAACAGCGCGTTTCATCTCACCATGAAATAGAAAAAAGGGCAGCAAACTATGTTGCTACCACTTCTCACAAGTAATACTTTCATAGCAGCGGCCTTAGGCCGCTGAATCCTTTCCAGAAGAAGCAAAAATATCAGGGAATGTCAGCATGGCTTCCATTCGGCGTTGTTCAATGATGTCAGCGTAGATCTCTGTTGTTTTGAGTTCACTATGACCGAGCAATCGAGACACTGAGTAAATATCCACGCCTCTGCTCAGTTGGATCACTGCAAACGTATGGCGGCCACTGTGGAATGTAACGTGTTTACTGATTCCAGCAGCTAGGCTCCATCTAAGCAGTTCTACATTCATATAAGAAGAGTATTTCAATCCCTTGAATACGCGCTCGTGAGAGGCTTTGGGGCTACCCAAAAGTGATTCTGCTGACTTTGGTATGTCTAAATACTGAAGGCTCTTAGCATCGCCCTGAGAGAGTTTAGCTTGGTCGAAGATAATTCGCTTGTGATTACTGAATGTCTCTACTTCTGACCAGGTAAGTCTATGGATATCGCACCAACGCATACCCGTCACGCATGAGAATAAAAACGCACGTTTAAGGACAGGATAGCGACACTCCGTTTGGGCTAACGCGTTGACCTCATCCAGTGTTAAATAAACCCGCTTAGTCGTTTTCGCTTTGATACTGGTCACTTGTGAAAGCGGGTTATCGCGAATAATACCTTCTCGATGTGCTTCGTTGATCGCCGCTCGAACTTTATTGAAGTAGGAGCTTTGTGTGTTGCGAGATAGCGGTGTATCACTTTTGGTTTTCGCTTCATTGGTTAGGTAATACTTAAATCCGTCTAACCAGTCTTTATCCAGCTCATCAAAACTAAGATCATGTTTTCCGCAGTAGAGCAGCAGGTGCTTACGAGCTGAAAGCCAGATCGAATGGTTGGAGGTTGAGCTGGTTTGTTCTTTTATGTCAATTTGCCGTTGAAAGTAATCAATGAAGCTAGCTGAGCGCTTGGTTCGATCCTCAAAACCATGCTTCTGAGATTGCCACTCAACCAGTCGTTTACTCTTAATAGTTTCGGCTAGGAGAAGGTGCTCTTTGTTATGTTTTCGCTGAGCTGGTGTTTTGGGTTTGTCATAGATAAACAGATCTAGCACTTCGTATTCACGTTTTCGCTGACGAGATCCGTTTGATTTAGTGGTATAACCGTGGTCATAAATGAGACGCAATGTTCGCGTTCCATCTGCTTTAAGTGTCCGTTTTTCAATGAAAATTTTCATCTTTGTCCCCAATTGGTCCCCAATACGGCATTTATCATGTCATTGGGGACCAACTGGGGACTAGATTTGGCAATTAACGGCAACGGATGGAAACAAACGGCAAATGACGACCTAATAAAATCAGTGTGTTATCTACCGTTGCTTGCTGTTGTTTTCCGTTATTTGCCCACTTTACTTCCCGATACAGAATGAGGAGAAAATGCGCCCGAGTAAATCATCCGAGCTAAATTCTCCGGTAATTTCGCTCAGATGTTGCTGCGCAATTCTCAGTTCTTCAGCGAGGATTTCTCCTGCCATATAGCCTTCAAGCTGCTGTTGGCCAATATCAAGATGCTCTGCGGCTCGTTCCAGTGCTTCCAAGTGACGACGGCGAGCCATAAAGCCACCTTCGCTCCCTCCAGAGAAGCCCATGCACTCTTTAAGGTGCGTGCGTAGCGATTCCACACCATGCCCCGTTCGTGCTGATAGGCGAATCAATGTGGGATCGTTGACATGACAAATGCCTAATTCTTCATTGGTTTGATCGACTTTATTGCGGATCACTGTCATGCCGATATTGCTCGGCAATCGATCAACGAAGTCAGGCCAAATCTCTTTTGGATCAGTGGCATCTGTAGTGGTGCCATCGACCATAAATAAGACGCGATCGGCTTGCTCAATTTCTTCCCAAGCACGTTCGATGCCTATCTTTTCAACTTCGTCAGACGCATCGCGCAGACCTGCGGTATCAATGATATGCAGTGGCATACCGTCAATATGAATGTGTTCACGCAGAACGTCACGAGTGGTGCCTGCAATATCAGTCACAATGGCTGATTCTTTACCAGATAAGGCGTTTAGCAAGCTCGATTTGCCCGCGTTTGGACGGCCTGCTATGACGACTTTCATCCCTTCGCGCATGATAGCGCCTTGTGTCGCTTCTTGGCGCACGGCAGTGAGGTTATCAATAATCGTCTGTAGGTCGGCTGAGACTTTACCATCGGCGAGAAAATCAATTTCTTCTTCGGGGAAGTCAATTGCGGCTTCGACGTAGATACGCAGGTGGATCAGGGATTCGACTAAGGTTTGGATTCGATTTGAAAACGCGCCTTGAAGCGATTTTAGGGCCGATTTTGCCGCTTGTTCTGAGCTGGCATCTATTAAGTCCGCAATCGCTTCGGCTTGGGCTAAATCGAGCTTGTCATTGAGGAAGGCTCGCTCTGAAAACTCACCCGGGCGAGCAGTGCGGATCCCGGGAATTTGCAGGATGCGCTTGATCAGCATATCCATTACAACTGGGCCACCATGGCCTTGCAGTTCTAGGACATCTTCGCCGGTAAAGGAGTTCGGATTAGGGAAGTAGAGCGCGATACCCTGATCGAGCTCTGTGCCATCTTCTGCAGTAAAGGGGAGATATTCTGCATATCGAGGACGTAAGGTTTTGCCTGTTACCTCAGAAGCGACTTTGGCCGCAAGAGGACCGGATACGCGAATAATACCGACACCGCCTCGTCCGGGCGCAGTGGCTTGAGCGACAATGGTCTCTGTAGTCATAGTGGTAGCCTGTGCGATGCATACCCTGTGAGGGTAAATAGTGAATGAGATGAATTGTAATCAGCCAAAAACAAAAAGGCGACCTTTTGGTCGCCTTTCTCGATTATTTACGCCGACTCGTTATTTTGAGTGCAGGCCTTTCTTCTCCAGCGCCTTATAAATCAGCGTCTGTTGGATCAGAGTCACGATGTTCGATACTAACCAGTAAAGAACCAGACCTGATGGGAAGAACAGGAAGAAACCAGTGAACAGAACAGGCATGAACGTCATGATCTTCTGCTGCATTGGGTCTGTTACTGTGGTTGGGCTCATCTTCTGGATCAGGAACATAGAAGCACCCATCAGTAGCGGCAAGATGTAGTAAGGGTCTTGTGCTGACAAGTCTGTGATCCAACCAAAGAATGGTGAGTGACGCAGTTCCACCGATTCCATTAGTGCCCAGTAAAGTGCAATGAAAATAGGCATCTGTAGAAGCAGAGGCAGACAGCCACCGAGTGGGTTTACTTTCTCTTTCTTGTACAGTTCCATCATTTCTTGGCTCATGCGCTGGCGGTCGTCGCCAATACGCTCACGCATTGCTTGCAGCTTAGGCTGTAGCATGCGCATTTTTGCCATTGAAGTGTATTGTGCTTTTGTTAGTGGGTACATAGCGCCACGAACAATGAACGTCAGCGCAATAATAGCCAGACCCCAGTTAGAGACAAAACTTTGAATGAATGACAGTAAGGTATGCAGTGGTTTAGCAATGAACCATAGCCAGCCGTAATCCACAACCAAGTCTAGATTTGGCGCAGTTTCAGCCATTGCATCTTGCAGTTTTGGACCGACCCAAAGTGTCGCATTGAATTGTGCGGAATCACCTGTTGCGATGGTTTTATTTGGGATACGAACACCAATATCACCTAGGTTGCCAATCACGCGAGTGTACAGGTTTGTGCCTGGCTCGTTGCGAGGGATCCATGCAGACGCAAAGTAGTGTTGGATCATTGCTGCCCAACCTTGACCGTCTGGTAGAGTGATAGACAGGTTACGATCCTGCATGTCGTCAAAACTGTATTTCTTGTAACGCGTTTCTTCTGTTGAATACGCACCGCCACGGTAAGTTGGCATAGTGATACTGCCGCCTGCGTCCATCAAGTTTTGACGCAGGTGAGCGTACATACCAAATGTTGCGTTGTTACCTGAGTTGTTGACTACATCGTATTCAACGTCAACCGCGTAGCTGCCGCGCTTAACAATAAATGTTTTGGTGTACTCAAGACCATTTGCTTGGTATGTCATTGGGATGCGAAGTTCATCCTGACCGTCTTCCAGAGTGAAGCTATCCGCATTCACTGAGTAAGCCGGACGATTTGAGCTGCTCAGATCGATACCTTGAGGGCCCACTAGACCACTTTGCGCAATGAATTGGTGACCTGGTTCGTCCTTCAATAGGACGAATGAGTCTGATGAATCCAGTTCTGCAGAGTATTGGTTCAGGTCTGCAGCGATCACATCACCACCAACCGTATCAATCGACAGAGTCAAGACGTCAGTTGTCACGGTAATCGTTTTAGCAGACGCTTGCTGCGCAGGTGCGGGATCTAAATCATCCGCAAGAGTAGGGGCAGGTAGGGTACTGCTTGATTGTGCCTGTTCAACCGGCTGTGGTGCTGGGTTCTTTGCGACTTGCCATTGTTGAAACAACAAGAAAGAAACCAGTGCTAGCGCGATTAACAGGATATTACGTTGAGAATCCATCGTTATTTATCTCTGTCTTGTTTCTGGACTGGTGGAACGGGATCAAAACCGCCCTCATTCAAAGGGTGGCATTTTAATAGACGTTTGCTTGATAACCAACACCCTTTTACAAAACCGTGAGCTTTTAGTGCTTCTATGGCGTAAGTAGAGCAGGTTGGAGTAAAACGACAGCGTGGTCCTATAAGCGGACTAATGAGGCCTTGATAAAGACGGACGAATCCGATTGCTACCCACGCGAAGGGCGAGACAGGCGCTGCCATAACTTATCAAACAGTTTGAACATTTCTTCATTGCTCAGATCTTGGGCGCTTTTCTTGGCAATCACAACAAAATCTTTGTGAGCAAGTTGATGCTGATTGTTACGAAAGCTTTCACGAGCAAGGCGTTTAAAACGATTACGACCAACGGCGGTTTTAATCTGTTTTTTGGGAACGGCTAAACCTAATCGAGGGTGAGATAGGTTGTTATTGCGAGCAATGATGGTGAAATGTGGTGAGCCAGCTCGATGAGCTTGCTGAAAGACATTTTGATAATGCTCGGGAGTTAACAAACGTAACTCCCGATCGAACGCGTACGTTTTCAAAATAATCGAAGATTACTTAGAAAGACGCTTACGGCCTTTTGCACGACGTGCATTGATTGTTGCACGACCGTTCTTAGTAGCCATACGTGCACGGAAACCGTGAGTACGCTTGCGCTTTAGAACTGAAGGTTGAAAAGTGCGTTTCATGATAATTACCTTTACTGATCAGTAGTTTTAGGTTCTTAGTTAACCCGGCGTGGGCCATTTGGTCTTCTTTATATAGAAAGAGGACAAACCGACGCCTCTCAACAAAGAGGCGGAATTGTAATCACAGTCACACAAAGTGTCAATCATTGAGCAACTGCTAAATTCCGGCCGGGCGATTATACGTAGTGTGAGCAAAATCTCAAGGATCAAGCGATCTTCTTTGGTGATCTTTACTCCGCGCCTACTTGGCGAAGGAACTTTTGTAAGCGAGGATCCTGTGGATTATTAAAGATATCCTGTGGAGAGCCTTGCTCAACGATATTGCCTTCTGCCATAAAGATCACCCGATCAGCTACTTCTCGGGCGAACTGCATTTCGTGTGTGACCACCAGCATGGTTTGGTGTTTGGTTGCTAACTCCTTCATTAATTGAAGAACTTCGCCAACCCACTCAGGATCCAGTGCTGAAGTTGGTTCGTCAAACAGCAATAATTCGGGCTGCAGTGCCATCGCACGTCCGATACCGACACGTTGCTGCTGACCACCAGACAGCGCCGCTGGATAACTGTCTCCTTTATCTCCGAGGCCGATGTCGTCAAGGATTTGCTGAGCGCGTGTCAATGCTTGGTCTTTCTTCCAGCCGCGAACGGTGATGAGACCTTCAGCAATATTCTGACGGGCGGTCATATGGGCAAACAAGGCATAGTTCTGAAACACAAACCCAGTCTTACGGCGCAGAGCCAGTACTTCCGCTTTGGTGTGCTTTTCACTATCTACGCTGACATCATCAATGGTGATGACGCCTTTGTCGGCATTTTCTAGAAAATTCACCGTGCGTAGCAGGGTAGACTTACCCGTACCGCTAGAGCCGATAATGACAATAATCTCGCCCTGTTTGATATCGAGATCGATGCCTTTAAGGACTTCTGTCTCACCAAAACGTTTGTGAATGTTATCTAACTTGATCATCTTACGTATGCCTTATTCAACTTAGCTTCTGCCCAGATTTGTACGCGAGTCAGTATCACTACAACGCCCCAGTAAATCAGAGCGACGGCAAGGAAGGCTTCGAAAAAGCGGAAACTGGATGAGGCTTCCATTTGCGCTTTTGCCATGATCTCTGCAACACCTAGCGTAAATGCCAATGAGGTAGACTTGATCATATCAATGAAGTAGTTCATCAATGACGGCAGAGCCACACGCGTTGCCTGCGGCAAGATCACTCGGCGCATCGCTTGTGTCGTTGTCATACCCACCGACAGACTAGCTTCCATCTGGCTACGATCGATACCAATGATTGCGGCGCGGATACTTTCCGCCATGTAAGCGGCAAAGTGCAGGGTCAAACCAATCACCGCGGCGCTGAATGCATCCAGACCGACTAGGAACGGAAAAATCTGCGGTAAGCCGTAGTAAAGCAGAAACAGCTGAACCAGCAGTGGTGTGCCTCGGAAGAAGCTGATGTACAGCTGGCTTAACTGATCAAGAACGGGAACGCGAAATACACGGATATTCGCTAAAATGACGGCCAAAATCAGTGAAAATACTAAACCCCATGTCGCCATTTCCATGGTGGTGCCCAGATACTTAAGCAGTATCGGCATCAGGTTCAGCATGTAGTTAAAATCGAATCCCATAACGTATCCCAGTTAAAAATAAGCTTCTATACAAAAAGCAAAACCCACTGCAAAGGAAGGAAAGCAGTGGGTTAAGAGCAAATCCGATTGAGTGGCTTAACCGGACGAGCAATACTCAACAGTGGCTATTTAGTGATATCAGCACCAAACCACTTCTGAGAAATTTTCTCTAGTGTACCGTCAGCACGCATTTCAGCCAGTGCTTTATTCACTTCAGCCTGAAGCTTTTTGCCGTTGTCATTGTCAACGAAAGGCCAAGCGTTTTGAATTGTCTCAAACGGTTCGCCAGCAAGTTGCAGTGGTAGGCCAGTTTTTTTGATTAGCTCAAGTGCCGATAGACGGTCCATAATAAACGCGTCTGCGCGACCAAGTGCCACATCGTGTTCGATACCTGTATCGTAAGTCTTGATGTTGATCTTGCCGTCTTTGTCGTAGTTGCGTAGCAACTGCTCAAAGTTTGAACCTAGGTTAACCGCCACCGTTTTGCCTTCAAGATCTTTAATACCTTGGATGCTGTCATTGCCTTTACGAACAGTGATCTGAGCACCATCAATAACGTATGGGTCAGCAAAAAGGTATTTGGCTTTACGTGCATCCGTCATGGTGATCTGGTTTGAAATCGTATCAATACGACCTGTCTCTAACAGACCAAACAAACCAGAAAAGTTTGCCGTAACGTATTCCACTTTGTAATCGTTACGCTTACCAATTTCATCCCATAGGTCCACTTCGAAGCCTTGTAGCTTGTCTTGCTGAACGAAAGTGAATGGGAAGTAGCGGCCAGACATACCGACTTTAACTTCAGTCGCGGCTTGAACCATCGCAGCAGAAAGCGCAATTGCTGCAACTGCAGCTTTAATCCAGTTTTTCATAGTACAACTCCATAATTTTATAGGCACAAATACTACTGTCACTTTAGTTAATTAGATAAATAACCAAGAGCAATATCCTAGACGTCTGTGGAATAAGCTGTCGTAGCAAAAGTGGGTAGCTTCGTGTCAAGCACTGCAAACAATCCAAAGCAGAGATCGGAATAAAATCACATCTTGCGAGAGCTTGATTCACAGACTTATCACCAGATGATGGATCTGTGAGAAATAGCTCAAATGTGGATCATTATGTGAGTAAGAATAGGGCAGCTTGTGTTGATCTCGAGAATAATGACGAAAATATTGTGAATAACTTAGATCTTATTCACTGGATCGTCGATCATTTGCTGGCGATCTTGGTTATCAACAGGTAAAATTGCCAATCTTTTTCGATCATTAACTTTGAGTGGGGGCACCGTGTCATCTTCGCTTTGGTTGCAATGTATGCAGCAGCTTCAAGAAGAGCTACCAGCTACAGAATTCAGTATGTGGGTACGTCCGTTACAAGCGGAGCTCAATGACAATACTCTCACTTTGTTCGCACCTAACCGTTTTGTTATGGATTGGGTTCGCGACCGCTACCTCAACAGCATTAATCGTTTGTTGCAGGAATACTGTGGTAACGATATTCCGAGTTTACGTTTTGAAGTGGGGAGCCGTCCTGTTTCTGCCCCTAAGCCTGCGCCGAAGCGCACGCCCGCTGATGTTGCGGCAGAGTCTTCGGCACCTGCTCAGCTTCAAGCGCGTAAGCCTGTGCATAAAACTTGGGATGATGATGAGCAGCAGGTGGCGGAAATCAACCACCGCTCAAATGTCAACATCAAGCACAAGTTCAACAACTTCGTTGAAGGTAAATCCAACCAACTCGGTTTAGCGGCAGCTCGTCAGGTTGCTGACAATCCAGGCGCAGCATACAACCCCTTATTCTTATATGGCGGTACGGGTCTAGGTAAAACGCATTTGTTGCACGCTGTGGGCAATGCGATTGTGGATAATAAGCCGAATGCTAAAGTGGTCTACATGCACTCTGAGCGATTCGTTCAGGATATGGTGAAAGCGCTGCAAAACAACGCGATTGAAGAGTTTAAACGTTACTACCGCAGTGTTGACGCTTTGCTGATCGATGACATCCAATTCTTTGCCAATAAAGAGCGCTCTCAGGAAGAGTTCTTCCATACCTTCAATGCGCTTTTAGAAGGCAATCAACAGATCATTTTAACCTCAGACCGCTATCCAAAAGAGATCAGTGGCGTAGAGGATCGCTTAAAATCCCGCTTTGGTTGGGGGTTAACGGTGGCGATCGAACCGCCTGAGTTGGAAACCCGTGTCGCGATCTTGATGAAAAAAGCCGAAGATCACCAAATCCACCTTGCCGATGAAGTGGCGTTTTTTATCGCCAAGCGACTGCGCTCGAATGTTCGTGAGCTGGAAGGCGCGTTAAACCGCGTAATTGCCAATGCGAACTTTACTGGCCGCCCAATTACCATCGACTTTGTCCGTGAAGCTCTGCGTGACCTACTGGCTCTGCAAGAAAAGTTGGTGACGATCGATAATATTCAAAAGACGGTGGCGGAATACTACAAGATTAAAGTTGCCGATTTGCTGTCTAAGCGCCGCTCGCGCTCGGTTGCGCGTCCGCGTCAGCTAGCGATGGCGTTAGCTAAAGAGCTGACCAACCACAGCTTGCCTGAAATTGGTGATGCTTTTGGTGGTCGAGACCATACTACTGTTCTTCATGCTTGTCGTAAGATTGAACAATTGCGCGAAGAGAGCCATGACATCAAGGAAGATTATTCTAACCTGATTCGTACCCTTTCTTCATAAATCACAGTATTCTAAGCATTAAATAGAATAATACCGTATTAAGCTAAACGAATTCTGATAAGAGCGTACTATGAAATTTTCCATTGAACGTAACCACTTACTTAAACCGCTGCAGCAAGTGTCTGGCGCATTAGGTGGTCGTCCAACTCTTCCTATTCTAGGCAACCTGTTACTGAAAGTTGAAGACAATATGCTGTCAATGACGGCAACGGATCTGGAAGTCGAGCTTATCAGCCGTGTCGCTTTAGAAGGCGATTTTGAAGCGGGCAGTGTGACAGTTCCCTCGCGTAAGTTTTTAGATATCTGCCGTGGATTACCTGATGACTCTGTCATTACCTTTGTTTTAGAAGGCGACCGTGTTCAGGTTCGTTCTGGACGTAGCCGATTCTCTCTATCTACCTTACCTGCTAACGATTTCCCGAACATTGAAGATTGGCAGAGTGAAGTTGAAGTTTCACTAACGCAAGGTGAGTTGCGCGGATTGATTGAGAAAACTCAATTCTCGATGGCCAATCAGGATGTACGTTACTATCTCAACGGTATGTTGTTTGAAATTGATGGTACGACACTACGCAGTGTTGCCACTGATGGACACCGTATGGCCGTCTCTCAGGCTCAACTTGGGTCGGAGTTTGCTCAGCAGCAAATCATTGTGCCACGTAAAGGGGTGTTGGAGTTGGTTAAGTTGTTGGATGCGCCTGAGCAACCGGTGACATTGCAAATAGGCAGCTCAAACGTCCGTGCAGAAGTAAACAACTTTGTCTTCACCTCTAAACTGGTGGATGGCCGTTTCCCGGACTATCGCCGTGTGATGCCGCAATCAACGACCAAAACCCTGGAAGCGGAATGTGATGAGCTGCGTCAGGCATTTTCTCGCGCGGCAATTCTTTCTAACGAGAAATTCCGCGGGGTGCGCGTCAATCTTGCGGATACTGAAATGCGTATTACCGCAAACAACCCGGAGCAGGAAGAAGCAGAAGAGATGCTGGATGTGAGTTTTGAGGGTGAACCGATTGAGATTGGTTTTAACGTCAGCTATGTACTGGATGTGCTCAACACGCTTCGCTGTAACAAAGTTCGTATCTCTATGTCGGATGCCAATGCCAGCGCTATGATCGAAAATGTCGATGACGACAGCGCGATGTACGTGGTGATGCCAATTCGACTCTAGCATGCCGCTTTCTCGTCTTATCATTAAGCAATTTAGAAACATTGAAGCCTGTGACATT
This sequence comes from Vibrio sp. Isolate23, assembly GCF_022398095.1. Lineage (NCBI taxonomy): Bacteria > Pseudomonadati > Pseudomonadota > Gammaproteobacteria > Vibrionales > Vibrionaceae > Vibrio > Vibrio sp. Isolate23. Next base: position 60,215 of record NZ_JAKEUV010000012.1, read on the forward strand.
AACCTGTCTGCAGGCTTTAACTTTCTTATTGGGCCCAATGGTAGTGGTAAAACCAGTGTTCTGGAAGCCATCTATTTGCTGGGGCATGGTCGCTCGTTTAAAAGCTCTTTGACTGGTCGTGTTATCCAAAATGGCTATGATGAGCTGTTTGTCCACGGTCGTTTTTTGAACTCGGATCAATTTGAGCTACCAATTGGCATTAATAAGCAGCGTGATGGCTCAACAGAGGTTAAAATAGGCGGTCAGTCCGGACAAAAACTGGCTCAATTGGCGCAGGTTCTGCCACTGCAATTGATTCATCCGGAAGGGTTTGATTTACTGACGGATGGCCCAAAGCATCGTCGGGCATTTATCGACTGGGGCGTGTTTCACACCGAGTCGGCTTTCTATGATGCTTGGGGGCGGTTTAAGCGTCTGAACAAGCAGCGCAACGCGTTGTTAAAAACAGCCACCAGCTATCGTGAGCTGTCGTATTGGGATCAGGAGATGGCAAGGTTGGCTGAAAACATCAGCCAGTGGCGAGCCGTATATGTTGAGCAGATGACCGAGAAAGCCAAGGAAATCTGTCAGACATTTCTCCCCGAATTTGATATCCAGTTGAAGTATTACCGAGGCTGGGACAAAGAGACCCCTTATCAAGAAATTCTTGAGAAGAATTTTGAACGGGATCAGGCTCTGGGGTACACCTTTAGTGGCCCAAATAAGGCAGATTTAAAAATCAAAGTAAATGGTACGCCTGTTGAGGATGTGTTGTCTCGTGGCCAGCTTAAATTGATGGTCTGTGCCTTGCGAGTTGCACAGGGACAGCACTTGACTGAAGTGACTGGTAAGCAGTGTATTTACTTAATTGATGACTTTGCATCGGAATTAGATAGCCAACGTCGTGAGCGTCTTGCAGATTGCTTAAAAGAGACGAGGGCACAAGTTTTTGTAAGTTCTATTACGCAAAGCCAAATTGCTGATATGGCAGATGAAAATGGTAAGATGTTCCATGTGGAACATGGCACAATAGAGCAAAATATATAGTGGAAGATAACTCATGTCTGAAAATTACGATTCATCGAGTATTAAAGTACTAAAAGGTCTGGACGCGGTACGTAAGCGTCCTGGTATGTACATCGGCGACACGGATGATGGTACCGGTCTGCACCACATGGTTTTCGAGGTGGTGGATAACTCAATTGATGAAGCGTTAGCGGGTCACTGTAAAGACATCGTTGTGACTATTCATGAGGACAGTTCAGTATCCGTTCGCGATGACGGTCGTGGTATCCCGACCGAAATGCACCCAGAAGAGAACGTATCAGCAGCCGAAGTGATCATGACGGTACTTCACGCTGGTGGTAAGTTTGATGATAACTCTTACAAGGTATCAGGTGGTCTGCATGGTGTTGGTGTATCGGTAGTCAACGCATTATCTAAACAAGTGACTTTGACCATTCACCGCGGTGGCCAAATCCATACGCAAACCTATCATCATGGTGAACCGCAAGCGCCACTTGCTGTTATTGGTGAAACGGACAAAACAGGAACAGAGATTCGTTTCTGGCCTAGTGAAGAAACCTTCTCAAACACAGAATTCCATTACGACATTCTGGCTAAGCGTCTACGTGAGCTTTCTTTCCTAAACTCGGGTGTGTCTATCAAGTTGCGCGATGAGCGTGAAGAAGACAAACAAGATCACTTCATGTACGAAGGTGGTATTCAGGCGTTTGTTGATCACTTAAACACTAACAAGACGCCGATTATTGAGAAAGTATTCCACTTCAACGCTGAACGTGAAGATGGTATTGCCGTCGAAGTGGCTATGCAGTGGAACGACGGCTACCAAGAAAACATCTACTGTTTCACTAACAACATCCCTCAGCGTGATGGTGGTACTCACCTAGCGGGTTTCCGTGCGGCGTTAACACGTACACTGAACTCGTTCATGGACAAAGAAGGCTTTTCGAAAAAAGCAAAAACCGCCACTTCAGGTGATGATGCGCGTGAAGGTCTAACTGCAGTTATTTCTGTCAAGGTGCCAGATCCTAAATTCTCAAGCCAAACCAAAGACAAACTGGTTTCTTCTGAAGTGAAATCTGCGGTTGAATCTGCAATGGGTGAAAAACTGTCTGAGTTTTTAATCGAACACCCAGCAGAAGCGAAAACGGTTTGTACTAAAATCATTGATGCTGCACGCGCTCGTGATGCCGCACGTAAGGCGCGTGAGATGACTCGTCGTAAAGGCGCGCTAGATCTAGCAGGCCTGCCAGGTAAACTGGCTGACTGTCAGGAAAAAGACCCAGCACTTTCCGAACTGTACATAGTGGAGGGTGACTCGGCAGGCGGCTCCGCAAAACAAGGCCGTAACCGTAAGAACCAAGCGATTCTTCCACTGAAAGGTAAAATCCTCAACGTAGAGAAAGCACGCTTCGATAAGATGTTGTCTTCGCAAGAAGTAGCGACGCTTATCACCGCACTTGGCTGTGGTATTGGCCGTGACGAGTACAATCCAGATAAATTACGCTACCACAACATCATCATTATGACCGATGCCGATGTCGATGGTTCACATATTCGTACGTTACTGTTGACCTTCTTCTACCGTCAAATGCCTGAGCTGATCGAGCGTGGCTACGTATACATCGCTCAGCCGCCACTTTACAAAGTGAAGAAAGGCAAACAAGAGCAGTACATCAAAGATGAAGATGCAATGAACCAATACCAAGTGTCCCTAGCACTTGATAACGCATCTTTGCACGTAAATGCAGAAGCGCCAGCGCTAGCAGGTGAAGCGTTAGAAAAGTTGGTTCAGCAGTATAATGCGGGCATTAAGCTGGTGGATCGCATGAGTCGTCGTTATCCGCGTGCGCTAGTGCATGAACTCATCTATACGCCTCGCCTAACAGCAGAGCAGTGCCACGATGCGGCAGCAGTAGAAGCGTGGACTAAGCTGCTTGTTGAGCAGTTAAACGCAAAAGAAGTGGGCGCAAGTCAGTACAGCTTTGAAGTTGAACAACATGCAGAGCTTGGTTTAAACCTACCAAAGATTGTCGTACGCACTCATGGTGTGACGCATGAGTATGCACTAAGTATTGATCTGATTAATTCGAAAGAATATGGCAAACTGGCTGATCTATCTGAAGCGCTTAATGGTCTTCTCGAGGAAGGTGCTTATATCAAGCGTGGTGAACGTACTCAACCAGTAACAAGCTTTGTTGATGCGCTTGAGTGGCTTATCAAAGAGTCTCGTCGTGGTCTTAGCTTACAGCGCTACAAAGGTCTGGGAGAGATGAACCCTGAGCAGCTTTGGGAAACCACAATGGACCCAGAAACGCGCCGCATGATGCAGGTAACGATTGAAGATGCCGTCGGTGCAGACCAACTGTTTACGACATTAATGGGTGACCAAGTGGAACCTCGTCGTAACTTTATCGAAGAGAATGCGCTGAAAGTAGCTAACTTAGACGTTTAGACTTTTTCTCTTCGCTGGATAAACTGATTTCTGTGTCGAAGGTGCTCATTTATGCTTATAAACCTTTATTGTTATAAGAATGGCGCCTTCTCCTTGAACTAAGCTCATCCAGCTTCGATAAAAATAATCTAAAGATTTAAAAAGGCTGTCAGAAATGACAGTCTTTTTGTTTTTAAATGATTGAAAAGATGAGTTTTAAAATTATTTTAAAATAATCCCTTGAAACTATTTTGCTCAATCCACATATCTATTTGTGAAGAGGAAAGCTGTCTTGCTCCCGAGAGAAGAAACAGAACCTCACTAACCGCTGATAAGATATCGCTCAGGAGAGGATGATCTTAGAGGCACACCATTGAACTTGATTCGACACTAGCTTCCAGAGTTAATAAAACCCGAGGAGTAGTGGATGAATCCCTTAGTCGGTAAGGCTCGAATACAAAATCGAACCGAGCGAACTCACGGCTAAGACTATTGCTTACTATGAGGATAGCATTATGAGAACTGTAGATTTCACTCCACTTTACCGCAACGCAATCGGCTTCGATCGTCTATTCAACATGATGGAAGCGAATACATCGAAAAATTCTTCTGGCGGTTACCCTCCTTACAACATCGAGCAAAAAGATGAGAATCACTACCGTATTACCATGGCGGTAGCAGGTTTCGCTGAAGAACAGCTCGATCTGACTCAAAAAGAGAACATGCTGATCGTTAAGGGTGAACGTAAAACAGAAGAAGAGAAGCAATACGTGTATCAAGGTATCGCAGAGCGCGATTTCGAGCGTAAATTCCAGCTAGCAGACTATGTAAAAGTTGTCGGTGCAAGCATGGAAAATGGTCTGCTACACATTGACCTAGAACGTGAAATCCCAGAAGCGATGCAACCACGCAAAATTTCCATTAATGGGAGCAAACTGTTAGAAGGCTAAAATATCTATCGCTCCGATGAGCGTATGTGTTGAAAGTTAGAGTGAAAGAGCACCATCTAGGTGCTCTTTTTTGATCTAACCGAAGCCGTTTACTTAGGCTTCTTGATAAGCTTTTTCGACTTCTTCAGCAATAATATTGATACCTTTCTGCATCATTTCGTCTTCTTGAACGTAGTTCATGCGCAGGCACTGGTGTGCGTGCTCCCAGTCATCTTCCTGACCAATAAAGAAGTACTCGCCTGGTACGATTAACACTCCACGTGCTTTCAGCCTTTGGTACAACTCCATAGTGGTGATTGGCAGCTCATCAAACCAAAGCCATAGGAAGATCGCTCCTTCTGGTTTGTGAATGCGAAAACGTGAGTCTGTGATGGTAGTTTGCAGCAGTTCGACAGCTCGCTGAGATTTTTGCTTATAAAACGGCTTGATAACATTGGTGCTGAGATTTAGCAGGTCATCATTCTTAATCATATGGTGACCCAACGCAGGGCCTAGGCTTCCCGGAGCCAAGCTGATGATGCCGTTCATATTGGTCATAGCCTGAGTCACTTCTTCACTGGCAATCACTATCCCGCAACGTACACCCGGAAGGCCGAGTTTAGACAGGCTCATACAAAGGATGGTGTTTTCGTTCCAGAACGGCTGAACATCTTCAAAGATGATATTCGGGAATGGCAGACCATAGGCATTGTCGATGATGAGCGGAATGTTATTTTCGCGCGCCAGTTTATCCAGTTTATGGATTTCTTCATCAGTGAGCACGTTACCGGTAGGGTTGGTTGGGCGTGATGCACAAATGGCGGCAACCGAGTCATCGACTTTGAGCTGTTCGAAGTCGACATGGTATTTAAACAGGCCATTGTCGAGCATTTCAATTTCTGGATGGTAGGAGACAAAGATATCTTCATCAACGCCTGCATCGCCGTAGCCAATGTACTCAGGCGCTAAAGGCAGCAAGATTCTCTTATGCGAGCCATCTGGCTGCTTACCCGCCAGCAGGTTGAACAGATAAAAGAAGCCGCTCTGACTGCCGTTGGTCAGGCTGATGTTTTTTTCTGATATGTTCCAGCCATAAGTGTCTTTTAATAGCTTAGCCAGAGCTTTTACAAACGCGTCTTTGCCTTGCGGGCCATCATAGTTGGCCATGGCGGCCACGAGCTCGCCGTTGGCGAGCATCTCCTCACTGGCTTGGCGAAAGTATTCGAGCATGGCTGGAATAGCGGCAGGGTTACCACCTCCGAGCATGATCGCACCTGGAGTGCGCAGGCCGTCGTTTAAGTCATCCATTAAACGCGTGATACCGGAATACTGATTGAATTTTTCACCAAACTTAGAGAATTGCATTTGTAGTTATACCTAATTCATTGTGATTGCTTTAAGTGTAATAGTAATAGTTACTAGTCGAAGCTAGTAATTCCAAGACTCACCTTGAGCGTTGTGGTCTATGGATAATCGGGTAATCCCTGAACATACCTTAATGTGATTACGAGGCAAAGCACAAAATTCCGTCAATGATAAAAAAAAAGCCCAACTCCGAGGAGTTGGGCTTCATAGAACCTATATTGTTCGAGATATTACTTCTGTAGAAGTGAAATATCCGCGATCTGTAGGAATAGGTTACGCAGGTTGTTCAGTAGCGTTAGACGGTTCTTCTTCAACGCTTCGTCATCTGCCATTACCATGACGTTATCGAAAAATGCATCAACAGGCTCACGCAGGTCTGCAAGCTTGCTTAGCGCTTGTTGGTAGTTACCTGTTGCGAACGCTGGCTCTAGCACTTCTGTCATTACTTCAACGCTTTCTGCTAGTGCTTTCTCTGCGTCTTCTTGTAGCAGAGATAGATCGATGTCTGCTGCTAGCTCACCATCGAACTTGGCTAGGATGTTGCCTACACGCTTGTTCGCCGCAGCGAGAGCTTCTGCCGCTTCCAGTTCACGGAAGTGAGAAACCGCTTTAACACGTTGGTCAAAGTCAGCTGGCTTAGTTGGACGATTCGCCAGTACCGCTTGGATGATATCCACGCTGAAACCTGCATCTTGGTACCATGCGCGGAAACGACCTAGCATAAAGTCGATAACATCAGCTTCTACGTTGTCGTTGGTCAAACGGTCACCAAACAGAGATTTTGCTTTCGCGATTAGGTCTGTGAGATCTAGGTTGTAGCCGTTTTCAACGATGATACGCAGTACACCTAGAGAGGCGCGGCGAAGTGCGAATGGGTCAGAGCCCTTAGGTGCTTGACCAATACCGAAGATACCAACAATCGTATCTAGCTTGTCAGCCATTGCGACAGCAGATGAAATACCAGTGCTTGGCAGTTCGTCACCGGCGAAACGAGGCATGTATTGCTCATAAAGCGCCAGTGCAACTTGCTCGTCTTCACCATCATGAGTCGCGTAGTGCATGCCCATCACACCTTGAGTATCGGTAAATTCGAATACCATAGATGTCATTAGGTCACACTTAGCCAGTAGGCCTGCGCGCTTAGATTTCTCAACGTCAGCGTCGATTTGCTCAGCGATGTAGCCTGCAAGCTCTGTGATGCGGTCTGTCTTGTCTTTGATAGTACCAAGCTGCTTCTGGAAGATCGCTTGCTCTAGTTCAGGCAGGCGGTCGATAAGAGGACGCTTACGGTCAGTGTTGAAGAAGAACTCTGCATCCGCTAGACGTGGACGTACAACCTTCTCGTTACCTTCGATTACGTAGCGAGGCTCTTTAGACTCAATGTTTGAAACGAAGATGAAGTTAGGTAGTAGCTTCTTGTTGTCATCGTAAACAGGGAAGTACTTCTGGTCACCTTTCATGGTGTAAACCAAAGCTTCAGAAGGGACTTTTAAGAACTCTTCTTCGAACTTCGCAGTGAGTACCACTGGCCATTCAACCAGAGACGTTACTTCTTCCACTAAGTCATCTTCTAGGTCTGCAACACCGCCAACTGCTGCTGCCGCTTTTTGCGAATCAGCTAGGATGATGGCTTTACGCGCTTCGTAATCTGCCATCACTTTACCGCGCTCTTCTAGGATCGCTGGGTATTGCTCTGCAGACTCGATAGTGAACTCTTGTTCACCCATGAAGCGGTGACCACGGATAGTGCGATCTGATGCTACGCCTAGGATCTCACCTTCGATAAGGTCAGCGCCCATTAGCATCGTTAGCGTTTTAACTGGGCGGATAAACTGAGTGGTCTTGTTACCCCAACGCATTGGTTTAGCGATTGGTAGGTTGCCTAGTGCTTTCGCTGCTAGGTCAACAACGATTTCAGACGTTGCTTGGCCTTTTACTTCTTGTTTGAAAAGAAGCCATTCGCCTTTGTCTGTGACTAGGCGGTCTGCTTGTTCAACCGTGATGCCGTTACCACGAGCCCAACCTTGAGCGGCTTTAGTTGCGTTGCCGTCAGCATCGAATGCGACAGAAACCGCAGGGCCGCGCTTTTCAACTACTTTGTCTTCTTGGCCTTCAGCCAGTGCCGCGACTTTTAGAGCCAGACGACGAGGAGCTGCGTACCATTTCACGCCTTCGTGAGCTAGGCTCGCGCCTTTAAGCTCAGCTTCGAAGTTTGCTGCGAACGCTTCCGCTAGAGTACGAAGTTGCGTTGGTGGTAGCTCTTCAGTACCCAGTTCAATTAGAAATTCTTTTGCCATGATTACTTCTCCTCTTCCTTACGGCACATTGGGAAGCCAAGCGCTTCACGTGATGCGTAGTACGCTTCAGCAACAGACTTAGTCAGGTTGCGGATACGAAGGATGTAACGTTGGCGCTCTGTAACAGAGATAGCTTTGCGTGCATCAAGGATGTTGAATGCATGGCCCGCTTTAAGAATGCGCTCGTAAGCTGGAAGCGGCAGTGGCTTCTCCAGCTCAAGTAGCTCTTTGGTTTCTTTTTCACATTGGTCGAAGAAAGTGAATAGGAAATCGACGTCTGCGTGCTCGAAGTTGTACGTAGACTGTTCCACTTCGTTCTGGTGGAAAATGTCACCGTAAGTGACTTTGCTGCCGTCTGGTGCGATGTTCCATACGAGATCGTAAACCGAGTCTACTTCTTGGATGTACATAGCGAGACGTTCGATACCGTAAGTGATTTCACCAGTTACTGGTTTACACTCAAGGCCACCAACCTGCTGGAAGTACGTAAACTGAGTCACTTCCATGCCGTTTAGCCACACTTCCCAGCCTAGGCCCCATGCGCCTAATGTTGGGTTTTCCCAGTTATCTTCGACGAAACGAATGTCGTGAACCAGTGGATCGACACCAAGTACTTCTAGAGAACCTAGGTACAGCTCCTGAATATTGTCTGGCGATGGTTTTAGCGCTACTTGGAATTGGTAGTAGTGCTGAAGACGGTTAGGGTTTTCACCGTAACGGCCATCAGTCGGACGACGTGAAGGTTGTACGTAAGCTGTAGACATTGGCTCTGGGCCAAGCGCTCGTAGACAAGTCATTGGGTGAGAGGTACCCGCACCCACTTCCATATCTAGCGGTTGAACAATGGTACAACCATTTTGAGCCCAATAATCCTGCAGCGCGAGGATCATTCCCTGGAAGGTTTTGATATCGTATTTTTGCATAAGTCAGGTTCGCGCGATTCTTCTGTTGCTGTTATTGATCAAATGTTCGCCGTAGTCATGGCGATTTCTATCACTTTCAGCACATTAATATAATGAAAATAACAATCAAGTATACCCAGATATTGCGTAGGGGAGTAGGGCTAATCTTGATTAATTCCTAGTCAGAATTCTCCTTTAATGGATTTTTAATGGCTTATTCGTCCAAATTTTCCTAAAAGGAAGTTTTTGACCACTTTGTTACTTGAGAAATGACATAGAGCTGGATAGAATTGCGTCCATCTTTGGGGAGTAGCTTACCAACACAATCAGCCTGATTGTTTGGTTCGTTCGTCAACATAATTGGTGCACAATCACCATGGCGCTCGAGACTCATCGCCTGATGGGTTTAGCAAGACCTTAGATAAACATCGTGGACCGGGGTGGGGCACGAGGTTTGTCTTAGGTTTAAAATAATTATCCCTGCCTCAATGAGCATGTCGTGAGCGTTTTAGCTATTTCAATTACCACTGTCGCTTTAGCCGAAATTGGTGACAAAACTCAGCTATTGTCTTTACTGTTGGCCAGTCGTTATCGAAAACCGATACCGATTATCGCCGCTATTTTCTTCGCTACTATTGCCAATCATGCCCTTGCGGCTTGGTTAGGTGTGGTTGTGGCCGACTATTTATCACCAGAGGTGCTTAAGTGGGTCGTGGTGGCAAGTTTTCTCGCTATGGCGGGTTGGGTGCTGATCCCAGATAAGTTGGATGATGACGATGAAATTTCCAACCGAGGGCCGTTTGTCGCCAGCTTTGTCGCGTTCTTTATCGCTGAAATTGGTGATAAAACTCAGATTGCCACCTCTATCTTAGGGGCTCAGTTTGCCGACGCGCTGACGTTGGTGATTGTAGGCACCACGCTGGGTATGCTGGCAGCCAATGTTCCTGTGGTTTTAATTGGTAAATTGTCGGCCGATAAGATGCCGCTCAACCTGATTCGTAAGGTTACGGCTCTGCTATTTATCGCTCTGGCGGTTGGCGCCGCGTTTTTGTAAAAATGTCGCTAACGTGCGATAAAAAGCGGATATCTGGTGGAGAAATGCGATAGATCAAACTCTGTGCTAAATTCGTGTAAGGGCGTGATCGCTGACATATTCGTGTCATACTTGTCATGCTAACTTAACGGTGTGAATGATGTTACTCAAGGTGAGAAGAGTTCTGTTTGTTCTTCAAACATCTAGAGTATAGCGAGAGGGCAACATTATGCTTACACGTTATATGGGGATGACCCCAAAAAGTCAGAGTTATCTATTCACTTTCGGCTTGGTACTGTGTTTACTGGCAATGGTACTGACCGACATGTGGCTACCGATTGTTGCAGGTTCATTTGTGTTGACCGCGTTGACGGTTGAAGCCTGGATTCGAGTCGCGCACATTATCCCAATGCACGAAGAAATGCGGGCAATGCAAAAACAGCTGAGAAAATTGCAATCTGAAGTCCACACCATTGAATATGACGAATAAACAAACGGCTGCCCCAGGCAGCCGTTTTTCATTTCAATTAGTTTAGCGTTAACGCTAATCCATTCCTTTCTTGATCAGATACTGATAAGGCAGCTCTTCAGTTTGAGCCGCAATCAGCTGGTGATCCATAAAGCGGCAGAAGCTCGGAATGTCACGTGTGGTGGATGGGTCATCGGCTTTTACCAGCAGAATCTCACCCTCTTGCATGTTACGGATTGTCTTCCTGACCATCATCACGGGCTCTGGGCAGCGCAGTCCTTCTGCCTCTAAAGTTTGGGTCGCCTGTTCTGAATTGATTGTCATGGTCATATCTTTGGTTACCTCAATAGGGGGTAGATAATACTGGTGAAGAAAAAATATTCAATAACCCCTTGGCAAAGCGATCAAATTGTTTTAACTTAGTTAACAAGTTGGTAACATTTAAAACAAGGAGCGCTTATGTTGACAGCTTTAGATCGTCTAACAATCTATTCCGTGCTGTGCTTTATTTCTTTTTGCGCACTTGTTTTACGTACACCAGCAGAATCGTCGTTTATGCCTTTGCTCGGCATGGTTGCGACGGTTGTAGGGATTTGGCTCGAGATGCATCGCTGGCCGAGTGCATCTGAAGAGCAAGAAAATTGATGGTTGAACTTCCAACAACCATTCTCAATTGTAACTATGCTCAATTACATTCCGACACTATCCCCATTTTTCTTGGGCTTCCCCGCTGAAAGGCGGGATTTTTTTTATCTAAAGAGTACAATTCAATAAATATACCCTTCATTTTAAGTGGCTATTTGTGGAATTAGAAGACATCTATCGCCGTGATCTGAATTTGCTGGTGGCGTTGCGGGTTTTAATCGAAGAATGCAGTGTCAGTAAGGCAGCACATCGGCTTAATCTTAGCCAGTCTGCGATGAGCCGAGTGTTAGGTCGGCTGCGTGATATGCTGGGTGACCCTTTGTTTACGCGTCAGGGTCAGCATCTGATTCCAACCGAAAAAGCGCTCGAGGTCGACAAAGCACTGGGAGAGCCACTGGAGTCGCTGCGCCAGGTGTTGTCACCGATGCAAACTGAACCGCAAAGCTTTGAGAACACCTTCAATATAGCCACCACTGACTATGCGATGCAGACTATTCTGCCCTTTGCTTTGCCGCGTATTTATCAGGAAGCGCCCAATGTGTCGATTAATTTTCTACCTCTGCAACATGACCGATTAGCTGATCAGTTGACGTATGAGGGGGCGGATTTAGCCATATGCCGACCTATTGGCCCAGTAGAGCCACTGCGCAGTGAAATTCTTGGGCGTGTAGGGGTTTTATGTCTCTTATCTAAACAGCACCCGTTGGCCAACACGTCACTCAGTTTGAAAGACTACCTAACCTATCCACATGCGATGATTGCTATCAGTGATGGCGTCAAAGCGTTAATTGAGCAGGCATTAGTAGACCAACCCAAGCGAAAAATGGTGCTGCGGGCTTATCATCTGGAAGCGGCATTAGCCATTGTGGATACCATGCCGCTGATCATTACGGTGCCAGCGGATTTAGCGTATCTGGTTGCAGAGCGTTACGACTTGGCGGTTAAGCCTTTGCCGTTTCAGTTCACGCCGTTTGATTATTCGATGATCTGGCATGCACGCTGCGAGCACTCACCCGCGCAGGAATGGTTACGATCTGTAGTAAGAGAAGAGTGCAGCCGCTTGATCGCCAAACGTATCGCAGACATGGGATTGGATTAACACGATTTCTATCGATACAAAAAGAGCCAGCAATGCTGGCTCTTTTATTTTGAATCTTAGAATTACAGCTTAATCACAACGCGACCTGTTACTTGACCGTTAGTGATGTCTTCTGCGTACTTTGGTGCATCGGCAAGAGCTACTTCAGTACAGGCTTGTTCAAAGTAGCTTTCAGGTAGTAGTTCAACCAGCTTTTCCCAAGCGGCGATACGCTTCTCTGTTGGGCACATCACTGAGTCTACGCCTTGCAGGCGAACATTACGCAGAATAAAAGGCATCACGGTTGTTAGTAGGTCAAAGCCACCAGCCAAACCACAAGCAGCTACTGCGCTGTTGTAATCCATTTGCGCCAGTACTTTAGCCAGTACTTTGCTGCCCACAGTATCAACGGCGCCAGCCCAAACTTGCTTTTCTAGTGGGCGTGCGGGCTCTTCAAACTCGACACGATCAATGATGCGACTTGCGCCCAGCTTTTCTAGAAGAGGACCATTTTGTTCAATGCGGCCAGTCACCGCCGCCACTTTGTAGCCGAGCGTTGCCAATAGCGTTACCGCTATTGAACCCACACCACCACTGGCGCCTGTGACCAGAATTTCACCTGACTCAGGTTTGACACCAGCGTCGATAAGCGCTTGAACACACAGCATGGCAGTAAAGCCAGCGGTGCCAACCATCATGGCCTTTTTGCTGTCGATCCCTTTTGGCAGTGGTACCAACCAGTCTGCTTTTAGGCGCGCACGTTGAGCCATACCACCCCAGTGATTCTCACCCACACCCCAGCCAGTTAATACGACTTTATCGCCGACTTGGTAACGTTCATCATCTGAGTGAGCAACGGTGCCTGCCATATCGATGCCCGGCACCATAGGGAAGTTGCGGATGATCTTACCTTTGCCAGTGATCGCCAGACCATCTTTGTAGTTGAGTGATGAGTAATCGACATCGATTAGTACGTCGCCTTGTGGCAATTGTGCTTCGTCGATTTGTTCTACAGAGGCGATGGTGCGTTTTTCTTCTTGGTTTAGAATCAGTGCGTTAAACATAGATGGTCTCCACTACGCGGTAGCAAACATTTAAAAACTGATATTGAGTGTAGACTGAAAGTCACTATGACTAAAATGAAACTTTAGCATTATATACATGCATACAGTGCATTGCGGAAAGTCGCATTGGGTCGTAAAGAAAAAGCCAGTCATGTGACTGGCTTTTTGATGATTAAGAAAGGAAAAACTTATACGACGGGTTGTCGGTTTCGTCTTTGCATTGATAACCCAGCTCTCGTAAATGAGCTGAAAAGCGTGATAAATCGGCTTCATCCAGTTCAAAACCACACAATACTCGACCATAGTCGGCACCATGATTGCGATAATTGAACAGACTGATGTTCCAATGTGTACCTAATGTGCTGAGGAATTTCAGCAATGCACCTGGGTACTCTGGGAATTCAAAGCTGTATAGGCGTTCTTTAAGCTGCTTCGATGGTTTACCACCAATCATGTAACGAATGTGCAGTTTTGCCATTTCGTCGTCTGACAGGTCGACCACAGGGTAGCCACCTTCACGCAGATCGTGAATGATGTGTTCCAGCTCTTCCTGCCCACCTTGTAGACGGACACCAACAAAAATGTTGGCCAGATCGTCATCGTTGTAGCGGTAGTTGAACTCAGTGACCGCTCGGCCGCCAATCAGGTTACAGAACTCAAAGAAAGCGCCTTGGCGTTCTGGAATCGTGACTGCCAGCAGGCCTTCACGTTTTTCACCTAGTTCACAACGCTCAGAGACGTAGCGTAGACCGTGGAAGTTTGTGTTTGCACCCGACAGAACAGTACCTAGGTTGCTGTTCTTAAGCTCGTTTTGCTCGGCGTATTTCTTCAACCCTGCTAACGCTAATGCGCCAGAAGGCTCTGCGATAGCGCGCGTATCTTCAAAGATGTCTTTGACCGCGGCGCAAATCTCATCGCTGGAAACGGTAATGTGCCCATCAAGGTATTTTTGACACAAGCGGAAGGTTTCTTCACCAATACGTTTTACCGCGACGCCATCAGCAAACATGCTGACCTGATCGAGAACGACTGGCTCACCTGCATCTAAAGCTGCTTTAAGACACGCAGAATCTTCAGGCTCAACTGCAATGACTTTGATTTCTGGCATCAGCTGTTTGACCAGTACCGCCACACCTGCCGCTAAACCTCCGCCACCAACAGGGACGAAGATATGATCGAGATGACCATTCTGTTGCAGCATCTCCATGCCAATGGTGCCTTGGCCCGCGATCACTAAAGGGTGATCAAAAGGTGGCACAAATGTATAGCCATGCTGTTCTGACAATCGCTCGGCTTCGGCTTTGGCTTCATCAAAGTTATTACCGTGCAGAACCACGTGACCGCCAAAACCACGCACCGCTTCGACCTTAATGTCAGGTGTGGTTTTTGGCATCACTATCGTGGTTTTGATACCAAGCTTAGTGCCGGAAAGCGCCATGCCTTGGGCATGATTACCCGCTGAGGCTGCAATCACGCCAGCGGCTTTTTGCGCTTCAGACAAACTGGCAACCATATTGTAGGCACCACGTAGTTTGAACGAATGTACAGGCTGGCGATCTTCGCGCTTGATTTGCACCTTGTTGCCAATCCGTTCACTCAGGCGTGGCATTTCCTGCAGAGGCGTTACCGTTGCTGCTTCATAAACCGGAGCTCTTAAGATATGGCGCAGATAGTCTGCGCCAGTCTGATGAGCTTTCCCTGAAAAGAGAGAATCAGACATAAGCTAGTCCTCTAGCTTAGATTTGTCTCGCACTGCCCCTTTGTCAGCACTGGTTGCCATACTTGCGTACGCTTTGAGTGCAAAAGAAACTTCACGTTGACGATCGACTGGTTTCCAGCCCAGTTCGTCTTGTTTTGCACGGCGCTCAGCAAGTTCCTGCTCTGAGACTTCTAAAGAAATAGAACGGTTTGGAATATCAATTGCGATCATATCGCCTTGTTTCACCAGACCAATCGCGCCACCATTCGCCGCTTCAGGTGAAGCATGACCAATGGACAGGCCAGACGTACCGCCAGAGAAGCGACCATCTGTCAGCAGTGCACACTCTTTACCAAGCCCCATTGATTTCAGGTAAGTGGTTGGATAAAGCATTTCCTGCATGCCTGGGCCCCCTTTAGGACCTTCATAGCGGATTACAACCACATCGCCTGCTTTTACTTTGCCGCCTAAGATGCCTTCAACGGCGTCTTCCTGGCTTTCAAACACTACAGCAGGACCAGTGAATTTATGAATGCTCTCATCAACGCCAGCTGTTTTCACAATACAACCATCAAGAGCGATGTTGCCTGACAGAACGGCTAGGCCACCTTCTTGAGAGAACGCGTGATCGATTGAACGGATACAACCATCAGCGCGGTCATCATCAAGACGATCCCAACGACAATCTTGTGAGAAAGCTTTGGTAGTACGAATGCCTGCAGGGCCTGCGCGGAAGAACTTCAATACATCTGCATCTTCCGTTTGGATGATGTCGTATTGCGCTAGCTGCTCTTTCATTGAAAGGCCGAGTACGGTGCGCGCATCATTGTGAAGCAAACCTGCGCGGTCTAGCTCACCGAGGATAGCCATAACACCACCCGCGCGGTGTACGTCTTCCATGTGATATTTCTGAGTAGATGGTGCCACTTTACATAGGTGAGGTACTTTGCGAGATAAGCGATCGATATCTTCCATATCGAAGTCAATCTCACCTTCTTGCGCAGCAGCGAGCAGGTGAAGAATAGTATTAGTTGAGCCGCCCATCGCGATATCAAGCGCCATTGCGTTTTCGAATGCATCAAAAGTGGCGATATTGCGCGGCAGCGCCGATTTGTCATCTTGCTCGTAGTAACGGCGTGTCAGTTCAACGATACGTTTACCAGCGTTGATAAATAGTTCTTCGCGGTCTGCGTGTGTCGCTAGCATTGAACCGTTACCTGGCTGAGAAAGACCAAGCGCTTCAGTCAGACAGTTCATTGAGTTCGCTGTGAACATACCTGAACATGAACCACATGTCGGACACGCACTGCGTTCGATCTGTTCACTTTGCTCGTCTGAAACTTTCGGGTCTGCACCTTGGATCATCGCATCAACCAAGTCTAGCTTGATGATTTGGTCAGAAAGCTTAGTTTTACCCGCTTCCATTGGACCGCCAGATACAAAGATTACTGGGATGTTAAGGCGCATTGACGCCATCAGCATTCCCGGAGTGATTTTGTCACAGTTGGAGATACATACCATGGCATCGGCACAGTGAGCATTCACCATGTACTCTACCGAATCAGCGATAAGCTCACGCGATGGCAGTGAGTAAAGCATGCCGCCGTGACCCATTGCGATACCATCGTCGACTGCGATGGTGTTGAATTCTTTGGCGATACCGCCTGCTTTCTCGATTTCACCGGCGACCAGTTGGCCCATATCTTTAAGGTGAACGTGGCCCGGTACAAACTGAGTGAATGAGTTCACGACTGCGATGATTGGCTTACCAAAATCTTCATCTTTTACGCCAGTTGCACGCCACAGTGCACGAGCACCCGCCATGTTACGACCGTGAGTGGTGGTTGCTGATCTGTATTTAGGCATCTTACTACTTCCTTTATTTTGCCGCGTCTGCTGGGTAAACGTAATCTAACCAGCCCCACTTATCTTCAGTGGTGCCGTTGAATAGTCCAAAGTAAGCTTCTTGCAGCTCTTTGGTGATAGGGCCGCGTTTACCGCTGCCTACGTCAATTTTATCTATGGTTGCAACAGGAACGACCTCTGCTGCAGTACCTGTCATAAACACTTCGTCTGCCAGGTAAAGTGCTTCACGAGCAATATTTGCTTCGCGTACTTGGTAACCTTTGTCACGAGCGATAGTCATGATCGAATCACGAGTGATGCCCGGAAGGATGGCGCTAGTTGCTGGTGGCGTGGTGATCACTCCATCTTTAATCACAAAGATGTTCTCACCTGCGCCTTCAGACAAATAACCATCAACACTTAATGCAATACCTTCATCGTAGCCATGACGACGAGCCTCACCGCCAACCAGCAATGAAGATAGGTAGTTACCGCCAGCTTTCGCTGCGGTTGGAATGGTGTTTGGCGCCGCGCGGTTCCAGCTGGAAATCATTGCATCGACCCCTTTCTCCAAGGCTTCTTCACCTAGGTAAGAGCCCCATGGGAAAGCGGCGATGATTAGGTCCATTTCGGTGCCCTGCGGTGGACATACACCGAGGCCAACATTGCCGACAAAACCTAGCGGACGAATATAAGCGCTATCGAGTTTGTTCTCGCGCAGTGTTTCGCGCGTCGCTTCCATGATTTCATCCACAGAGTAAGGGATAGGGAAACGGTAGATTTTAGCGGAATCTTTGAGTCTTTTTGCATGCTCACGGTGGCGGAAGATAATTGGTCCTTTAGGCGTGTTGTAGCAGCGCACACCTTCAAATACTGAAGTACCATAGTGCATCGCATGAGTCAGTACATGAACATTCGCTTCTTCCCAAGGTACTAGCTTGCCATTAAACCAAATGTAATCTGCTGTTTTAGTAGCCATTGTTGCCTTCCTTTATGCACAAATTTTTTGTTGTAGGTTGTTATTCGGTAGTTCGTCGCGGGCGATTTGTGTTACCTCAACCGTGCGCACATCCCAGAGCTTTTCAATCTGATTGGTCAGGAAGGAGATTGGACGATCGCTGTCGACAATGATCTCTACACTGGCAATTTTACTCTCATGGTTTTGCGTGCCTGCAACTTGCTTAACAATGAAACCACGGTGGCGAACCACACGAAGAACACGCTCTAGTAGTACAGGTTTGTCGTCTGCTTTAATATCGATTAGATATCTTTCCATCTTAAGTGTTCTCCAGCATGTCATTGTTAGAAGCACCAGGCGGTACCAGTGGCCACACGTTTTCTTCTTCGTCGATCAGTACGTGAAGTAAGTAAGAAGTCTTACTCTCCAGCATTTCTTGAATCGCCGGCTCGACTTCTTCTTTTCTTGTGATCGTTTTTCCAGGGATATCAAACGCCTTCGCTAGGGTGATGAAATCCGGGTTGTCATCCAAAATAGTTTCACTGTGGCGGCCATCGAAGAACAGTGACTGCCATTGACGTACCATACCTAAGCGCTGGTTATTCAATAGAACGATTTTTACCGGAATTTGGCGACGCTTTAGTGTGCCCAGTTCCTGAATGTTCATCATGAAAGAACCGTCACCTGTAATAAGGATAGACTGATCATCTGGGCGTGCGACTGCAGCCCCCATCGCGGCAGGAAGACCAAAGCCCATAGTGCCGAGGCCAGCCGAGGTTATGAAGTTTTGTGGATCACGTGGTTGGATATGCTGTGCGGCCCACATCTGGTGCTGTCCGACATCGGTTGAAACCATTGAGCTGTCAGGCATCATATCAGACAGTTGCTTCAGTAAGCCTGGGGCGAAAATCAGATCACCCGGGTGATCATAACGCCACTTAAAACCGCTGCGTAGGCTTTCACTGTGTTTGACCCAAGGTGTGATGTCTTGTGTTAGTTCTAACTGAGGAAGAAGGGTATTGATATCACCGCGCAGTGGCGCATGGGCGTGACGCAGCTTGTTGATCTCAGCGGCATCGATGTCGATATGGATAACACGGGCATGAGGGGCGAACGTTTCCAGTTTGCCTGTTACTCGGTCATCAAATCGTGCGCCGACCGCAATCAGTAGGTCACATTCTTGAACGACTAGGTTTGCGGCTTTGGTGCCGTGCATGCCCAGCATGCCAAGATAATGTGGATCATGACGCTCAATAGTGCCTAAGCCTTTCAAGGTGCTGACCGAAGGCATTGGATTGAGACGCAGGAATTGACGGACAGTATCAGTGGCTTTACCCAGTTGCACGCCACCGCCAGCATAGAATACCGGGCGGGTACTCTGTGAAAGAAGCTCCTGAGCGGCAGAAACGGCTTCTGCTTGGGGAACAGGAGTGGCTGGTGGTGTGAAAGGCGGTAAAATATGAGTGGGGGATTGTGCGAGCTGAACATCTTTAGCGATATCAACAATCACTGGGCCAGGGCGACCCGTTTTAGCGACTTCAAACGCTTCGGCTAATGTTGGGGCAAGGTCTTCAATTTCTGTTACTAGGTAGCTGTGCTTGGTACAGGATAGTGACATTCCTATCACGTCCATTTCCTGAAAAGCGTCTGTTCCGATGTGGGAACTGGCGACCTGGCCTGTGATTGCCACCATTGGGATCGAATCCATAAACGCATCGGCCAAACCGGTTACTAGGTTAGTGGCACCGGGACCGGATGTCGCCATACAGACTGCGACATCTTGAGTCGCGCGTGCCATACCGATAGCGGCCATGGCTGCGCCTTGTTCGTGACGGCAGAGAATGTGTTCGACGCCACCGTCATATAGGGCGTCATAAATTGGCATGATAGCACCGCCCGGATAGCCGAATACGGTTTTAATGCCTTGTTGCTTTAATGCGGCTACGACTAATTCAGCACCTGTCATCGTAAGCCTCCTTGGCTACCTAAGTAGCAATGTTGTGTTGTGCACGTCATGTGCGCTCCCATTCTTCCTGCCCGCTCGCGGCTGAGCTTTTTATTTTGTGTCTGCCTGACTTTGTCAGTGTTTATTTTTTCGCTGATTCTCAGCGTTTAAGTTGAAAAAAACCCCCGGACTTCTCAGTGCGGGGGTTTTTTTGAATTTGGTGTTTATTTTTCGCCCACCAGCCCCCGCGCGGAATCAATAATGACCACGATAATCAGGACAATCAGTGCGTTAATGCGGGCGTTAAAATTCATATTCTTTTTATGTTGTGCTTACGTAATATGGTACGAAATTGTTTGCGTCACTAGTGGTAACATAGAATTCCGTTACATGACAAGCAAAAAGTCATTCTTTTTTCACATTCTCTCATCATCTCCCCAAGCTATATAACAAGATTGTTAAAAAGTTGACGTGTTATCAAACAGATAAATATTAAGTGGCCATGTGGGAGAATTTATGGGCTTAGCCATTATTTACAGTCGGGCATCAGTTGGGGTTGAAGCGCCCCCGGTGACGGTGGAGGTGCATATCAGTAATGGCATGCCGGGTTTCACTCTGGTGGGATTACCGGAAACCACAGTCAAAGAATCACGCGACCGAGTGCGCAGCGCGATCATCAACTCTCGATTTGAGTTCCCAGCCAAGCGCATCACGGTCAATCTTGCTCCTGCTGATCTGCCCAAGGAAGGAGGCCGATTTGATCTGCCTATAGCACTTGGTATTCTTGCCGCTTCAGAGCAGATCCCAATAGATAAATTGGCGGAAAAAGAATTTGTTGGTGAGCTAGCGCTGTCGGGTGAGCTGCGCGGAGTTAAGGGGGTATTGCCTGCGGCGCTCGCAGCCAACAAAGCACAGCGAAGCTTGGTAGTGCCGCATTACAATGGAGATCAAGCTGCCTTAGTGGGCGAGGAACAGCATAAATCTGCTCATAGCTTGCTGGAAGTGTGTGCTGATCTTTGTGGCCAACAAAAACTCAGCCTGCACCAAACGCAAAACCTGCATCGAGCGGTGGAGAATGGCCGTGATTTACAGGACATCATTGGTCAGCAGCAAGGCAAGCGAGCGTTGGAAATTGCTGCGGCTGGGAACCATAACTTACTGTTTTTGGGGCCGCCTGGGACGGGGAAAACCATGCTCGCCTCGCGCTTGTGCGATTTATTACCAGAAATGAGTGATGATGAAGCAATGGAAACGGCGTCCGTGGCGTCACTGACCCAACAAGAGATTAATGCACTCAATTGGAAGCGGCGCCCCTTTCGTGCCCCACATCATTCAAGCTCTATGGCTGCTTTAGTGGGCGGAGGATCGATTCCAAGACCGGGTGAAATTTCTTTGGCACACAATGGCTTACTCTTTCTTGATGAAATGCCAGAGTTCGAACGTAAAGTGCTCGATTCGCTGCGTGAGCCATTGGAGTCTGGAGAGATCATCATTTCTCGCGCTCAGGGTAAAACTCGTTTTCCTGCTCGTTTCCAGCTGGTAGGGGCTCTCAACCCTAGCCCAACGGGCTACTACGAAGGTAGTCAGTCGAGAGTCAATCCACAAACCATTTTACGTTATCTGAGTCGACTATCTGGTCCTTTATTGGACCGCTTTGACATGTCTTTAGAAATTCCCGCTCTACCTAAAGGAACGTTAGCCGAAGGCGGTGATCGGGGAGAGCCAACGGCTGTCGTCAGGCAGAGAGTGCTTAAGGCTCGGGCTTGTATGCTGAAACGTTCGAATAAGGTTAATGCGTTGCTAGGTAGCCGTGAGATTGAAAACTATTGCCCACTTCAAAAGGAAGACGCACAGTTTCTAGAAACTGCTTTGCATCGGCTTGGGCTATCGATACGGGCCTACCATAGAATTATAAAAGTCGCGCGCACTATTGCGGATTTAGATGGTCAGTCACAGATTGCTCGGCATCATATTGCTGAAGCCTTAGGTTATCGGGCGATGGATCGCCTGCTTAAACAACTGGCTGCGCAAGCGGTGTAAAAAAGCCCGCATAAGCGGGCTATCTCTGTATTTAGAACTGGTAGCTCATCCCCACAGAGACTAGATACTGATCTTCATCGTAGAAGTCGATGTTGGCGTCCGTTTTGGAATAGCCAGCTAGTGATATCAAAGACCAGTTTTTCCAGCCCATAATGTCTTGATACTCATAGGCCGCGAAGAGGCTAAGTTCATCTTCATCACGTGTTTGACTATAAATCGGGTTTTCCGCATCGTAAGAGCGATTGGTGTATCCAGCCGTTAAGGCTAACTGATGGCGATTCAGAATATGGAAGTAACTTAGCTCGCCTCCTATTGAATCTAGAGAGTTAGCATCACCATCGGCATCCGTTGCGATGTAAGTAATCGATGGTTGTAAGAAAGAAGTCCGGGTCAGTGGTAGACGGTAGTCACCTTTTAAGTAAATCGATGTCGCATCGCGCTGAAGTGCATTCCGCTCAGCGGTGGTTAATGAAGTATCACTAACGCCAGACTGCTCATCTTCAATATCGCGAGTTGCGTACGCAGTATCGAGACTGAAGTTAGAGCCCATAATGTTTTTGAACTTAAGACGAAATGCGTTCCCTGTCTCGTCTGTTGTTTGACGTTCCTGACCAGTTAAAAATGGGTCAGACCAAGTTTCACCCGACATAATGGTTGGCAGGAAAGAGGCATCAATCACCATGCCAGAGGCGAGCTGCTGCTTATAACCCAGTTCTAACGCTAGGGTACCGACTGCAATATCTTCACGAGCCATACCAACGTAAAATTGTTTGTCTAAATTTGTCCCAAAGGTATAGGCGAGATTACCCAATGGCAACACCAAGGAGCCACTGTCCGAAGATGCGGTTTGATTCACATCATTGATGGTTTTGTCGCCATCAGTATTAAAGTTTGAAGTAGTAGAGGCAAATCCAGCGCTGAGTGACACTCCACCACTCAATCCTGCGTGTTCTGATAGCTGGGCCATCGTTGGAAGAGCAACGAGGGACAGAGCTATTAGAGAGAGTTTGGATTTCATTGAGGGTCTCCTTGTTATGAACCTTTTGACATTTAATAAGTGGCTGTCAGAACTAATCTGACCATCATTAGAGTGATTCCAATGTGGTTATGGCCTTGTATAATTACACGCTGTTTTATTATTCATAAATGAAACGTTATAAATTCTATCTGGGATCTCATTAAAAGCGTTATGTTTGCATACCTACTCTTTGTTTTGAATGTGGCTTTGGTCATCCTTAACTCAGCTTTCTGTTCACTCGTTATTTGTACCATTGCTTTGATTAAAGTCGTATTACCAACCGGTAAATGGCAAGCAAAAGGCACCGTAATGGCGAATCGAGTAATGTGGTTATGGGCGACCATCAACTCAGGCATTCTTTCTTTATCCAATCATGTTGAGTGGGATGTGGAAGGTGGTGAAAGCCTGAGAAAAGATGGTTGGTATTTACTGATCAGTAATCACTTAAGCTGGACCGATATCGTTGTATTGTGTTGCGTGTTTAAAGACCGCATTCCTATGCCGAAGTTTTTCCTTAAGCAACAATTACTGTACGTCCCATTTATAGGAATGGCGTGTTGGGCGCTGGATATGCCATTTATGCGCCGCTATTCCCGTGAGTATTTGATTCGCCACCCAGAAAAGCGTGGTCAAGATTTGGCAACAACTCGTCGATCTTGTGCCAAGTTCAAGCACACCCCAACGACCGTGGTGAATTATGTGGAAGGCACACGTTTTACTGAGCAGAAGCAGAAAAAGAGCAAAGCGGGCTATCAGTACTTGTTGCAGCCTAAAACGGGGGGGATTGCTTATACGTTGGCGGCCATGGGCGATCAGTTCGAAAACATTATTGATGTCACGCTAGCGTACCCAGAAAACACCGATAAGCCTTTTCGCGACATGCTAATGGGGCGAATGACCAAGATTGTTGTGCGCACTAAGGTGTTATCTGTTGATGACAGTGTACGTGGTGATTACTTTAATGATAAGCCGTATAAGCGCCAGTTTCAGCAGTGGTTGGGAAAGGTATGGCAGGAAAAAGATGAACTGCTAAAAGAGATTTATCAGGATAAGTAGCGCCTAACTACATAAAAGCAGGGAGCCTTGGCCCCCTGTGATAATCAAAGTATTACTTCTGAGTCAGTAAGTAGTTGACCAGTTCAAAGTATTCATCAATCGTTTCGATACTCTGTGCTTGCACTAGGTACTTGTTATTGACGACTACCGCTGGAACGCCGGAAAGACCACTGTCCTTAAACTGCTTATCGAAGCGACGCACCATAGAGTCGACCGCAAAGCCTTTGAATGCGCCGTCAAATTTCTTCGCTTCAATGCCTTCATCTAAGAAAATCTGGCGTAGCTCTTCGTCATTTTTAGGTGCTTTACGCATGTTGTGGATGCGGTTAAACATCACAGGTACCATTTTGTCTTCCACTTTCAGTGCCACCATGGTCGCGTAGGCTTTGCTCATCGACTCGCCCATGCTGCCACCCATGAAAGATACGTGGTTTTTCTGGAACTTAGCGCCTTCTGGTAGCTGAGCTTTCAGTTGCTGGATGATTGGTTCAAAGGTATTACAGTGCGGACAAAAGAAAGAGAAGAACTCGGTTACCGTTGGCTTTTTTGAAGCCTCAAGATCAAGAACTTGATAATGTTCACCTTCTTTGAATTGAGCGGCATGAGCAGAAAGGCTCAGCATAACAGTTGCGACAAGTGCAAACAGCTTTTTCATTATTGACTCCATGTTTGTCATTTTGGCTTCTTACCACTGTGGCATCAGTGAGAGTGGTGGCTCACTCAATGCCGAAATTTGTTCTTTGAAAGCTAATACTTGGCTTTCCCAGTATTTTGGGTCATCGAACCACGGGAAGGCGATAGGAAAAGCAGGATCCTGCCATCTTTTTGCCAACCATGCCATATAATGCACCATACGTAGACCGCGTAAAGGTTCAATTAGTTTCAATTCGTTAGTGTTAAAGTCATTAAATTCCTGGTAGGCCTCTAAGATGATGTCCAACTGCATCAGTTTGTCTGCGCGTTCCCCGCTGAGTAGCATCCACAGATCTTGTATTGCTGGGCCATTGCGTGAGTCATCAAGGTCGACAAACATCGGGCCGTCACGCCAGAGAATGTTACCGGGATGACAATCACCATGAAGACGAATAATACTGGCTGAGTCATCCCAGTGCTGTTGTAGCGAGTCAATCAATAAGTCCAGATCATTGAAAAAGGCGTTCTCAAGATGAAATGGAATGAACGATGACTGCTGCAGAATCTTACGTGGTTGATGCAGGTATTCTTCGAGGCTGATGGTGGGCCTGTGCTGAAAGGGAGTTCGAGCGCCGACCTTATGAATTCGACCAAGAAAGCGCCCTACACCTTCGAGCTGTTCTAGGTTGTCTACTTCAAACTGGCGCCCGCCGACACTGGCGAATAAAGCAAATAGGTAGCCCTGATAGCGATGCAGTGTGTGATGATTGATCTTAATTGGCGGGGCAACAGGAATATCGGCTTCAATCAGTTCCAGTGTAAAGTCGTGCTCTTCTTGGATTTGTTCTGAACTCCAGCGCTCTGGACGGTAGAACTTCACCACATAGCGTTGGCGTTTTTCATCGGTAAACTGATAAACACGGTTTTCGTAACTGTTGAGTGGCAGGAAACCGGATTCAGCGCGAATGCCGATGCTTTCCAAGGCATACCACATAAAGTCAGGGGTGAGAGCATCAAAGTTAAAGGCTTGCTGGGTCATAAATAAAAAGGGCTCATTGCTGAGCCCTTTTCCATATTTTAGGTAGAGTGCCGTTAGAGCTTTTTAATAAAGCGGCTTTCTACTTCAATTGTAAAGTCTTCGCTATCGGACAGTATAAACTGAATTGTCGCAACAGGAGAGCTGAGATTGTCTGGATTGACGCCTAAGCTCATTGGTAGGTTGTATACTTCACCTGGTGATACATGAACGGTTTGCTTACCGTACCAAGAGACATCGGTAAGCCCTTTGACACCTAAGTTATATTCTTGGGTCTGCTGAGTTTTATTGATGATTTTCAGTGTGTAGGTGTTTTCGATTTCACCTGAACCATTTACACGGAACAGCTGGTTGCGATCACGCAGTACGCTTAGGCCTGCTGGGTCGACGGCAGCCACTTGCGCAAAGAACAAACCGATCATGACTAGCAGCACGGCGCCATAACCAAGGAGCTTTGGTCGCATGACTTTGGTGTGTTTTCCGGATAAACGATGTTCAGTAGTGTAACTGATCAGGCCTTTTTCATAACCCATGCGCTCCATAGTATTGTCACAGGCATCAATACAGGCACCACAGTTGATACACTCGTATTGCAGACCATCACGAATATCGATACCGGTTGGACAGACCTGAACACACAAGTTGCAGTCGATACAGTCGCCTAAACCAAGGGCTTTTGGATCGGCTTTGCGTGGGCGAGGTCCACGTGATTCTCCTCGTTTTGTGTCGTAGCCGACGATAAAGGTATCTTTGTCAAACATGGCAGACTGGAAGCGCGCATACGGGCACATGTGCACACACATAATCGAGCGCATCCAACCGGCATTGGCATAGGTACAACCAGCAAAGAAGAGTACCCAGAACACGGGCCAGAAATCTGCGTTCCAGGTGAAGAATCCGAGGACGAGATCTTTGATCGGTACAAAGTAGCCAGTAAAAGTAAAGCCCGTAGCTAGCGCAATTGCCCACCATGCTAGGTGCTTTAACCCTTTGCGCATAGCCAGGTTTGAGGTGAGTTTACCTGAGTCCTGTTTGCGGCGTTTATTGGCGCTACCTTCCAGCTTCTCTTCAAACCAAATATACATGAAGGTCCAGACAGTTTGCGGACAGAGATAACCACACCAAACGCGGCCTAAAAATGTGGTGAGAAAGAACAGTCCGAACGCAGAGATCATAAATAGCAGTGCCAGCAAGGTCAGATCTTGCGGGTAAAGGGTGGTACCAAAGAAATTAAACTGCTGGTTCGCTAGGTCGAGCAGGATCGCTTGGCGTTCCCCGTAAGGAATCCATGGCACCATCGCAAAGAGGACTAGTAGGAACCAACCTCCATAACGACGTAATTGCTGAAATGTTCCCTTACTCTCGCGTACGTAGATGCGGTTGCTTGGGTTAAACCTATCCCCTGTGTTTTTGTGTGTCTTAGGGTTAAAGGTTTTAGGAGTCACGTCTTTTATTTCAATTTTGTCCTGACTCATTACGCTTCCTTCTTGGGCTAAAGGCGAGATTTCTGAGTGATCTCGCTCTGTCGACTGTGCTCTTTAATATTTTAGTCTTTTCTTATGGACGGCGATTATATACGCAATCTCTTTTTTATTTCTTTAAGGCTATCAACCTTTAAGCACAAAGATCAGTACAGTTTTATAAATAAATTGCCTAACAGTTTTATCCCTCTTAATGATTTGGATATAAAAAAGCGACCTTGCGGCCGCTGTTTTTAATGGGGTTATTCTATGATCCCGCGTGCTCTTAAGATTGCGGTTTTGAAGTCATCTTCTTGGTCTTTTTTCTGCCCCGGAATCATTTCATCTTTAGCGCTATTACGCATCTTAAGGTGGTAGATCAAAACATCATCAGTAAGGTCTTCCAGTTTGCCTTGGTAGCCAGCTTCTTGAGTTAACTTGACGATAAATTGCAGCAAATTCATTTGCTGATCTTTTTGCCACTCGGGTTCAAGTAACTCTAGTAGCTCTTCAATGCGATGACACTTCATCGGCTTTCTCCACATTTTTTATATTGGTATAGCATTAAAGGTATCAAATCAGGCAGACCAATACCACGGGATACGGCTGAAGAGAGGGAAAGGAGAAAAGAAAAAGCGCAGTGGAAACTGCGCTTTGTACCTATGCCGCCTTAGTGACTTTGGCTGGGGTCGATGACATCAACGTCGTCTTTTCCACTAAAGTCATTCCGGGAGCGAGTTTTTTTGTCGCTGGAGTAGTGACGAAGCCACTACGACGACGCATCGCACGATTTGTGTGCGACGTACACCTGACTGCTGTTGGGCGCATTAATTAACCTAACTGCCAGGCACATCCATTGCCGAACTTATGGCCTGATTAGCTATGAGTTATGCTTCACTGCTGAAGGGTGGCTCTTCTGGCTCACGCCAATCCAAGTAGCTAATCAGGAATAATGATATGAATTATGCATATCAGTGATTAGATTAGCACCATCCTATCCATTGATCGATATCTATTCGATCCTGTCTGGCTTCTATCACTACAATTATGTGAGAAGCGTAGTAGCAGTGAGACAGACGTGCAGATTAATATGATACCGTGTGATTATATTGATGGTTGCGTTTTGCCACGGAGGTGTGTATGTCGTTCTTTAAGAAAACCCTCGCAAGTTTTGGTATCGGCTCTGCAAAGGTCGATTCTGTACTGCAGCAAGAAGTGTTATATCCAGGTGAAAAGGTCAACGTGACTGTCCATGTCTATGGTGGCTCGACAGCGCAGGAAATCGACAATATAGAGATGAAACTCTATTGTCGTTACATCAAAGAAGTACCAGCGAATCAGGGTAGGGATGACCATCATCGTGGTCATATGCGCCGCATGCCAACCAGTTATACTCTGGCGCACTGGACATTACCCTATGCGTTTACCATTGAGCCTGGAGAGAAGCGTGATTTCGAAGTCGAGTTGGATGTACCATGGAATGCACCGGTCACCATTGGTGACTCTAAAGTATGGCTGGAAACAGGGCTCAATATTGCCCTAGCAAAGGATCCCAGTGACACTGATATTCTTACGGTGCGCCCTGATCCCTTATTAGACGGTATTTTCACGGCATTAGAAGAGCAGGGGTTGCGTATTCGTCAGGTAGAGTGTGAAGCGGTAGAGGGATTTGAGCTGCCTTTTGTTCAGGAGTTTGAGTTTGTTCCGACCACAGGGCCCTTTCATGGTCGTTGGCGCGAATTGGAAATGGTAGCGTATCGCAATAATGATGAGCTTCAGATGTGGTTTGAAATCGATCGTCATCGAGAAGGTGCCAAGGGAATGCTCGCCAGCTTATTAGGGGGTGGCCAGCTAAAACGCCAACTGACGATCTCCGTTCATACACCTGCTGATGAGGCTGGTCAGCAAGTTCTCAAATATCTCGATAGCCACTCTTAACGCAAAGTTAATAATTTGGGCTTACAAGTGTAAGCTGAGTGTGCCATACTTTGGAGTAAATATTCCACCAGAGTATGGTTTGTTATGTCGACTAATCACACTGAGCCTTACTGCATCAAAGAAGAAATCGCTAACACGCTAACTCATGGTATCGGGATGGTCCTTGGTATCGTGGGTTTGGTATTGCTGCTGATCAAAGCAGTCGATCATAATGCGGATGCTCTGACTATTACCAGTATGAGCATCTACGGCGGCAGCATGATCGTGTTGTTTCTTGCTTCCACTCTGTATCACGCGATCCCTTATCAAAAAGCCAAGCGGGCGCTGAAGACGTTTGATCACTGTGCGATTTATTTGTTGATTGCAGGCAGCTATACCCCATTTTTGCTTGTCAGCCTCAGAACCCCTTTAGCGATTGGTCTGATGATCGTCATCTGGACCATCGCTCTGGTAGGTATCATTATGAAATTAGCGTTTGTCTATCGCTTTAAAAAGCTTTCGCTTGTGACCTACTTATTGATGGGTTGGCTATCGCTGGTGGTCATCTATCAATTGGCAATGAATCTGGATGTTGGCGGGTTAACGTTACTGGCTGCGGGAGGGGTGATCTACTCATTGGGCGTGATTTTCTATGTTGCCAAGCGCATCCCGTATAATCATGCCATTTGGCATGGGTTTGTTTTAGCAGGGTGCGCTTGTCACTTTCTGGCGATTTATCTCTACGTTGAGCCGATCTAACGTGTTTCGAGATTAATGACTTTGGCGGTCACTAAGTACTGCTCGGCTTGACCAATCGCCAGTTCAATCGTTTTACCCTGTTCTACTTGTTGAGGACGTAGATAGGTATCGGCCATGCGCTTGATGGATTGCCATACCTTGACTGACTCTTTGCTCAGCACGTTTCCTGAGGTCGTCGAGACCTGAATTTCGATTTCAACTAAAATCACTGACTGGCTGCTTTGGTTTGTGACTGAGGTTGGAATCATCAACTGACCATCTTGATAGCTCACCGCACCTAATAACACTTCAACACCTGAGTCAGACAACTGCATGGTGGCACGATCGCTACCGACAGTGATAATGGTTCCTACCGCTTTTTCGATCAGCGGAATGGCTGCCACTTTGGCTTTCTTGACCGGAATGGTGGCGGCTGGCTGAGTGGTCTCTTCAACTGCTGCCATCTCATCGGTTTTGGTTGCTTCCACTGGCACTACATAT
The DNA here is from genome assembly GCF_022398095.1 of Vibrio sp. Isolate23. Taxonomy (NCBI): domain Bacteria; kingdom Pseudomonadati; phylum Pseudomonadota; class Gammaproteobacteria; order Vibrionales; family Vibrionaceae; genus Vibrio; species Vibrio sp. Isolate23. The sequence goes on from NZ_JAKEUV010000012.1 coordinate 90,279, forward strand.
TGCCAAGTGAAGTCGTCATTAAGCTGGACTTGGCGACCATCTTCAAGAGTGACAGTTTGGCTGGCAAACACCAGTGGGCTGGTTAGCAAGGTAAAAAGTCCGAGAAGTTTTTTCATTGTTTTGTCCTTAACGTCGCCAGAATGCCGGGAAAAACAGCACCAATAAGGTGAGAATTTCCAGTCGTCCCATCAGCATTCCAAAGCTGAGGAGCCACTTAGCGGCATCGGGTAATGGGGCAAAATTACCTGTTGGACCGATCACCGCACCCATGCCGGGGCCAACGTTGGCCACGGCGGTGATAGATCCGGAAATACTGGTAATAGGGTCTAACCCTAATGCACTTAGGCACCCAGCAATAAAAATAATTGTGATAAAGAACATCAAGGCAAAGGCGACTACAGAGCGCACAATGTCATCATTGACTGGTCTGTGGTTATAGCGCTGAACAAACACTCCCGAAGGGTGGATTAGCTTCATCATCTGTTTGTTGAGCAGCGTCTTCGCAATTTGAAAACGGAAGACTTTGATACCACCTGAGGTAGAGCCGGAACAGGCCCCCGCCATCATCAAGAAGGCAAATAAGGTGGTTGGCAGTGCGCCCCATGCGGTAAAGTCTTCCAAGCCAAAGCCGGTAGTGGTGACAACCGAGACTATGTTGAACATTGAGACTCGCATCGCATCCATAACGCTGTAGCCATCTCGTATTACTAGCCAAGCTGAAATGATCAGGCTGGTGATAAGAAACAGGTAGGTGAAACCGCGTACTTGCGCGTCATTGATTAACTCATCTACCCGGCGCTTGCGCATTGCGGCCACAAACAGCAGGAAGGGCAATCCACCAAGGAACATAAACAGCGTCGCTACCCAATGAGACCCTTTAGAAAAATGGTTCATTGAGCCATCTGAAGTGGAATAGCCGCCTGTCGAGAGAGTGGTGAACGAGTGGTTAATAGCCTCGAACAAATTCATGCCAGTCAGAAGATAGCCTACCATGCACAAGCCAGTTAGGATCAAATAGACCAACATGATGTTTTTGGCCACGGTCTTGGCGCGAGGGCTGCTTTTATCTGACCAATCAGAAGATTCGGTATGGAAAAGCTTCATACCACCGACGTTGAGCATCGGCAACACCGCGACCGCCATGACAATGAAGCCGATTCCGCCAAGCCACTGCAAGATAGAACGCCACAACAAGATGCTCGGAGCCATGTCATCCAGCCCACTGAGTACGGTAGAACCAGTAGTCGTAATGCCAGACATGGTTTCAAAGTACGCATCGGTAAAACTGATGTGATTGATGAAGACAAATGGCAGAGCAGCAAAAGCACTGGCGACCATCCACACCAGACTGGTGATAAGGAACATATCGCGTGCGCTGAGTTTGAAGCGCTTGGTACGACCGATTGTCAGACAGACGAAGGCAGCTAGGTGAGTAATAATGACGGACTGACCAAACTCAAGAAACCCTGCCGTACCGGTAAAGAAAGCCACTAGGGTGGGGACGTACATGAACAGGGCCAGTTTCGACAAAACCAGCCCAATAACAAACAATACAGGACGGAAATTGACCATAGTGTCAATCCTAGAGGAAGAAAGGACTCGGTTGGAATAACGCTTCGACGTCTGGGACGTACTTTTTATCCACCAGGAACATCACTACGTGGTCATCTTGCTCAATCACGGTTCTGTCATGGGCGATCAACACTTCTTCACCCCGTACAATCGCACCGATCGTTGTGCCTGGTGGTAGTTTGATGTCGCCAATCGCGCGGCCAACGACTTTAGAGGTGGTTTCATCACCGTGAGCGATGGCTTCAATGGCTTCCGCTGCGCCGCGACGCAGTGAAGAGACATTAACAATATCGGCACGACGGACGTGCGTTAGCAAGGCGGAAATGGTTGCTTGCTGAGGTGAGATAGCGACGTCAATCACCCCACCCTGAACCAGATCGACATAGGCACCACGCTGGATAAGCACCATCACTTTTTTTGCACCCATGCGTTTCGCCAGCATAGCGGACATGATATTGGTTTCATCTTCATTGGTTAGGGCGATGAACACATCGACCTGATCGATGTTTTCTTCGGTGAGTAGTTCCTGATCCGCAGCGTCACCACAGAAGACAATGGTGTTTTCCAGCTCTTCAGATAATTTTTCCGCACGCTTATAACTACGCTCGATCAGCTTGACGCTGTATGATTGCTCAAGGCGTTTGGCTAAGCTGGCACCGATGTTACCGCCTCCGACAATCATGATGCGGCGATAGGGTTTTTCCAAACGCTGTAGTTCGCTCATTATCGAGCGGATGTGGTTACTGGCAGCAACGAAGAATACTTCATCATCAGCTTCGATAATGGTGGTGCCTTGAGGGCGTATTGGACGACCTTGGCGGAAGATAGCAGCAACGCGCGTATCAATGTGCGGCATGTGCTCTCGCAGCGCTGATAGGGCGTTACCCACCAGTGGACCCCCGTAATACGCTTTCACCGCTACTAAGCTCACCTTCTGCTCGGCAAAGCTCACCACTTGCAGTGCCCCTGGGTATTGGATTAGGCGCTCGATGTAGCTGGTCACGAGTTCTTCTGGCGCGATGAGGTGGTCAACCGGAACGGCGCCAGATTGGAATAGCGCTTCTTTCTCGGCCAAGTATTGTGGCGAGCGGATACGTGCGATTCGATTGGGAGTGTTAAACAGAGAAAAGGCAACCTGACAGGCGGCCATATTGGTTTCATCCATATTGGTCACTGCGACTAACATGTCGGCATCTTGTGCGCCTGCTTCACGCAGCACATCTGGGTGACTGGCGTAACCGTTCACTACCCGTAAATCATATTTATCTTGCAGCTCACGCAGTCGATCGCTATTTCTGTCGACTATGGTGATGTCATTGTTTTCACCGACCAGATTCTCTGCCAGTGTACCGCCTACCTGACCAGCGCCAAGAATGATGATTTTCATACCGTTTCTCGTCTAACCAAAATTTAGGGGATCGATGATCCCCGAATTACTACGCGATTTTTGTCAGGATGGCGTAATAAAAGCCATCCATGTCCTCTTCGCCTGGAAGCACTTGGCGTCCTGGATTGTCTGCCTGCGAACTTTCTAACTGAGCATCCGCGGTGCGCGTCAGAAACGCTTTCACCTGTTCGCTGTTTTCTTGTGGTGTCACAGAGCAGGTTGCATAAACCAGCGTACCTCCCGGTTTCAACTGCTGCCACATCGCATCCAGAATCTCGCTTTGTAGCTCTGCCAATGCTGCGATGTCATCACCACGACGCAGCCATTTGATGTCTGGGTGGCGACGAATGACGCCAGTGGCCGAACAAGGTGCATCGAGCAGGATGCGATCAAATTGCTCGCCTTGCCACCAATCTTTTGGCTTACGTGCGTCACCGCAAATAACTTGCGCTTTCAGCTGAAGGCGTTGCAGGTTGTCGTGTACGCGTTTGAGGCGGCTGTCATCACAGTCAATGGCCACTACTTGCGCATCTTGAGTATGTTCAAGAATATGGGCAGTTTTGCCTCCCGGTGCGGCGCAACAATCTAGAATTAACTCGCCATCTTTTGGCGTTAGGTAGTTAATCGACAACTGAGCAGCGGCATCCTGAACGGAAACCCAACCTTTCTCAAAGCCTGGCAGTTTTGTCACATCGCACGGAGCGGCCAATTTTAGGGCGTCGCTCGCTTCACTGTGAATACTGCTATCTATGTTTTCATTTTTGAGCAGTTGCTGGTATTCGTCACGGCTGTGATGTTGGTGATTCACGCGCAGCCACATTGGCGCTTTGCTGTTGTTGGCTTCCACAATGTCTTGCCATTGCTGTGGGTAGGCGTCCTGAAGCAGTTTAAGTAACCAGCTTGGGTGACCATATTTACCAGCATCGTGGCTCATGGCATGAGCGTCTAGCTCTTCTTGGCTACGTTGATAGTTACGTAACACTGCATTGATTAATCCGCGTAGACGTGGGCCTTTGAGTGTTTTGGTGCCTTCGACGGTTTCCCCGACGGCTGCGTGCGCTGGAATACGCATAAAGCTCAGTTGGTAAATACCGACCAGAATCAGGTGATGGAAAACGCGTTGTTTGCCTTTAAGCGGCTTATCCATCAGCTCATTCGCGATCGATTCAAGGCGAGGTAAATAACGCAATGATCCGTAACAGATTTCCTGTAACAACGCTTGATCGCGAGGTTTGACTTGTTGTTGAGCCGCAGGAAGTGCGTTAGAGAGAGACTGGCCTTTATCGACCACTTGGAAAAGGACATTAGCCGCAGCAGCGCGAACATTCATGTTGAATACCTTAACAGTAAGGGAGGGTGTCTCCACCCTCAAAAAGTACGTATAAATTAGGTCAGCTGTGTGCCGACTTCAAACCAGCTGGCACGCGAGTTGAGGATATCCTGAACTGGCATGGCTTTTTTACCGGGTACCTGAAGCTGTTCGAGAACCAGAACATGCTTGCCAGTGGCAATATAGATCCCCGTTTTATCTGCTTGCAGTATTGTGCCGGGTGCCTCAGTTGTCGTTTGAACGTCAACGCGGCTTTGCCAGACTTTGATGCTGTTGTCGGCGGCTTCAAAATGGCTCATCGGCCAAGGATTGAAGGCGCGCACACAACGTTCAATATGCTTGGCGTCATCATTCCAGTTAATGCGTGCTTCTTCTCTGCTGAGCTTTTTGGCGTAATTCGCCAGCTCGTCATCTTGCTTTTCAGGAGACGCTTTGCCGTCAGCAATGTCAGCCAGACACTCAACCAGAGCTTGCGGGCCAAGCCCAGCGAGCTTTTCATACATAGAAGCGCTGGTATCAGTGGCTTCGATCGGCAAAGTGGCAATTTTCAGCATATCGCCAGTATCCAAGCCGATATCCATCTGCATAATAGTGACGCCTGTTTCCTGATCGCCTGCCCAAATAGAGCGCTGGATAGGGGCGGCACCGCGCCAACGTGGCAGAATCGAACCATGGACGTTGATACAACCCAGCTTCGGTGTATCAAGTACAGCTTGAGGCAGCAATAAACCGTAAGCGACCACGACCATCAGATCCGCATTTAAATCAACCAGTTCTTGCTTAGCTTCATCTGACTTAAAGTTTTCTGGCTGGTAAACCGGGATATCATGCTCAAGCGCGATATTCTTGACTGGGCTGGCCGTCAGCTTTTTGCCTCGACCCGCAGGACGGTCTGGCTGTGTGTAGACCGCAATAACCTGGTGCTCCGAAGACAACAACGCCGCCAAGTGACGGGCGGCGAAGTCCGGAGTACCGGCAAAAACAATTTTCAAAGGTTTGCTCAAAGTACGTTCCTTTAGTTAGCCATTAGGCTTGGCTGGCTTGTTTTTCGTTAAAGCGTTTGATTTTTGCCAGTTTGTCCTGAATGCGCTTGCGTTTTAGAGGCGAAAGATAATCGACAAAAAGTTTGCCTTCTAAATGGTCAAGCTCATGCTGAACACAGATAGCAAGCAGGTCATCTGCTTCAAATGTGTATTCTTTGCCATCACGGTCAAGTGCTTTAACCGTGACTTCTGCAGCACGTGAAACCAGTGCTCGTGCACCAGGAACAGACAAACAGCCTTCCTCAATGCCATCTTCGCCACGCTTATCAAGAATTTCAGGGTTGATCAAAACCATTGGCTGATCGCGAGTTTCTGAAATATCGATAACGACGATGCGTTGGTGGAAATCGACCTGCGTTGCCGCAAGACCAATACCTTCTTCGTCATACATGGTTTCAATCATGTCGTCGACGAACTTTTGAATCTCAGGGGTCACCTTCTCCACTGGTTTTGCAACAGTGCGAAGGCGCTCATCTGGGAATGTTAATACTTGTAATACAGACATATACACTCGAAATGTTGAACTGAGCCGAATCAGGATAAACCTTGTTGGCTCAATTCTAGACATTTTGCTACCCAAATGACAGCCTCATTACACTTTTGCGTATTTTCCCCGAGTTAAATTGCACTGTGAATCATGTCAAATTTGGCGAACACTAAGCGGTCAAACTTCTCTTGAAATAAGAGGTTTAGGCTGACTTGCTCTAGCTCGTCAGTGTTGTGTAACAAGGTGCTAGGCCGGATTAAATTTTCCTATGACGAAAGAAGAACTGACGGCTTGGCTGAGCTTGTACTTTACGCCGCGGATTGGGCCCAAAACGTTTCAGCGTTTGGTGGCGGTAGATTCTCCAATTAACATCATTGACTCTTCACCCGAGACATTACGCCGCTTAGGCTTTTCCGACTCGCAACTGAACTATCTCCAACACCGAGCTGCCGAGGATATTGAAGCGTGTTTTGAGTGGCAAGCAGCGTCTAGTGTCAGAACTATTCTACCTTTGAGTGACCATGGTTATCCGGCACTGTTAAAACAGGCTGATCCTGCGCCAGCCGCGCTGTTTGTTGAAGGTCAGTTAGAGAGTTTGTCTCGGCCGCAAATGGCTATCGTGGGCAGTCGCAATGCCAGTATTGACGGGCTGAATACCGCACGCAGCTTTGCAACCCAACTGGTGAATCAAGACATGGTCGTGACCAGCGGTTTAGCGTTAGGCGTTGATGGTTATGCCCATGATGGGGCTCTGAATGGCAATGGCCAAACCATAGCTGTTCTCGGTTGTGGCTTAAATTCTGTGTATCCGGCACGGCATAAGAAGTTAGCTCAACGCATCGTTCAACAAGGGGCGTTGGTCTCTGAATTTCATCCCAATGTGAAGCCAAAAGCTGATAATTTTCCACGTCGAAATCGAATCATTAGTGGTTTGTCATTGGGCGTTTTAGTCATAGAGGCGGCAGAGAAAAGTGGCTCTCTGATCACCGCTCGCTATGCGATGGAGCAAGGCCGTGAAGTGTTTGCGATTCCCGGCTCGATTCATCATCCCCATGCGAGAGGCTGTAACCTGTTGATAAAGCAAGGTGCGTGCTTGGTTCAACACGTTTCCGATATTGTTGATGAAATAGATAGCCTGATTCGCTGGTCTGATGTTAATAAGCCGCCAGTGCAAAGCGATCTATTTGAACAAATTGATTGCAAAGAAGAATTGCCATTTCCTCAGCTGTTAGCTAACGTAGGAAGTAAGGCTACACCAGTTGATATTCTTGCAAGCAGGACCAATATACCTGTGCATGAAGTGATGATGCAGCTCTTGGAGCTTGAGCTCTCAGGGCATGTTGTTGCGGTTTCCGGTGGCTATATTCGAAAGGGGAGGGGCTAGCTATGATGATGGATATCCTTATGTATCTGTTTGAAACTTACATCCATAGCGATGCGGAGTTACAGGTCAATCAAGATGAGCTAGAAGAAGAGTTACTTCGTGCTGGCTTTCATCAAAAAGACATCTATAAAGCCCTTGTCTGGCTGGAAGAGTTGGCTGCATTGCAGCAAAGCGAAACGCATTCCGCGATTTCCATTTGCAGCACATCCACCTCAACGCGTATCTATACCGCGAAAGAGTGTGAGCGCCTAAACCTTGAATCTCGAGGTTTTTTGACTTTCCTTGAGCAGGTCAATGTGCTGACGACTGAGACGCGTGAAATGGTGATTGATCGTATCATGGGGCTTGAAACAGACGAGTTCGAACTGGATGATCTGAAATGGATTGTGCTGATGGTGCTGTTTAATGTTCCAGGTAATGAAAACGCCTACACGCTTATGGAAGAGCTGTTGTATACCAAAGAGCAAGGTATTCTTCACTAAACTCCATGAGTGGCTATGAGCGGTAAAATAGATCATCAGTTGTTTTCGGCCCATGAGCACGCTTTAGAACATAAAGCGTGCCCTAAGTGCCATTCTGAACAGCGTGAAGGCGAGCTACAACTTCGCCATGGCAAGCACGGCCCGTTTTTGGGCTGTAATCAGTATCCAACCTGCGACTTTATCCAACCTTTACATCAGAATGACGGCCATATCATTAAAGAGCTGGGCGTACCCTGTCCGAAGTGCTCTAATGAATTGGTGCTGCGCCAAGGGCGTTACGGTATGTTTATTGGTTGCAGTCATTATCCGCACTGTGACCATATCGAGTCGCTTGAGCAACCGACTGAACAAGAGGTTCAAGCAGAACATGCGTGCCCGGAGTGTGGTAAAGGTCATTTAGTCGAGAGGAAGAACCGTTTTGGCAAAGCCTTCTTTGCCTGCGATAACTACCCAAAATGCAAGTTTGCGGTCAATCAGCCGCCAGTTAAGGGTAAGTGCGAAAAGTGTGGTTTTCCTTTATTGATCGAGAAGAAGCTCGCTAGTGGGATGAAACATCAGTGCGCTGATCGAAAATGCCATCACACCCAGAGTGAACAATAAAAACGGCGCTGTTTCAGCGCCATTTTTGTTTTATCAAGTTTGCGATGACTAGTGCTTAATGTGACGCGCGATCTCATGAACCGCCGCGAAAGCATCCGCGTCTAAGACTTCTGCCAGAGCAGATAATTGACGTTGCAGTTCACCACTGTAATCACCACACACGTTAATGTGGCCCATCTTGCGTCCTGCGCGCTTTTCTTTCCCATACCAGTGGACATGACATCCCGGCATAGCGAGTACGCTTTCTGGCAGGGTATCTTCACCAAGGATATTGATCATCGACGTTTCGCGGATCAGCTTGGTGCTACCCAGTGGCATGCCACACACTGCTCGTAAGTGATTCTCAAACTGACAGGTTTCTGCACCTTGTTGTGTCCAGTGGCCAGAGTTGTGGACACGAGGTGCGATTTCGTTGACCAGCAAGGTGCCATTCAAATCAAAGAACTCAAGGGCTAGCACGCCGACATAGTTGAGCTCGTTAGCAACCGCAGTGAACATCTCTTGTGCCTGTTGTTGCAACTCAGTATCGGCAATGGCTGTTGAGACACTCAGTACCCCGTCGGTGTGGACGTTTTCTGCAAGTGGGTAGACCGCGACTTCGCCATTTTTACCGCGTGCACCGACAAGTGACACTTCACGTTGAAAAGGAACAAACTCCTCCGCAACAATCGCTTGTGTTTCGGTGGCGGTAATACAGGCTTCCATCTCAGCCCATACTGCGTCTATTTGCATTGTATCTTTGAGTCGCCACTGGCCTTTGCCGTCATAACCACCTAAGGCACTCTTTAGTACCATTGGGATACCGACATGCTCAATAGCGTGAGCAAAGTCTTCGCGTGTTTGGATTACATGGTATTTGGCGTTGTGGACCTTAGCCCTGTCCAGCAATGCTTTTTCGATTCGTCGGTCACCGCCAGCTTTGATGGCGTCGGCAGAGGGGAAGAGCTTTCCGCTTGCTTGGCAAACACCAAGAATATCATGTGGGATATGCTCGAACTCGGCGGTAATTACATCTGCTTGCTCAATCGCATTGTCCAACCCTTTGCCCAGTAGCGACTGAGTCAGCGGATGGACGATATTTTCGCTCGCAACATCATACGCAATAATATCGATGTTCAGAGGAGCGCCAGCCAGTGACATCATGCGTGCCAGCTGTCCCGCTCCAAGCACTAACACTTGCATGGGATTAGTCCTCTGCCGGGTTTGGGTTCGCTAACACGGTTTCAGTTTGCTGGTTGCGAAATGCTTCTACTTTCTCCATCACGGCATCATCATGTGTGCCGATGATCTGAGCCGCGAGAATGCCCGCATTCGCCGCACCTGCTTCGCCAATGGCCAATGTGCCTACCGCGATACCTTTTGGCATTTGAACAATTGATAGTAGCGAGTCCATCCCTTTTAATGCACGCGATTGAACAGGGACACCGAGAACAGGTAAGCTAGTGAAAGCGGCCGCCATTCCTGGTAAATGAGCGGCGCCACCAGCACCGGCAATGATGACTTTCAGGCCGCGCTCTTTAGCGCTGTTGGCATAATCAGCAAGAAGCTGCGGAGTACGGTGAGCTGACACCACTTTTGTTTCATATTCGACGCCAAACTGATCCAGCATTTCAGCTGCTAGTTTCATGGTTGGCCAGTCAGATTTAGAACCCATGATGATACCGACTTTCATCTTAAACTCCTTTAATGCAACTCTATTGATGAGCAGATAAATTTGAGCGCATTATACGGGGATTTTAATCTCAAGCAAACGTTTGCGCGAAGTTTAAATCCAGATTGACACAATTTATAAATAAATAGCTTTAGTCACTACCAATGATTATTTGTAAACTTAGTGATTAGACAGTACATCAGACAGGAAAGAATCAGTGGATAATTTTGAGCAGGCTCTGTTGGCTCTGAAAAACGGTGAAGTGATTGCGTACCCGACGGAGGGTGTGTTCGGTGTTGGTTGCGATCCTGATAACCCTGAAGCGATTCAGAAACTATTAGAACTGAAACAAAGGCCAGTGGAAAAAGGTCTGATCCTGATCGCTGCTAGCTATGAACAATTACTGCCGTACATTGACGAGTCTCAGCTGACGGATGAGCAGCTACAGAAAGTCCATCAGACTTGGCCTGGCCCCGTTACTTGGATCATGCCGTGCAGCGATAAAGTGTCGGATTGGGTTTCAGGCCAGTTTGACTCGATTGCGGTGCGTGTGACCGATCATCCTTTGGTACAAAAGATGTGTAATGCGCTTGGAAAGCCGTTAACCTCTACCAGCGCAAATTTGACCGGTGAACCCCCTTGTATGACGACCGCAGAAGTTGAGCAGCAACTCGGTGATCGCTTAGTTGCAATACTGGCGGGAGATACGGGTGGGCGAGACAAGCCAAGTGAAATTCGCGACGCAAAAACATCCAAGGTATTAAGACAGGGTTAACCCTGCAAAGGAAGTAGAAACATGTCAGCCATCGACAAGCAAGCAGTGAAACAGTTCCTGATGGAGCTACAGGATTCCATTTGTCAGCAACTTGAACAGGCCGACGGCCATGCTGAGTTTATAGAAGATGCGTGGAGTCGTGAGCCTGGTGAACGTTTAGGTGGTGGTGGCCGCACTCGAGTGATGAAAGAGGGGGCTGTATTTGAGCAAGGTGGTGTGAACTTTTCGCACGTACAGGGAAAAGAAATGCCAGCGTCGGCTACGGCACATCGCCCTGAACTTGCAGGCCGTCGATTTGAAGCGATGGGCGTGTCCTTGGTCATGCACCCGAAAAACCCTTATATCCCCACATCCCACGCCAATGTGCGTTTCTTTATTGCAGAGAAAGACGGTGAAGCGCCTATCTGGTGGTTTGGTGGTGGCTTTGACCTGACACCTTTCTATCCGTTTGAAGAAGACGCCCAATATTGGCATAACACTGCTAAAGAGGTATGTGCACCGTTCGGCAGTGAAGTGTATCCAGAGCATAAAGCGTGGTGTGACAAATATTTCTACCTACCTCATCGTGATGAAACACGTGGTGTTGGCGGTTTGTTCTTTGACGATTTGAATCATTGGGAGTTCGATAAGTGTTTTGATTACATCAAAGCCGTTGGTGAAGGGTATTGCCAAGCCTACCTGCCAATTGTCGAGCGCCGTAAAGCAACCGAATACGGTGAGCGAGAGCGCCAATTCCAGCTATATCGTCGTGGTCGCTATGTTGAGTTTAACTTGGTTTATGACCGCGGAACGCTGTTTGGCCTACAAAGTGGTGGCCGTACAGAGTCTATCCTGATGTCGATGCCACCACTGGCGCGATGGGAATACAGTTACCAAGTGGAGCCGGGAACCCATGAAGCAGAGCTGTATCAGGACTACTTGAAGCCTCGCGATTGGTAACACTTTCTTCCTTATAGGGTTAATGATAGGGTCATTGGTTTGCAATGGCCCTTTTTGTTTTGAGTAGGTAAGGATATGACCCAGCAGATAGATCGTTATGCCGTTTTCGGAAACCCGATAAGCCAGAGTAAGTCACCGTTTATTCATACGCTGTTTGCTCGTCAGACCAATCAGTCAATGACGTATACCGCTGAACTGGCTCCAGTGGATGGATTTGTTGCGGCGGCTGAAGCTTTTTTTGCTCAAAACGGAAAAGGATGTAATGTCACTGTGCCATTTAAGGAAGATGCTTACCGACTGGCTACACGTTTAACAGAGCGGGCTCAGTTGGCGGGTGCCGTCAATACGCTGAAAAAGCTCGATGATGGTGAGATCTTAGGTGATAACACCGATGGTGAAGGGCTGGTACAGGACCTACTGCAGAATCAGGTCGTGATTGAAGGTGCAAGAATTCTCTTGATCGGTGCAGGAGGTGCGGCTCGTGGTGTAATCAAGCCTTTACTTGACCAAAGCCCTGCTGAAATTGTGATTACCAACCGGACCTTATCCAAAGCGCAGACGCTACAAGAGATGTTTTCCAGCTTTGGTCCGATTAAAGCGGTTGAGATGGCACACATCGAACAGAGCTACGACATTATCATCAACTCGACGTCTTCCAGTCTCAGTGGCGAGCTGCCTGCGATTTCATCGGCAATCTTCTCACCTAACTCTACCGTTTATGACATGATGTATGGCTCTGGTCACACGACATTCAATCAGTGGGCAATTGAGCATAATGCGGCGGTGGTATACGACGGATTGGGCATGCTGGTGGGGCAGGCTGCGGAAAGCTTCATGTTATGGCGAGGTATCCGACCTGGGACAAAACAAATTCTACGCGAATTAAGAAAGAATCTAGAGGGTAAGTAATGAATCAGTCGATTCTGTTTCCCGATATGCAGCATTGGGATGACCACCTGCAAGCAGTCGTTTTTCCCGCGCAGCAGTCAGGCGCGCTGATAGAGTGTGTGGTTACCTTGAATCAGTTGGAAGTATTGGCTGGACAAAAACTTCAAGGTGCTGAGCAAGCTCTCGTTTGCTTTATTCAGCACCGATTTGATCTGGAAGAGTTAGCCGAAGAACTGATTGAGGACGAAACCTTCAATCAGTCAGGGCAGGTCGAAGTTATTTGCTAATCACATCGACATGATGCAGGTAATCTTCTTTGTTCTGCACGTAATTGTCTGCTGACTTTTGTAGAAAGGCGCGTTCTTTATCGTTAAGAGGACGTGCCTGTTTGACTGGGCTACCTACATATAAGTAGCCGCTTTCGAGAGTCTTTCCTGGTGGGACCAAACTGCCTGCACCAATCATGACGTCTTCTTCTATTACGGCGCCATCCAATACAATCGCGCCCATACCTACCAGCACCCTGTCTTTGATAATGCACCCATGTAGCATCACTTTATGGCCGACAGTGACGTCGTCGCCAATGATAAGCGGGTAACCATCAGGGTTTTCCTGATTTTTGTGCGTAACATGTAATACGCTGCCATCTTGGACATTGGTTCGCTTGCCAATGTGAATATTGTTGACGTCACCGCGAGCTGCAACTAGAGGCCAGATGCTCGAATCATCGCCAATTCTAATATCGCCCACCAACACTGAGCTTTGATCAATATAGACACGTTCACCAATGACGGGACGTGTATCTTTATAACTACGCAAGGCGCTCATTTTTTCTCCTTATATAGAGGAATTCTGGATAAACAGAGGTAGAAGAGTATGGAAAATAGCTATCTTTGAATAGAAAATACTCAAACGGCAAAAAAATCAAAAAAAACTGCAAAAAGGGGTTGCCAACGTGACGTCGATCTCTATAATGCCCCCTCGCTGACACGGGAACGCTTCGAAGCTTATGTTTCGAAACCATAAAGCCCAGTTAGCAAGGTCGATTAGCCAAGCGGAAACGCTTGAAAATAAGTTTGAAAAAAGTGGTTGACACTAAACTTTATATCGCTAAAATGACCGCCTCTTCCGAAGTGATGTTAATCACAAAAGAAGAGCGCTCTTTAACAATATAAACCTATCAATCTGTGTGGGCACTCGTTGATGATAATCCAATTAGAAACTTTGGTTTCAAATTAGGTTTCAATGATACGAAGTGACCATTCGAATTGGGAAGCAGCCTTGAGCTGTTTTGTTTTACTTTTTCAAAAGTGAAAACCAATAAGAGCACAGTCAATTCAAACATTACGTTATGTAATGTTCAGTATTCATTGAGCCGACAAAATCTTAAATTGAAGAGTTTGATCATGGCTCAGATTGAACGCTGGCGGCAGGCCTAACACATGCAAGTCGAGCGGAAACGAGTTATCTGAAC
>NZ_JAKEUV010000013.1:0-83047 GCF_022398095.1 Vibrio sp. Isolate23
TCCGAATTAAAGAATTTGCTTGGCGACCATAGCGTTGTGGACCCACCTGACTCCATGCCGAACTCAGAAGTGAAACGCAATAGCGCCGATGGTAGTGTGGGGCTTCCCCATGTGAGAGTAGGACATCGCCAGGCTTTACATTTAGACTTAGAGTCTAACCAGTGCGGAGCGGTAGTTCAGTTGGTTAGAATACCGGCCTGTCACGCCGGGGGTCGCGGGTTCGAGTCCCGTCCGCTCCGCCACTTATTTCAGACCTCAGCAGCAATGCTGGGGTCTTTTTGTATCTGCCGTATTATTTTTGGTCTGCGACCAACGAGTCCCGGTTGCCCGCAACCCCGGCTGTCCGCCATTTATTAAGAGAAAGCCCTAACAGAAATGTTAGGGCTTTTTCGTATCTGCAGTATTATTTTGGTCTATGACCAAAGAGCCGCACTTGACTGCAAGTCCAGTAGCTCTATTCCAGACCTTAACAGGAATGCTGAGGTCTTTTTTGTGTGTTGAGTTACATGTTTTTCGGCCAACCACCATTCAGAATGTTCGAAGCCAACCCTCTATAAATAGCCCCTCTACTACACAGAAAAGCATAACTGACTTGACTTTGTTATTGGGTTGATAGCGTCTTTGGAGAATGTTTACGTAGAGATTGGCCTGTTGATGACTATCTTGAACGTATGATCATTAACCAGAAAATCTAAGAGATAACACTTTGCCATTCTTTTGATTCCCGGTCTTGAAGATGAACAAGTGACCATCTCCAAGTGCTCGTTGTTTGTAACGAATAACAAAAAGCCGCTCATAGAGAGCGGCTTTGAAATGATTAATAGGATTAGATTACTCTGTATCGGATGACTCAGCTGCTTTTGGTTCAGGCTGAATTTCTTTTTCTGCCTGCTTAGCTTTTTCTATCATAGGAGTAATAGTCGAACCTTGAACGAGGATCGAGAATACTACGACAGAATAAGTCATGACTAGGATGATTTCTTTTACATCAATCAGCTTGTCTTGAATAACCCAGATACCCGATGGAATTGACAGTGCCATTGCCAGTGCAAGACCACCTCGCAAGCCTCCCCAAGTTAATATTTTCACTGACCAAGGGTTGTATTTACGATGTCTTTTGAATCCTAGGTAAGCGCAAAATACGCTGAGGTATCGTGCTGCTAAAACGAGTGGTATAGAGAAGGCCATTAAAATCCAGTCTTCTTTATGAAATTCGAACAGCAGCATCGACATACCGATGAGCAAGAATAGAACGCCATTGAGAAACTCATCCACTAGTTCCCAGAAGTGATCGAGATGATCTTCACTTTCTTTAGAGAATCCAATAAACCTGGTCCAGTTACCGATCATAATACCTGATACCACCATGGCTAATGGGCCTGAAACATGCAATACCTCTGCAAATGCGTACCCTGCAGTTGGAATGCCAATAGTAAGCAACAGCTCCATCGAGTGATCATCGGTTGCGCTGATAAGGTAGTGAAACAGCAGTCCCAGAGCAAATCCGTAGACGATACCACCGATAGCTTCTTGAGCAAATAACATAGTGACGCTACCTAAGGTTGGCGTTTCCGTGCCAAAGGCGATAGTGAACAAAGTGACAAATATGACTAAGCCAAAACCATCGTTAAATAGAGATTCCCCTTCTATCTGAGTTGAAATTCTCTCTGGTGCATCGAGCTTCTTAACAATAGCCAGAACAGCGATTGGGTCGGTTGGGGAGATTAGGGCGCCAAATAGTAGGCAATAAACTAAATCAAACTGCACCCCGATAAGCTGACAGAATCCATATAGAACAAAGCCGATGAAAAAGGTAGAGAAGAGAGTTGCACCAAGTGCGAGGACGGTAATTTCCCATTTTTGGTCCTTTAGATGAGGAAGCTTAATTCCCAACCCACCTGCAAATAGTAGAAAGCCTAAGATCCCTTTCAGCAAAAAATCTTCGAAGTTAATGCTAGACATTGTCTTCGAAGCAATTTCTGTTAGATGGAACCAGTTGTTTTGGCCTGCAATAAGAATAAGAAGAGATAACACCATTGAACCTGCAGTAATGGCAATAGTGGTTTGCATTTTACCTATCTTGCTGTTTACAAAAGCAATTAGCATCGCTGCTGCAGATAGAAAACAGAGAGTGTAGTAGACCGACATTGGATTCTCAGCATGTAACAAATTATGAATGAGAATTTTCATCTCGACATGATTAAATAGCAAACACTTTTTTGTCATTCCGAGGTGATTAATTTACTCTTTTAGACGTCTAGACTCCTCTTTTATGTATGATAGGATGGAAAGATAATGAAAGGAATGAGGCTGTACTGTGGAAAGTAACGTAAGGCAACAGATCGAAGCTCAATTAAGAAAGCGTATCCTATTAATTGATGGTGGTATGGGCACCATGATCCAGGGCTACAAACTTGAGGAGCCAGACTACCGAGGTGAGCGTTTCGCTGATTGGCATTGTGACCTTAAAGGCAATAATGACCTTCTGGTTCTGACACAGCCCAAATTGATTAAAGATATTCATGCTGAGTACTTAGAAGCTGGCGCAGATATCCTTGAGACCAACACGTTTAACGCAACGACCATCGCAATGGCTGACTATGATATGGAAAGCCTGAGCGAAGAAATCAACTTTGAAGCCGCGAGACTCGCTCGCGAAGTGGCAGACGAGTGGACGTTAAAAACACCAGATAGACCACGCTATGTGGCGGGCGTTCTTGGCCCAACTAACCGTACATGTTCGATTTCCCCAGATGTGAACGATCCAGGCTATCGCAACGTTACGTTTGATGAATTAGTTAAGGCGTATTCCGAATCGACGCGCGCCTTAATTAAAGGTGGCTCAGACCTCATTCTTATTGAAACTATTTTTGATACGCTGAATGCCAAGGCCTGTGCCTTTGCTGTCGACAGTGTTTTCGAAGAGTTGAATATTAAGCTTCCTATCATGATTTCGGGAACCATCACTGATGCCTCAGGACGGACGCTTTCTGGCCAAACGACAGAAGCGTTTTACAATTCTTTACGTCATGTTCAGCCACTGTCTTTTGGACTTAACTGTGCTTTAGGCCCAGATGAGCTTCGACCGTACGTAGAAGAAATGTCACGCATTTCTGAGAGTTTCGTCTCAGCACACCCCAATGCGGGTCTGCCAAATGCATTTGGTGAATATGACCTTTCGCCCGAAGATATGGCCGTACATGTCAAAGAGTGGGCTGAGAGTGGTTTCCTCAACTTAATCGGTGGTTGTTGCGGCACGACTCCTGAGCATATCCGCCAGATGGCTCAAGCTGTCGAAGGCGTGACGCCTCGTGCACTCCCCGATCTTCACGTAGCTTGTCGCTTATCAGGCCTTGAGCCTCTGTCAATTGAAAAAGAAACACTGTTCGTCAATGTGGGTGAACGTACTAATGTAACAGGTTCTGCCCGCTTTAAACGTCTGATCAAAGAAGAACTCTATGATGAAGCGCTTGAAGTGGCTCGCCAGCAAGTTGAGAACGGCGCTCAGATTATCGATATCAATATGGATGAGGGCATGTTAGATGCCGAGGCATGCATGGTACGCTTCCTCAATTTGTGTGCGTCTGAGCCAGAAATTTCCAAAGTTCCCATTATGGTTGATTCCTCAAAATGGGAAGTGATTGAAGCCGGACTGAAATGCATTCAGGGTAAAGGCATTGTTAACTCTATCTCGCTCAAAGAAGGCAAAGAGAAGTTTGTCGAACAAGCTAAGCTAATCCGCCGCTATGGTGCTGCTGTTATTGTTATGGCATTCGATGAAGTCGGACAAGCAGAAACACGTGAACGCAAGCTTGAAATCTGTACCAATGCCTATCGTATCTTGGTAGATGAAGTCGGTTTCCCTTCTGAAGATATTATCTTTGACCCAAATATCTTTGCTGTAGCAACAGGTATAGAAGAGCACAATAACTATGCGGTTGACTTTATTGAAGCAGTTGCCGATATAAAACGTGATTTGCCACATGCCATGATCTCCGGTGGTGTGTCTAACGTTTCTTTCTCTTTCCGCGGTAACAACTACGTTCGTGAAGCGATCCATGCTGTTTTCCTTTACCACTGTTTCAAAAACGGTATGGATATGGGAATTGTGAATGCGGGTCAGCTAGAAATTTACGACAACGTACCTGAAAAACTACGTGAAGCTGTGGAAGATGTTGTTCTCAACCGCCGTGATGACGCGACAGAGCGACTGCTTGATATTGCTGCCGAATACGCAGGTAAAGGGGTAGGTAAGGAAGAAGATGCTTCAGCACTTGAGTGGCGGACATGGCCAGTCGAAAAACGCCTAGAACATGCCTTAGTCAAAGGCATCACCGAGTTCATTGTTGAAGATACGGAAGAAGCCCGTCTTAATGCATCCAAGCCACTTGAAGTTATCGAAGGGCCTTTGATGGATGGAATGAATGTGGTTGGCGATCTCTTCGGTGAAGGCAAAATGTTCCTTCCTCAGGTGGTGAAATCGGCACGTGTAATGAAGCAGGCTGTAGCGCATTTAGAGCCGTTCATTAACAAGGAGAAACAAGCGGGTTCCTCAAATGGTAAGATCCTACTGGCAACAGTGAAAGGGGATGTTCACGATATTGGTAAGAACATTGTCGGGGTCGTTTTGCAGTGTAATAACTACGAAATCATCGATCTTGGCGTGATGGTGCCATGTGAAAAGATCCTTAAAGTCGCTAAAGAAGAAAATGTCGATATCATCGGTTTGTCTGGCTTGATCACACCATCACTGGATGAAATGGTTCATGTGGCTAAGGAAATGGAACGTCTTGATTTCGACTTGCCACTTCTAATTGGTGGTGCGACAACATCGAAAGCTCATACTGCGGTTAAGATTGAGCAAAACTACCAACACCCAGTGGTGTATGTAAATAATGCTTCTAGAGCCGTTGGTGTGTGTACTTCATTACTGTCTGACGAGCGTCGACCTGAATTTGTTGAAAAACTTGATGCCGATTACGTACGCGTGCGTGACCAGCATAATCGCAAGAAACCGCGTACTAAACCTGTCACTTTAGAACAAGCTCGAGCAAATAAGGTCGCGATTGACTGGGAAGCTTATACTCCACCAGAGCCAGCTAAACCAGGTGTGCATGTATTTGATGATTTTGATATAGCAACATTACGTGAATACATCGACTGGACGCCATTCTTTATGACTTGGTCTTTAGTGGGTAAGTACCCTGCCATTCTTGAGCATGAGGAGGTAGGGGAAGAAGCGAAGCGGTTGTTTGCTGATGCCAACGCTTTATTGGATAGAGTTGAGAAAGAAGGGCTGTTGAAAGCTCGTGGTATGTGTGTACTCTTCCCTGCTGCTAGTGTTGGTGATGACATTGAAGTGTACCACGACGAATCACGTACGGAAGTAGTGAAAGTCCTGCATAACCTTCGCCAGCAGACTGAGAAGCCTAAAGGCTATAATTACTGTCTCTCTGATTACATCGCACCCAAATCTTCAGGTAAGAAAGACTGGATTGGCGCATTCGCGGTAACCGGTGGTATTGGAGAACGTGAACTCGCTGATGAATATAAAGCAGCGGGAGATGATTACAACGCGATTATGATTCAAGCTGTGGCGGATCGCTTGGCTGAGGCTTTTGCTGAATACCTGCATGAAAAAGTGCGTAAGGAAATTTGGGGCTATTCCGCGGATGAAGATCTCTCTAATGATGATCTGATTCGTGAAAAATATCAGGGTATTCGTCCTGCCCCGGGCTATCCGGCATGTCCAGAGCATACTGAGAAAGGCTCTCTATGGGAGTTGCTCAAAGTAGAAGAAACCATAGATATGTCACTGACTAGCAGCTATGCGATGTGGCCAGGAGCATCAGTTTCAGGGTGGTACTTCTCGCATCCCGATTCGCGTTATTTTGCGATCGCACAGATCCAGCAGGATCAAGTAGAAAGCTACGCTGATCGTAAAGGTTGGGATATGTTAGAAGCTGAGAAGTGGTTAGGCCCAAACATTAACTAGCATCAGCATATTGGATCCAAAAAGCACAGCCTGGCTGTGCTTTTTGTTGGAAGGAACTGGTTGACCGGTTAGATCATGATGGTTGCAAGACCGAGGAACACTGAGAGGCCAATAACATCGGTGACAGTGGTTAATGCCATGCCTCCGGCCAAAGCTGGGTCAATGTTCATTTTCTTGAGTAGAATCGGGATGGTCACCCCAGCGATGCCTGCAACCAACAGGTTGGTTAGCATCGCTGCGGAAATGATTCCACCGAGCATCCAGTTACCTTTCCATGCGACGACAATTCCACCAATGATCAATGCCCACATAATGCCATTTAACAGGCCTATGGCTGCTTCCTTCATGAGTAGCTCACGTTTGTTGGAATCACCAATATGGCCTAAAGCTAAGCCACGGATGACCAAAGCAACGGTTTGGTTACCTGCGACACCGCCCATAGAAGGAACGATGGTCATCAAAACGGCAATAGCAGCCATCTGATCGAGTGTGGCTTCAAACATATTAGAGACGGACGCCGCAGCAAGTGCCGCTAAGACATTCGCTCCCAGCCAGATACTCCTTTTACGCGCAGACTTTACGACTGGTGCGAAGGTATCCTCGTCATCATCCATACCCGCCATACTCATCATAGAGTGCTCTGCATCTTCACGGATTACATCTACAACATCATCGATGGTAATACGGCCGACCAGGTGCTGGTTTTCATCAATGACCGGAGCGGAAACCCAATTACGACGCTCAAATAGGCTGGCAATATCTGAGTCACTCATCGTCACTTCAATTGCTTCGTCGGCATCTCCCATGACTTCACTGACTTTGATATCAGGTTGAGTGGTAATCAAGGTGGTAATTGGAAGTTGACCAATAAGCTGATTATCCTCATCGATAACGTACAGAGCATCGGTTGCTTCAGGAAGCTCCCCTTTCATGCGCAAATAGCGTAAAACGACATCGACATCAACATCACCACGTATGGTGATGACGTCGGTATTCATCAATCCGCCAGCTGTATCTTCAGGATAAGAAAGAGCAGTCTCCACTCGTAGACGCTCTGAGCTGTCCATCTGAGCAAGGACTTCTCTCGATATATCATCAGGAAGGCTTCGAAGTACGTAGGCAACGTCGTCGGTGTCCATACCTTCGGTTGCTTCAGCCAGCATCTCCGGCTCCATTTTGGAGACCAAGGCATCTTTAACGTCTTCATTCAGCTCGTCGAGAATTTCACCATAATCTTCTGGATCAGTGAGCTGCCAAAGCACTTCGCGGCTTTTTCGTGGTGAGGCTTCTAATAGATGGGCTATATCTTCCGGTTCCATGTCCTGTAGTTGTCGACGGACATGCACAAAGCGACCATTTTCTAGAGCTTCTGTCACTTCTTGGAGGGCTTGGTGAGCTTGGTCAAATTCTATTTGCTCTGCCATGTGTTCCCCCTGACTCTATTTACTTACAATGCGTCGAATAGTAACTTAATTTTAGTGTTTATTTAATAAGTTAATGTGAAGGTAGTGATTTTTCTTATATCAGAAGAAATTATTCTGCTTCTTCGAATTTAGCTTCAATTAAATGACAGACTGCTTCAAGGGCAGGGCTTGCATCATTGCCTTCTGCACTGATAGTAACGTGTTCGCCTTGAGCTGATTCCAGCATTAACAACCCCATGACACTGTCAGCGGTGGCTTCTTTGCCTTCATGGTTTTGAATGGTAAGAATGGCATCGAAAGATTGGGCAAGTTCGACAAGTTTAACGGCAGCACGAGCATGAAGGCCTAATCGGTTTTGAATGAGGACGGTTCGACTCTGTTGCTGCATAGGTTATTCCTTATAGTTTTTCTCTAATGTGGCATGGCGAATTTGGACTTGGTGACCCATTTGAGCGAAATATTCGCCAATTTGTTGAGTCAGATAAACGGAGCGGTGTTTACCTCCAGTA
The DNA here is from genome assembly GCF_022398095.1 of Vibrio sp. Isolate23. Classification (NCBI taxonomy): domain Bacteria; kingdom Pseudomonadati; phylum Pseudomonadota; class Gammaproteobacteria; order Vibrionales; family Vibrionaceae; genus Vibrio; species Vibrio sp. Isolate23. The sequence goes on from NZ_JAKEUV010000013.1 coordinate 7,929, forward strand.
CACCCTATTGCAACGGTCAAATAGCTGCGGTTATTCTTTTCTAGTAGAGGAAGCCAGTTCTCGATGAACTTCTGGATCTGTTGTTTGAGCTCTAACACATCTTGATGGCTTTCAAGAAAGGACTTAATTGGAGCATCCAATCCTGTCATTGGCCTTAATGCTGGCTCCCAATGTGGATTGGGCAAAAAGCGCACGTCAAATACGTAGTCTGCGTCACTCGGTAGACCATACTTGAAACCAAAAGACTGGAACACCATGACCAAGTCTTTGCGCTCTCGGCCTTCGATACGCATACGGACTGTTTCACTTAGATCGTGCAGAGATTGATTACTGCTATCGATGATAAGGTCTGCGTGCTCTTTGAGAGGGGAAAGAATGCAACGCTCTTTTTCAATCGCTTGTTCTAAAGACGTATTTTCATTGCTGAGCGTTAGTGGATGAATTCGTCTGGTTTCGCTGTAGCGTTTGAGTAAGGTATCTTTTTTGGCATCTAGAAACAGCACGCTGACGTCTGACGATTTCTTCAGCTTTGTGAGAACATCCGTCACTAAATTGGGCTCTGTCGGTAGATTACGGATATCAATACTGACCGCTACGTTTTGCTTGCTGGTTTTTACTGATTTGACGAAGTTATCGAGCAAATTGACCGGTAGGTTATCGACGCAGTAGTAACCTAAATCCTCAAGTACGCGAAGAGCAACGCTTTTTCCCGCACCGGATTGACCGCTGACGACGATAAGACGCATTACTGGTTCACCATGATGTCGTAAAGCTCTTCATCAGACTGAGCTTTACGTAACTGCTTAAGAACCTGTTTGTCGTTTAATCGCTCAGCCATGCTTGAAAGGGTTTTAAGGTGCTCTTTACACTGCGCGTCAGGAACAAGTAGAGCAAAGAGTAGATCGACAGGACGGTTATCTATCGAGTCAAACTCGACAGGAGATTCGCATTGTATGAGAACGGCAACGGCTTTATCACTGGACTGCATACGAGCATGGGGAATGGCTATTCCATTTCCGATGCCAGTACTGCCCATTTTTTCGCGGCTAAGCATGCACTCAAAAAGTTCGGTAGAGTTTTGACCGGTCTGCTCTGCAACGATTTCACTGATCATTTCCAGAGCGCGTTTTTTACTGGTGCATTGGACTGCACTTTTTGTGCAGTCCAATGAAAGGATTTCGCTTAATTGCATGGTATCTAGTGCGTATTTAATTTTTCTTTGTGCTTGTTGAGCTGTCTGACCAGTTTGTCAACGAGAGAGTCGATAGCGGCGTACATACTTTCTTCATCCGCAGATGCATGTATTTCGCCCTGGTTAACGTGAAGGGTAGCTTCTGCGATTTGACGGAGTTTTTCAACTTTTAAAACAACATGAACACTATTTATGTGGTCAAAGAAACGCTCAAGCTTTTGAAACTTTTCGTTTACGTAGTCTTGCATTGAATCGGTGAGATCAACGTGGTGGCCATTAATATTGATTTGCATAGACTTTCCTTCTCGGTTAGATGCCTAAAGCAGGCGTTTGCGCTGACTCGAAGGGGCAATGCCTAGTGATTCTCGGTACTTAGCTATTGTTCGTCTAGCGACCTGAATCCCTTGGTCAGCGAGTAGAGCTGCAATCTTACTGTCACTCAGTGGCTTAGCACTGTTTTCGGCAGCAACGAGCTTTTTAATCAGAGCTCGAATTGCAGTTGATGAACATTCTCCGCCATTATCGGTACTGACATGACTGGAGAAGAAATACTTTAGTTCGAAAATACCACGAGGGGTATGCATGTACTTTTGGGTGGTGACCCTTGAAATTGTCGATTCGTGCATATCAACATCTAAAGCGACGTCGTTAAGCACCATAGGTTTCATTGCTTCTTCACCATACTCGAAGAAATCGCGTTGATGTTCAACAATACACTTAGCAACTTTGAGTAACGTCTCATTTCTACTTTCTAGGCTTTTAATCAGCCACTTGGCTTCCTGCAAGTTTGAGCGAATGTATTGACTGTCTGAGCTGTTACCTTTACCCAATGCTGCGTATTGTTGATTGACTTTCAGCCTTGGTACTGAGTCTGGGTTGATAGTGACTACCCACTTACCATGGTCTTTAAATACAGAAACGTCAGGAATGACATACTCTGCGTGTTCTGTTGCGATACGGCTACCTGGGCGAGGGTCCAACTGCTGGATTAACTTAAGCGCTTCTTTGAGCTCCGCTTCTTTAAGCCTAGCTTCTTTGATGATCAGTTTGTAATCACGATTGCCCAGTTGATCAATGTAGTCGGTTAGTACTAACTTAGCTTCTTTCAACCAAGGCGTATCTTCAGGGAAGGTGGCTAATTGTAAGAGCAAACAGTCTTGTAGATTATTTGAAGCGACACCGAGTGGGTCAAACTGCTGAATACGTTTACGTACTGCTTCAATTTCTTCCAGCTCTATCTCTTCGTTATTAAAACTTTCAAGGATGTCTTCCGTCGAAATCGTTAGATAGCCGTAGTCATCCACAGCATCGATGATCGCCATGGCAATAGTACGGTCTGTTTCACTGAAAGGCGTCAGGTCTAACTGCCAAGTCAGGTAGTCATGCAGTGACTGTGTGGTTTCACCTTGATAAACAGGGGTATCGTCATCGAGAGCAATGCCGGTGCTGCCCGTATTGGCGCTATAGACATCTTCCCAAGTGGTGTCTATTTCCAGCTCATTACTGATTTCAGATTTCTCAATCAAATCTGAGCTATCTTTGACTTCTGGTTCGGTAACATCAACACTTGGCTCTTTGTCCTCACTCGCTGACTTGTCTTCAACATTTTGAGGCTCTTCACCGCCTTCTTCGACTTCGAGCAGAGGGTTAGAATCCAAGGCTTCCTGAATTTCTTGTTGAAGATCTAACGTTGACAACTGCAACAAACGAATTGCTTGCTGTAGCTGTGGCGTCATCGCTAACTGCTGTCCTAGCTTGAGTTGTAATGAGGGTTTCATTCAGTATTACTTGCCTTAGATGCTATAGAATCTTACCGTTCTTCACTTTAATCATAGACGGAATTGTTCGCCGAGATAAACTTGTTTTACCTGTTCGTTATTGAGCACTTGTTCTGGTGTGCCCTCTGCAATCAGATGCCCCTGACTGACAATGTACGCTTTTTCACATACGTCTAATGTTTCGCGGACGTTGTGGTCGGTAATGAGAACCCCAAGCCCACGATCGCGCAGGTGTTCAATAATCTTTTTGATATCAATGACCGATATTGGGTCGACACCAGCGAAAGGTTCATCCAGTAAGATAAATTGAGGGTTTGCAGCCAAAGCGCGAGCGATCTCAACACGACGGCGTTCTCCCCCTGATAGTGCCATACCAGCACTGTGGCGAATGTGCTGAATGTGGAATTCTTCCAATAAGTCTTCCAACTTATCTTGGCGTTGCTCACGGGTGAGTTCTTCACGGGTCTCTAATACCGCCATGATATTATGTTCCACCGATAGCTTGCGAAAGATGGACGCTTCCTGAGGAAGGTAGCCAATCCCCATACGTGAGCGACTATGCATCGGCAGAATACTGATGTCTTCGCCATCGATAGTAATTGAGCCTTCATCGCGAGCGACCAAACCCACAATCATGTAGAAAGAGGTGGTTTTACCGGCTCCGTTCGGACCGAGCAATCCGACGATTTGCCCTGAAGTCACTTCAAGACTGACGTCTGTCACGACCTTACGGTTTCCGTAGGTTTTTGCTAAATGCTCTGCTTTGAGTTTTGCCATAATTATTCTTGTACTGCTTGTGGCTGAAGAACGGTTGAGACGCGATCGCCTTTCTCTTTACCATCAGCAATTAGCTTTTGTGAAGAGATTTTGTAGCGGATTTTAGTACCACGAATCACACTGTCGTCTTGAGAAAGCATGGCTTCATCGATCATAGTGAGTTGATCATCAACCATCACGTAATACAATTCTTTCGCTTCACCGTAAAGGGTTTTGCCATCATCAGTTAGCTGAGAGAAGGTGGCTAAGTCACCATATCCTTCAATTTCTTGAATAGACCCGTCTTTTGGATCGCGGGTAACGATGACTTTATCGGCATTAATATTGATACTGCCTTGCTTAAGTTTTACATCACCAAGAAAGGTCACTTGATTGCTTTGCATATCAAGTTGTTGGCTGTCTGAGTCTATGTAGACAGGTTGATCCTGATCGGTAGACAACGCGAGTGCATGCCCAGAAATCAGCAAACAAGAAATTAGACTAAGGTGTGAGAGTTTCATATCTACCTTGTACGTGTTTGTAGAGGATAGCGTTGTTTTCAGCAAAGTTGCCTTTCATCGCCTGACCTACTGTTTCAAACTGAGGGCCAACCAAAGTGACTTGGTTATCTGCCCAAAAATCGCGATTATCCAACTGAATACCGAGTACATCTGTTGACATGGTGTCAAAGCCTGAATCCGGCAATAAGTTTTCCGCCAATACGTTGTCATATAATGTCAGCACATGATCTTGCCCAAGAATACCTCGGTCAGCCGTGACCTCCCATTCTTGGGTTGTGCCTTCTTTGTAAACTTTCAAAATCGGTTGATCAAAAAAGGTATCACCGCTTTTTGCGTAGTGATCCAGCTTAACGGATGTAATGACATAGCTGCGAATCCCTTCTTCGTTATAAGAAGTGTTCACTAGATCTTCACCGCTAAACATAGGTAATTCGGTATCCGGCTCAACCTGAATATCGTACTCTTTACCTTTATCAAACAAGTAGTAAGTGGACCAACAGATCACAAATGCCAGTATCAGGTAACCGATACGGGATAAACTCATATACTTAGACCTTTGTGGACATCAAGTTCATTGCGCGCTTGTAAAATAAGATCACACACTTCTCTGACTGCACCATGTCCACCACGAATAGACGTGACGTAATTTGCACGCTGAGCCAGTAGTGGGTGTCCATCAGCCACGCAGACTTTCAAAGCTACTTTTTCCATCACAGGCCAGTCGATAAGATCATCACCAATATAACCGATGTGTTCTGGCGCAATATTCAATTGGCTGCAAATGTCCTGATAAGCTTTTACTTTATCGTCTTGCCCTTGGTAAATCAGCGAGATTCCCAGAGCTTTCATGCGATTTTCAACAATACGTGATTGTCGGCCTGTGATAATAGCGATTTTGATGCCCGCATTCATCAGCGATTTTACACCGTATCCATCTCGTGTATGGAATGTTTTCAACTCTTCACCATCATTGCCCATATAAATCAGGCCATCAGAGAATACGCCATCGACATCGCATATTAACAGCTTAATCTGTTTGGCAATGTTAAGCGTGTTTTGTTCCACGGGTTTATACAGGGTTTCAATCAATTTTGACATCACATCACTCCTGCTTTTAATAAATCGTGCATATTTAATGCACCGACCACTTTGCCATTTTCACAAAGGATCAAACCGTTAATGCTTTTTTGCTGCATTAGGTTTAAACCTTCGGCAGCAAGAATATTTGGGCTGGCAGTAGTTGGGTGAGTAGTCATGACTTCTCCAATCAGAGCGCTGTGAATATCAATACGCTTATCGAGAATACGTCGCAAGTCACCATCCGTGAAGATGCCAACGAGATGCTGGTGGTCATCAACTACAGCCGTCATACCAAGGCCTTTTTGGCTGATCTCAAGTAGTGCTTCTCGCACCACAGTATCGGGTGTGACCAACGGAAGCTGCTTGCCGGTATGCATGATATCAGAAAGTTTTAGCAGTAACTTTCTACCTAGTGCACCACCTGGATGCGATAGCGCAAAATCTTCAGCGGTGAAACCACGAGCTTGGAGAAGGGCGACCGCCAAGGCATCACCCATGACCAAGGTTGCCGTGGTGCTTGCTGTTGGAGCCAAACCTAGTGGGCAAGCCTCTTTAGGAACAGTGATTTGTAAATGGAAATCAGCCAGTTTTGCCATCGTGGAATCTGGCTTGCCTGTCATGCTAATAATTTTGATGTTAAGGCGCTTGAGAACGGGAAAGAGCCCTAAAATTTCAGACGATTCGCCGGAGTTGGAGATCGCTAGCACAATATCACCCGATTTTATCATACCCAGATCGCCGTGAGCGGCTTCACCGGGATGAACGAAGAAAGCGGGCGTGCCCGTGCTGGCTAGCGATGCGGCAATCTTATTACCAATATGCCCTGATTTACCCATCCCCATGACGGCAACCTTGCCTTCTTTATTGGCAAGTATAAGTTCACAGGCTTGGATGAAATCTTCATTAAAATACTGATCAAGCTGCTCAAGGGCTTCGATTTCTGTTTTTAATACGTCAAGAGCAGCAGAGCGAAAATCAAACATGTCACACTCCGGCAGGCAAAAACTAAATTAAGCTGTCATGTTCAGGATTAGATATCCTTGATAAGCGATAAAGCAGCAGAATAATACAGCACCTTCTATTCGGTTGATACTGCGAGATTTACCCAATGCCATCGCAACCAACAGTAATGAGACCCCTAACATTACCCAAAAATCACGCCCCATGGCGTATTCACTAAGGATTGAAGGATTAAGAATACCTGGGATGCCCATTACAGCAAGAATATTGAATACGTTCGAGCCAATGATATTACCGACGGCCATATCGTCTTCACCTTTCATTACACCTGCCAGTGAAGCCGCAAGCTCTGGTAAGCTGGTTCCTACGGCAATAATCGTTAGACCTATGACCAAGTCGCTCATGCCGAAATACTGGGCGATATACACGGCGCTATTAACTAAGGTGTCGGCCGCGATAGGTAAGATTATCAAGCCGACAATGACCCATAACCCTGCTTTAAGATTGCTCACGCCTTCTGGCACTTCGGACTCTTGATCTTCAAGTAGAGGATCGGAACTGCCAGAACTCTTTTCCTTTTTACTGATGCGCAGCATGGTCAGGATAAAGGCAGCAAATAAGACGAATAGAAGTACACCTTCGTAGAAGCCTAAGTGGCTGTCCCACAGTAAAACACCGGCAAGAATCGTCACACCAATCATTAATGGCAATTCTCGACGAAGTACTGCTGAACTGATTGAAAGAGGTTTGATCATCGCTGTGATACCAAGAATCAGCGCGATGTTAGCGATGTTAGAACCCAAAACGTTGCCCACTGCGGTATCGGTTTTACCGTCTAGCGCAGCCGTTGCAGAGACCATCATCTCAGGAGCAGAAGATCCCATAGCAAGGATGGTCATACCGATCACCAGTGGGGATATTCCGACATTGCGGGCTAGGGCTGCGGCACCAAAAACAAGCTTATCGGCACTCCATACCAGAAAGACTAATCCAACAACGAGAAACGCAATCGCCTCAATCATGATGATCCTTAATTTTGTGTTCAACGGGACAAATTTAACCGTTAATTTTGACGGTTTAGGTACTAAAAGGGAAGCAATTAATTGTTAACCATTTAAATTGAAGGCGTTTATTTATGACTACAATGAAACAGGCATCGATTATAAAAATGTCAATCATAATTAATTGAACAGTGCTTTTAATTTTTACTCAATGTGCTTATGATTGCCCATTCTAAGCGCTAAAGTCAGGGTTCATCATGTCCTCACTCGATCTCGTTACCGTTAAAAATCTGACTTTTTCCCGCGGGAAAAGGAAGATATTTGATGATGTTAGCTTGCATGTCCCTAAAGGGAAGGTTACCGCTATTATGGGACCTTCTGGTATAGGTAAGACGACACTGCTACGCCTCATTGGAGGTCAGCTTTACCCTGAAAAAGGGGAAGTGTGGTTTGATGGTAAGAATATCCCAACTCTCAGCCGAAAAAAATTGTACAAAGAGCGTAAAAAGATGAGCATGTTGTTTCAATCTGGAGCTTTGTTCACCGATCTCAACGTTTTTGACAACATCGCTTTCCCAATACGTGAACATACCGAATTAAGTGAAGAGTTTGTTCATACTCTCGTACTGCTGAAATTGGAGGCCGTAGGGTTGCGAGGTGCTGCTCAGCTTATGCCCAGCGAACTGTCGGGTGGTATGGCTCGCCGAGCGGCACTAGCTCGTGCGATTGCTCTCGACCCACAACTCATCATGTATGATGAGCCCTTTGTCGGGCAAGATCCCATAACTATGGGCGTCTTGGTGGAGTTGATACGAAACCTGAACCAGGCGTTAGGCGTGACTTCTGTTGTGGTCTCTCACGATGTTCCAGAGGTCATGAGCATTGCAGATTGGGTCTACATTCTGGCGAATGGCAAAGTTATTGCCAAAGGAACACCACAAGAATTGCGTGATAACCCCGATCCGCAAGTCCAACAGTTTCTGAAAGGGGAGGCGGATGGCCCAGTGCCGTTCCGTTATCCTGCTCAACCTATTGCGAAGGAGCTATTCTGATGTTGTCTGACTTCGCGAATTTTGTCGCATCGACAGGGCGCAGAGCTATGGGTGTCTGCGAGTCTTTTGGTCGTGCCAGTTTAATGCTGTTTGGCGCTTTAGTGTCACGTCCTCGTCCAATACAGCATCTGCCGTTGTTAGTGAAGCAACTATACAGCGTTGGTGTTCAGTCCTTGATCATCATTGTTCTATCTGGCTTATTTATTGGCATGGTATTGAGCCTGCAAGGTTATGTCATTCTTGTCGATTTTGGTGCGGAAGGGGCATTAGGGCAGATGGTCGCTCTATCGCTCTTACGTGAATTAGGCCCTGTCGTGACTGCACTGTTATTTGCAGGCCGTGCGGGCTCAGCTCTCACCGCTGAAATTGGCCTAATGAAAGCGACCGAACAACTATCTAGCATGGAAATGATGGCTGTCGATCCACTTAAAAGAGTGATTGCTCCACGCTTCTGGGCAGGGGTGATTTCAATGCCGATGCTAGCAATGATTTTCATGGCGGTTGGCATCTGGGGTGGGCAGTTGGTCGGGGTTGATTGGAAAGGGATAGACCATGGTAGCTTCTGGTCGGCTATGCAGGCGTCTGTTGAACTAGGACAGGATATTGGTAACAGCATGATTAAAAGCCTAGTGTTTGCTGTAACCGTAACATGGATTGCGCTGTTTAACGGCTACGATGCTATTCCTACTTCGGAAGGCATAAGCCGAGCAACGACACGCACCGTCGTACACTCTTCATTGGCGGTACTTGGCTTAGACTTTGTACTGACTGCATTGATGTTTGGGAACTAAGTATGCAACAAACAAGAAAAACTGAATTATGGGTAGGCAGCTTTGTCCTTGCTGGAATTTGCGCAATTTTGGTGATGATTTTTCAAGTCGCTGACGTAAAGGGGTTAGGCTCAAATGATACTTACTCACTGAAAGCAGAGTTCGATAACATCGGCAGCCTCAAAGTTCGCTCACCGGTTAAGGTCGGTGGTGTTGTGGTTGGACGTGTGACGAATATTGGTTTGAATACTGAAAACTTGCTGCCTGTTGTCACTATGGCCATCAGCAGTCAATATGACCAATTTCCCGAAACCTCCAGCGTTAAGATTCTCACTTCAGGTTTGATTGGTGAGCAATACATTGGTTTGACGCCGGGCTTTGTTTTTGATGACGAGCAAATGTTGGTAGAGGGTGACTATATTGAAGACACCAAATCAGCCTTAGTATTGGAAGATTTAATCGGTCAGGTGCTGTACAGCGTTGGTGGTTCTGATTCGGCTAAGGAAGAGGAATAATTATGTTGAAAAAGTTAGTACTCACTCTATTGGCGTTTGCTTTGTCGTTTAGCGCTTCTGCGGCTCAAATAGATAAAACCCAACCTTACCAGATGATGAAACAGGTCTCTGAGCAGGCCTTTGCGAGATTGAAGGCGGAGCAAGAGCAAATCCATCAGAACCCTGATTACCTCAAGGTCATCGTCGAAGAAGAGTTGATGCCATACGTCAATGAAAAGTATGCCGCACTTAAGTTATTAGGCCCTAATCTCAAAGGAGCAAAGCGTGAGGATGTCGGTCAGTTTATCGAGGCGTTTCGCGCTTATCTGGTGAGTTCATATGCTCAAGTGTTGACACAATACACTAACCAAGAAATTGAGTTTGGCCCTGAGCCTAACGTTAGCTCTAAGAAAAGTATTATTGGCGTTAAAGTTGACATCATTGACTCACCCCGCCCAAACATCAAGCTTGAGTTCAAACTACGTAAGGACAAAAAGAGTGGTGAATGGAAGGCGTTTGATATGATTGCAGAGGGCATCAGCTTATTATCAAGTAAGCAATCTGAGTGGAGTAGCAAGTTACGTCAGGAAGGCATTCTCGCTGTCGCGAAAGACCTCGAAGACCTTGCCGCACAGCCGATCCGTTTTGAGAGTAAATCACAATGATTCCCTCGCAATGGCTAATTCTGTCTGATGACCAGTTTCAAATTTCTGGTGTACTGGATAGAGACTCTGTCCCTCTCTTATGGCGCTCTCTGTATAACTGGAAGCCTAATAGCTCTAACGTTGAAGTGAGCTTAGAGAAGGTCGAAAGAGTCGATTCTGCGGGTATGGTGATGCTAATTCATCTATTAGAGCATGCAAAAAAGCAAAACTGTCATATAATGCTCAGCTTCGTGCCGAAACAACTGCTAACTTTATTTCAGTTGAGTAACGTCGAAGAGTTGATCGACGGGCATTTAAAGAATTAAACAGGGGTGAATTGTGGATAGCGCAAAAGTACAACAGATTTTAGAACAAGCACTTAACCTGGAAGAAATACATGTTAAAGGTGAAGGCAGCCATTATGAAGTGGTCGCTGTTGATGCTAGTTTCGAAGGAATGAGCCGCGTTAAGAAGCAACAACTGATTTACGCTCCATTGATGGAATATATCCAAAGAAATGACATTCATGCCGTTTCTATCAAAGCTTACTCACCAGAAGAGTGGGCGCGTGATAAGAAGTTGATGTCACTGTAAGGGTTAATGATGGATAAGTTTCGAGTAAAAGGGTCTAAGCAACCTCTGGTTGGCGAAGTCACGATCTCTGGTGCTAAAAATGCAGCACTGCCTATTCTTTTTGCATCAATCCTCGCGGAAGAGCCAGTCGAAGTGGCGAATGTTCCTCACTTGCGTGACATCGACACCACGATGGAATTATTGAAGCGTTTAGGGGCTAAAGTAGAGCGCAATGGTTCTGTGCATGTCGACCCAAGCAGTATCAATGAATACTGCGCACCATATGATTTGGTGAAAACAATGCGAGCATCTATCTGGGCTCTTGGTCCTCTCGTCGCACGTTTTGGTCAAGGTCAGGTTTCTTTACCTGGTGGTTGTGCGATTGGAGCTCGCCCTGTTGATCTGCACATTCATGGCCTAGAGCAGTTGGGCGCTACGATCACGTTAGAAGACGGTTATGTGAAAGCCAATGTTGATGGTCGCCTAAAAGGTGCGCATATCGTTATGGATAAGGTGAGTGTTGGTGCCACTATTACGATCATGTGTGCGGCTACCTTGGCTGAAGGGACAACGGTGCTCGACAATGCAGCCCGTGAGCCTGAAATTGTCGATACGGCGGAATTCCTGAATAAGCTTGGTGCTAAGATTTCTGGTGCCGGTACCGATACGATTACTATTGAAGGGGTTGAACGCCTTGGTGGTGGTCAGCATGCTGTTGTGGCTGATCGCATTGAGACGGGCACTTTCCTTGTCGCCGCTGCGGTATCTGGTGGTAAAGTCGTTTGTCGTAACACTAAAGCCCAACTGTTAGAAGCGGTATTGTCCAAGCTTGAAGAGGCTGGGGCGAAAGTCGAAACGGGTGAAGACTGGATTTCCGTTGACATGACAGATCGCGAGCTGAAAGCGGTGACTGTCCGCACGGCGCCACACCCAGGCTTTCCTACGGATATGCAGGCTCAGTTCACTCTGCTTAACTTGATGGCCAAAGGTGGCGGTGTTATTACCGAGACCATCTTTGAAAATCGCTTTATGCATGTACCTGAATTAATGCGTATGGGCGCTAAAGCTGAAATTGAAGGCAACACTGTGATTTGTGGTGATGTCGAAGAACTCAGCGGCGCGCAGGTGATGGCTACTGACTTACGTGCTTCTGCGAGCTTGGTGATCGCAGGCTGTATTGCAAACGGTGAGACGATTGTTGATCGTATTTATCACATCGATCGTGGCTACGATAAAATTGAAGATAAATTGTCGGCGCTTGGGGCCAATATAGAGCGTTTTCGTGACTCTCACTAACCTCAGCTAACATTTGTAAGCCGAAACGAGAGTTTCGGCTTTTTTATGGGCGCTAGATAAGTTAGAGTCATGGGCAAATTTTAATGACTATTTTGTTCTTGGAGAACAACCAATGATTGCACTACTACGTGTATTCGCTGTCGCGATTTTTGCAATCGTGATGTTTGTGTTCGGTTGTGGCTACTGTTTATTGAGCCCACGTAACCCGAAACATGTCTTCACCTTTGGACGCTTGTTCGGCAAGATGTCGCGTGTTTTCGGCATTACACTTGAGTTGCGTTTACCTGAAGACGCATACAAACGCGGACAGCATATTTATATTGCTAACCACCAGAACAACTGGGATTTGTTTACCGTTTCTTCTGCAGTGACGCCAAAAGTCGTCACGGTAGGTAAAAAGAGCTTAGCGTGGATGCCCCTGTTTGGTCAGCTTTACTGGCTGACAGGTAATATTCTGATTGATCGTGCTAACCGCTCTAAAGCGAAAGGGACGATTGATCAAGTTGTGGATAGTATGAATCAAAGTGACGTATCAGTCTGGATGTTTCCTGAAGGAACGCGCTCACGTGGACGTGGTTTATTGCCTTTTAAAACGGGGGCTTTCCATGCTGCGATTGGCGCTAAACTTCCGATTATTCCGATTGTGTGTAGTTCGACGGATGGATTGAAGCTCAATCGTTGGAACAACGGGCATGTCATTGTTGAGATGTTACCGCCAATTAGTACTGAAGGTTATGGAAAAGAAAATCTCCGTGAGCTTGCGACGCTGTGCCGAGAGCAGATGAAAGACAAGCTGGAGTCGCTAGATAAGGAAGTTGCCATGCTCAATCAGCAAGCAGGTATCAAAGTCTAACCGAGCTAAAAATTGCTGAAACGGCCTCAGTCAACGTGCTGGGGCCGTTTTCTTTTACTATATGCGATGGGCTGTATGCTGGTTCTTAAAGTTCTTCGTCGTTGAGCTCTTTCAGTACTTGGAAGATTTCACGGAACGCTTTAGCTGGCTTACCCGCTTTTTTCTCTTTTGCTGCCTGACGCGCCAATTGGCGTAAACGCTGGCGATCCGCTTGTGGGTATAGCTCCATCACGTCTGCAATCGCCTCATCGCCTTCTCCAACGACACGATCGCGTAACTGTTCCAGCTTGTGCAGTGCAGCAGTTGCTTGTGAGTGTTTATTACGTACCTTATCCAGCGCTGCTTGAAGCGGCTCTGTATCTTCGAAGCGCATCAGCTTGCCAATATATTGCAACTGACGACGACGCGCTTCATTTTTAAAGCGTTGTGCGTCTTTAATTGCTTCTGCAAGATCTTCACTTAACGGGAACTTTTCTAACACCGAAGGTTTAAGACTGGCGAGTTCCTCACCCAGTTTTTGTAACTCTTCCATGTCACGTTTCATTTCGGTTTTACTGACCCAAATGATTTCCTCTTCTTCTTCCCATGGCGCTTTCTGATTTTTTCTGGCCATCTTTCTGCCTTAATTTGAACATCTATTTCTCTATTTTAACAAGAATCATGGGGAGAAAGCGAAATTCTTGTTATTCTAGGCACATCAGACCTTAAGCATGAAGAAGATATGGACGTAAGACAGCAAGTCGCTCAGCAACGTGTTGAGCTTGAGGCCGCCGTTGCGAAAGCACTGGAAATGGCCGCGGAAAAATCCGATGGCGCTGAAGTCGCGATCACCAAGACGACAGGCCTGAGTGTATCAACACGCATGTGTGAAGTGGAAAACGTTGAATTTAACAGCGATGGCGCGCTAGGCATTACCGTTTACCGAGGTCAGCGCAAAGGCAGTGCGTCTACCTCCGATCTCAGTGAAAAAGCCATTCAACAAACGGTGATGGCAGCATTGGATATTGCTCACTACACTTCCGAAGACCCATGCGCAGGCCCTGCTCCTAAAGAGTTGATGGTGCAAGATATTCCAGATCTTGACTTGTTTCACCCTGATACGCCTGACCCAGATCATGCTGCAGAGATTGCGATTGCTGCTGAGCAAAAAGCGTTATCCTTCAGTGACAAAATCAAACAAAGCGATGGTGCGAGTTACGACAGCCACTATGGCTTGAAGGTCTATGGCAACAGCCACGGTTTGCTTGCTAGCTATGCCTCCAGCCGCCACAGTACTAGTTGCTGTGTGATTGGGCAGGGTGAAAGTGGCGTAATGGAGCGTGACTACAGCTATACAGTAGCACGCCATAAAGATGACCTTTGGACACCTGAGTCAGTCGGCTTGAAAGCGGCGGAGAAAACCATCAGTCGTCTTGATGCGCAAAAGCTCAAGACAGGCAAATATCCTGTGATGTTCGCAGCCGATGTAGCAACGGGTTTATTAGGACACCTGGTGATGGCAATCAGTGGCGGTAACCTGTATCGCAAGTCGTCATTCTTACTTGATCATCTCGGTCAGCAGGTACTGCCAGACTGGTTTAATGTTTCTGAAAAACCTCATGTGCTACGCGGTTTAGCGTCGAGCCCATTTGATAGCGAAGGGGTTACAACACAAGATCGTGAAATCATTACCGATGGGGTGCTCGCGACATACCTATTAACCAGCTATGCCGCGCGTAAAATGGATATGGCGCCAACGGGTCACGCTGGTGGTATTCATAACTGGTTCGTTCAATCGACGGGGCAAGACTTTGAGCAGATGCTTAAAGAACTGGGAACGGGCTTCCTTGTCACCGAAGTGATGGGGCAGGGCGTGAATATCGTCACCGGTGATTACTCACGAGGAGCGGCAGGCTTCTGGGTAGAGAATGGTCAAATCCAATATCCTGTTTCTGAAGTGACAATCGCCAGCAACCTGAAAGATATGTTTAATCAGATTGTCGCGGTTGGTAATGATGTTGAAACCCGCTCACAAATCCAGACGGGTTCGATTCTGATTGAATCTATGAAAGTAGCGGGTGAGTAGCAGCCGCTTTCCGTACTAATCTAACTTGAAAGGGTTGGCGTTTTAGCGCCAACCTTTTTTGTTCTCTGCTCTATTATTACTTCTCAAACAATTCAGTGTGCAGCTTCTGAATCGCTAGCTTTGCGTCTGACTCATCAACTAAGAAACACAGGTTGTGAGGGCTTGCGCCGTAGCAGATCATTCTCAAGTTAAACTCTTCTAATGTGCCAAATACCTGTTTTGCATAACCTTTGCTCTCACTCATATTGTTGCCAATCAGCGCGACCAGACACAGGTTATGCTCTACTTCAACCGTACACAGCTCTTCCAGCTCAAGACGTGCAGCTTCAGGTAACTGAGGAGCACCACCAGATGTGTCAGTTTGGTCAAGCGTTAGACTGACACTGATCTCTGAAGTGGTAATCAAATCTACCGAAATCTTGTGCTTCGCCAGAATTTCAAATACTTTGGCAAGGAAGCCGTAAGCGTGGAACATCTGAGCGCTGCGCAACGTCACCATGGTCTGGTTGCATCGTAAAGCCAGAGCACGGAAGAGAGGTGAGCTCTCGACTTGATGGCGAATCCAAGTTCCGCCTTTTTCGGGTTGCTTTGATGAACCGACAAAGACCGGAATATCATGGCGAAGAGCAGGGATTAGCGTCGAAGGGTGAAGGATCTTGGCGCCAAAATTGGCCATTTCAGAGGCTTCACTGAAGCTGATCTCAGAGATAGGAGATGCTTTTGGTGCAATACGTGGATCGGTTGTGTAAATGCCTGGTACATCGGTCCAAATCTCAAGTCCTTGCGCTTCAACTGCTTCTGCAATAAGTGCGGCACTGTAATCGCTGCCGCCCCGACCCAGTGTCGTGGTATTACCCTCAGCATCGGCACCAATAAAACCTTGAGTTACCACAACCTGTTGTTGGCATAACGGGATAAGTAATGCTTGCGCTTGTTGACGAATAGTGGCCAGTTCCGGTTCTGCTTTACCAAAATTATCATCTGTGCGTAGTACGTCACGAATATCAAAGCGTACCGCATTGATACCACGTTCCCTCATTAACTGGGCCAACAGGTGTGTAGACATCAGTTCACCACAGGCGACAAGGTGATCCGTCAGCTTAGTACTTGACTGAATCGAGGCAGCTTCTGCCAAACTTGTGACGGTATCTAGAATAGAGTAGACCTCGCTGGCTGCTTGAGTTGCATCTTCTAGTTGATTGAGTACCGCATCATGAATACTGGCGAGTTTGGTTAGAATCGCACTGCGCTCTGTCTGATCTTGAACTCCATTCGCGAGTTCGACTAATAAGTTTGTCACGCCTGAACAGGCACTGCTGACGACTAACTTTGTGTTTGGGTTTTGCTCAATGATCGCAGCACAGCGACTCATGGCTTCAAAGTTAGCGACACTGGTTCCACCAAATTTAGCAACGTTAAAATTGCCCACGGCATTTCTCCCACAACTTCCTGAAAGTAAATTAGTAATCCTTGCTTGAAGAGAGAATGAGCGTATTGAGAGGTTTTATTGTGTAAGGTTTACCTCAGAAGCTCTTCATCAGACGGAGCTGATGACAGTTGATGGGAGTCAACCCAAGTCAACCGACAGATCAAAACCACAACGTTGATCTACCTCGGCACTACTCCCCCTCAGTGATTTGTATTGGAGTTGTGGCTCCACAAAACACCTACCTGGGTAGTGCTCCTCTTCTGCAAAATGCATGTATATGGCGGCATAAAAATTCACCATATATTCTGCATTGAACGTTTTTATGTGACCTTTGTCAATGGGAAATTGATTCTTTCTTCCCCTTGTGAATTAACAAACTTGTGACAGTGGTTTGACCTGAGCTCTTATGGTCAATTGCCGCATGTAGTGATTTGTTTTAATGTAAAGACAAATCAATAAAGAGCAGATCAGTTTCAAGGAGCGAACAATGACTATTCAAAGCTTTATTCCCCCTCATCGTATTCTTATGGGCCCAGGTCCTTCGGATATTTCTCCTCAAGTTCTACAGGCTTTGAGTCGTCCAACAGTGGGCCACCTTGACCCGCTATTTATCAAGATGATGGATGAGTTAAAACAGCTACTTAAGTACGCCTTTCAGACTGAAAATGAATTCACTATTGCGGTTTCAGCACCGGGTAGTGCAGGTATGGAAACTTGTTTTGTTAACCTGATTGAACCGGGTGAGAAGGTGATCGTTTGTCGCAATGGCGTTTTTGGCGAGCGTATGCGCGAAAATGTAGTTCGAGCGGGCGGTGTTGCTGTGGTGGTTGATGATGAGTGGGGTACTCCTGTCTCGGTCGATAAAGTTGAGCAAGCGCTGAAAGAGAATCCAGATGCGAAGATCCTGTCATTCGTTCA
Organism: Vibrio sp. Isolate23; assembly: GCF_022398095.1. Lineage (NCBI taxonomy): Bacteria > Pseudomonadati > Pseudomonadota > Gammaproteobacteria > Vibrionales > Vibrionaceae > Vibrio > Vibrio sp. Isolate23. Next base: position 25,311 of record NZ_JAKEUV010000013.1, read on the forward strand.
CGCAGAAACATCGACAGGCGCATGCAGCGATGCTGAAGCACTAGGTAAACTTGCAAAAGATCACGGTGTGCTAACAATTGTTGATGCCGTGACCTCTTTAGGTGGTGTACCGCTTAAAGTCGATGAATGGCAGCTAGATGCGGTGTATTCAGGCAGCCAGAAATGTCTATCTTGTGTCCCTGGCTTATCACCAGTTACCTTTTCTCCTCTTGCCATTGAAAAGATTCAGGCACGTAAAACTCCTGTCCAGAGTTGGTTCTTAGATCAGAGTTTAGTGCTGGGCTATTGGAGTGGGGAAGGCAAGCGTAGTTACCATCATACAGCGCCAGTAAACAGCCTTTATGCACTGCATGAGTCTCTATTAATCCTTAAAAATGAAGGGCTAGAGAATGCTTGGCAGCGTCATAGTGATATGCATGAAAAGCTGAAGTTGGGTCTCGAAAAGTTAGGTTTTGAGTTCGTTGTAGAAGCAGAATCACGTTTGCCTCAGCTCAATGCGGTCTACATTCCTCAAGGCGTTGATGATGCAGGGGTTCGCAACCATTTACTGGAAAACTACAATCTCGAAATTGGTGCAGGTTTAGGGGCATTAGCGGGTAAGGCATGGCGTATCGGTATTATGGGCTACGGTGCCCGAGCTGAAAATGTTGCACTCAGTTTGAGAGCACTGGAAGAGTCATTAACGCAGTAACTGCTTAAACAATAAAAGGGTTGATGTTTTGACATCAACCCTTTTTAGTTTCTCTCGGCTCTAAATATCGTCACGCTCAATCGGGCAGCTCATACAACGAGCACCACCGCGACCGCGGCCAAGTTCATTACCCGGAATGGTCAGGACTTCGATACCTGCTTTGTCGTACTTCTCGTTGGTGTAAACGTTACGCTCATAACCGATAACCACGCCAGGCTTAACCGTCAAGACGTTATTCGCATCGTTCCACTGCTCTCGCTCAGCTTCGTAGTTGTCACCGCCAGTTGTGATGATCTTTAGGTAATCAACCCCCAGCGCTTCTTCGATAGCATGCGTATAGCTAGGTACCTGCTCTACCTTCATCTCATTGTCACCTTTCGGCGTCAGACGCCAAGTATCCAAATCTTTACGCATGATCTCTGGATAAACCGAGAAAGTGTCCACATCCATGTGCGTCATGACGGTATCTAAGTGCATGCATGAACGGTGCTTGGGCAGGTCAATGGCAATAACTTCTTTCGCCTGACCGTTTTTGAACAGGTTGGCTGCGAGGTTTTCTACACCTTGCGCTGTAGTACGCTCAGACATTCCCACTAGGACTGCACCTTTACCGATCACCAGTACGTCTCCACCTTCGATATTGGCATTGTCATAGTGTAGATCTTCATCACCAAAGTATTTGATGAAGTCTTGCCCTGCAAAGACTGGGTGCCAGCGATAAATGGCACGTAAGTGGTTGGTTTCACGCTGACGAGCGGGTTTCATCATAGGATTGAGTGACACACCGCCGTAGACCCAACATGAAGTGTCTCGGGTGAAAAGATGATTGGGCAGAGGTTCAATCACAAAGTCTAGCGGTCGATGCATTCTTGGTAGCATCGAAGAGGATTGGATTGGTAATTCCGAATATGCTAAACCGCCGAGCAACACAGTTGCTAGGTGCTCATTATCCATATCAGACAGATAATGGCGAAGATCACGAGCGAATGTCGGACCATAACGGAAATCAGAAATTTGCGTATCAAGTAGCCACTCTTTGGCTTCTTTTACAGCCAAAGTTTCGACTAATAGGTCGTGAAGAAGCAGAACTTCGACACCTTGATTTGTCAGTGTTTGTGCAAACTGATCATGTTCTTCACCTGCAGCTTCGACAGCAAGAACATCGTCAAACAGTAGCTCATGGCAGTTTGAAGGGGTAAGGTGGGTTAGTGCTCGTTCTGGTCGAGCTAACAATACACGTCTTAACTGGCCTACTTCTGAGCCTACGTACAACTTACTCATTTTGCATCCTTACAATAATATCCAGTGCGTATTTATGACAAGGTTGTTATCAAGATGCAAGTGATAATGTTGGTTTCAATAACTGCTTTTTATTATTTTTGTGGTTTTTAATTTTATTAACTCGGTTTTTTTTGTGGTTTTTATCTAAAGATATGGGGTGGATTAGATCGGCGAACCAATGCGTTACTATGCGCCTTATGACATTGATGAACTTGAGAGAAAAAAACACAATTCAGCATAGCTATTCACAACTACGATATAACTTGGTTTGAAGATATATTTCTATGCAGTTATTGCCACTCTGAAGATATGCAGAGATGAAAAATAAAAACTCAATCTTTCAGGTTGTCGCTAGGCAGTCAGCGCGGCAGATAATTCTGAATCTCTCCGATGATAAAAAAATGTTAATTTTCCCATCTTGTGAACTTGATCATTTGCGATCTTAAATCAGTTTACCACTTAAGGTGAGGATCTTCATGGATTGCGGCTAGTAATTTCGCTGGATCCATGCGATATTCCGTTGCGGTAAATTACGATCAATGTTGTCACTATCTGGAGCTGACTTATGTCTCATGAAGACGAATATCTATCTGTTGAAGAATTAATTGAGATTCAAAAGGAAGAGACTCGCGATATCATTCAAGCCTTGCGTGAAGATGGCAGTGATCCAGATGCATTGTATGAAATTGAGCACCACCTGTTTGCTGAAGACTTCGATACACTGGAAAAAGCCGTGGTAGAGGCATTCAAGATGGGCTTCGAAGTATTAGAAGCTGAAGAAACAGAAGATGAAGACGGTAATAAATTGTTGTGCTGCGACGCAACGATGGAATCGGCACTTGATGCTGAGGCTATTGATGCTCAAGTAGAGAAGCTGATTCACCTTGCTGAGAAATACGACATCATCTATGACGGGTGGGGCACTTATTATGAAGGTGAAGATGCCTTATACCCTGAAGAAGACGGAGATGACGAGTAATCTCTCGTCATAAGAAAAACCAGCGTGAGGCTGGTTTTTTTGTACCTAAATTCGAGAGTACTTAGGTATATTTCACTATATTGATTCTTTATAATCACCCAAACTTGATCTAGCGCAATTTATAAGGGAAACATGCAGCTATCACTCGCAGGTTTATGGCAAATTTCGCCGTTAACGAACTTCTCGATTCCTCAGGATGACATCACTTTTCCCGCTCCATTAAGTGCTAAACTCCCAGACCTTCTTTCGGAAGCTGCCATTGCAGAGCAGGAGTGGCACTTGATGCATGATATTGAGGTTGATGAAGCCATGATGGCTTTCCCCGCTGTGGATCTGGTGTTGGGAGGAGTGGATTATCATGCGGAAGTTCGACTCAATGGCGTCGCGCTGTTTGATTGTGATGGCTCGCAAGCAGAATATAAGAAAGATATTCGACCTTATATGCAGCTTGGTCGGAATCGGTTTGAGATATTATTTCTCGAAGAGGAAGAGGGGCTGTTATTTGAGGAAGACAGTTTAGAACTTTGCCCCTTAGGGGCACAAACCTACCAGAAGTTTGACTCTCGAATGGGGATTTGGAAAGAGCCCTATTTACAGTTTATTCGCCACGTACGGCTCGAACATGTTGTGACTGAGCAGATATGGCACCATGGAGGAGGCTGTGAATTTATGGTAGATCTGCACTACAAAACTTATGCGTCTGGGTTGGTTTCTGCATCTGTGAAATTTAATGGTATGACGTATCATCTCCCCATTGATGTGAGAAATGATCATGTCAGCGCCTTATTTCAGGTAGAAGCTCCGATTTATTTCAACGCAAGCCAACCTGATCCTGGAGAGCTTTATCAATTGGAAGTGATGCTCGATGGCCAATGCCAAAAATTTAATATTGGCCTGAGTGAAGACCTCTGCGTGACGCATTTTCCAATTTAGTCTTTCAAGCGCGGGCTATGTGCTGTGAAAACAGAGAAGTTTGTCTGTGCTGCCAGACTCGCTCATGGAAGTAATAGGCAAGCGTGTTAATACTTGGTTCTATCGTTGCCATGACTCCTCCGACTAACCAGCTCCCTGTTAAAAGATAAGCTACACTGAAGGCAACGCTGAAGTGTACAACAGCAAAGCTGGTGGTCTTCAGCGTGGTAGCACTCTGATGCTTTTTTAAGCGAGATGAGGTGTGCCAGACTCGTTCATGAAAATAAAACGCAACAGTATTCACCATAGGCTCGATCATGGCAATTAAACTGCCGATCAAGATATCCCCCGTCATTAGATACGCGACAGTGAACGCGATAGTGAAATGAAGAGCGGCAAAAGTGAGTGTCTTTTTCATGATGTGATCCAGTCTTTGGTGTTGATAGGATCATTATTGATAATTATTTTCATTAAATGAACTCGATTGAAACTATAATATCAATCGTTAATAACTATTAAAAAAGGCGCTCAATTGAGCGCCTTTTGTCTTTATTCAGTTAACTTAGCCGTGCGGTTTGACCACCAAAACATTGATAGGGGAGTTCTGAACCACTTTACTGGCGACGGAACCTAATACTACCTTATCCAGTTTAGAACGCTTATGGCTTGGCATTACAATCAGGTCTGCACCGAGCTTTTCCGCGTAGTCGAGAATCGTGGCGTATGCTTTGCCTTCAGCTACATGTGTTTTATAAACGACTTCTTCTGGAATATGCTGGACTGCGAACTGTTTCAACTGTTTTTCAACGTCATTTTTCATTTTCGTTGCGGCATCCTTTGGAAAATAGGTCGCAACCATAGACATGTGAATACCTGGTAATACGTTCAGAAGATGAACTTGAGCCTTGGAGTACTTGGCATGCCAGACAGCCAGTTCAAGTGCTTTATCAGAAAAACCTTTGTCGTTCAGATCGACAGGAACAAGAATTTGCTTATACATCGATAGCTCTCTTTTTAAGCTTAGCCTCCAACGAGGCCAAGTCATTGCATCCTTAGTAGATACCAAATCCACTAATGTGTTTGGTATAAGTGTAGCCCCACTCCCCTCAGTGGAGTGAGGCTGACTAAGTTACGCGCTCAATTGTTCCTTTCGAGCTCGTCTCTGCTGGTTCATGCCCAAGCCAATAAGGAGTAGCAGTGCTGGTACGAAAACCCACTCTTTCATTGGTCGATCGGCGACAACGACAACAGAGCGAATTTCCCAGTCGAAATCAACACCAGCAGCTTCTGCAGGGCTGCCAAATTCGACCATGTCGACTAACATACGGCCGTTGGCGTTATTGAGCATTAGCCCCATCGACGCAATACGATCCTCCGCTGATTTCGCACTGTCATCGAATGGCAGACGAACTGTTTTCGAGATGAAATCACCTTCAAGATTTTCACCGGCAACGAGAAGCTCAATGTCCTGACCAACAGGCAGCTGTTCAGTGATTTGCGCGATCTCTGTACCTGGGTGAAGTACTTTGGCTGGATAAATTTGATCCCACCAGAAGCCCGGGCGGAAGAAAGTAAAGGTCAGAGCCAAGAGTAGGACGGTTTCCCACCACTTGTTCTTAGTAAACCACCAGCCTTGCGTCGCAGCAGAGAATATCAGCATTGCGATGACGGAAGATATGATCGTGAGCAACAAATGCCACCAACTATCGATACCCATCAAAAGAAGTTGAGTGTTGAAGATGAACATAAATGGCAAGATTGCAGTACGAATATCGTAGGTGAAGCCTTGAATACCCGTGCGAATGGGATCTGATTTCGCGATAGCCGCCGCTGCGAAGGCAGCCAAACCAACCGGAGGTGTATCATCCGCAAGGATGCCGAAATAGAACACAAACAAGTGAACGGCAATCAGTGGGATGATCAAACCGCTTTGTGCACCAAGGGTAACGATAACTGGTGCCATCAAGGTCGATACTACGATGTAGTTTGCTGTTGTTGGCAGGCCCATACCCAAAATGAGGCTGATGACCGCAGTAAACAGCAGCATCAGTATGATGTTACCGCCGGAAATGAATTCAACGAAATCCGTCATCACGAGACCGATACCTGTCAGAGTGACTACCCCGACAACTGTGCCCGCTGCTGCGGTAGCAACACCGATACCAATCATGTTACGAGCACCAGACACTAAACTCTCAAGCAAGTCGATAAAGCCTTCTTTGGTCTGTTCGGCAATGGCACCTTGCTTAGACAGTACAGCCATTAAAGGACGCTGAGTAATTAAGATGAAGATCATGAATACCGTTGCCCAAAAGGCTGATAGACCTGGAGAGAAACGTTCAACTGTCAGACACCACACAAGTACCACGATTGGAAGTAGGTAGTGCAAGCCAGATTTTATCGTTGGACCCGGATCTGGTACTTCAGTGAGCTCAGCATCAATCTCAATGGCGCCTTCTTTGGCGTATCTAGCCGAGACGCTGACCAGACCGATGTAAGAGAGCAGCAATGCCACGGTGACGATAGGGGTGGCGGCATCACCGAAGACGTCTTTCGTCCAGCCAACACCGTAATAAACGGCAGCGCTAATCACACATAGGCCAAGAATCGTGCCTGTGAAAGATAACAAGCTAGCCAGCAATGTTGGGTTGTGGCGGCGAGGAAGACCAGTCATGCCTGCTTTACATGCTTCTAGGTGAACGATGTAAATCAGTGCGATGTAAGAAATCAGAGCAGGAAGGATCGCTGCTTTGATGACTTCGACGTAAGAGATTCCAACGTACTCGACCATAAGGAACGCCGCAGCACCCATGATTGGTGGTGTTAGCTGACCATTGGTTGAAGCGGCGACTTCTACCGCACCCGCTTTCGTTCCTGGGAAGCCAACACGCTTCATCAATGGGATAGTAAAAGTACCCGTCGTTACGACGTTGGCAATAGAAGAGCCAGAAACTAAGCCTGAAAGGCCTGAAGCGACAACTGCTGCTTTTGCTGGGCCGCCTTTCATGTGACCGAGTAAAGAGAAAGCGACTTTAATGAAATAAGCGCCAGCGCCTGCACGTTCTAGCATTGCGCCGAAGAGTACAAACAGGAAAACGAATGAGGTTGAAACTCCCAGAGCAACACCAAACACACCTTCGGTCGTTAACCACAGGTGAGACATCGCTTTGTTCAGGCTAGCCCCTTTGTGAGCAATCACGTCTGGCATGTATGGGCCGCCAAACGTATACAGTAAGAATACGGCTGCTACGACCATCAATGGTGGACCTAGTGCACGACGAGTTGCTTCGAGGAGTAATACCATACCAGTCACAGCAACAACAATATCTAATGTTGTAGGAGCGCCGGAACGACCAGCCAGCTCAGTGTAGAAGATATAGATATACGCAGCGGAGAAGCTACCTGCTAAGGCTAATAACCAGTCCAAAGCGGGAATTTTATCACGAGGAGAGCTCTTGAGAGCGGGGTAGGCTGTAAACGCCAAGAACACGGCAAACATCAGATGTATTGAGCGTGCTTCCGTATCGTTGAGTACGCCAAAGTCAAAAATGAACGGCAGAGGGGATGCGTACCAAAGTTGGAACAGTGACCAACATAGTGGCACAAACCATAAGATACGTCCTGGGATCCCCAGTGGAGCACGGGCACCGGTATCGGCTTGAGCTACCATTTCTTGCACATCTTGAGACGGAGATGTTGTCTTCGACATGTACTTAATCCTTATTATAAATGGCCTTGTCTTTTATGATTGTCAGAACCTGACTTTGCATCTTTCAGTTTAGTGAAAAGATGAAATATTGCTCAGTTGTAAGTTTTTGATATATAGAAACAAAGAGGAGTTTCAAAAATGTGAAACTCCAAAATAATTATGATTTGGCTCAATACCTTAGAGCTTAATGTACCAAGGAGGGAGAGCCTCCTTGGTGAATAAAGAGAGGTTACTTAAGTAGACCTATTTCTTTGTAGTATTTCTCTGCACCTGGATGTAGAGGGATAGAAAGACCGGCTTTCACCATGTCTTCTTTCTTAAGGTTTGCAAAAGCAGGATGCAGACGCTTGAAGGTATCGAAGTTTTCAAATACAGATTTCGCCACATTGTAAGCAACTTCATCAGAAACGTTTGTTGTGGTTACCATAGTAGCAGCAACACCGAAGCTATTTACGTCTTTATCTGTACCGCGGTACATACCAGCAGGTACTGTGCTGAATGCGTAGTAAGGGTTGTCACCAACAATCTTGTCAATCTTAGGACCTGTCGCTGAAACTAACTTCGCATCACAAGATGTTGTGGCTTCTTTGATTGAACCGTTTGGATGGCCTACCACATAGACGAACGCATCGATTTTGTTGTCACATAGAGCTTGAGAACGCTCAGAACCTTTCAGTTCAGAAGCCAGTTTAAAGCTGTCGTTAGTCCAGCCCATTGCTTCCATGACAACACCCATAGTTGCACGGTCACCTGAACCCGGGTTACCGATGTTAACGCGTTTACCTTTTAGGTCAGAGACATTTTCGATACCAGAGTCAGCTCGAGCGATGATGTTGAATGGTTCAGTGTGTAGAGAGAACATTGCTCGCAGTTCTTTGTACGGGCCTTGTTCAGCAAACTTACTTGTACCATTGTAGCCGTGGTACTGCCAGTCAGACTGAACGATGCCGAAATCCAGTTCGCCAGCACGGATAGTGTTGACGTTGTAGATTGAACCACCAGTCGACTCTACTGAACAACGAATGTTGTGGTCTTTACGGCCTTTGTTAACCAGCTTACAAATTGCACCACCAGTTGGGTAGTAAACACCTGTTACAGACCCAGTACCAATCGTGATGAACTCTTGAGCGTTAACCGCACCAGCACCCATTACAGCAGCTGCAATAGCACCAACTTTAATCAGTTTGTTCAATGCCATGAATTTCCCTTCCTTTATTCATTATTAACCCCATAGCAAGTGTAGTCGCTATGGGAGTTTCCTCTTATGGAAACGGCATCTTTTTCAATCCATATGTTGAAAAAGTGGCTGAATAATACCAAAAAATTGGCACATAATTACACGATTGTTAAAGAATGTAGCGGATTTGGCTGGTTTTTGAGCGAAAATTTAACCTAAGTTAGCAGGTTAAACCATTTGCTAATCAAGGATTTAGCTTAGTGTGTGTTTAGGTAAGGAGATTTATTCAAGATGTGATTTGAGTCACAGGAAAAATACTCTCGAGTGACTCATAAAATAGGCATATATCTGAAACTTATCCAGTATATTCAAACAGTTCGCAAACCGAATTGAACAGCTGTTCTGTGGTCATACTGAGAGTTGGAGTGATAAAGATAGTGTCATCTCCTGCTACGACACCTAATATGCCTTCTGATTTTCCTAGGGAGTCCAGTAAGCGCGCAATCAATTGTGCAGCCCCCGGCCCAGTATGAATAACCACTAAGGCATTGTTATGATCGATATCCAGCACCAGTTCACGCAGTGAGCTTGATACAGTGGGCACCCCTAACTCTGCCGGTAAACAGTAAACCATTTCCATTTTGGCGTTACGGGTTCGTACTGCGCCAAACTTGGTCAGCATGCGGGAAACTTTGGACTGGTTGATGTTTTCGAAGCCTTCATTTTTCAGAGCCTCAACAATATCCCCTTGGGAGCCAAAACGTTCCTCTTTGAGTAGCGCTTTAAAAGCACGGACGAGGTTATCTTGTTTTTCTGAATGACGCATGGTTCTCTTTCAACCGTTGTTTTTATAAAAATCAAGTGAATATTCTCGCATAGCTATGCACATAGTGCCAATGCTATGCCAAATTCTGTCTATCGTGTCACTGTTAATGGATGTGTAAGGTGGCATTTTAAAGTTACTTAACTCTTTGTCATTAAAGGTAAATGTAAGGATAATAAACACTTGTGTGTAGCACGTTATTACTGAGTTGCGCAAGGTCGCAAAGCTGACGTTAATTGATTGTAATCAGTATGTGATTGCTATAGCTTTGGACAGCGTTGATTTCAAATCACCCCAAGACTTATAAAGAGATTCATCTCAAGGAGAACTACGATGAAAGTAGCCGTTATTGGTGCCGCTGGAGGCATCGGTCAAGCCCTAGCCCTTTTACTAAAAAACCGTCTTCCTGCTGGTTCAGATTTAGCACTTTACGACATCGCTCCGGTTACTCCGGGTGTTGCTGCTGATCTAAGCCACATCCCAACGCCTGTATCAATCAAAGGTTATGCGGGCGAAGATCCAACGCCAGCACTTGAAGGTGCGGATGTTGTTCTTATTTCAGCGGGTGTTGCACGTAAGCCTGGTATGGATCGTGCGGACCTATTTAACGTCAACGCTGGTATCGTTAAGTCTCTTGCTGAGAAAATAGCTCACGTTTGCCCTAAAGCGATGATTGGTATTATCACTAACCCAGTCAACACAACCGTGCCAATTGCGGCAGAAGTTCTTAAGAAAGCGGGTGTTTACGATAAGCGTCGTCTATTTGGTGTTACCACCTTGGATGTGATTCGTTCTGAAACGTTCGTTGCGGATCTAAAAGATAAAGATCCAGGCGAAGTGCGTGTACCGGTTATCGGTGGTCACTCTGGTGTGACGATTCTTCCTCTTCTTTCTCAAGTGGAAGGTGTTGAGTTTACGTCTGAAGAAGTCGAAGCACTGACCAAGCGTATCCAGAATGCGGGTACCGAAGTGGTAGAAGCAAAAGCGGGTGGTGGTAGTGCGACTCTATCTATGGGCCAAGCTGCATGTCGATTCGGCCTTGCTCTAGTGAAAGCACTTCAAGGTGAAGATGTGGTGGAATACGCTTATGTCGAAGGTGATAGCGAGCACGCGCCATTCTTCGCTCAGCCAGTGAAACTAGGCAAAGATGGCGTCGAAGAAATCTTAAGCTACGGTGAGCTAAGCGCATTCGAAAAATCAGCGCTTGATGGCATGTTAGAAACACTGAACGGCGACATTCAAACGGGTGTGGATTTCGTTAAGTAAGCCCTACATGAGTAGTGTAAATAAAGCCGACGTTGAGTCGGCTTTTTTGATCCTTTTTCCCTTAGATAGGGTAAACCTATGATGAGGTTAAGGAGACGATTATGGACATTACTGAAATCGAAAAAGGTATGTTGGTGGAGTGTAAGCAAGGTGTTGGGGTAATCTTGGTTATTGATGCCAAGACCAATGCCGTGCTTATTGAAGAGCGTGAATCCCATCAACAGTTTGCGGCTGATATTAGTGAACTAACGGGTAATCCACAATGATACATCGGTTGTCATAAAGGCCACTTATTTACCATGATCAAAAAAGCGAGCTATGCGCTCGCTTCCTTTTGTCACTGGTCGATTATTTACGGACAGCAATCGCTTCAATCTCGATACCCACATCTTTAGGTAGACGAGCCACTTCCACACATGAACGTGCTGGGTAATTTGCTACTTTATGCTCATCAAAGAATTTACCGTAAACCTCGTTGACTGTGCCGAAGTCATTGAGGTCTTTTACGAAAACCGTCATTTTAACGATGTCAGTCACAGACAGACCTGATGCTTCCACAACCGCTTTGACGTTATCCAGAGATTGACGAGCTTGCTCTGCGATATCTGCCGACACTTCACCTGTTGCAGGGTTTACTGGGATCTGACCTGAAGTCAGTACCATGTTACCTAGGTCTACACCTTGTACATATGGGCCAATAGCAGCAGGAGCGGATTCTGTATGAAGTACTTTAGTCATTATTATGTTCCATCTGTTGTGGGTTACGTAATTAAGGAAACTCAGTGTGCCGTGAAAGCAAGGCAGCGTAAAGAAAAAATCCCTGCTATCAGAGAGAAGGGATTATTTATGATTAATCGACGATTAACGTTCAGTGACGATTTCTCGTGAGAAGACCTTCTCACAATACTTACATTTTAATCGCACGTTATCTTTTTTCTCGAACACTTTAAAGCTGGTTTCTACAGGCTCATCGTGAGTAATGCAGTTACTGTTTGGGCATTCAAAGACGTTGTTGATCTGTTCTGGTAAATCCAGTGCCAGTTTTTTCACAACCTCGTAGTTTTCAATTTGGTTAACTGTGGCATGCGGTGCGTACAAGGCAAGCTTGCTTGCTTGCTCTTCACTGATAAAAATATTTTCAATCTTAAGCAGGTCTTTGTGGCCGAGTGCTGAAGACGGCAAATTGAGGCCAACAGTCACGCGCTGCTCTGACTTATCCATTGAAAAGAGCTTGAGAACTTTAATACCAATCTGAGCTGGGATGTGGTCAATAACGGTGCCGTTTTTGATTGCTTCAACCTGCAATTGAGTTTCTTTAGCCATGATGATTCTCCCGATTACAGTGATTGGTTTAAAACAAGAGCAAGTAGGGCTTCACGCGCATAGACGCCATTTTCAGCCTGCTCAAAGTAATAGGCGTGTGGCGTTTTATCGACGTCAACAGTGATTTCATCCACACGAGGCAGTGGGTGTAGCACTTTTAGGTTATCGCGTGCATCTTCCAGTAGGGTTGCAGTAAGGATATAGGCGGATTTGATGTGTGCGTATTCCGACTCGTCAAAGCGCTCTTTCTGAACACGGGTCATATACAACACGTCCAGCTCAGGGATGACGGTTTCCATATCTGTGTGCATGCTGTATTCAATGCCAGCTTCATCCAGCTCTTCGCAAATGTAATCTGGCATCGCCAGTGCATCAGGAGCGATGAAGTAGAAACGAACATTGTTAAACTTCGCCAAAGCCTGCGTTAGAGAGTGAACGGTACGGCCGTATTTCAGGTCACCAACAAAGGCAACGTTGAGGTTATCGAGACGGCCTTGTGTTTCAGCAATTGAGAACAGGTCGAGCAACGTTTGGGTTGGGTGTTGGTTGGCTCCGTCGCCCGCGTTGATGACAGGTACACCATTGGAGAATTCAGAAGCTAATCGTGCAGCGCCTTCCTGTGGATGACGCATGACAAAGGCATCGACATAAGAAGAGATAACTTGAACCGAGTCCGATAAGGTTTCTCCTTTCTTGGCTAGCGAAGTGTTACCGCCATTATCAAATCCAATCACGCTGCCACCGACACGTTGGATAGCGGTTTCAAAAGACAGACGAGTACGGGTAGAAGGCTCAAAGAAGCAGCTGGCGATCACCTTGTTCTTGATCAGCTCAGGATTAGGCTTTGCTTTGAGTTGACCTGCGGTTTTGACAATCAGTTCCAGCTCTTCACGAGAAAGCTCAGGAATTGAGATAATGTGCTTGTTATAAAGCGTGTTCGTCATAATCATCGTCCCATCTGCAATTTAGGCAATAAAAAAGCCTCCCAATAGGGAGGCTTTAAAAATCGGTGGAAATAGTAAAAAGACCAGCCAGTAAGCGTTTTGGCTTACCTAATGTAAATCGTTTTGTAGAACACGTTTTACGTGGCATTTGGTCACTACCTCCAGACAAATTGCCGAGCATTATACGCTGAAGATTTGTTAACGCAAGCGATTACATCGAAGCTTTATGGTGCAATTTTTGTTGGTGTTATGAACCGAGTGTTGCGACCATCACAGCTTTAATCGTGTGCATGCGGTTCTCTGCTTCGTCAAACACAATTGAGTGGTCAGACTCGAACACTTCTTCAGTAACTTCCAGTCCATTCATTCCGTATTTGTCGGCTACTTCTTTGCCTATGGTGGTTTCATCATTATGAAATGCCGGTAAGCAATGCATGAACTTGACTTGCGGGTTACCGGTTTTATCTAGGGTGTCCATATTGACTTGATAAGGCTTCATTTGAGCAACTCGCTCATCCCAAGCCTCTGGGGCTTCGCCCATCGAAACCCACACGTCAGTATACAGGAAATCGCAATCTTTAACGCCTTCATCAACGCTTTCAGTCAGCGTGATTTTTGCCGCTGTTTGCAGAGCAATCAGCTGGCAGTTTGCCACCAGTTCCTCTTCTGGCCAGAAAGCTTTAGGGGCGACTAAACGAATGTCCATGCCCATTTTGGCAGCCCCTACTAACAGAGAGTTACCCATGTTGTTGCGCGCATCGCCTAAATAAGCAAACTTGATTTCATGGAGCGGCTTACCGCGACCGTGTTCAAGCATCGTAAGAAAATCGGCCAGTATTTGAGTTGGGTGAAATTCGTCGGTCAAACCGTTCCACACGGGGACACCAGCGTATTGCCCCAGTTCTTCTACGATTTCTTGGCCGAACCCTCGATATTCAATGCCGTCATACATTCTTCCTAATACACGCGCAGTGTCTTTCATCGACTCTTTTTGACCAATCTGTGAACCAGATGGGCCGATGTAAGACACCTGTGCGCCTTGGTCGAAGGCTGCTACTTCAAACGCGCATCGGGTGCGAGTAGAGGCTTTTTCAAAGATCAGGGCGATGTTTTTACCAACGAGCTTTTTCTGTTCTGTGCCCGCGTATTTTGCCTTCTTAAGATCCGCAGATAGATCGAGTAAAAACTGGATCTCTTTTGGGGTGAAATCGAGAAGCTTAAGGAAATTTCGGTTACGTAGATTGAAAGCCATGCTTCAGTCCTTCATTGCTCATTATTTTAATAGGACTAGTTAAACATAGTTATGTGATGTTTGTGAATAATTATTTTGCAATTGTAGCGGGATATAAATAATATCCCGCTTTTTGTGACTATAAATTCTCTTCTGCAAACTCAGCCAGACGGCTGCGCACGACGCCATTTAGGTGGACATTGGCGCTGCCCTCGAAGTTCTTGAAGCGTTCAACCATGTAGGTTAACCCTGAGGTAACAGGGGTGAGGTAGTGGGAGTCAATCTGTGCCAGGTTACCCGAGCAGACTATCTTAGTACCTTCACCACAGCGAGTAATGATGGTTTTGATTTGCGAAGCGGTCAGGTTCTGACATTCATCCAGCAACACAAACGCGTTCTGAATTGAGCGGCCACGCATAAAGTTTATCGACTTAAACTGTATATTGGCTTTGTCGCAGATGTACTTCAATGAGCCTTCAGTACAGTGGTCATGCTTATGTAGCGCTTCCAACGTGTCTGTTACCGCCGCTAACCAAGGCAGCATTTTTTCCTCCTCACTACCGGGCAAGAAGCCAATAGATTCGCCGATATCTGGCGTATTACGTGTGACGATGATCTTGTCGAACATACCGTGTTCAATGGTTTGCTCTAAAGCGGACGCCATAGCAAGTAGCGTTTTACCACTACCCGCAGCTCCGGTGAGGATCACCAAATCAATATCAGGGTCGAGTAAGGCATCTAACGCCATACCCTGATAAATGTTCTTTGGCGTGATGTCCCACGCTCGGCGATGCATCATGCGCTCGCGGCTGAGATCTTTCAGTGTCACCTTTTCAGGGGTTATTTCTTCCACTCGCCCTGCAAAGTCACTTTCTTCATCGATGACATACTGATTGATGTACGTTGGTTCAAAAGGCTCTCGGTCTAGGGTGTGGAACGTGTGACCACCAAGGTTTTTACTCTCGACTTCTTCGATATTACTCCAGAAGTCGCCTTCGATTTGTTGGAAGCCTTTAGTTAGGTACTGAACATCATCAATCAATTGGTCAGTTCGGTAGTCTTCAACGAAGCGAACGCCAGCGCCTTTGGCACGCAAGCGCATATTAATATCTTTGGTGATCAGAACCACTTCACGTGGTGCGCGTTTGTTTTGCAGATAAAGCACCGCATTAAGAATGCGATTATCGCCAGCCTTGTCTGCAAAAGCCTTAATGGTTTCTTGCAGCTCAAAATCGGCGAGAATAGAGATATGTCCGGTGTTTTCTTTATCGCGGTTAATCGGAATGCCTTCAGAGATTTCATCTGGTGTGGCGTCTTTGAACATGGCTTCCATTGCGCGGATGGCCACTCGGGCATCGCGGGCAACGTCGCGTTTACTGTCTTTGATTCGGTCGAGCTCTTCGAGGACGGTCATTGGAATGACCACGTCGTGTTCTTGAAAGGAATAGATGGCTAAAGGTTCATGAAGAAGGATGTTGGTGTCTAGGACAAAAAGTTTCCGATCCGTGTCACCCATAAGCGTCTCCTTGCCGTGATGCGGCTTGTTTGCCATTCACAATCGTTTGTGATTATGGCCTACCTGCGGTTGCTTGTAGCCTATCGCTAAGTCGCTCAGAGATCGCTGTCGGTTAGCTGATACGCTACAAACCCGTGTTGATCGTCATCCGAATAATGCATCTCTCGTGCCAGTCGAAAAATTGACGCGATAGCCTGCATTCTCATCTGTGAGTATAAGTCAGATTCCCAACTCTCTTTTTTAGATGTGCCACTCTTTTCTTACACTTTGATGTCATGCAAAAGATGAAGAAAAATTTGTTGTTTTTTGAGGCGTTTGTGCGTGACCAACATCACAGCTTCGAGTAATATGAGCGACCTTTTTGACGTGACGGCTGGCCATTTGTTTCCCCGTCAGCTGCCTTTCAAGTCACGTAAGAACAACTAAGATAAATAGACCCATTTTTGAATTAAACAGGTGAGGTAGTCGATTCATGACATTTGCTTTGGGCCAGCGTTGGATCAGCGATACGGAAAGCGATTTAGGTTTAGGGACGGTTGTAGCATTGGATGCTCGCACTGTGACGCTGATGTTTGCAGCGTCGGAAGAGAACCGAGTGTACGCTCGCAATGATGCACCGGTTACCCGAGTCACCTTTAATGCTGGCGATGTTGTTGACAGTCAGCAAGGCTGGTCACTTAAAATTGAGCAAGTGGTCGAGGACCAAGGTCTGTTTGCCTACATAGGCACTCGCGAAGACAGCGGAGAACAAGAGGTGATGCTGCGCGAAATCATGCTCAGTAATCAAATTCGATTTAACAAGCCGCAAGATAAACTGTTCGCCGGTCAGATTGATCGCATGGACAACTTTGTGCTCCGTTACCGTGCACTAATCAACCAATACGAGCAGCACAAAAGCCCGATGCGTGGCTTGTGTGGTATGCGTGCTGGTTTGATTCCTCACCAGCTATACATTGCTCATGAAGTTGGTCGTCGCCATGCGCCTCGCGTTTTGTTAGCCGATGAAGTCGGTCTAGGCAAAACCATTGAAGCTGGGATGATCATCCACCAGCAGGTGTTGGCGGGCCGAGCGGAGCGTATCTTGATTGTGGTACCGGAAACGTTGCAGCATCAATGGTTGGTCGAGATGATGCGCCGCTTCAATCTGCATTTCTCGATTTTTGATGAAGAGCGCTGTATTGAGGCGTTTGCTGATTCAGATAATCCGTTTGATACCCAGCAATATGTACTGTGTTCACTGGATTTCTTACGCAAGAGCCGTAAGCGTTTTGGGCAAGCGCTCGAAGGCGAGTGGGATCTGCTGGTTGTCGATGAAGCACACCATCTAGAATGGAGCCCAGAGCAGCCAAGCCGTGAATATCAGGTGATTGAAGGGTTAGCTGAGCGCACACCTGGGGTACTTCTTCTGACCGCAACCCCAGAGCAATTAGGACGTGAGAGTCACTTTGCCCGCTTGCGTTTGCTCGATTCAGACCGCTTCTATGATTACCAAGCATTTGTTGAAGAAGAAGAGCAATACGCGCCAGTAGCGGATTCGGTGAGTGCGTTGTTCTCTGGTCAACAGCTTGAGAATGACGCTAAAAATCAGATTACTGAGTTGTTGTCCGAGCAGGATGTTGAGCCTCTGTTCCGCATTATTGAAAGCGACAGTGAAGAAGAAGCCAAAGCTGCAGCTCGTCAGGAACTGATTGACAACCTGATGGACCGTCATGGTACTGGTCGTGTGTTGTTCCGTAACACCCGAGCAGCGATCAAAGGCTTCCCGGTACGTAACGTTAATCTGCTACCAATGCCGATCCCTCAGCAGTACACGACGTCTATGCGTGTATCGGGCATGATTGGTGGCAAAATTAGCCCTGAAGCACGTGCGCTGAAAAATCTTTACCCAGAAGAAATCTTCCAAGAGTTTGAAGGCGATGATGCCAGCTGGTGGCAATTTGATTCACGTGTCAATTGGCTGATTGAGAAGATCAAACAAAAGCGCAGTGACAAGATTTTGGTTATTGCTTCTCGTGCTAGCACAGCGTTGCAGCTAGAGCAGGCGCTGCGTGAGCGTGAAGGTATCCGTGCCACCGTGTTCCACGAAGGTATGTCGATTCTGGAACGCGATAAAGCAGCCGCTTACTTTGCGCAGGAAGAGGGTGGCGCTCAGGTCCTTATCTGTAGTGAAATTGGCTCAGAAGGTCGTAACTTCCAGTTTGCAAACCAACTGGTGATGTTCGATTTGCCGTTCAACCCCGACTTACTTGAGCAGCGTATTGGTCGCCTTGACCGTATTGGTCAGAGTCGTGATATTGATATTCACGTTCCTTATCTGGAGCAAACGTCACAGGCAATTCTGGCGCGTTGGTTCGATGAAGGTCTAAATGCGTTTGCTGAAACTTGCCCGACAGGTCGCGCGGTGTATGACAAGTTCTCTGATCGTTTGATTGAAATGCTGGCTTCGGGTGACGTGACCGAACTCGATGATGTGATTAGCGAATCGGCTGCGATGAATAAAGAGCTCAAATCTCAACTTGAGCAAGGGCGAGACCGCTTACTGGAAATGCATTCCAATGGTGGCGAAAAAGCTCAGCAGATCGTCGATAAGATTGCGGCCACCGATGGTGATACCAATCTGGTGACCTTTGCGTTGAGTCTGTTTGATACCATTGGTCTTAATCAGGACGACAAAGGGGAAAATGCCTTGGTGGTGACGCCATCTGAACACATGATGGTACCAAGTTATCCTGGTCTGCCTTATGAAGGTGCGACGATCACCTTTGATCGTGAAACAGCGTTGTCTCGTGAAGACATGAACTTCATCAGTTGGGAGCACCCGATGATTCAGGGTGGTATCGACCTATTGATGAGTGAAGGCGTTGGCGCAACCGCAGTCTCTTTGCTGAAGAACAAAGCGTTGCCAGTAGGCACCATGCTGCTTGAGTTGGTGTATAAAGTCGATGCGCAGGCGCCAAAGCGTAGTGGTATCAGTCGCTTTCTGCCAACAACACCAATCCGTTTGATGTTGGATGGTAAAGGCAGTGACTTATCACAGCAGGTTGAGTTTGAAAGCTTTAACCGCCAGCTTAGCCCGGTAGGCCGTCACATGGCGACCAAACTGGTGTCATCAGTTCAGGCTCAAGTCCATCAAATGATCACCGCAGGTGAAGCGCTGATCGTCGAAAAAGTCGAAGCCGTACGTGCAGAGGCGCAGCAGGAAATGCAGGCGAGCTTGAATGCGGAGTTGGAACGACTACAAGCTTTGAAAGCGGTAAACCCAAACATTCGTGATGAGGAGCTTGCCGCGATTGAAGCGCAAATTAAAGAGCTCAATGGCTACATTGCTCAAGCTCAGTACCAGCTAGACTCACTACGTATGATCGTGGTGTCCCACAACTGATTTTACGCAACTTGCAGTAAAAGGCCTTCATTTGAAGGCCTTTTTTGTTGGTCGCAATTTGGCTACATCAGCCACTTCCACCACACAAATACCGCTAAGAAACCAAACAGGTAGACGAGGCCTGTGATGGAAAGCCATTTTAGTTTATTGCTGAGCGCCAAAGGCTCTGGCAACTGAGATTTTGAAACCAGAATATAGTTAAGCAGCGCAAAGAATGGCGTGGTCATAAAGGCTAGAATCATCGCAAAGTCGAGCATAGGCAGTAGTGCTGCTGCCCAGAAAACGATGATCGACAGTGCCGCTGCGGAAATCAGTAGCATCCACCCTTGCGTCACTTTGGGTCTCATCTCTTTTTGCTTATGCAGTAGGCGTTGAGATTCTGAAATCACTCGAGCGTAGCCATCAATCACCGTAATCGTACTGCCAAAAATACAGAAGAACGCGACGGCTGCAATTAGGTAACGTGACCATTCGCCAATGGTTGATGCATATAGACCGACCAATTGATGCGAAAATCCTACACCCGATTGAGATAATTCAATATTGCTCCCGTGTAAGACCAAAGTACCCAGCGCAAGGAAAACAATCGCTAGAATCGCTGTACCTATGTAGCCCACATTAAAATCAAACAAGGCGGAACGAGCCGTTACCTTTTGGTGGCGTTGCTGACTTTTAAGCCACATTGAAGTCAGGCTGGAAATTTCAATCGGAGCTGGCATCCACCCCATGGTGACGACGATAAATCCGATAGCAGCAATGGACCAAGGTGAGGGCGCTTCAAAAGCAGGAGCCGCTTCGACAGGGTTACCTGCGGCAATAGCGACCGCAGTCAGGGTTGCAATGGTCAGTACCGCCATAATGATTTTGGATAAGGAGTCGAGAGCTTTGTAGTGGCCAGCAAACAGAATCGTCAAGCAGGTCGCTAGAACAATCAAACATAAGGTTGTGGTGGAGAGCTCCACGGGGATAAAGTACCCAAGTAAGCTAGCACTGAATAACAATAAAGCAGCGGTATTGACGATACCGGAAATGACACTTAACGTAACAAATAACCACAGATACGGACGACCAAGTTTTGAGTAGCCTTCGACTAGACTTTCCCCTGTCCCCATTGTGTACTGAATACTGGCGCGGAAAAATGGGTATTTAAAAAAGTTGACCAGCAGAATTAATACCGCCAGTTGCCAACCGTAAATAGCTCCGGCTTTGGTCGAAGCAACTAAATGTGACCCTCCGACGGCAGCGGCAGCCATCATTATCCCTGGGCCTAGCGAACGGACAAGTTGTGCCAGAGAGTATTTAGCGTGGCTCTCTGAAGTGGAGATCGTTTCCATTTGTATTCCTTGATGTCGTGTTTTAGTGTTTTTCTTGTCAATGGTAAAACCAATATCATACGTAATCAGAGTGTTAAATATTATTTACATAAAAAGAGCTAAAATAGACTTGGATGTGGAAACTCTGTCACAACCCTGAGTCTGATATACTGGGTGAGTTATAAGTAGTATTGAGATATTTTATGGCCATGCAGGACTATTACCCGCCCACCGAACCTTGGATTGAGCGAGTATTTGAGGATCAAGGTATCCTTGTGGTGAATAAGCCGTCTGGCCTTTTATCTGTTCCTGGACGCGCGGCTGAGCACTATGACAGCATGTGGAGTCGATTAAAGGCACTCTATCCTGACATTCAACCGGTCCACCGTCTTGATATGTCAACATCAGGGCTGATGTTATTTGCCAAGGACAAACCCACAGAATCAGCACTAAAAAAGCAGTTTCAGTTCCGCCTTACTCACAAGGTCTACTATGCTCGTGTGTGGGGGCATGTAGAGCAGGATGCGGGGGAAGTGGATCTTCCACTGATTTGCGATTGGCCAAATCGGCCGAAGCAGAAAGTTTGTTTTGAGCAGGGTAAGCCATCACAGACCTTATTTGAGGTGGCAAAGCGCGAAGATCAGACCACCATTGTCAGGTTACTGCCTATTACAGGGCGTTCACATCAGCTGCGTGTGCATATGCAGTCGTTAGGGCATCCGATTGTTGGAGATGAGTTCTATTCACAGGGTGAAGCCTTCAAATTCTCCAACCGTCTTGAACTGCATGCGGCTGAATTGAGTTTTTACCATCCTCAAGATGAACGTCTACGCAGTATTTTTGTTCCTTGTGATTTCTATCCTGAAGCGGAGGCATTGATCTTTAACTATTTCGATCCTGTGCGAGAATTGCCGGACTATAAAACGCTGCCACGTCCATGATTTCACTATAGGCAGCGGAAGGAGAAACCATGTCGCTGCCTAATGTTGTTTTTTTGGATCGCGCCACGATCCCCACTCATATCGAATTACCTCACTTTCCTTTTGACCACCAGTGGATTGAATATGATTTCACCAGCTCTGAGCTGGTGGTGGAGCGCCTGAAAGGCGCCCAAATTGTGATTACCAATAAGGTGGTGCTAGACCAGCAAGTTTTATCTCAATTGCCCGAACTTCAATTGATTGCCATATCGGCGACTGGGTTTAACAATGTTGATATCGATTATTGTCGAGCACAGGGGATTGCGGTGACGAATGTCCAAGGTTATGCCACACAGTCGGTGCCGGAGCATGTTATCGGCATGATCTTCGCTCTCAGACGCAATTTACATGGCTACCATAACGATATCGCCAAAGGAGAGTGGCAACGTAATCAGCAGTTTTGCTTTTTCACTCACCCAATTGGTGATGTTGCAGGATCTACGCTGGGAGTGATTGGTTCAGGGGCACTTGGCCTGGCGACAGCGGCGTTGGCTAAAGCGGTCGGGATGCAAGTTATTTATGCCGAACACAGAGGGGCTGATGCCTGTCGGGAAGGCTATTTACCCTTTGAACAGGTATTAATGATGGCTGATGTGATCACACTGCATTGTCCGTTGACTGAGGCCACACGTAACTTGATTGGAGAAAATGAGTTGGCGCAAATGAAACCCGGAAGCCTACTGATCAATACTGGCCGCGGGGGATTAGTCGACGAAGGGGCTCTGGTTGCGGCATTAAAGCATGGCACGATTGCTGGAGCGGGTGTGGATGTCTTCACGCAGGAGCCTGCTGACGAAAGCAACCCGTTACTGGCGAATATGGATTTGCCGAATTTATTGCTGACACCTCATGTAGCGTGGGGAAGTGACTCATCGATTCAGAACCTGTCGAATATATTGATGGATAACATTACCGCCTTTATAGAAGGGAGAGAACAAAATCGAGTGGTTTAGTGCTCATTTTGCTGCTGACGCCATTTGAGTAAGCCTTGATTAAATATGGCTAGCAGCTCCTTTCCTCTTGGACTCTGTTTGGAAAACATTACGAAGCCATCGTTATTGAGAAAGGGCTTGGGGTGATAGGTAATATTGTTCTGAACATCTTTGGTTTGCTGACTGAGGTTGTACAAGCCTATCTGTCGCTCTTCTGGATAAACTTCAATTCGGTGGTGGTTGAGTCGTAGCAGATTCTGACTGGGGCTGTTAACTCGGCTCATAGTAACGCCCTTTGACTCTATAAGTGCGTCCAGTTCAGGTCCATAGCTGTAACCCAGCCCTCCGCCTAGTTTGTAGCCTTTTAAATCTTCGATCTCTGACCATTCAAAGTCTAAGTCCTTGTGGTGGAAGAAAACAAACTGCTCTTGTGAGACCGGTTTGCTGTAGTAAAAATGCTGTGTTCGCTCTTCATCGAACATCCAGACGGCGGTGGCGTCGAACTCTCCGCTTTGTGCCTTTTCATACGCTCTGGCCCAAGGATAAAAAGTATAAGTCACTTTATAACCTTGAAGTGCAAATGCTTGAGTGATGGTTTGAGCGACAACACCATACCCTTCAAGGTTTTGGCCGATAAATGGTGGCCACTCTCCAGCTGTGATTCTAACCGTTTTATCTATGTTCTCAGCATACGCCTGCGCACAGATAAAACATGATAATAGTGGAATACCGAGCAAGAACTTCTTCAACTTCTCTATACCTTTTTTCATGGCACCTCAGTTCATTGTAGATGAGTCAATTTGAAAAGAGCATTAAACGACAAAAATACGTATAAGTAAGGTGTAAAGTTCGATATAAACGCCTGAAGCTCAACCACCAAATGTCCTTATTGTTCGCTATATGTAAAATTATTGTATCGAGGGGCAGTGTTGTTTGTGATGTATATCAACTGGTTGCATTTTCTTGTTATTAAGACATAGACGCTAGGAATGAAATGTAAGAAATTATTCGGCTTGTGTTTTAGTCAATAACGTCAGGAAAATAAAGAAATGGAACATAAACATATCACAAACCCCGTTGAGTTTAGGGGGAAGGGAGGCGAGTTCTTTGGCATATGGATAGTCAATGTTTTGCTTAGCATTATTACTTTTGGCATCTATTCCGCTTGGGCCAAAGTCAGAACAAAGCGCTATTTCTACGGCAATACCTATGTAGATAGTGATAACTTTGAATATCACGCTCAGCCGATGCAAATTCTCAAGGGGCGTCTAGTGGCTGTTGCGGTTCTTGGTATTTGGGCTATTGCCAACGCATTCTTTCCTGAGGTGAGTTTTGTGTTGCTTTTGGTTTTTTATGTGGCTTTACCTTGGCTACTATGGAGCAACGCTCGATTTGATGCTGCTATGACGAGTTACCGCAATGTTCACTTTTCTTTTGACTCGTCATTGAAAGATGCTTACCTATCACTGATGGGGCGTGGCTTGGGAGCGCTAGTCGCCATTGCTATCTATATTGCCGCAATTGTCGCAATCGCAGGGATGTCAGGTGTCGCAGCTGCAGTACTAGGAATCGCATTCTTTGTCTTCTTGTCTGTGCTATACGCATGGGTTGTGGTTGGCGCACATAAGTATTTCACCAATGGTTATCGGTATGGTGACTGGAAGTTCAGTGCAGAATTGGAAACGGGCTTCTTTGTTAAGACCTATCTGAAAGCGATGGGGCTGGGTATTGCTGCGTCCATCATCCTTATGATTGCGTTGTCTCTGACGATTTTCAGTGGCTTTGACCTTACGGCTATCCAGAATGGTGATTACAGTTCGTTAATGGGCGCATCCCAGTTTACGGTCTTCATTGTGGCTTATCTAGCAATCATCGTTCTGACCATTGGCTTGACCGCGTATACAACGACTCGAGTTCGTAATTACATTTTCGAACAACTGCAAGCTAAACTGGAGCAAGAATCAGACAACCACTATACCTTTAACTCGACCTTTACCGCCAGAGGTTACACTTGGTTGGTTATCTCTAACTTCTTGCTTCAGGTCGTTACATTGAGTATTGCCCGACCTTGGGTCATGGTAAGAACCTCTCGCTATGTTGCCGATAATACCGCAGTATTTGGTGATATGAGCCTGCTGAAAGCGACAGATAAAGACTCGAACGTTCAATCTGCGATATCGGATGAAGTGGCTCAAGCCTTCGATTTAGGTATCGGAATTAGCTAATGATGTTTGATGGGGTGGCGTTTCCGCCACGAAGCTCGGAGCGCCATCCTGCTAAGCTGGATGTGACACAAGCTAATGCGTTAAGTTTGCGCGTTGAAGGTCAAATCATCAGTTGTGACCAGCAATACGCTGAGATCAGTGTCCCTGTTGGTAGCCTACCTGTGCGATTCAAGTTTCCCGATGGCTGGGTTTTTGTGGTTGAAAGAACGACAGAAGTGAGCCACTGGCTGGAACGAAATCGCAGAAGCAGCACCATTGATAAAATGGAAGCTAACTGGTTCGCGTGGTTGTTGTCAGCGGTAGTGTGTATCGGAGTTGTATTGGGCAGTTACTTTTATGTATTGCCATGGACCAGTGACAAGGTCGCCAATGCTATCCCTGATTACGTTGCAATGGCATTGGGCGATAAAGTTCTCGAAAGCTTTGATAATAGCTGGCAAGAGAGCGAGTTGAGTCAGCAAGAGCAGCAAGCGATCCGCCAACGTGTGGCTCAGCATGTCACACAGCTGGAAGCGTTACCTTATCCCATTGAAGTGGTGTTTCGCTCCTCAGAGCTTGGCGCCAATGCATTTGCATTGCCGGGTGGGAAAATCGTGTTGCTCGACGACTTGGTTAGTCTGGCTGAGAATGAACAACAACTCGATAGCATTATCCTTCACGAGCTAGGCCATGTTCATCATCGTCATATGATGAAGCGATTGGTCCACTCGAGCTTGCTTTCGGTGGGCGTTGCACTCTTAACTGGGGAAAGTTCAGGAGTGGTGGATAATCTGGCTGGAGTGGGGGTGTTCTTCCTCTCCAATGGTCACTCTCGAGAAGCGGAAATTGAAGCGGATGTGTATGCCATACAGGCTATGCAAGCCATCTATGGAAGTAGTGCGTCAATGGCTGAAATGTTTGAATTGTTTAGGCAACAAGGTGGGTTAGAAATACCCGAGTGGATGAGTACTCACCCTGACTTCAAACAGCGGATTGACGCTGCTCGTCAATAGCTGATACAAAAAAGGCAGCGATTTCGCTGCCTTTTAGTTAACACATCACCGGTTTATAGCGCAGCAATTGTGGTCTTTTGCTCTTCAAGCTTCACTAGCGTTTCTTTATAACCTTCTAGCTTCTCTCGCTCTTTCGCGACAACCGCTTTCGGTGCTTTAGCTACAAAACCTTCGTTGCCTAGCTTGCCTTCGATACGCTTGATTTCGCCGTGAGTCTTCTTGATTTCGCCATCGAGACGAGCAAGTTCAGCGTCTTTGTCGATAAGCCCGGCCATTGGGATCATTAGCTCAGACTTCGCCACAAGAGCGGTTGCGCATGCAGGCGTTTCTTCACCCGCTTCTAGCACACGTACAGACTCAAGTTTCGCGAGAGAAACAAGCACTTGGTTGTTCGCTTCTAGACGCGCTGCATCTTCTGCGCTCGCAGCTTTCAGCATCACTTCGAGCGGTTTGCCTGGATTGATGTCGTACTCAGCACGTAGGTTACGGATACTCGTGATGAATGACTTAACCCACTCGATGTCATCCAGTGCGGCTTGGTTGAAGTTCGCTTCGTCGTATTGAGGAAGAGCCTGAAGCATGATGGTGTCACCTTCTACGCCTTCAACAAGTGGTTTAACGCTCTGCCAGATTGTTTCAGTGATGTATGGGATCACTGGGTGAGCCAGACGCAGTGTCTTCTCAAGAACCGTGATTAGCGTACGGCGAGTACCACGTTGTTGAGCTTCGCTACCTTTCCAAAGTACTGGTTTAGTAAGCTCTAAGTACCAGTCACAGAATTGGTTCCAGATGAACTCGTAAATTGTATTCGCGGCCATATCCAAGCGATAGTTATCAATGTGGCCATTGAAATCGGCAGCGGCTAGCTCAAATTGAGACTCGATCCACTTGTCCGCAAGTGAGTACTCGATCTCGCCTTCACCAAAGCCACAGTCTTGCTCTTCTGTATTCATCAGAACGTAGCGGCTTGCGTTCCATAGCTTGTTACAGAAGTTGCGGTAACCTTCTAGACGCTTCATATCCCAGTTGATGTCGCGACCCGTTGAGGCCATTGCAGCAAGAGTAAAGCGCAGTGCATCAGTACCGTATGGTTCGATACCGTTTTCGAAAGTCTTACGTGTGTTCTTCTCGATCTTCTTCGCTAGCTGAGGCTGCATCATGTTGCCACAACGCTTCTCTACTAGAGACTCAAGGTCGATACCATCGATCATGTCGATAGGGTCAAGTACGTTACCCTTAGACTTAGACATCTTGTCGCCGTTTTCGTCACGGATTAGGCCCGTTACGTAAACCGTCTTAAATGGTACTTGTGACTTGCCGTTTTCATCTTTGTTGAAGTGCATGGTCATCATGATCATACGTGCAACCCAGAAGAAGATGATGTCGAAGCCCGTTACTAGAACGTCTGAAGGGTGGAATGTCTTCAGGTCTTCAGTTTGCTCAGGCCAGCCCTGAGTACCGAAAGTCCATAGCGCAGAAGAGAACCATGTATCGAGTACGTCGTCGTCTTGGCGAAGAACTACAACAGGTGCAAGGTTATTGTTTGCACGTACTTCTTCTTCAGTACGACCTACATAGACGTTGCCGTCGTTGTCGTACCAAGCTGGGATACGGTGACCCCACCAAAGCTGACGAGAGATACACCAGTCTTGAATGTCACGCATCCAAGAGAAGTACATGTTTTCGTACTGCTTAGGCACGAACTGAATCTCACCATCTTCAACCGCTTTAACAGCAGGCTCAGCAAGAGGTGCAGCACGCACGTACCACTGGTCAGTTAGCATTGGTTCGATAACCACACCGCCACGGTCGCCGTAAGGAACGGTTAGGTCGTGATCTTTGATTTCGTCTAGAAGGCCTAGCTCTTCAAATTCTGCAACGATAGCTTTACGCGCAGCAAAGCGCTCCATGCCGTGGTACTTAGCAGGTAGCTCTGTTGAGTACACATCACTTGCTTCACCGTTAGTGGTGAATACTTCCGCAGCATCACGAATGTCAGCATTGAAAGTTAGGATGTTGATCATCGGTAGCTGGTGACGTTTACCTACTTCATAGTCATTGAAATCGTGTGCAGGAGTGATCTTCACACAACCAGTACCTTTCTCCATATCAGCGTGCTCGTCACCCACAATAGGAATGCGGCGATCAACGACTGGAAGAAGAATTTCTTTGCCGATCAGATCTTTGTAACGTGGATCTTCTGGGTTTACAGCAACACCCGTATCACCAAGCATGGTTTCTGGACGAGTTGTCGCAACAACAATGTAGTCTTTACCTTCAGCTGTTTTAACGCCATCCGCTAGCGGGTAGCGGAAGTGCCACATGTGGCCTTTTTTGTCTTTGTTTTCAACTTCAAGATCAGAAATTGCAGTGTGCAGTTTAGGATCCCAGTTTACTAGACGCTTACCACGGTAGATCAGGTCTTCTTCATACAGGCGAACGAATACTTCTTGAACCGCGTTAGATAGACCGTCATCCATTGTGAAACGCTCACGGTCCCAGTCTACTGATGCACCTAGACGACGAAGCTGCTTAGTGATTGTGCCACCAGATTCGTTTTTCCATTCCCAGATCTTGTCGATGAAGGCATCACGACCGTAGTCATGTTTGGTTTTACCTTCTTCTGCTGCGATTTTACGCTCAACAACCATCTGAGTAGCGATACCAGCGTGGTCAGTACCTACCTGCCAAAGGGTGTTTTTGCCCTTCATACGTTCAGCACGGATCAGAGTATCCATGATTGTATCTTGGAACGCGTGGCCCATGTGTAGGCTACCAGTGACGTTCGGTGGCGGGATCATGATGCTGTATGATTCTTTCGTCGTGTCACCGTGTGGCTTAAAGTAGCCTTTCTCTTCCCAAGCTTGGTATAACGCTTGTTCGATTGAAGTTGGGTTGTATGTCTTTTCCATAGCTATAGATATTCTGCAGATAGGTCTGGTTTAATTCTAAGTCAATCTTTATAAGTGAACTCTCTAGAAGGAGAGCTTAGCTATAAGGATTGACCATTAGTTGTGTGCGATGTCGATCGTTTGTAGCTGATAACCCGCTTGGCGATAGATTTTATATCGTTCTCGCGCCAGTTGCTTGGCTTTTTCTTCGCAAGGGACGAAGTCTACCACCTCTGCAAACTTGTTCGCAAAGGTTGTCTCATTTTCCGCCAAATTTATTACCAGTTGACGATTCCATGAGGGCTTTACGCCTTGGTATCCGATTTCAATGCCTGTGCCATATTTCGGCCCTTCACCATTGAGGTTATGAGCCAGATATTGTTCGGCATCCACTTGCCAGAAACACTCCGCTAACTGCTCAGCATGCTGCTTATTATGACAATGGAGATAAACCTTAGCGCCTTGTTTGGCAAAGTGACCTGCCAGAAACAAAACATATTGTTCAAAGCCCTGTCGGTTGGCTTGCGGTGAATCAGGCTTAATGATGTAAAACGTCGCGTTTGGCATAATCATTCCGAATAAAAAAGGGCCTTGCGGCCCTTTAGAATTTGTTCAGAAATTACTCTTCTGTCTCTTGGCCACTGCGGTTCAGTAAGAACTGGACAAGCATTGAGACCGGACGACCTGTTGAGCCCTTCGCCGCGCCTGACTTCCACGCCGTTCCTGCGATGTCAATGTGGGCCCAGTTGTACTTTTTGGCAAATTTTGACAGGAAGCAGCCAGCCGTGATGGTGCCGCCAGGTCGACCACCAATATTTGCCATATCAGCAAATGGGCTCTTCAACTGTTCATGGTACTCATCCGCCATTGGAAGACGCCATGCGCGATCGCTTGCTTGCTCAGACGCATTAACCAACTCGTGAGAAAGAGGGTTGTGGTTAGAAACCACACCGCTGATGTGGTGACCCAGTGCAATCACACACGCGCCTGTCAGTGTGGCAACATCCACGACACAATCTGGCTCGAAGCGTTCAACGTACGTCAGTGCATCACAAAGAACCAAACGGCCTTCCGCATCGGTGTTGAGCACTTCAACCGTTTGACCTGACATTGTGGTTAGGATGTCGCCAGGGCGGTAAGCATTGCTGCCCGGCATGTTCTCACAGCCAGCAAGGACACCAATGACATTGATTGGCAGGTTCAGCTTCGCCAGTGACTTCATGGTTCCGAAGACAGATGCTGCGCCACACATGTCGTATTTCATCTCATCCATGCCTTCACCTGGCTTAAGTGAGATACCGCCAGAATCAAAAGTCAGCCCTTTACCAACCAGCACGATTGGCTTCGCTTCGGGATCTGGGTTGCCCTTGTACTCCATGATAGACATCATAGATTCGTTCTTTGAGCCACGACCGACCGCTAGGTAGGAAGTCATGCCCAGCTTTTCCATCTCTTGCTCACCGATGATTTTGGTGGTGATGGTCTCATAATCATCGGCCAGACGACGTGCCTGAGAAGCAAGGTAAGCAGGGTTGGCGATGTTTGGCGGCATGTTGCCAAGATCCTTCGATGCTTTGACACCTGAAGCGATGGCAAGGCCATGGGTGATCGCTTTTTCACCTAGGTTTAATTCACGACGTGTAGGTACGTTGAATACCAGTTTACGCAGTGGGCGACGAGTTTCCGGTTTTACACTCTTGAATTGATCAAAGGTGTACAAGCCATCCTTTGTTGCTTCGACTGCTTGACGAACTTTCCAGTAAGTATCGCGGCCTTTGACATGCAGCTCAGTTAGGAAGCAGACCGCTTCCATCGAACCTGTTTCATTCAGAGTGTTAATTGTTTTCTGAATAATTTCTTTGTACTGACGCTCGCCTAATTCACGTTCCTTGCCACAACCGACAAGTAAAACACGTTCAGACAAAACACCCGGTACTTGATGCAGAAGTAGCATCTGTCCTGGTTTTCCTTCCAGATCACCACGGCGAAGTAGTGAACTGATATAGCCGTCGCTGATTTTATCGAGCTGTTCAGCAACTGGAGAAAGGCGACGTGGTTCGAATACACCTACAACGATACAAGCGCTGCGTTGCTTTTCCGGGCTACCACTCTTTACACTGAACTCCATGCGTACTCCTACATCCTGAAGACAAATAGAACTAAATGTTAGATAATGGCGTCTTACTTGTTGATTCCTTAATCGGAACTACTTTTAAATAAGCGCGTTAACAGTTAGCCAAAAAATTTAAAAATAAAAGGTTCAACGGGAAATTATAGTGATTCAATTAAAAAAACAAGTTTTGTATAGGTAATTTCAGCGTGATTATTGTTAGATATTTGATCCGCGAGACACTCAAGAGCCAGTTAGCGATATTTTTTATCCTGTTTTTAGTGTTTTTAAGCCAAAAATTGATCAAAGTTTTAGCGGATGCTTCGGATGGGGATATTCCTGCGGGTCTGGTAATGCACTACGTAGGTTTGAGCATGCCGTCAATGGGGCTATTGATGCTACCATTGAGCCTATTCCTCGGTATTTTGCTTACTTTCGGCCGCCTGTACGCGGAAAGTGAAATAACCGTTATGAATGCAACCGGAATAGGAAATAAATTCCTTATTCGTGCAGCCTTGTATTTGGCCGTTATCACGGGTGTGATTGCCGCAGCTAATGCCTTTGTGTTTTCGCCAATGAGTCAGGAGAAGCTAATTCAGCTACAGGAAGAAGTGGAAGCTGAGAACAGCGTGGATCTTTTACAGAAAGGGCAGTTCCAAGGGACACCGGATGGCTCTTCTGTGGTCTTTATTGATGATATTGAAGGCAAGCAACTTAAGCATGTATTTGTAGCACAGATGCGCCCACGTGATTCGATTTTGCCGAGCGTTTCCTTTTCGCAGTCCGGTGAAGTGAAAGAGCTGAGTGATGGGCGCCAGGTCATTCGCATGTACGACGGTACGCGTTATGAAGGTGTACCAACGCGCGTTGATTATATGGTAACCGACTTCGACCAATACGAAGGTTTGATTGGTCAGCGTGACGTGAAACCCAAAGGGCGTGACTGGGAAGCGATTCCAACCATGCAGCTTGTTTCTAACCCAGATCCGCGCGCTCAAGCTGAATTGCAATGGCGAATTTCGTTGGTGGTGTGTATCCCACTTCTAACCATGCTGGTTGTACCGCTGTCGGCAGTAAATCCACGTCAAGGACGATTTGCTAAAATGGGTCCAGCGATTCTTATCTACTTGGCGTATTTCCTTTCAATCAGTGCGACTAAATCTGCGTTGGAAGATGGCTCAATCCCTTCCTTTATTGGTATGTGGCCGATCAACGCGGCTTTGTTGTTGACCGCAGTCGGTATTAACTCCATGGACAGCATTCCAATGCGACGCTTTAAAGACAAACTAAGACAAAGAAAAAAGAAGGCAGCATAAGTCGTGTTTAAAATTCTCGATCTTTATATTGGCAGAACCATCATTGCAACCACATCGCTGGTGCTCGCGACCTTTGTTGGCTTGTCTGCGATCATTAAGTATGTGGAGCAGTTACGCAAAGTGGGTCAGGGTAGCTACGACTTACTTCAAGCTTTGTTCTACGTACTGCTGAGTATTCCTCGTGATGTTGAAATGTTTTTCCCTATGGCGGCTTTGCTTGGTGCTTTGATTGGCTTGGGGATGCTTGCTTCGAGTTCTGAACTGGTGGTCATGCAGGCGGCGGGCTACTCGAAATTGGATATCGGATTGTCGGTATTGAAGACAGCTGTGCCTTTGATGGTGTTAGTGACGTTACTTGGCCAGTGGGGTGCGCCCCAAGCTCAGAAGATGGCGCGTGACCTGCGTGCTTTTACCACGTCTGGCGGAGCGATCATGTCGGTGAGAACCGGTGTCTGGGCACGTGATGCGAACGATTTTATTTTTCTTGGTAAAGTTGAAGACGATAAACTTTATGGCTTGAATATGTGGCGTTTCAACAATGATAAACAGTTGGAGAGTGTCGTGCATGCAGCGGAAGTGGATTATTTGTCCGATAACACTTGGGTAATGAAAGACGTTCAGTTAACGGAGATGTTGGATGAAGTGGAAATCTCCAAAACCAATTTGCCTGAGTATCGTTGGACGACCTCTTTAGCGCCTGACAAATTGGCGGTAGTGACGGTCAAGCCCGAAGAGCTATCACTGAGCGGTTTATATGATTATGTTACTTACCTCAAGGCTTCTGAGCAGGACGCCTCTCGTTATGAGTTGGCCTTGTGGCGCAAAGTCACTCAGCCATTCTCTATTGCGGTAATGATGCTGATGGCGCTGTCGTTCATCTTTGGCCCACTGCGCAGTGTAACAATGGGGGCACGTATTCTATCTGGTGTGGTAGCCGGTTTTACTTTCTATATTTCCAGTGAATTCTTTGGCCCACTCAGTTTGGTTTATAGCATTCCACCAGTCTTCGGTGCTGTGATGCCAAGCATCGTCTTTTTATCAGTGGCATTGATGCTACTGCGCAGAAAGCTCTAAACAGAAATTTATGCGCTAAGAAACCAAACGGCAGCTCCGCTATAAGTGAAGAGCTGCCGTTTTGTTTTTACTACATTAATTTTTTCAGCCGATAAAGAGCTTCCAATGCCTGTCTAGGAGTGAGGTCGTCAGGGTCGATGCCTGATAGCGCCTCTTCCACTTCACTTGGCTCTGGAATCAGGCTCAGTTGATTAGCAATGTCTACTGCGCTGCTGGTGGTATTGCTATTGTCGCCATGGCTAAGCTGTTCAAGCTGAGTCAGTTTCGCTCGGGCATTTTTGATCACGCTTTTTGGCACGCCAGCGAGCCCAGCAACGGCGAGACCATAAGACTTACTGGCGGCCCCTTCCTGAACAGCGTGCATAAAGGCAATGGTATCGCCATGCTCAACCGCGTCTAGATGGACGTTAGCCAAATTCGGTATTTGGTTCGGTAGCTCGGTCAACTCAAAATAGTGGGTGGCAAATAAGGTCATGGAGCCGAGTTCTTTTGCCAACCACTCTGCACTTGCCCAAGCCAGTGATAAACCATCATAAGTACTGGTGCCTCGACCAATTTCATCCATTAAAACTAAGCTGTTTGCTGTGGCGTTGTGAAGAATATTCGCGGTTTCGGTCATCTCAACCATGAACGTTGAGCGGCCTGATGCAAGATCATCTGAGGCGCCGATGCGAGTAAAAATGCGATCAATAGAACCAATATGAGCTGATTCTGCCGGTACGTAAGAACCAATATGAGCCATCAGTGCAATCAGCGCGGTTTGACGCATGTAGGTCGATTTACCCCCCATGTTTGGGCCAGTAATGATCAGCATCTTACGTTGTGGATTAAGCTCAATAGGGTTAGCAATAAACGGTTCTTCAAGGACTTGTTCAACCACGGGATGGCGACCTGCTTGAATGTGGATACCAGCTTGCTGATTCAGTACAGGGCGACAGTAATCTAAGCTATCGGCACGTTCGGCTAAGTTTTGCAGCACGTCAATTTGGGCAATCGCTGAAGCCAAATTCTGCAGCTTTTCTAGATGGGGCATTAAAAGGTCAAACAGTTCTTCCCACAACTGTTTCTCAAGCGCCAATGCCTTCGATTTGGAGTTAAGCACCTTATCTTCATGTTCTTTCAGCTCAGGAATGATGTAACGCTCTGCATTTTTCAGCGTTTGACGGCGAACATAGTGTGGTGGCACCAAGTAGCTTTGTCCGCGGCTGACTTGGATGAAGAAGCCATGTACGTTGTTATAACCAACTTTGAGCGTATCTATGCCATGGCGTTCACGCTCTTCCTGTTCCATTTTTTCCAGATACTCAGTCGCACCGTCGGCCAATTTTCGCCATTCGTCGAGCTCAGCATTATACCCTTCAGCGATGACGCCACCATCTCGGATCACCACGGGTGGGTTTTCTTTGATAGCACGTTCGAGAAGTTCACAGACTTCCTCTTGCGGAGCGGCATACTGACCGAGTTTAACCAGATATGGGTGTGCTAGCGTTGCCATAGACTCAGATAATTCAGGCAGTTGTTGCATTGCATGACGTAAACGTGCCATATCACGCGGGCGGGCACTGCGCAAAGCGAGACGCGCCAAGATACGTTCGATGTCTCCGATCTGTTTGAGTACGGGGTGTAAGTCAGCAAACAGAGTCAACTCTTTCAACTCACTGATCGCATCTAGGCGGTGATTGAGGGTGTTGATGTCGCGCATTGGCTGGTGAAGCCAACGTTTCAACATACGGCTACCCATTGGTGTGGCAGTGTGGTCAAGCACTTCAGCAAGTGTGTTATCAGTTCCGCCTGCGAGGTTCTGAGTAATTTCGAGATTGCGACGAGTCGCGGCATCAAGAATGACAGAATGATCCTGACGATCGTAAGTGAGAGAGCGAATATGCGGCAAAGTGGTACGTTGTGTGTCTTTAACATACTGAATCAAACAGCCCGCAGCGCAGAGCCCGAGCTTCGCTTGTTCTACGCCGAAACCGACAAGATCACGAGTACCAAACTGTTGATTTAACTGCTGCTTAGCGGTATCCAACTCAAACTCCCAGACGGGACGACGGCGATTACCGTTGCGAGCGGCCATCAGTTCGACGGGTTCGAAATCTTCTGGAAATAATAGCTCTCTCGGTGAGGTCCGCTGGAGCTCTGCGGCCATCGCTTCTTCAGTCTCGGGCTCCATAAGCTGAAAGCGCCCTGACGTGACATCCAGTGTGGCGTACCCGAATTTACCATCGTGGTGGTAGATAGCGGCAATAAGATTGTCGATACGTTCCGAGAGGAGGGCTTCATCGGTGACGGTTCCCGGTGTCACTATACGAACAACTTTGCGTTCTACTGGGCCTTTGCTGGTCGCGGGATCACCAATTTGTTCGCAGATCGCAACTGATTCACCTAGCTGAACAAGCTTAGCCAAATACCCTTCCACGGCATGAAACGGGACGCCGGCCATTGGTATTGGCTCACCAGCAGAAGCGCCGCGTTTTGTTAGTGAGATATCCAGCAACTGGGATGCGCGTTTAGCATCGTCATAAAAAAGCTCATAGAAATCCCCCATTCGGTAGAACAGCAATATATCTGGGTTCTCAGCCTTAAGCTTGAGGTATTGCTGCATCATGGGCGTATGTTTTTGTTCAGCTTTCACGGTTAAGATCTTTTGTTTATTTCTATTGCGGCTTAGGATACGTGAATCACGGATTGGCGAAAAGTCACAATGAGAGTTTTAGATATGGCGGCGTTGCACAAACTGTCTCAAAAATTAGGCGAATGCCTGAAACAGCATAATTTAATTCTGACCACTGCAGAGTCTTGCACCGGTGGTGGTGTCTCTGCCGCAATTACCGATATTGCTGGCAGCTCTGCTTGGTTTGATCGTGCATTTATTACGTACAGTAATGAAGCGAAAATGGAAATGCTCGGTGTTAAAGATTCGACACTGGTTGAGTATGGTGCGGTGAGTGAAGAAATTGTTATTGAAATGGTGCAAGGTGCGATCAAGCAGTCAAAGGCGAATATTGGCGTATCCATCAGCGGTATTGCAGGACCGGATGGTGGAAGTGTCGAAAAACCTGTAGGTACAGTGTGTTTTGCTTGGGCTGATGAAAGTGGATGGCTGAAAGCGGCGACATACAGCTTTGATGGCAACCGGAGTGAAGTTCGCAGGCAAGCGGTCGAAGTTGCGCAAAAGGTACTGTATGAAGAAGTAAGTCAGCGTGAGTAATCGGAGAGATTTAAAATAAAAACTTTTATAAATTAAATAGATATAATCTATATCTAAAAAAATTGTCTGCAGCTATAGACACTGTATGAATCAACAGTATAATAATTTTCATTGATTGCTCAGGATGGTTCCAGAGCAGAACAGAAGAATTCAAAGATCATCAATGCATTGATGAACAAATCGGAGAAAGTGATGGACGATAACAAACAGAAAGCGCTCGCCGCTGCGCTCGGTCAGATTGAAAAGCAATTCGGTAAAGGCTCTATTATGCGCCTTGGTGACAACCGCGCTATGGATGTTGAAACCATCTCTACAGGCTCACTTTCTCTCGACATCGCACTTGGTGCTGGTGGTCTGCCAATGGGTCGTATCGTTGAAGTATATGGCCCTGAATCTTCAGGTAAAACAACGTTAACCCTTGAGTTGATTGCAGCAGCACAACGTGAGGGGAAAACTTGTGCCTTTATCGATGCCGAGCACGCTTTGGATCCTGTCTACGCTAAGAAACTGGGTGTAGATATTGATGCCCTACTGGT
The DNA here is from genome assembly GCF_022398095.1 of Vibrio sp. Isolate23. Taxonomy (NCBI): domain Bacteria; kingdom Pseudomonadati; phylum Pseudomonadota; class Gammaproteobacteria; order Vibrionales; family Vibrionaceae; genus Vibrio; species Vibrio sp. Isolate23. The sequence continues at coordinate 62,125 of NZ_JAKEUV010000013.1, forward strand.
TTCTCAGCCAGATACGGGTGAACAAGCGCTTGAGATCTGTGATGCATTAGCTCGATCTGGCGCTATCGATGTTATGGTGGTTGATTCGGTTGCGGCTCTAACACCTAAAGCTGAAATTGAAGGGGAAATGGGCGACAGCCACATGGGTCTTCAAGCTCGTATGCTTTCCCAAGCTATGCGTAAGTTAACGGGTAACCTGAAACAGTCAAACTGTATGTGTATTTTCATCAACCAAATCCGTATGAAGATTGGTGTGATGTTTGGTAATCCTGAAACCACAACGGGTGGTAATGCACTAAAATTCTACGCTTCTGTTCGTCTTGATATTCGCCGCACAGGCTCTATCAAGGAAGGCGACGAAGTGGTGGGTAACGAAACTCGTATTAAAGTGGTTAAGAACAAGATCGCGGCGCCGTTCAAACAAGCAGAAACTCAGATTATGTACGGCGCAGGCTTTAACCGTGAAGGTGAGTTGATTGACTTAGGTGTGAAGAACAAGCTAGTTGAAAAAGCTGGCGCTTGGTATAGCTACAATGGTGATAAAATTGGCCAAGGTAAAGCCAATGCATGTAAGTACTTACGTGAAAACCCAGCTGCTGCTCAGCAAATTGACACCAAATTACGCGAGCTCTTACTGACTCCAGCAGAAATCCAACCAGATGACGCTGAGTTAGGTGAAATGCCAGAGCAAGAAGAGCTATAAAGTTATCTGGTTACTAAATTTAAAGCCCTGCAACAGCAGGGCTTTGTTGTATTTGGTGTGATGGAATAATCAATTACTTATTATGTTTCAACGTAAGCCTCCCACTTTATCCAGTAAAGAAATGGCGATTTACCTTCTTAGTCGGCGTGATCACGGAGAATATGAGCTGTTTCAGAAGCTCGTAATGAAAGGGTACGATGACGATGCGATTCAAGAAGCTGTCAATTTTTGTTTAGATCATAACTATCTTGATGATCTGCGTTTCGCAAAAAGCCAGATAAGGCAACATGTCTATAAAGGGTATGGAGAGCGTCGAATTCGCCAAGAGCTGAAACAAAAACGAGTGCCTGATTCAGTTATTGATCAAGCAATGGAAGAAGAGCCACAAGATTGGTTCGAGTTAGCAAAAAATGCAGCGGAGAAGAAATTTAAAGAAATCCACGCTAAGGACCAAAAAGAGTACGCCAAACAGGTGCGTTTTCTTCAATACCGGGGGTATAGTTTTGAACAAATTAGCTATGCTCTGAGCTCTGATAAAGAGGACTGATATTAAGTAACCGCACGATTTATAGATTTACGTTGCATTAACACATCATTCCGTTCTTTTCTGCGAGAAAACTAGTCGAAGCGTTAACCATGATCTACAATAGCGCAAAATTCTAACTCGACTATTTTCAGGAAGAGCTGCATGTACATGAGCACTGATGAGGTTCGTAACGCGTTCCTCAAGTTTTTTGAGAGCAAAGGACACCAAATCGTAGACAGTTCATCGTTGGTTCCACATAACGATCCAACCCTGCTATTCACAAACGCAGGTATGAACCAATTCAAAGATTGCTTCTTAGGCGCTGAAAAGCGTGCCTACACACGAGCAACGACAGCTCAGCGTTGTGTACGTGCAGGTGGTAAACACAATGACCTGGAAAATGTTGGTTTTACGGCCCGCCATCATACGTTTTTCGAAATGTTGGGTAATTTCAGCTTCGGTGATTATTTCAAAGAAGATGCAATTGCCTTTGCATGGGAATTCCTAACCGAAACACTTCAGCTACCGAAAGATCGTTTACTGGTTACCGTGTACGAAACTGATGACGAGGCATTTGACATCTGGAACAAGAAGGTTGGTGTGCCAGCTGATCGTATCGTCCGTATCGGTGATAAAGAAGGCGGTAAACAGTACGAGTCAGATAACTTCTGGACTATGGGTGACACAGGTCCTTGTGGTCCGTGTACGGAGATCTTCTACGATCACGGTGAACATATTTGGGGTGGACGTCCAGGTACACCTGAAGAAGACGGTGACCGTTTTATCGAAATCTGGAACAACGTTTTCATGCAGTTTAACCGTCATGCAGATGGTACGATGGAGCCGCTACCTAAGCCTGCTGTTGATACAGGTATGGGTATTGAGCGTATTTCTGCAATCATGCAAGGCGTTCACTCAAACTACGAAATCGACGTATTCCAACAGCTAATCAAAGCGGCAGCAGAAACGATCGGCTACGAAGACCTATCTAATCAATCACTACGCGTTATTGCAGACCACATACGTTCATGTTCATTCTTGATCGTTGATGGTGTGATGCCTTCAAACGAAGGTCGTGGTTACGTGCTACGTCGTATCATTCGTCGTGCTGTTCGTCATGGTAACAAGCTGGGGGCGAAGGGAGTATTCTTCCACAAACTGGTTGGTGTTCTTGCTGAAGTCATGGGTACTGCGGGCGAAGAGCTTAAAAAGCAACAAGCGGTTGTTGAAAAAGTGCTACGCATCGAAGAAGAGAACTTTGGCCGCACTCTAGAGCGTGGTATGGCGATTCTAAATGAAGCGCTTGACAGCCTAGACGGTAAAATCCTTGATGGTGAAACCGTATTTAAGCTTTATGATACCTACGGATTCCCTGCTGACTTGACTAACGATGTTGCGCGCGAGCGTGATTTTGCGATCGATGAAGAAGGTTTCGAGAAAGCGATGGAAGCGCAGCGCCAACGTGCTCGTGAAGCTGGTCAATTTGGTACTGATTACAACGCAACGATCAAAACGGAAGAGCAAACCGAGTTCTGCGGCTACACAGGTACAGAAGGTAAGAGCAATGTTGCTGAAATCTTTGTTGAAGGTGAAGCGACGGGCTCTTTATCAGCTGGCGATAAAGCGATCATCATCCTTGGTGAAACACCATTCTACGCAGAATCAGGCGGCCAGTGTGGTGACGCTGGTATTCTAAAAACTGAATCTGGCCTGTTCCAAGTAGAAGATACTCAGAAGCTAGGTAATGCCATTGCACACCACGGTGTTCTAGCGGAGGGTGTGCTAGCGAAAGGTGATGAAGTTGAAGCCGTTGTTGATGCTGAACGTCGCGCTGCTATCTCTTTGAACCATTCAGCAACGCACTTACTGCATTCCGCTCTGCGCAAAGTTCTAGGCGAGCATGTTACGCAGAAGGGCTCTCTAGTTAAGCCTGAAAACTTACGTTTTGACTTCTCTCATCTAGAAGCGGTAACCCCTGCAGAGCTAAAAGAAGTCGAGCGTCTGGTCAACGCGCAAATTCGTCGTAACCACAACATCGAAACCAATATCATGGACATTGAGTCTGCTAAGCAGAAAGGTGCAATGGCGCTATTCGGTGAGAAGTACGACGACGAAGTGCGTGTCTTGTCTATGGGAGATTTCTCTACTGAACTTTGTGGTGGTATCCACGCAGAGAACACCGGCGACATCGGTCTATTCAAGATCACTTCAGAAGGTGGTATTGCAGCGGGTATTCGTCGTATTGAAGCGGTAACGGGTGAAGCTGCACTAGATGCAATTGAAGCACAACAAGCGAAGTACGAAGAGAAACTGGCTGAATCTGCAACTAAAGCGAAAGCGTTAGAAAAAGAGATCCAGAAGCTAAAAGACAAGATGGCTGCAGCAGAAAGTGCAAACATCATGGGTAAAGCTCAGGAAATCAACGGCGTTAAAGTACTGATTGCTGGTATGGAAGGTGCTGATAGCAAGAACCTACGTACTATGGTTGACGACATCAAGAACCAAATGGGGAGTGGTGTTGTTATGCTGGCGAACGTTAATGATGGCAAAATTGGCCTCATCGCAGGTGTAACGAAAGACCTTATCGGCAAAGTTAAAGCGGGCGACCTTGTTAAGATGGTTGCTGAGCAAGTTGGTGGTAAAGGTGGTGGTCGTCCTGATATGGCTCAGGCGGGGGGGACCGACGTTGCCGCGCTTTCTGATGCAATTAAGTCAGTCCAGCCATGGCTTGAAGAACGCCTTTAAAAGCTAATTTAATATTTTTACGCTCAATCAATAGTTTGATTGGGCGTAATTTTTTTCTATTGACCAAGTGGTTTAATGGCGCAGTTGTTGTGTGCTATTCAGCGACTTGGTTTTTGTTATTACTGCTGCAGACAATATTCAACTAATTGAAAGCAGCCTAATGAGACTTTGGTCTTGGGAAGGTGAAGACTGGTGAAAAAGCCCCTTATCGTGCAAAAGTTTGGTGGAACCTCTGTCGGTTCAATTGAAAGAATCCACAGGGCCGCCAAGCACATCATTAAGGCGAAAAATGATGGTAATCAAGTTGTTGTAGTCGTGTCAGCAATGTCTGGAGAGACAAACCGACTTATGGATTTGGCAAAGCAAGTAGACAGCGTGCCAACAGCCCGAGAACTTGATGTTTTGCTTTCTGCTGGTGAGCAGGTGTCGATGGCACTGCTGGCAATGACTCTGAATAAATTAGGTTATGCCGCACGCTCACTTACCGGAGCACAGGCGAATATTGTGACGGACAATCAACACAATGACGCGACGATTAAAGACATTAATACATCAACAATTGAACAGCTCCTAGCACAAGACAACATAGTGATAATTGCAGGGTTTCAAGGTATTAATGAGAATGGGGACATCACGACTTTAGGCCGAGGTGGCTCGGACACCAGCGCTGTCACACTGGCAGGGGCTTTACAGGCCGAAGAGTGCCAGATCTACACTGATGTTGATGGGATATACACTTGTGATCCTCGCACAGTGGCTAATGCTAAAAAGCTGGATGTGATTGATTTTCCTTCGATGGAGGAAATGGCACGTAAAGGCGCAAAAGTACTCCACCTACCGTCGGTTCAGTATGCTTGGCAACACAATGTTCCGCTTCGCGTGCTTTCCACCTTTGATAATAATCAAGGCAGTCTTGTGAAAGGTCATGAATGCCAGAAGGCTATCTGTGGTGTGGCTATCCAGCGTGAGATGCTAATGATCAAGGTCGACCGAGATACATTTTGTAGCTTTGAGAAGCAATGTCAGATGTTAGGAGTGACGATTTGGAATGTGATCGACCATGCAGAATGGGTAGGTGTGGTGATAAAACACGATGCTTATGCAAAACTGGATCTGGTTTTCGGTGACAAAATCCGTAATAGTGAAGACGTTAGCCTACTTACTGTCGTGGGCGTTCAGGTCGAAGGATTGGTTGAACCGTCTTATGCCTTGCTGTCAGAGCAGGGGATGGGTGTGTTGCACTATGCAGTGAATCCGCGGTCGTTGGTGCTGGTATTGAAACCGGAATACGTCGACAAAGCTGCGAACATACTGCATGATGCTTACATCACTTCTGCAGAGGCTCTCGGTAGCCAGCAAAAACATGCCTTTTTAGGTTAATTTGGTTCGAGAATAGAGTTTACGAAAATATAACTTTTGTTGGATAATGGCCTCGTAGCAAGAAAAATCAGAGATTACTCAAGGAGCACAGAATGCTAATTTTAACTCGCCGCGTTGGCGAAACTCTAATGATCGGTGACGAAGTCACAGTCACAGTACTGGGTGTTAAAGGTAACCAGGTACGTATTGGTGTTAATGCACCAAAAGAGGTGTCTGTTCACCGCGAAGAAATCTACATGCGCATTCAAGCAGAAAAAGGTAATGGTAACCCTGCATCAGGCAACTACTAATTACACGAAAAGGCTGACATTATGTCAGCCTTTTTTGTATTATCACTGGGCACATTTATAGTAAAAAGAGCGAATTAGTATCGCTTTGATTAAATAGCCAACGGTTGGTTAACTTTTTGCTGATTTTGCCAAGAAAATGTTTGACATATTTTCGGTAAATCGTAATATGTGCCTCCGCAAGACGGTGAGGTGGCCGAGAGGCTGAAGGCGCTCCCCTGCTAAGGGAGTATGCGGTTTGTAGCCGCATCGAGGGTTCGAATCCCTCCCTCACCGCCATTCTTGCACTGCTCTTCGGAGTTTGCTTTAAAACAAGCATTGCGCGCTCGTAGCTCAGCTGGATAGAGTACCTGGCTACGAACCAGGCGGTCGAAGGTTCGAATCCTTCCGAGCGCGCCATATTCCTTACCAGGGAATAAAACGGTGAGGTGGCCGAGAGGCTGAAGGCGCTCCCCTGCTAAGGGAGTATGCGGTTTGTAGCCGCATCGAGGGTTCGAATCCCTCCCTCACCGCCATTAATTGGCCTATGGTCAATTTTTTTGTTTTAAAGAAAAGTTAGTGTGATATACTTCACAACTCTCTTTTGAGAGAACATTGCGCGCTCGTAGCTCAGCTGGATAGAGTACCTGGCTACGAACCAGGCGGTCGAAGGTTCGAATCCTTCCGAGCGCGCCACTATTTCGTTTARTAAGCTGCAAGCTTGTTGAACATYCCGTGCGTCCTTAGCTCAGCTGGATAGAGTACCTGGCTACGAACCAGGCGGTCGGAGGTTCGAATCCTCCAGGACGCGCCACTCTTTAAGGTCATWAGACCTGATATTGAYTTTAWCGATATCAAACATTGCGCGCTCGTAGCTCAGCTGGATAGAGTACCTGGCTACGAACCAGGCGGTCGAAGGTTCGAATCCTTCCGAGCGCGCCATTTATTAGAGCCCTGCTAGAAATAGCGGGGCTTTTTATTAACATTTCATTATCAATCTATTAACTTTATTTTTACAAGTTAATGTTTTCTAAGAGCTTTTTTGAGAAACATTATCCCTATCGCAGTAATCGTCCGATTTATCTAATAACTTCATAAAATCGGCAGTTATTTATCCTTATATCGTCTCATATTGCAGATTTATGTGATTTGTATGACGCAATCATCCCTAGAAATGTGCAATATCATCAAGACTGCTTTAAACAAAATTGACAAAGTTTAACCAATCGAGATAATCCTAGACCTCTTATCAGGATATTTGACTACTTTTCCTGAAAGAAAACGTCAGCACAGAACTGACGTCAAAAAGGGCATTTAGGACACGAAGTCCCAATAATTAAATGGCCAATATCTTGTCAGGATGACAAAGAAAGGATGCTTAAAATGGAAAATGTTGGAAGCCTGCTAGTAGATGCTGCGACCCTGATGCTTACAGGGATGGCCGTAGTATTTATATTCCTAACTATTCTCGTCTATCTCGTTCGGTTAATGTCTAAGCTGGTGCCAGAAGAAGTGCCAGAGCCGATCGCTACACCGAAACAAAATAATAAAATTCAACCAACCTCTTCTGCTATTAGCCCCAAGGTCGTTGCTGCGATTGCCGCAGCTGTGCATCAACATCGCACGTCAACCGCTAAGTAGCACTTAAATGGATTAAAAGGAGTTAATGAGCATGTCTAAACCACTAGCTTTAACCGACGTGGTGCTTCGTGACGCCCATCAGTCGCTGTTTGCAACGCGTATGCGTCTTGAAGATATGTTACCTATCGCAGCGGAGCTCGATAAAGTGGGGTACTGGTCTTTAGAAACCTGGGGCGGTGCCACTTTTGATGCATGCATCCGTTTTCTAGGAGAAGACCCATGGGAGCGCTTGCGTGAGCTTAAAAAAGCGATGCCCAATACACCAATGCAAATGCTGCTTCGTGGCCAAAACCTGCTAGGTTACCGCCACTACGCAGATGATGTGGTTGAAAAATTTGTTGAGCGTGCACACGCCAATGGTATGGATGTGTTCCGCATCTTTGATGCAATGAACGATGTGCGCAATTTCCAGAAAGCGGTCAAGGCAGCAGTCGATGTTGGTGCTCACGCACAAGGTACGCTTTCTTATACTACTAGCCCGGTTCACAATACCGACACTTGGGTTGATCTGGCGAAGCGTCTTGAAGATCTTGGTTGCCACTCTTTATGCATTAAAGATATGTCAGGTTTGCTTAAGCCGTATGAAGCGGAAGAGCTGATCACTCGAATTAAGTCTTCTACCGATATTCCTTTAGCACTTCACTGTCACGCAACGACTGGCTTATCTACTGCGACAGCAGTCAAAGCAGTCGAAGCTGGAGTCGATATTCTTGATACTGCTATTTCCTCAATGAGTTGCACTTACGGTCACACTCCGACGGAAACTGTGGTTGCTATGTTGCAAGGTACAGAACGTGATACCAACCTTAAGTTAGATCAGATCGAACCGATAGCGACATACTTTCGTGAAGTGCGTAAGAAGTACGCCAAATTTGAAGGTCAATTGAAAGGAGTTGATTCACGTATTCTGATTGCTCAAGTGCCGGGAGGTATGCTGACCAATATGGAAGGTCAGCTGAAAGAGCAGGGTGCAGCGGATCGTATTGATGAAGTATTGCAAGAGATCCCTCGTGTCCGCAAAGATCTGGGCTACATCCCACTTGTAACGCCCACATCGCAGATTGTTGGTACACAAGCCGTGATTAATGTACTTACGGGTGAGCGCTATAAGAGCATCACCAAAGAAACGGCTGGTGTTCTTAAAGGGGAATACGGTGAAGCTCCGGCTGCAGTGAACGCGGAACTACAGACAAAAGTGCTGGATGGTGATGAAGCGATTACCTGTCGTCCTGCGGATCTTCTTGAAGCGGAAATGGATACTCTGACTGACGATTTACTCGCAAAAGCAAAACAGGAGGGGATTTCTCTCGCTGAAGACACCGTGGATGATGTACTGACTTACGCATTATTCCCCCAGGTTGGCCTTAAGTTCCTTAAGAACCGCAGAAACCCTGATGCATTCGAGCCTGCTCCATGGTTAGAAGAGTCCCCTGTTTCTGCGCCTGTCGCGCAACCAGCTCAAGGTAGTATTGAGACATACAGTGTTAAAGTGGATGGTCAGGTTTATGATGTCGAAGTTGGTCCGCAAGGTCAGCTAACATCTGTAGCGCCTACTAGTTCGGCTGCTCAGCCAACAGCAGCTCCGGTTGCGTCCTCGGGGAGTTCAGAAACTGTTCCTGCTCCTTTGGCTGGGAACATTTTTAAAGTGAATGTTCAAACTGGTGCTCAGGTTGAAGAAGGTGAAGTTCTTCTGATTCTCGAAGCGATGAAAATGGAAACGGAAGTCCGTGCTGCCCGAAGTGGCACTGTGCAAGATCTTCACGTCAAAGAAGGTGATGCAGTGACGGTCGGTGCACCACTGCTGAGTCTGGCATAAGGGAGTATCATGGACGGATTAATGACCTTATGGTCAGAAACAGGGATTGCTAACTTTGAATTTGGCCAGATCTGCATGATTCTAGTTGGCTGTATTTTGTTGTTTTTGGCTATACGTAAAGGCTTTGAGCCCTTGCTGCTTCTGCCGATTGGTTTTGGTGCCATCTTGGCCAATATTCCAAATGCTGGTTTTACCGACGAAGGTGGTCTACTGTACTACGTCTACTATGTGGGGATTGAATCGGGTATCTTCCCGTTGCTTATCTTCATGGGCGTTGGGGCGATGACCGACTTTGGCGCATTGATTGCTAACCCGAAAACCTTGTGGTTAGGTGCTGCAGCACAATTTGGTATCTTTGCTACCTTGTTTGGCGCAATTTTGCTTAATTACGTACCGGGTATGGAATTCAGCATGCCTGATGCTGCTTCGATTGCCATTATTGGGGGCGCCGATGGACCAACCGCGATTTTCCTTGCCAGTCAACTGTCCCCTGATTTGTTGGGGGCCATAGCGGTAGCGGCATACAGCTATATGGCATTGGTACCCATCATTCAGCCACCAATCATGAAAGCGCTGACAACACCCGAGGAACGTAAGGTTAAGATGGCTCAGCTACGCCATGTCGGCAAAGCTGAAAAAATTCTCTTCCCACTTGCCGTGTTGTTGATGACGATCTTGTTCCTACCGTCCGCAACCCCGCTGGTTGGTATGTTCTGCCTCGGTAACTTGATGCGCGAAGCTGGGGTGGTGGATAGATTGTCGAAAACAGCGCAGAACGAGTTGATCAATATTGTCACCATCTTCCTTGGTTTAGGCGTTGGTTCTAAGCTTCAGGCGGAGGAATTCCTCAATGTTGAGACCTTGGGCATTCTTGCCTTAGGTGCCGTTGCCTTCAGTATTGGTACAGCGGGCGGTGTCTTAATGGCTAAACTGCTGAACAAGTTCTCCAAAGAAGATATTAACCCACTAATCGGTGCAGCTGGAGTATCTGCGGTACCGATGGCGGCGCGTGTGGTGAACAAGGTTGGCTTGGAGGCTAACCCACAAAACTTTCTCCTGATGCATGCCATGGGGCCGAACGTGGCAGGCGTTTTAGGCTCCGCAGTGGCGGCAGGTATTCTCCTTGCGTTGGTGAATTAACGTAAGTTATGAGTCAAATTGAGAATAGGCAGTTAACTTACTAGCAATAAATGGTATATATTCAAAGGGATGCTTTCGCATCCCTTTTTCGTATCGATAGGGAAATGATGAAATGGAAAATAAACAAATCGCGATAACCCAATTTGGTAATCCTGAAGTCTTAACCATTCAAACCAACGCTGTGCCTGAACCCCAACAAGGTGAGGTGTTGATTAAGGTCGCTTTTGCTGGCGTTAATCCTATCGATGTTAAAACTCGTGCTGGCCTTGGTTGGGCTGCTTCACAGAACAAAGACAATCTACCGTGGGTGCCTGGCTATGATGTTTCAGGTGAAGTTGTGGGTTGTGGGGAACAGGCAGAACGATTTACTGCTGGTGATAAAGTGGCTGGCTTTATTGGTTTCCCTCTTCGTGGGGGCGGGTATAGCCAGTATGTTTGTGTCCCAGAGACAGAGCTGAGCTTGGTACCTGATTCCATCACATTAGAAGCTGCGGCGGTGCTCCCTCTTGCTGGGCAAACTGCGGTTCAAGCTTTAGATAAAGCGAGTGTTCAAGAAGGGCAGAGAGTCTTGATTCTTGCTGGTGCCGGTGGTGTTGGTCATATTGCTATTCAGGTGGCGGTTGCCGCGAAAGCTGAAGTCTTTACCACTTGTAGCGAAGCCAACCTTGATTATATGGCGACGTTAGGCGCTCATGCGGTGAACTATCGGTTCTCCCCAGTCTCAGAGCGAGTCGAAGAAGCTGATGTGCTGATTGATCTTGTTGGCGGAGACGCCGCTTTAGATGCACTCAAATGCCTAAAAGACGGTGCCAAGGTGGTGACAGTGCCAACTATTACGGCGGAACTAATTTGTGAAAAAGCAAAGCTGCTTGGTTTTGAAGCTACAGGGATGCTGGTTGACCCCAACCCTGAGCAGCTTGATGCGTTAATTTATATGGTCAGTGTTGGATTACTCAAAACAGAGGTCCAGCATATCTATCCAATGGATCAGGTGATGGACGCTCATAAACAAATTGAAACAGGGCATACGCGAGGCAAGATCTTGCTTGATATGCAGTGCTAGAGGTGTTTAACACCACTTTTGAAAGCATTGCTCTATGGTTTTCTGATTCTGCACTCTGGGTCCTGTTTCTGTCCGGCTTTCTCAGTGCTACATTGCTTCCCGGAGGTTCAGAGGCTGGGCTCATTGCCACTTTAGGGCTCAATCACTATTCCACTCTATCTATTATTGTTGTGGCGACCCTAGGTAACACCTTGGGAGGCCTGACTAACTACTGGCTGGGTTTGTGGCTACCAAATCGAACTCAAGACGAAAAACATGGTCATAAAGCACTACAGTGGTTGGGGCAATATGGTTACTGGTCCCTTTTATTTAGCTGGTTACCCGTGATTGGTGACCCGCTTTGTCTGGCTGCAGGTTGGTTACGTATGCGTTTCTGGCCTTGTTTATGGTTGATCATGATGGGTAAAGCCATACGATATTGCCTGTTAGCCGCTCTTTACTATGGTTTTTTCTGAGGAGATGTCATGAGAAAAATCTGGCTAGGTGCCTTTTCTCTCGTTGCTCTTTATGGTTGTGCCAACAATCCATTATCGTCTGGTTCTCATCTGTCTTCACTCCCACAAGGAGTTTCTCTGATTGAAGACGTTCAGGCACAGCCTGGTAAGGCTATGATTCCTTACTCTAAATATCAGCTTGCGAACGGCTTGACCGTTATTCTTTCTCCCGATAATTCTGATCCTTTGGTCCATGTTGATGTTACTTACCATGTTGGGTCTGCTCGCGAAGAGATTGGTAAATCGGGTTTTGCCCACTTTTTCGAACATATGATGTTTCAAGGCAGCGAACATGTCGGTGATCAAGAACACTTTAAGATAATTACTGAAGCTGGGGGAACGCTTAACGGTACGACCAACCGCGATCGGACTAACTACTTCGAAACTGTGCCGTCTAATCAGCTAGAGAAAATGCTGTGGTTAGAATCCGATCGTATGGGTTTTTTGCTAGATGCAGTGTCACAGCGTAAGTTTGAGATCCAGCGAGATACAGTTAAAAATGAACGGGCTCAGAATTATGATAATCGCCCATATGGTCTGATGTGGGAAAAAATGGGTGAAGCGCTTTACCCTGAGGGACATCCTTATTCTTGGCAAACGATCGGCTATGTTGAAGACTTAGATCGTGTTGATGTGAATGATCTCAAAGCTTTCTTCTTGCGTTGGTATGGACCGAATAATGCGGTACTCACCATCGGTGGGGATATTAATGTTGAACAGACGCTGCACTGGGTTAATAAGTATTTCGGTTCTATTCCTGAAGGGCAAGAAGTCAAGCAGGCACCAAAGCAACCTGCTGTTCTCAATGAAGATAAATACATTACGTTGGAAGACCGTATCCAACAACCTATGGTTTTGGTGGGTTGGCCGACGACATATCGTGGAGAAAAGACAGAAGCTTCACTGAATGCATTGGCTAATGTATTAGGTAAAGGGGCAAATAGTCTGCTTTATCAAGACCTCGTTAAAACGCAAAAAGCGGTGGATGCCGGTGCATTCCAAGATTGCTCTGAATTGGCGTGTAATTTCTACGTTTATGCCATGGCTCCATCAGGTGAGAAAGGCAAACTGAAACCGCTGTATGATGAGTTGATGCAGACATTAGAGAAGTTTGAAGAGCGAGGTGTAGATCAAACTCGCTTGGATCAGATCACCGGTATGGCCGAAGCCAATGCGGTATTTGCGTTACAGAGTGTGAAAGGAAAAGTGACTCAACTCGCATCAAACCAGACTTTCTTCGGCCAGCCGGATCGTTTGCAAACTCAGCTCGAGCAGATTCGTGCGGTCTCTCCAGAGTCGGTTATGAAGGCTTATCAGGATTATGTGAATGGTCACCATAAAGTTACGTTGAGTGTCGTTCCGAAAGGCAAGCTAGATTATGTGGTTACACCCGCTACATTCATCACTCCAGAACGTACCTTGCCAGAATACACCAAGATCAAGGAGCAAGATCTCGCCTATCGTCGTCCAGTGGATGACTTTGACCGTTCAGTAATGCCAGAAGTCGCTGAAGCAGTGAAAGCCCAGATGCCTAAGTTGTACAAGCTGTATTTTGATAATGGCGCAGAGCTGCTAGGTACGGAAAGCAGGGAAACCCCAACGGTTCAACTGGAAATTCGTTTCCCAGCCGGTGAGCGGTATGTTCAGCCGGGTAAGGAAGGCTTAGCGAATTTGACTGCTGCTATGATGGAAGAGGGGACGTTAGATTCCACGGTTGAACAGCTGCAAGCGAGGCTGGATAAACTAGGCAGTACGGTTTCCATTAATGCTGCAAACTACACGACCAGTATCTCCGTTTCCAGCCTAGAGAAAAATCTAGCTCAAACACAGGCCATTGTGGAAGAAGTGTTATTTAAACCGGCGTTTAATGAATCTGACTTTGAGCGTAATAAACAACAGATGCTTGAGGGTATTGTTTATCAGCATCAGAAGCCGAGCTGGTTGGCTTCTCAGGCAACCAGACAAGTACTGTTCTCTGGTTCTATCTACCAGCGTCCTAATGATGGAACGAAAGAGTCGGTGGCTGCGTTGACTTTGGATGATGTTAAAGCATTTTATCGTCAGCATTACACTCCACATGGCGCGCAAATTGTTGTGGTTGGCGATATTTCCAAACGTCAGGTTAAAAAACAACTCGCCTTCTTGGAAAATTGGCAAGGTGAAGAAGCTCCTTTACTTCGCCCACAGCTGGTTGAGCAAACCAATGCACAAAAAATTTACCTAGTAGATAAGCCAGGGGCACCACAAAGTATTGTTCGCTTTGTCCGTCAGGGGCTGCCTTTTGATGCAACAGGTGAAGTGTATCTAACTCAGCTTGCTAACTTTAATTTGGCTGGAAACTTCAATAGCCGAATCAATCAGAACCTACGTGAAGATAAAGGCTATACCTATGGTGCAAGTGGTTACTTTGCTGCTAACAGAGAAGTGGGAGCAATTGTCTTCTCGGCTCAGGTTCGGGCTGACTCTACTCTCGAGTCAATTAAAGAGTTTGAAAAAGAGTTGGAGCAGTACAGCAAACAGGGTATGACTGACGAAGAAATGAAATTTTTACGTTTAGCAGTTGGTCAACAAGATGCTCTGAAGTATGAAACACCTTCACAGAAAGCACAGTTGTTAAGTAGTATTCTGGCTTATAGCTTGGACGAAGATTATCTCAAGCAACGTAATGAGATTGTGGATACGGTCAGCAAAGACACTTTGAACCGAATGGCAGCTAAGTGGTTTATTCCTGATGCCTATCAGATCATTGTTGTTGGTGACGCAAAATTGCTGAAGCCTCAGCTAGAAAGTTTGCAAATCCCGCTAGAAGAGCTTGAAATCGTTCGTTAGAGTACACATAAATTAGAGCATGAGAGAGGGATGGGAGCAGTCTCACCCTCTGATAATTCAAACGGCCCAGAAGTATTTGGGTCAGGACATAAGCGAACCTCATTTTGACAGATTTTGCTGCGCGACTGGAGCGAGTTGCACAAAACCCTAAAATATTTCAATCCTTTGGCCGTGGTGTAGAGAGAGAAACGCTGCGTTATCAAAAGGATGGTAGGTTAGCGACGACGCCTCACCCCCAAGCGCTGGGCTCGGCATACGCGAATGATTGGATCACGACTGATTTTTCTGAGTCTTTGTTGGAGTTCATTACTCCAGTATCCAGTGACATAAAAACATTGACTGCGCAGCTTGAGGATATTCATCACTTTACCCAGACGAAGCTGGGCGAAGAGAAAATGTGGCCACTGTCTATGCCATGTTATGTTAGTCAGGAGGACGACATCAATCTTGCCCAATACGGAAGCTCCAACTCTGGCAAGATGAAAACGTTATACCGTGAAGGGCTAAAGCGTCGCTATGGAAGCCTGATGCAAATTATTTCCGGCGTGCATTTCAACTTCTCATTTCCTGAATCTTTCTGGGATGCGTTGTATGGAGAACAGCCTGAAGCCGAGCGCCAGCAAACAAAATCTGACGCTTATTTTGGGCTGATTCGTAATTACTACCGTTTTGGCTGGCTGATTCCTTACTTTTTTGGAGCGTCACCAGCACTATGCTCTTCCTTTGTTCAGGGGCGAGAAACAACTCTGCCTTTTGAGAACATCGGAGAAACGCTATTTCTACCACATGCCACTTCCCTACGCATGAGTGACTTAGGTTATACCAACAGTGCGCAAAGCGTATTGAGGATTGGTTTCAATAGCCTAGATGAGTATTTAGACGGGCTCAACGCGGCAATTCGAACACCATCTGCTGAGTTTGCTGAGATTGGCGTTAAAGTAGAAGGTGAATATCGACAGCTAAACAGTAATGTGCTTCAGATTGAAAATGAACTGTATGCACCGATTCGCCCTAAGCGTGTTGCTAAAGGTGGTGAGAAGCCTTCGGAAGCCTTATCGCGTGGTGGTGTTGAATATATTGAAGTGCGTTCACTTGATGTGAACCCTTACAGTGCCATTGGTATTGATGAGGAGCAGATTCGTTTCTTAGATTTGTTTCTTACTTGGGCGGCGATAACGGAATCCGAACCGATGGATTTCTGTGAACAAGCATGCTGGCGTGAAAACTGGAATAAAGTCATTGAAGCGGGGCGTAAACCTGGCTTAGAACTGCAAATCGGTTGTAAAGGTGAAGTATTGTCATTACAGGATTGGGCTCTACGAGTGTTTGACGAGATTCTCCTCATTGCAGAAAAAATGGATGCTGCAGTAGGAGGAGAAGCCTATCAGTCGGTATGCCATAAATTGTTGACTTGGATACACAATCCAGAATTGACTATTTCTGGCCAACTGTTGGCGGATACCAAACGTCTGGGAGGGTTAGGCAAAGTCGGTTGTGATTTTGGTCAGCAATACCGTGAGCAACATTTGAGTCATGTATTCCAAGTGTACAGTGCTCAAGTGATGGAGCAGGAAGTAGAACGTTCACGTATAGCTCAAGTAAACTCGGAACAAGCGGATACGCTAAGTTTTGATGACTTTTTAGATGATTACTTCACCTATTTGAAGGCATAGGAAAACATTGAAAAGGGCTTTTCTGCTATCGAGTATTGTGATGTTAGGTGGCTGCGCGACGGCTCCACCTAAAAGTCAAAGCAATGCATGTGATATCTTCCGTGAATATCAGGATTGGTATGATGCCGCTGTTGAGATGGAAGAAGAATGGGGAACTCCTATTCAAATTGCGATGGCATTTGTCAAGCAGGAAAGCAGCTTTCGACATGACGCTAGGCCCCCGAAAGATTACCTACTTGGTATTATACCTTGGGGAAGGGTCAGCAGTGCTTATGGCTATGCTCAGGCACAAGATCCAGCTTGGGAAGATTTTCAAAAAGCGACAGGTCATGGTGGTTCTAGGACGAACTTTGATGATTCAATGATGTTCATCGGCTGGTATACCAGTGAAACCCAGAAGCAATTAGGGATCTCTAAGTGGGATCCTTATAATCAGTATTTGGCCTATCATGAAGGGCGTAGTGGTTATAAGCGAAAATCTTATCAATCAAAACCTGCATTGGTAAAAGTTGCTCGCAAAGTCGAGAAGCAGGCAAAGGATTATGGTTGGCAACTCAAACAGTGCCGACAAGAATTGGAAAGTAACCGGAGTTGGTTTTTCTAACCCGGGGCGAAGGAGAAGGACAATGCCATTATTAGATAGCTTCACTGTGGATCACACTCGTATGAATGCACCAGCGGTGCGTGTAGCGAAGACGATGACTACTCCGAAAGGGGATACCATCACAGTGTTTGATTTGCGCTTTACCGCGCCTAACAAAGACATACTTTCGGAGAAAGGTATTCATACACTTGAGCATTTATATGCGGGCTTTATGCGTAGCCACCTGAATGGTAATAATGTTGAGATTATCGATATTTCCCCTATGGGTTGCCGTACAGGGTTTTATATGAGTCTGATTGGTACACCTTCAGAAGATCAGGTAGCTCAGTCATGGTTATCCGCTATGCAAGACGTGCTCAAGGTCGAAAGTCAGAACAAAATCCCCGAGCTGAACGAATACCAATGTGGTACAGCAGCGATGCACTCTCTAGAGGAAGCAAAGCAAATTGCACAGACAATTATCGATGCGGGAATTAAAGTTAATAAGAACGATGAGTTGGCACTACCAGAGTCGATGCTAAAAGAGTTGAAAGTAGACTAGTCGTTGCATTGGAATAGAAGAGGAAGGCGGCTGCCTTCCTCTTCTTTATTGAACTTTAGGTAAAACAACAACCTGTGTCTTAGCCCAAATGTCATGAAAACCACGTTTTTGCGGATCGATGGGGACAGTCAAATTGGCTAAACCAAATCCTGAAGTAGCAATGCGAATAAGAGCCTGCGTGACAGAAATGGCTCTGCCATCGGCGTTACGAACTTGTATTTTCCAAGCTCTCATCCCAAGAGTTTGTCCTGCCCGAGTCCAGAAGAAAACAAAGAAATAAATCCAGACAACCGCTAGGTAGAGAGTATAAGTCGGTCCCCATATCGGATGATTAGTAAGAAAGTCGCTTACATCTGTATAAGGAGCGACATGAAAGGCGCCCATAGCGACTGAGGCATGTAAAACGGCAATAACAATGCCTGCTGCCATCATTTCAATCGCAATAACGATTAAACTATCGTAAAACAATGCGCCAAGGCGACGCATTAGACCTGCTGGTGGCAGGGTGTCTGTTGTCGACATATTAACTTACCCAAATTTAATAAGGCGTCAGAATATAGCTTCACCGTAAGTCTGAAAAGAGACTTTGCGCACAGCTTAATAATTTGTGGTGATTTTATCAGCAAACGGCAATCTATTCAGTCTTTTGCACTTGCACGAATACTTTGCTTACGTATAATGCCAACCATCAAAGGGCAACAGCCCAAAGATGCCGGTGTGGTGAAATTGGTATACACGACGGATTCAAAATCCGTTGCCTTCGGGCGTGGCGGTTCAAGTCCGCCCACCGGTACCATAATTCATATGATAAAGCCTCGACGAAAGTCGGGGCTTTGTTGTATTTGTCTGTTATAAAACTAGGTAGGAGATCTAGATGGAATGCCTTCTGGCTGAAGGCCGGATATCAATTCTAGGCATTGGCCAATAGCTGGGAAGCTTGTCTTTATCTTGTTTGAATTATGCCCTGCCTGCAAAACTTCTCTCGTAGTTATACTTCATCTGTCTTTACTAGCGATAATAAAAATCTTCAAATTTTTCTATTAGTTAAGTAAATATTGTCTATCTTTTAGAGAGACAATATTTCTGAAAGGATTCAATCAATGTATCAACTCACCCCTTACTTGTTTTTCGCTGGACGCTGTGATGAAGCGCTAGACTTCTACTGCCAAGCGTTTGGTGGGGTTGTGGTCACCAAGCAATACTTTAAGGACTCACCTCAACAAATAGAGGGCGCCGATCCCGATTGGATCATGCATGCAGAGTGCGAAGCATTCGGTATGAAGTTAATGCTTTCAGATGGCTTAGTCGCGAAGGAACGTTCTGGTAATCATATTGCACTGTCTCTGGTGTTTGATGACATCAATGATCAGGCCAGAGTCTTTGATAAATTATCCCACGGTGGGAATATTATGATGCCACTTGCTGACACGTTTTGGGGGGCTCGTTTTGGTAAAATTGAAGATAAATTTGGGGTTCGTTGGATGTTACATTGTGAGTTGGTTAAGTAACTTCGCAAACTGACGTAGCCTCTTTACTTGCTAAGGGTTGTTAGTGGTGAATTCTGCGTGTGAGTTGCCTAAAATGATAAATCAATTAATGAAGATTAAGTTGTATATAAATCGTGGCTAGCATAAAAATAACTGTAGACAGACTTCAGCCAGGGTTGCATATCCGACTTCCAGTCAAATGGAATGAGCACCCCTTTTTGTTTAATAGCTTTAAGATTAAAGACGAAGAACAGATCCGTCTGATCCGTCACTTAGGCATTAAACATGTGTTTATGAACCCTAGCCAGAGTGATACTCAACCTCTCCCTCCACCGACAGAGCCACAGGATAAAGATGAAACTCCGGCAGAACAAATCGATCTTGAAGCACAGAAGCTTTGGAAAGAGAAGCAAGACCGAATTGAAAAGCTTAGTGCGTATCGACGCCGGGTGATTAACTGTGAGAAAGAATTTGAACGTTCACTATCTCGGATGAGAGCGGTGATGAATAAAATTCGTAACCGCCCGGAACAGGCGGTTGATGAAGCAGCCCTATTAGTCGATGACATTGTCGATAAACTGTTGAGTGACGATCATGTGACTTTGCATTTGATGAATGGCAAAAGTGAGTTTGAAGATATTTACTTTCATTGCCTTAATGTCTCAGTTATTGCCATGATGATCGCTCAAGCGAAAAAGCTTGAAGCACAACAGATAAAGGAAGTTGCCTTTGCGGCTTTGTTTCACGATATGGGGAAAGTGAAGGTACCGACTGCTATCGTTCGTAAGCAGACCCCTTTAAGTGAGCCGGAAAAAAACTACCTTAAGCTTCATACTAAATACGGTCTTGATATCGCCAGTAATATGGAGAGCTTTCCTGAAAGCGCCAGAAAGGTTATCGCTCAGCATCATGAATTAAATGATGGCTCAGGTTATCCAGAAGGATTGAAAGAAGATCAAATTGATGAGCTGACGCAAATTATTTCAGTTGCCAATGCTTACGATAACCTATGCCACAGCAACATCCCCTCTGAACAAAAAATTCCATATGTGGCACTGTCTCATCTATATAAAAACTGTAAACATCTATATAACAATGAAAACCTCAATATTCTGATTAAGTTTATGGGGATCTATCCGCCAGGCACTGTTGTTCAGCTGTCTAACGATATGGTTGGCTTGGTTATCTCAGTCAACGCGCGTAACATTCTTTTCCCTGATGTGCTTATCTATGATCCTTCAGTCCCAAGAACGCAAGCTCCGATCATTGATTTAGCCGAGAAAGAGATAAAAATCGTGAATGCCATTTTGCCTAACAAACTACCTGATAAAGTACGTGAGTATTTAAACCCTCGCTCTAGGATCTCCTATTTCTTTGATAGTGATGATTAGTTATCCACAGTAATTTGTGGGTAGCTTGATGATAAGTTGAAGATAAAATGGTACTAAATAGGCGCTTGAATGATTAATGGTCATTTAAGCGTTTTTTTATCGAAAAAGGCAAATTTATACTTGCCATCCTTTTGGAGCTCCCTATAATGCGCATCCACTGACACGGCAGACGCCACAAGGCTTCAGCAGTGTGAGAGAGGTGAAAAACTTCTGAGAAAATAAGTTTGAAAAAGTGTTTGACTCTTCAAATTATCTCGCTAGAATGCACCTCCGCTTTGAGAGAAAGCCTCTTGAAAAGCACAGCTCTTTAACAATATAAACCTATCAATCTGTGTGGGCACTCGTTGATGATAATCCAATTAGAAGCTTMGGCTTCAAATTAGGTTTCAATGAAACGAAGTGACCATTGAATCTTCGGATTCAGCACAGTCAATTCAAACATTACTTATGTAATGTTCAGTATTCATTGAGCCGAACAAAATCTTAAATTGAAGAGTTTGATCATGGCTCAGATTGAACGCTGGCGGCAGGCCTAACACATGCAAGTCGAGCGGAAACGAGTTATCTGAACCTTCGGGGAACGATAACGGCGTCGAGCGGCGGACGGGTGAGTAATGCCTGGGA
>NZ_JAKEUV010000014.1:0-53051 GCF_022398095.1 Vibrio sp. Isolate23
CTTCTGGATCGTGACCGTCTACTGCAGGGATTACGTGCCAACCGTAAGCTTCAAAACGCTTAGGTGTATCGTCAGAGAACCAACCTTCAACGTGACCATCGATAGAAATGCCGTTGTCATCCCAGAAAGCGATCAGTTTACCCAGACCTAGCGTGCCAGCTAGAGAACATGCTTCGTGAGAGATACCTTCCATCAGACAGCCGTCACCCATGAATGCATAAGTGAAGTGGTCAACGATGTCGTGGCCTTCTTTGTTGAACTGTGCTGCTAGAGTCTTCTCAGCTAGCGCCATACCCACAGCGTTCGTGATACCTTGACCTAGAGGGCCTGTGGTTGTTTCGATACCCGGTGCGTAACCGTACTCAGGGTGACCCGGAGTCTTAGAGTGCAGTTGACGGAAGTTCTTTAGATCATCGATGGACAGCTCGTAACCTGCTAGGTGAAGCAGAGAGTAAATCAGCATAGAGCCGTGGCCGTTTGAAAGTACAAAGCGGTCGCGGTCAGCCCACTCTGGGTTAGCTGGGTTGTGGTTTAGGTGGTCACGCCAAAGAACTTCAGCGATATCCGCCATCCCCATAGGTGCGCCTGGGTGGCCAGAGTTGGCTTGTTGTACGCCGTCCATGCTAAGAGCACGAATTGCATTTGCTAGATGTTTGCGATCCATAATAAATACCGATTATTAGATTGTTTCTTAGAAAGGATGTGAAGAGGGGAACGCAAACGTTCCCCTCTAGAAATTCGATGGATTAAAGCTTAGCTTCAATCATTGCTTCAAGTTTGCCTTGGTCTACTGCGAAGTTGCGGATACCTTCAGCAAGTTTCTCAACTGCCATTGGATCTTGGTTATGATCCCACAGGAACTCAGCATGAGTCATTGGTGCCGGACGCTCTGCTGCGCCTTTAGAGTCAACTAGCTTCTCTACCACTTCACCTTCCGCTGCTTCGAGCTCAGCAAGAAGAGCAGGAGCGATCGTTAAGCGGTCACAGCCAGCTAGCTCAAGGATTTCACCAATGTTACGGAAGCTTGCGCCCATAACAACTGTGTTGTAACCATACTCTTTGTAGTAGTTGTAGATCTTAGTTACAGATAGCACGCCTGGATCTTCCTGAGCTTCGAAGTCACGACCTTCTTTTGCCTTGTACCAGTCCATGATACGACCAACGAATGGAGAGATTAGGAATACGCCGGCTTCAGCACAAGCACGAGCTTGGGCAAAAGAGAATAGTAGAGTCAGGTTACAGTTGATGCCTTCTTTCTCTAGGATTTCTGCTGCGCGGATGCCTTCCCAAGTTGAAGCCAGTTTGATAAGGATGCGATCATTTGTGATGCCGGCATCGTTGTACATTTTCACTAGCTGACGCGCTTTAGCTACGCTGCCTTCCATGTCGTAAGAAAGACGTGCGTCAACTTCAGTAGAGATACGTCCCGGGATGGTTTTTAGAATTTCTTTACCTATGTTGACTGCAAGCATGTCACAAGTATCTTGAACTTGCTGTGCTTTATCAGAGCTTTGCGCTTTAGCGTATTCAATAGAGGCATCGATTAGAGGTGCATACTCTTCGATTTGAGCGGCTTTTAGAATCAGAGAAGGGTTAGTCGTTGCGTCTTCTGGTTGGTACTTTTTAATCGCATCGATTTCACCAGTGTCTGCTACGACGGTCGTTAGTTTACGAAGTTGCTCTAATTTGTTGCTCATTTCGATCATCCTATTTAATGGGCCTTCACATCAAAACAGTTAATGTGAGTGGTGCAATTGCAATCGAGTTAGCTAATTGTCTTTCAACCCTTTCCGAGTCCATCAAATCAACTAACCGGAATTATTTTCAGCGTGAGAGCATTTGTTGTGAACATTTGCTCTTACGATGAGTAAATGATGGGTCCATATTTATCTCATCTACACAGAATGTCAATTGCTAATTTAAGGTTATAGTGATGTTCATCAAGTATTTCTCCAGTTGCCTTGATGGGTTATTCGAATTAAACGTTTGCCCAGTAATGAGAAGGGTTTGTAAGACTCTAATAGGGTCAAGAAATAGCCTGAGAATTTGTCCTGTCAGTGAGCAAATGTTGCATTTATCTGTAGTGATAACATATGCTACGGCATTGAGCAGATGTTATATGTATATTCCTATACAGGAGCTGTAGCAAAATGAACAAATCGCAACAAGATATGTCTGATGACAGCGCTGATCTCCTTACTGAAATTTCCGTTGCGTATTATCAGGATGGGGCAACTCAAGAAGAAATCTCGAAGAAGTTTTCTGTTTCCCGTGCGAAAGTAGGCCGAATGCTTAAGCAGGCACGTGATGAAGGCATTGTCGAGATCACCGTTAAATATCACCCTGTATTTAGTGCGAAGATCGAGCAAAGGTTAATAGAGCGATTTGGGGTCAAGCGAGCCTTGGTCGCACTTGATCAACCGAATGAAGAGCAACAGCGCCTGCAAGTGGCGGGTTTGGTTTCTAAGTACATGGCTAGCTCTATTCAAAATGGCTCGGTGGTGACGGTTGGTCAGGGGCGTAACGTATCTGCTGTAGCTCATCACGTAGGAGTGATACCTCAGCGTGATGTCAAATTCGTCTGTGGTATCGGTGGTATCCACCCGAGAGGGGGTATGTTTAATGCCGATCATATATGTCGCCAGTTTGCGAAAAGCTATGGTGGTACCTCTGAAACTCTTTATGCACCAGCCTATGCAGAAAATCCTGAACAAAAACATGCGTTCATGCAGAATGCAACCGTGAAGCAAACGTTGGATCTTGCCCGTAAAGCTGATGTTGCACTCGTCGGTATCGGAGACATGAGTGAAAACAGCTATATGGTTGACTTAGGCTGGTTTACTGCGGATGAAGTAGTGCAATCTCGTATGAATCAAGGTGTAGTCGGGGACTTTGCAGGTTATGACTTCTTTGATATTCAGGGAAAGTCGGCTAAGACGGTCATGAGTGATCGTGTTATTGGTCTCAGTATTGAAGAGTTTCGCCCTATTTCGGAGGTAATTGCGATTGCCGCAGAAAATAGCAAACCATTAGCCATGCTTGGTGCATTAAGAACAGGCGTCATTGATGTTATTGCAACTAGTGTGAGCAATGCGCTAACCGTTTTAAACTTGGATGAACAAATGAAATAGCCCCGAGAGATTGCTCGCTAAAAAGCACGAGTCATGTCCTCGTGCTTCTCTTATAGTTTGTCTTTTGCTTTCTCTTTTACGAAATCGATAAATGCCCGAATTCTAGTGGGCATCTGCAAGCCGTAGTTGTGTACAGCCCAGACTGACGCCTTAAGGCTCATCCCATCCGCTGTTAAACGGATCAACCTGCCTTCCTTCAAGTCATCTTCAACGGCGAGAATAGGTAAGCACGCAATTCCTAAGCCTGAGAGTGTCATCATACGGATTGTGGGTACGCTATCTCCAAGACGAGTGGAATGGAATCGATAACTGATGCTTTGCTTCCCCACGGAGAATTTGCGTTCAACGTTTATACCCTCCCACTGATTAGCAATATAGTCATAGTCGATGAGCTCGGTCGAAGTCACTGGAAGGGTAATATTGTTCTTCGTGAGATATTCAGGAGAGCTGCACAGCACTTGCTCTAGTTCGCCTATCTTGGTGGCTCGTGAACTGGAGTCGGGTAACTCACCCACTGTTATTGAAAGGTCGATGTATTTATCAATCAAGTTGAGCCGCATATCATTGGCTAATAATCGTGGCTCAATACCAGAATGGTTCTTTACAAACTCACACATCGAAGGCCCAATCAAATGAGTCATAAGCGTATGAGGTGAGGTGACAGTCACTGTGCCTGCAAGTCCGGTATTGGAATCACGCACTTCTTCTTCCGCCAAGGACATCAGTTTTTTCATTTCAAGGCATCGTTGGTAGTAACGTTGCCCAGCTTCAGTAAGAGACTGACGACGCGTTGTTCTGGTTAACAGTTTTACGCCTAGATGTTGCTCTAAACCTTGAAGATGATGGCTCAGAACAGACTTGGACACGTCCAACTTATCGGCGGCTTTGGTTATCGATCCAGATTCAACAATTTGGGCGAATACCTGCATGCGGTGTAGGTCTGATTTCATAAAATTTTATTGTTCTATTTAGTCTAACTATTTGTGAAATCGTACCTTATTTATCACAAATTATAAACAATTAAACTCTCTCACGAACTCAAAAAACGAGACCAAAGGAGAGGAACAATGAGCATTCTGGTTCAATTTAAACTAAGCCACTCATCGGAAAATACTCAGGTAATCAAAGACTTTTTTACTGAGATTTTGCCAGACACAAGGACTTTTGAAGGGAGTATCTCTGCCCATCTGTTTGAGAAAGTACAAGGACAGCACGAGTTAGTGTTGCTTGAAGAGTGGCAAACTCCTCAGCATTTCGATAAGTACATCGCGTGGCGCAAAGAAATAGGGGACTTTGATCAGCTTGGTACGATGTTATCGGAAGCGCCTAACATTGTGATGTTATCTAAGGAAGTCTAATGAATATTATCTGGAGCCCTGCAACGGTTCCACCGCCAGCGGCTAACTACCACCAATGTGCGATGATTCCATCAGGTTCGACTCGACTTCATATTGCAGGGCAATTGGGTATCAATGAGCTTAGCGAGGTGCCGGAGAGTGCTGAGGATCAGATTGTACTGGCTTGGCAAAATGTACGTGGAGTGTTGCAAGCCAATAGAATGGACATACAGGACCTGATTAGCGTTCGGATTTACATGGTAAATCGCGAAGATCTTGAAGGTTATCAGAGAGCTAAGGAGCGCATTCCATTTGATGTCGGCGCTTTACCTACGACGTTTTTATTCGTAAATGGCCTGTTCGACAAAAATTGGAAAGTAGAGATAGAAGCTGAAGCGGCCAAACGCTTTCAAGGCAGCGATATACTTAGGCATTTTTGATTATATGTTCAGTAGAAAAAAGAAAAGGCAGCCGTTATGGGCTGCCTTTGTGTGAAACAACCTTTAGCTGATCGGTAAACTGTCGTCTGCGCCCCATTCGGTCCAAGAACCATCATACACTGACAAGTTTTGATATCCGGAAAGTTGTGCAGCGAGAAGAACAATAGCCGCCGTCACCCCTGAACCACAGCTGAAAATGTGTTGAGATTTACGGCTATCCATTGAGCTTTCCAAAATCGACTTTAGATCGCTAATAGATCTTAGTTTGTGGCCTTCCATCAACTCAGCGAATGGCTGACATACTGAGTTTGGAATATGTCCAGCTCGCACACCAGGTCTTGGCTCGGCGACTTCCGCATTGAATCGCGCATGAGAGCGTGCATCAACGGTCTGGTTGGACGCGTTCGAGATTTGGTTAAGTACGTATTGCGCATCAACAAAGAAAGAAGGGTCGAGTTTGCCGTTAAAGTTACCTTCAGTATCGGCCTTTTTGTAAGAAGTGACAGTGTCATATCCGGCTAGCTTCCACTCGGTCAAGCCGCCATTCAAGATATACACTTCTTTATGCCCCATCGCTTTTAACATCCACCACGCTCGCGGAGAGGCAAAGGTACCGCTGTTATCGTACACCACGATAATCGAGTCTTGATTAAGGCCTATGCTTCTTGCTAACTGATTGAAGCGGTCTTGTGAAGGCATCATATGTGGCAGTGAAGCGTCTGGGTCACAAAAAACCTTGTCATAATCGAAGCGGATGGTATTGGGGATCAAGTTATGCTGATCTTTTTCTGTTTCGGATGGGATCTGAAATTCAATACTGGTGTCTAAAACTACCAACTTTCCGGATTTTTCCAATTCAGTAAGTTCTGCTGGAGAGATAAGCGGTGACATGATATTTCCTTATAAGTCTATGTGATTTATAGATTTAATCGGCTCAGTTTGCCTCTAACTACACACGGCGCAATCAGGCATTTTCATGAGATTCATTTCTCGCCATGACATGGTCATCGCATCAAGAATAAGAATCTTACCTTCTTTTGCCTGTCCGTAATTGGCGATAACTTTAATCGCTTCCATTGCTTGCACCGCACCGATGATGCCAACAACTGGCGCCATGACTCCAGCTTCTACACAACTTAATGCTGCAGAGCCGAAAAGGGCACTTAAGCATTGGTAGCAAGGTTGTGTTTTATCCTGATAAGTGAAGACACTGACTTGTCCTTCCATTCGTATTGCTGCACCGGAAACCAGCGGTATTTTTAACGCATAGCAGAGGCGATTAAGTTGATTGCGAGTCTCTACATTATCCGATGCATCGAGCACCAGCGTATGCTGCTCAATTTCCTTTTTTAAATCCTCATCACTCAAGCGTTGATCTATGGTACGCACTTGCAGGTGAGGGTTCAGCTGCTGAAGAGATTCAGCAGCTGACAGGACTTTCTTTTTGCCAACGTCGACATCATGATGAAGCACTTGGCGTTGTAGGTTAGACAGTTCAACAACGTCATCATCAATTAAGGTCAGCGAGCCAACCCCAGCGGTCGCTAAGTATTGACTTGAGGCACAACCAAGGCCACCAGCCCCGAGAATCAACACGGAGCTTTGTTTCAATGCTTCTTGACCGTCAAAATCAAATTGCTTGAGTATAATCTGACGGTTATAGCGCAGCATTTCTTGATCGGAAAGGATCTCCAAAGTGTTCACTCCTAGTAAAGGGTTGAATTGAACAATTGGATATTCACAGTTTCACCGACTTCAACACGGCCTCGTTCACGCTCCAAAACGACAAAACAATTGGCTAAACTCATCGAGCGAAACGCGCCAGAACTCTGATTGCCTGTCGTTTCTACTACAAACTTGCCATCTTCGATGGTGTAAATGCCACGCTGGTAATCTGTACGCCCCGGTGATTTCTTAAACGCAGTGCGGGTTGTTGCCGGTATAGATTCAGGCGCTGTCCATTCAGTATGTCCGGCAAGCTTGGCTAGCATAGGCTGAACCAGAACGTACATTGTTAGCACTGCTGAAACGGGGTTACCTGGAAGGCCGCAGAACCACGAGGTCGATAATTTGCCAAAGGCAAATGGTTTGCCAGGCTTGATAGCAAGCTTCCAAAACCCAATTTGGCCCAGTTCTTCAAGAATATCTTTCGTATAATCAGCTTCCCCGACACTCACACCGCCCGAAGTAACGACGACGTCAGCTAAAGTTTGCGCCTTTTCAAAGGTGGATTTTAACTCTTCAGGACAGTCAGGGATAATACCAAGATCAATAGGTTCACAACCAAAGTTCTCGATCAGTGGTTTTATGCCATAACGATTGCTGTCGTATATTTGGCCAGCTTTGAGTGGTTCACCAAGAGGTTTGAGCTCATCACCTGTTGAGAAGAAGGCAACACGAGGCTTACGAACGACAGTGACGTGGCTAATACCCAAAGTTGCGATCATTGGTATATCTCGGGCGGTAAGGCGCGCTCCTTTAGGTAGTACGACGTCACCTTTGCGAATGTCATCACCTGTAGGGCGAATGTTGTTCTTCGGCTTCACATCGGTCTGATTGAACTGCACGCCTTGTTCTGTCTGCTCAGTGTTTTCCTGCATGATGACGGCATCGCAGCCTTCAGGAATTTGAGCGCCAGTCATAATGCGAACGCATGTGCCTTTTGGCCATTTGCCCTCAAAAGGTTGGCCTGCAAAAGATTTACCCGCTAAAGGCAGAACATTATTGTTGTTTAAGTCGGCAATACGAATTGCGTATCCGTCCATGGCTGAGTTATCAAAAGGAGGAACGAAAATAGGGGAAAGTATATCTTCAGCAAGAACATAGCCAATGGCTTCGGCAAGAGGCAGTTGTAAGGTGGTTTGGATTGGTTTAATTGGCGACAGCATTTGCTTCATCGCATCTTCGATTGGCATCAGGCCAGGAGCGTCACAGCAACCCATAATACAGTCCTAAATCATTATTATATTAGCGTTTAATGAACATCACTTTATCACAGAAATCGTAGTCGCAATAATGACCACGGATAAAATATGGGTGTAATTATTCAAAAATCCGAGTATCCTTGTCAGCCATCCGAAAGAGGTAAATCCCTCGATTTCTGGGTGTTTTGAGTTGTTCAGTACTGAGCCAGAGTTTGTCGAGGCTTCAGTCAAATTCAATCGATTGAAGCATGTACGGCAAGTTGATGTAAGAGGAAGTGGAATGTCAGGTCTTAGCGAATCCGCGAAGTTGGTAAAAGATGCGCTAGAAAGCCGCGGTTTGGAGACGCCTATGTCACCAAACCAAATCAGTCGAGAAGAGAAAAAAGAAAAGATTCAGCACCATATGCGTGAAATTCTTTCTCTACTCGAGCTTGACCTTACTGATGACAGTCTCGAAGAAACGCCGCATCGCATTGCTAAGATGTACGTTGACGAAATTTTCTCAGGCCTTGATTACGCCAACTTCCCTAAAATTACAGTGATTGAGAACAAGATGAATGTGAGTGAAATGGTGCGTGTTAAAGACATCACACTCACAAGCACTTGTGAGCATCACCTAGTAACGATTGATGGCCGTGCGACTGTAGCGTATATTCCTCGCGGAAAAATCATTGGCTTGTCTAAGATCAACCGCATCGTCCGTTTCTTTGCTCAGCGCCCTCAGGTGCAAGAGCGCATGACTCAACAAATTCTAGTCGCACTACAAACTCTCTTAGAGTCTGATGATGTTGCAGTAACTATTGATGCCACGCACTATTGCGTGAAATCTCGTGGAGTGATGGATGCAACAAGCGAAACCACCACCACTGCGTTAGGTGGTATTTTTAAGAGCAACCCGGCTACGCGCCACGAGTTCCTTCACGGAATTCGCTAGACAGTCAGTCGATTTACGAATTATTCAAAACCGCTTCCTTGTTGAAGCGGTTTTTACTTTTTTAACTGCTTACGGATCCACATTCGTTAGCCATCCTTGAAGGATACACTTGTGACAACCTCATTTAAGAGTCTGAATCTTAGAAGTGAATTGATAGAGACGCTGAACAGCCTTAACTACACGGAAATGACGCCTATACAACAACAGGCATTGCCGATCGTTCTTGAAGGTAAAGACGTGATTGGACAGGGTAAAACTGGCTCGGGTAAAACTGCGGC
Source organism: Vibrio sp. Isolate23 (assembly GCF_022398095.1). Lineage (NCBI taxonomy): Bacteria > Pseudomonadati > Pseudomonadota > Gammaproteobacteria > Vibrionales > Vibrionaceae > Vibrio > Vibrio sp. Isolate23. Next base: position 9,045 of record NZ_JAKEUV010000014.1, read on the forward strand.
GTTTACACTTGGGTTACTAAGCAATCTGAACGTTAAACGCTTCCGTGTTCAGACCTTGGTACTTTGTCCAACTCGCGAACTCGCCGATCAGGTAGCGAAAGAGGTTCGCACACTGGCGCGTGGTATTCACAACATCAAAGTTCTCACATTATGTGGTGGTATGCCGATGGGGCCTCAAATTGGTTCGTTAGAGCACGGTGCGCATATCTTGGTGGGTACGCCTGGACGTATTTTGGATCACCTTTCTAAAGGACGTATCAATTTAGCCGAGATGAACACTTTGGTTCTGGATGAAGCTGATCGAATGCTTGAAATGGGTTTTGAAGAGGCGATTGACGCCATCATTGATAAAGCACCTCAAGACAGACAAACCTTGTTGTTTAGTGCAACGTTCCCGAAAAATATTGAGTCTTTAGCGTCAAAAGTGATGCGTGATCCACAAATGATCAAAGTGGAATCAACGCATCAGACAACGACCATAGAACAGCGGTTCTATAAACTCAATACAGCAGAAGAGCGTGATGAGGCTCTGGAAGCTTTACTGCTGACACACAAACCTGAGTCGTCAGTTGTGTTCTGTAACACCAAGAAAGAAGTCCAGAAGGTGACCGATGAGCTAACCCACCGTGGGTTTAGCGTTGTTGAACTTCATGGTGACATGGAGCAGCGTGAACGTGAGCAGGCATTGACTATGTTTGCTAACAAAAGTGTGTCGATTTTAGTGGCCACCGATGTAGCGGCGCGTGGCCTTGATGTTGATAACCTTGATGCTGTGTTTAACTTTGAGTTATCTCGTGACCCAGAAGTTCATGTTCATCGTATTGGTCGTACTGGCCGTGCCGGGTCGAAAGGGGTGGCATACAGTTTCTATAGTGAGAAAGAGGAATACCGCGTCGCACGAATTGATGAGTACATGGATATTGCCATCTCTCCTGCGATACTGCCTGAAAAGCCAATCGAGAAGCCTTTCTATCCTAAAATGCAAACTATTCAGATCCTTGGCGGTAAGAAGCAGAAAGTACGCGCAGGCGATATCTTGGGTGCTCTCACTAAACAGGCGGGTCTGGACGGAAACAAGATTGGTAAGATAAATATTCTGCCAATGGTTTCTTACGTCGCGGTGGAACATGACATTGTCAAGCCAGCTTTAAAGCAGCTTCAAACGGGTAAAATGAAAGGACGAAACTTTAAAGCTCGAGTTATGAAATAAAGAAAAGCCAGCCATTGACTTGGCTGGCTTTATCTCGACATGTTGGATGGATTAACTGTCGAATAAATACAGATATTCTCCATAGCCTTTTTCTTCAAGCTCATCGATGGGAATGAACTTCATCGCGGCTGAATTCATGCAGTAGCGTAGACCCGTTGGTGCCGGCCCATCTTTGAAGACATGGCCCAAGTGAGAATCCGCAAATCGACTTCTGACCTCGGTTCTTGGGTATACCAAATGATAGTCGGTTTTCGTGATAATGTAGGCTTCATTAATGGGCTTGGTGAAGCTTGGCCAGCCTGTGCCTGATTTGTATTTATCAGTAGAAGAGAATAAAGGCTCACCAGATACTACATCCACATAGATACCACGCTGCTTGTTATCCCAGTACTCGTTGTTAAACGCGCGTTCTGTCCCATCTTCTTGCGTGACGTAATACTGTAGGTCTGTTAGTTTTGCTTTGATGTCTTGCTCAGAAGGTCTCTTATATGACTTTACTTTGGCCACTGCCTTATGTGCATCAATCAGTTGACGCAGTGTCTTCGGGTTTTCTTCTCTATCATCACCGAAGATGTCATCCAAATATTGATCACGGCCAGATGCGTAGCGATAGTAGTTATAACGGATTTTATTCCTCTTGTAGTAGTCCTGATGATAGTTCTCTGCTGGCCAGAATTTAGTGAACTTAATGAGTTCGGTCTTGAGCGGCTTTTTAAAGATCCCTAATTCTTCGATTTCAGTCATAAAGCTTTCTGCGATGCGCTTTTGCTCATCGTTATGATAGAAAATGGCAGGGCGGTATTGCGGACCACGGTCCACAAATGATCCTTTGTTATCAGTAGGATCAATGTGACGGAAGAATTGATCAAGAACCTGCTCGTAGCTAACGGCCTGTGGATCAAACTTCACTTCGATGACTTCAATGTGGCCCGTTTTACCTGATGCAACCTGCTTGTAGGTTGGATTCTCTAATTTACCGCCAGAATAACCCGACACAACATCAAGGACGCCAGGCAGTTTCTCTAGATCAGATTCAGTACACCAGAAACAACCACCTGCTAGCGTTGCTACCTGATACTCTCCATGAGTCGAGCCTTTCGTCATGTCGCTGCCTGCTGTACCAAAAAATGACGCTAATGCAGCAGCCAGAATGATGGCGGAAAAAATTATCTTCGACTTCATTTTCATATCAACCTCTTCGATTGCTTTGTCTTTGATTAATAAGAAAGGTCAGTTGAGGAAAAAATTGCATGAGATCTTATTTTTTTGAAAACTTTGTTCGATGACAGGGATATTTCCACATTCAACGAGTGCCTATATCGCCTTTTCCCCATCATAGGATTCCTTTTTATATGTTTGATTACTGGTTTAACAATTGCTTAATTTTTAATAAGTTAAGTTTAATTTGTTCAAGATAAAGGAATCGATCACTCATAGCAGTAGCTTGACTTAATAGTGTCTTGCACTATTACTTACCGATAACATCAACTTAATACTGATGGAACAGTGTTTGGAGTTATCACTATGAAAAAAACCTTAACTTTGCTCTGTGCGGCTATGGCTTCTGCCTCGGTCTTTGCAAAAAACGATGTCACTGTTTATGGTGACGATTCATACCCTCCTTATTCTTATGTCGAAAGTGGCAGGGTTACAGGTATTTATACAGTTATTCTTGAACGAATTTTTTCTAAAATGCCGGACTATAACGTGACCATAAAAGGTGTGCCTTGGAAGCGTGGGTTATCTGAAGCTGAAGGTGGAAAAATCTTCGCTCTTTATCCTCCGTACAAACGTCCGGAGCAGCGGCCATACATGGAATACGATATGCCAATACTTGATGAAAAGCTTGTCGTTGTGTGTCAGAAGTCCGTATTGAGTAACCCTAGACCAAATTGGCCGGGTGACTATATGGGCCTTACGATAGGTAACAACGCTGGGTTTTCCGCAGGTGGCGATGAATTTAGAGCAGCGGTAAAAGCAGGCAAGATCAAACTCAACGAAACCAAAGGCACGCCTAAAAACCTTCTTAAGCTTATTGCAGGCCGTGTCGATTGCTATATGAATGATGCTCTTTCAATCCAGTGGGAACTCAAAAAACTGCAAAATGAAGGCAAGTATGATGGTCAAAGTATTGTTGAAGGCGCGACTATCAGCTCGGAGCAAGGGTTCTTAGGCTTCGTGACTGATGGTGCCAAGTTCCCCTATAAAGAGGATTTTAAAGCACAATATCATAAGATTTTGTCTGAAATGAAAGAGAGTGGTGAAGTCGATCAAATAGTGAATGACTTTATCAAATGACATCCAAACATGGGTCGACTCGCAAAGGGTCGGCCTGTTATTTTAAAACTTTTTAATTTTCCCTTTTGATATTCCTTCCGATCAAGTGTTGAAAGACCAGTTGCAATTAACTGATGGATTGCTTTGCGAACTTTGCAAACAGAGCAAAGATCATTGTAATTATTAATCAATACCATAGACTACCTCTATATTTACTGTTGAGACTAAGCAAATGGATCTGAATACATTCATTGAACAATTAAGCCGTGCCCCTGAGTCCATTGAATTTGAGCACACGATGGCAGTCATAGACGCACATTATGTTTTTACGCCAACGGCTTTTACGAATGGTGAGAGTGAGAATGAAGCTAATCAGAATAACGGCTCATGCAAGATATTTGCTTTCGCGAAACTTAACCAGTTGTCAGAACAAGCCACCTTAGCCTGCTTTGGCCGTTTTTATAGGGAAGATGTACTGCAAAACCCTGATGGTCATGATCATGCTAACATTCGCAACTTCATGAATTCGGGCTGGCAAGGCATCAAATTTGAGTCAGAAGCGCTTATTCGTCGATGATTATGCTCCTTTTTCATGGGTAAAGGACTATGAACAACAAACAGCTTATTGAATATCTTGATACTTTTATGAGTGTTGAATCGGGCCATCCGTTTGGCCCTGAAGCTTTAGTGTATAAAGTGAAAGGAAAAATGTTTGCAATCTTATCCGAGAGAGAAGGGCGTGAATATGTCACTGTCAAGGTAAAACCGGAAGATGGTGAGGTTCTAACTGGTCAATTTAATGATATTACACCTGGCTACTATACCAATAAAAAGCACTGGGTAACGGTTTACTATCCTGGCGACGTTGAAGATGGCTTGATTCAGGATCTCTGTGAGCGCTCCTATGAATTGGTCGTGAGTAAATTACCTAAAGGGCAAAGAGTCCAACTAGGTTACGATTGAATCTTAAGACTAGTTAATCGATCAAATAAACAACCACTTGGTGTAAATACCAGCAGTCAAATAGAAATGGATATTTTGATTTGACTCTCTCTCTGCAATCCGTAAAGTGTGCGTTGAGCGTGGCGGTGGGTAGCTAAAGCGCGAGAATAAAGGCGCGTTGGCAGAGTGGCTATGCAGCGGATTGCAAATCCGTGGACCTCGGTTCGACTCCGGGACGCGCCTCCATTCGCCCTCTTCTGCTAGAAAACTCTTATATGACTAACTTTGTAATGGCGTAATTGTCTAACTTAGACGTTACGATTGGTTGTGTCACAACAACTTGTTTAATATCCTCAAAAAAAGCCCCGCATTGAGCGCACAACATACTATCTGCTTCTGATAGCAAATACTCTTCACTGCCGCACAGCAGGCAACACAATACTTTGTCGTCTTGATTTGATTCCATGAAAGCTCCAGCAGCAAAAGTAACTAGGTATGTTCTATAGCTAAGGTTTTTTTATTATTGTTTAATAATGAAAATAGCTAGAATATCTGTATACAATGACATTCTAGTTGAATACTCTTTCAAATATGCTTTTTTGGGATGGTTTTCGTTAACTATGAGAGTGAATTCATAAATTTATGGCTTGTTTTATAAACAAACAGATCTAGAAGAGAAGCTATAAGTGAAACGCTGCTCTATGTATATGAGGAGCTTTTCACTTTCAGTTTAGCTTACTAACTTGACCGCTTCACGAGTGAGTTTTGCCAGTTCTGGCCAATTCTGTTCTTCAACAAGGCTTTTCTCAACCATCCATGTGCCGCCACACGCCAAAACGCGAGGAATAGAAAGGTAGTCTTTAATGTTTTTAGGGTTAATTCCACCCGTTGGCATAAGGTGAACATCTGAGTAAGGTGCTAATAATGATTTGACCATTTGTACACCACCAGACGCTTCTGCTGGGAAAAATTTAAGAGTGGTCAAGCCAAGTTCTAAAGCGGCTTCAATCGTGCTTGGATTATTAACTCCGGGGATAATGTCAATACCAATTTCCTGACAAGCTTTAACGGTGTTTGGATTAAACCCTGGTGAAACGATGAACGCCGCGCCAGCTTCTTTGGCTGCTATTGCTTGTTCTTTATTCAAGACTGTCCCAGCACCGATTAACATATCTGGTTGGGATTCTCTTAGTAGGCGAATGGCTTCCACGGCAGCTTCAGATCGGAACGTAATCTCGGCCGCCGGTAATCCGTTTTCTACGAGAACTTTACCAAGAGGGACAATGTCCTTTGCATCGTCAATCGCGATAACAGGGATGACTTTTAGTTTTTGTAGTTGTTCGTTAATAAGTGACATCGATTTACCTTATCTTCATACGCAGCTTGTACTGAGTGATTATCGTCTTGTGACCATAAAGCAGGACGAAAATTGCTTCGCAGGGATTTTAGCAGAGTCAGTAAGTTGGCTCTATCTTCGTCAGATAATATCGCAAGACTATTCCACTGATATAAATCATATCGACTTGGGGAAGGTTAGATTTAATGTCAATAGACTGAGGGTGCTGAAGCAAGTTTAGAATAGTTCTAATTTTAACAGATATAAAATTATAAAGAGTAAACAGAGGGCTTTGAATCAGCCCTCAATAAAGGTTTAGGTACGATCTGCGAGATAAGCTTCGTAATCTGGGATTTCTATGTCTACTTCAGACTCGATTAAATCAGACTCAATTAAGAAATTAGCCGTAGCACGGTTGGTTGCAACAGGGATGTTCCAGACACTTGCAATTCGAAGTAGGGCTTTCACATCAGGATCATGCGGCACGGCATTGAGCGGATCCCAGAAGAAGATAAGCATATCAATTTTCTTTTCTGAAATGAGAGCACCGATTTGTTGGTCACCACCCATAGGGCCTGAAATCATACTCTTAATCGCGAGTCCGGTTTGTTTACTCAGCATTGAGCCTGTGGTTCCTGTTGCATAAAGAAAGTGACGTTGAAGTTTTTCCTTATGCTCAGTGACCCAGCGTAGGAGTTCTGGTTTACAGTTATCATGGGCAACCAGAGCAACATGTTTGTGTGCAGGCAATGTGCGAGTTGTTTTCTGCATTATTGATTTTTCCCTAATATTTTTAATTAGTTACGTAAAACGTAGGTCTGTATTCCGATGGTGATAAGGACTCAGCTATAACTTTTGGTTTTAAGTTTTTGGGTGTCAGTGCTTCGATAATCGGAGCTTCAATAGTTTCATACGATTGACCTTTCAGATAGCTTACCGCTTGTCTGACAGATAAGCGACCTTGTTTAACCATTTTGTCAGTAGGCGCAAATTCTACGCGATTTCTTAGCAGCCCTCGATAGACACCGTGGCTCAAATAAGTAGAGACCAAACCGATACTCTCTGTTTTCCCTGCGTTTCTTAGCTCACTAATCGCGGCTTCAACGGCCACTGCGCTGCCGACTAGATAAGAGATGTCTTCTATTTCAATCGCTTTTTGTACTAGATTACGCTGAAGCTCTTTATCATTATCGGCCCAGTAGGTTTCGACAATTTGAATGTCACTATCTTCGATAGCGCTAAGAAAGCCACGAATCACAGGTTTTGTCCCACCACTGGAATTAGGGCCGGGTAGTAAAACGATTTTTATCTCACCAGAGCCTTTCGGGTGTTTATTTTTTAGATACTGGCCGGTGTAGAACCCCATCCAATACCAGTCTACCCCGACTTCTCCTTTAAGCTGCTTTTGTGATTGGCTACCGAGGATCATCTGATTGACACTGGCGAATACAGGGGTTGCCCCTGCGTATTGACGCAGGCTATTCATGTATAAATCTGGTGCCACAGTACCGAGAATAATGGCATCAGCGTTCCAGCTTAGACATTTACCTAGCTGTTCTTTTTGCTTAAATTGATTTGGATACCCACCAGCTTCAAAGACCTGTAAATTGACGCCAAGGTTTTTGGCTTCATCAACCATACCGTAGTTAACGGACAACCAATACGAATCTTTAAGGTGCGGGTATAAAGCACACAGTCGGTAGGGAGCCTGTTCCGCGTATGTATAAATTGGTGAAAAGGCGTTAATTACAATGGCTGAGATCAATAATCGTTTTGCTGAGAAAGCTGAAAGCATGAGGTATATCGTTGGTAATCGTTACGTAAACACTGCAAAATATAGCGTATTCTCTCAGTGCAAAGAAGTGTCGTTACTTAATGTTACTTGCCAAAGCCAGTATCGGTCGAAAGTTGCTGTTCGCGTTTCTTGCCATGGCTCTGCTGGTATGTATTTCTGCATTAATTGGCGTGTTTGGCTTTTCTTCTGTCGCTAAAACGGAAAGAAACGTTGTAAATTCCGCCATTCCTTCCATGATCGAAGCGCGTCAAGTCTCTGAGCTGAGTGCAAAAATTATTTCCTCCGTACAAACCTTATCGAATGCCAAAACTGAAGTGCAACGCCAGAAATCAGGCAAAGAATTGTTTTCGCAATTGGAAAGTTTGCTCACACATATTAAGCAGCTTGGCTCTGACTCATTTGACTCTGAACTTCTGACTCGATTGGAAGCGGATGTCCAGACAGTGATCAATACTTTAGTGGAGCTAGGTATTGTGGTAGAGAAAAGACTACAGCTCAATCACCAACTGGCTGTGACAACCACAGAATTGCGGGAGTTGGCATCAGAGCTCGAACAGTTGACACGCACTCAGGTGGCGAATACCAGTACTATCGCTGTTGCCAATGTAACTCACATCTATGATTTGCTAGAAGAGAAGCGAACAGAGCAAGCATATCAAGCCTTAGATACCTTGGTTGAGGTCGATTTGGACCTCGCTGAGCGACTGCATGAATTACACCTTCTCGCGTTTAAGATGCTCAACCACATTGAAGAGACGCGAACGATTTCTGATATTGAACGAATTCGAACGGTTCGAGAAGAGTTCATGGATAATCTTGATATCATGAAGCGCCGAGTTCGTGGTGTAGAAGATCCTACCCGTTCTATCCAGATGGAAGAATTGCTTATTCAGCTTAAGCATGGTGAAAGGGTTTTTGACGTTCTTCTACAACGCTATCAAAACGAGAAAACAGCCCAACAATTGATGCAAGACACGTTGACACAGTTTACGGCTTTGAACACCACAGTAAATAAGCTGGTTGATGATTCTAACCAAGCAACAACACGTGCAGTCGAGAAGTTAAAAACAACACTGGATTATGCTCAACTTAGCCTGACACTGATCACTGTGCTTGGGATGTTGATCGTGGTTATGATCGTTTGGAAAGTGGTTTATGTTTCAGTGCTTAAGCGTTTAGCTGAGTATTCATCCGCCTTGCTTTCTATTGCTCAAGGTCAACTTAAGGTCGACATTACGGTAAAAGGGAACGATGAGCTTGCTCATATGGGTCAAGCGATCATCACGGCTAGGAATACCGCTCAAGCATTAAAGGTAGTCGCTGAAAGCGAAACGAAAGCGAAACAGGAACTACAAGAACACAAAGAGCACCTCGAAGAACTCGTGACGGAGCGAACTCATCAGTTACAAGATACCAACAAGCGTCTAAATCATGAGGTGTTAAATCACGCTAAAGCACGTCGACAAGCAGAACAAGCCAACCGAGCTAAATCCGCGTTTCTAGCTACGATGAGTCATGAGATCAGAACGCCTATGAATGGTGTTCTTGGGACTGTTCGATTACTTAAAGAGACGGGATTGAATCAACAGCAAGCACACTACGTAGATGTCATTAATCGCAGTGGTAATACACTGCTCGCCATACTTAATGATGTCCTTGATTATTCCAAAATTGAAGCAGGGCACCTTGAAATTCGAGCCGTGGATTTTAATCTTTATGACATGGTTGATGATGTCAAGCAGCTGCTAGAAGGACGAGCAAAGGAAAAGCAAATAGAGCTCAATGTGTTGATAGAAAGCGATGTGGATCAATTTTTCTTTGGAGATGCAACTCGTATTAATCAAGTATTGACCAACCTTGTAGGCAATGCGGTCAAGTTCACTGAGCAAGGCCATGTCGATATCTATGTGACCAACGATCCAGACAACCCCGAGAATGTGTTGTTTGAAGTGTCCGATACCGGGATTGGGATCAGTCAGGATGAACAAGGCACGTTATTTGAAGCATTCACCCAAGCGTCTGGTGGGCTTCACTCTAAAGGTGGTACAGGCCTCGGGTTAGCGATCAGTAAGCGTATTGTCGAAGCCATGGGAGGTTCATTGATGCTCGAGTCTGAGCTTGACCAAGGCAGTCAGTTCAGCTTTAGTATACCGCTGAGCCAAGGTGCGGAAGTTCAGCCAAAAGAACAGAGCGTTCGTCCATCACTTAAAGCAAGCGTTCTGCTGGTGGAGGATAACCCTGTAAACTGTATGGTAGCCGAGGGATTCCTGAAAAGCTTAGGGCACGAGGTCATGATTGCTACGGATGGGGTAACGGCTCAAAAGCTTTATTCGGATTACCATTTTGATATTGCTCTCCTCGATATTAACTTACCCGACTGTAATGGTGTCGAATTATTGAACGAGCTAAAGTGTTTAAATAGTGACGCTGTCACACCTATGGTTGCTATTTCTGCTCATGTTTATAATGAGGAAGTTCAAAGTTACCTCTCTGCTGGTTTTGATGGCTATCTCCCGAAGCCACTGGATAAAGATGCGCTTAGTGATGTGATCCAAGATAGCCTAGAAGGGCAAGCTTTGAGTTTGGTTTCAACTGAGCACGAGAAAACTTCCCCTCTAGTTCTGATTGATCCGAATGTAGTTGAAGAAGATTCCCTCGTTTTAGGTAGTGAAAAAATGAGAGAAATCATTAACCTGTTTATTGCAGGGGCTAATGAAGCATTGAATTTTATGCAAATAGCCGCTGAGCAAGATGACCCGAATCAAATAAAACAACTCGCGCATAAGTTGAAAGGTTCAGCAGGAAGCTTGGGTCTGCTAGCATTGTTCGACGCTTGTTTAAGCATTGAGAAGTCTCAGCAGCCAGTAAAGGATTATTTGGCTTTCCGAGCTCAGCTTCAAACACTCATTGATGAATCAAAACAAGCGCTCAATAAATTGGTTGACTAGGTATCACTATGATAGAAATTGCTTCTCCTCGACTCTCAATGCGTCAGATTACAGAAACCGACTGGCCCTTGTTTCTTCGTTTGCACCAAGAAGAAGACGTCATTCGTTACGCATTTGATCAGCCCGAGCTGAATGACATTCGTCAGCGCTTTGAATCTCGACTTCCTACTTGGCAATGGGGAAGTGCACATTGGTTATGTTTAGTGATCCGAGATAACACCAATAACAAGGCGGTGGGTGTGACGGGGCTATGCATTGAAGATGAATCGGATGATTCTGTTGAGATTGGTTATCTGTTGCTGCCGGAATTTCACGGTAAAGGGATTGGCACGGAATCACTGCTAGCATTGATTGATCACGTCAAACAATCCTTGCCAGCGGTTAAGAACATTAATGCGATCGTGACGGACGGAAATATTGCTTCATGTAAGGTTCTGGAGAAAGCCGGGTTTGAGCTAATAGAGCGCGAAGAAAATGCTTATCAGATTGGCGGTAAACTTTATGACGATTTAATCTATCGCTTTCATGTTTGATTTGATCAATCGAATAGATTCCCCAAGAAAAAAGCAGCAAAATTGCTGCTTTTTGTTTTATTTAGGGGGGGAGCTAAGCGATCGCTTGTGTGAGTATTTCTCGGCTTTCTTTGAGAGTGATCGTTTGATTCTCGCCTAGCGCTTTCATGCCGTGTTGCTCAAGTTGGTCAATCACAGAATCGATAGCACTTTGCTTATTGCTACCATGCTCAGTTAACTGAGTAGAGACTTTCATGGTTTGGTAAAAGCTTTCAATCGCGTCTACAGTGCGCTCAGCTAAATCCTCCCCTGACTCTAGACCAAACACGTTAAGCCCCATTTGCTCAAGCTTGGCACGTTTATGTGCCATTTGGTTGCGCAGCAGTGATGGCTGAACGATAGCGAGTGAGCGTGCATGATCTACACCCCAAAGTGCTGTCAGTTCATGACCAATCATGTGAGTTGCCCAGTCTTGTGGCACTCCGCTACCAATCAAACCGTTTAATGCTTGGTTTGCAGACCACATTAGATTTGCTCGCCAAGCATCGTCATCACGATTGTCAAAATCTTCACCCAGCGATTTTAATGTACGAAGTAGAGTTTCCGCATAGCCATCCTGTACCATAGCACCATGGTTGGTTGTTAAGTACTGCTCACAAACGTGTACCCAAGCATCCACAATACCGTTGATCAGTTGCTTTTCTGGCAGCGTCTTCATGACGTCTGGATCCATTACCGCGAATTTCGGTTGAACGAATGGACTCATGAATGCGAGTTTGTCTTGTGTTTCCGCTTTAGTGATCACCGCGCCCATGTTGGATTCAGAACCTGTTGCCGGAAGCGTCAACACTGCTCCTAGTGGTGTTGCTTCAGAAACCTGATGTTTGCCAGTGAGAATATCCCAGCCATCACCATCGTACTTCGCTGCAGCTGCTACATATTTCGAGCCGTCAATCACTGAGCCTCCACCAACTGCTAGAATAAAATCGATGCCTTGCTGTTTTACGATAGACACGGCTTTATCAAGGGTTTCTTTTGTTGGGTTAGGTTCGACGCCAGAAAACTCAACCCATTGGTAGCTTTTTAGAGCGTCAATAACTTGGTCGTAAACACCGTTACGTTTTATCGAACCGCCCCCATAGATGATCAATACTTTATCTTTTGGCTGAACAGATGATTGGATAGAACTGATTTGACCTTGACCAAAAAGAATCTGGGTAGGGTTAGCGTAAGTAAATTGCATTGTCATTCCTCTTGCTTCAGTTTATTGCCTGCTAGGCTGACTGATTTAGCATTCCGTGATTCGAGATGCTTCATTGTTTTATGCATATTAGTGTTGAAAAGAGGTTTTAAAAATATCGATTCCTCTGTTTTTATTGCCTAATCCTACTTTTTGTATATTCTGATAGAAAAGGTGTAGGAGGTAAGATGACACTTGCTCAATTAATGCAACAGTATGTTGATACTCATAACTTAAATGACCTTGAGGGGGTAAAGGAGACCGAATTAGACGGCATATGGTTCTATCGCAGCAGTAAAGGTAACTCTCGTAAGCCTTTTGTTTATCAGTCAGGGGTGATTGTTCTAGGCCAAGGTCATAAGAATATCCATATTGGTAATCAACCTGTTCAGTATGGGCCTAACGATTATCTTGTTGTTGGAGTGCCTATGCCACTTGAATGTGAAGCCATTCCTACTGATGGTGAACCGTTAATGGGCTTAACGATAGATATTGACTCTCAATTGCTCCACCGCCAGGTGAATAAGCTAGAAGAATTGGGCTTTGCTCCGAGAAAAGATAATATGCATCAAACCTGCGGGTTGAGATCGGTCAGCATGGAAGCCTCTATGTTGGACGTATGCATACGAATCATGAAAGCACTTTGTAACCCGGTAGAGTTAGCACTACTCGGTGATGCGCTTAAAGAGGAGCTTACCTACCGTGCATTAACCAGTAGTGGAGGGCATGTGCTGTTTGATTTAGCTCATCATGAGGGGCAATATGCCAGAGTCGCGAAAGCTCTGGATAAAGTTCACCGGAATTACAGTGAAGCGCTTTCAGTGCAACATTTGGCAGAAGAAGCCAATATGAGCATGTCTGCTTTTCACAGCGCATTTCGCCAGATTACGTTAGAGTCACCGATTCAATACATCAAAAAAGTGCGCCTGAACAAGGCGAAAGAGTTAATTCAGCTCGAAGGAAAGAAAGTCAATGATGCGGCGAGGCTCGTTGGTTATAACAGTGCTTCCCAGTTTTCTCGCGAGTATAAACGTCACTTCAACGAAACACCGACAGGTTTGAAGCTGGCCAGCTAGTAAGAAAAGAGGAAATCAGAGGTTAAAAAATTACTGTTTTTTTAAAGCGTTAGTGTTGGCATACTTTGCTATGTAAAAAGAACAAAGCACCTTACTCTTTTTATATACCCCTATAGGAGATCTAGTCAATCTCTTAGATTAGCCCTCTTAAGAAATTAAGAGGGCTATTTTTATGCAAACTGATAGCTCTCAGGAACAACAACAATCCCTTTCTCAGAAATATGAAAACGCTTAGCGTCTTCAATTTTATTTAAGCCAATTTGTGTGTTTGGTGGGATTTTTACATGCTTGTCAATGATGCAATTGACTAATTGACAGCCTTCTCCTACCTCGACATCATCAAAAAGAATACTGTCGACAACCGTTGCGCTGTCATTGATACGCACATTTGGTGAAACAACGGAATGTTGCACTGAGCCACCTGAATTAATCACGCCATTAGCGATAATAGAGTTAATGAAAATCCCTTCATTTCCGGTAGCAGATGAGACTGTTCGAGCAGGAGGACATTGAGCTTCATAGGTTCTTATGGCCCAATCGGGTTGATATAAGTTCATCGGAGGGACTGGCTCGAGTAAATCCATATTCGCTTCATAGAAAGAATCCAATGTGCCAACATCTCGCCAGTAACAATCTTTTGCCACTCGTCCTTTGTCGTTACAGAAGTCGTAAGCATATACGCCTTGTGTATCTATAAGATTAGGGATGATGTCTTTACCAAAATCATGGCTCGACTCTGCACAATCAGCATCGTCATCCAAAGCATTGCGCAGCACATCCATATCGAAGATATAGATGCCCATCGAGGCAAGACTGCGATCAGGCCGACCCGGTATAGATGGAGGATCCTGAGGTTTTTCGATAAAAGAAGTGATCATGCCTATATCGTCAATATCCATGACTCCAAACTGGGTGGCTTCCTCGCGACTTACGTCCATACAAGCAATGGTGAGCTTAGCATTATTTTGCTTGTGTTCTTCGAGCATGGCGGCGTAGTCCATGCGATAGATATGATCACCTGATAGTACAACCACATATTGAGCATCACTTCGCGATAACAACCATAAATTGTGATAAATCGCATCTGCAGTGCCTTCATACCATTTGCCACCACCTCGCATTTGTGGAGGCACAACGGAGATAAACTCGCCAAGTTCTGGGTTAAAAATAGACCAACCATCACGTAAATGTTTTTGCAGGGAGTGGGATTTATATTGAGTTAATACAAGAATTTTTCTTAACCCAGAGTGCAAGCAATTCGTGAGCGTGAAATCAATGATTCGATACTTGCCTCCGAATGGTACTGCGGGTTTGGCTCGATCATCCGTTAGAGGACTTAGTCGTGACCCCATACCACCGGCGAGGACTACCGTTAGTGTATCTTGCATGCCTTTCTCCCTGAATGAGTGCGCTTTATGGCTTCCTAAGGGAATAGCTACAAGTTTCGAGCCAATATACAACTTGTTGATTATATACGGAATGTAAGAATTTTAACTCACGGCCATTGCACCAAGAGAAGGCGTTGCACCAAAATCAGGCAACCGTGTCCATTTCGTCTGATGCTAGGATCGAGACGCTATTTCGACCTAAAGACTTTGACTCATAAAGTGCGACATCAGCACGTTTGTAAGTGTTTTCAATGGAGCCATCCATATCGGTAACTCCAACACTGACGGTAATTTTCTCGCTGTGTTCGAGCGATACTGAAGTACGAAGTCGGTTGGTGACAATTTCAGCTTCCTGAAGACGTGTATGCGGCATGATGATCGCGAACTCCTCGCCACCAATACGAGCAATAAAGTCAGTTTCTCGAAGGTGAGCGCTGAGTACAACTCCAACAGATTTTATTATTTTATCGCCTTCATCATGACCCAATTGATCGTTAACGCGCTTGAAGTGATCAATGTCGACAATCGCAAAACAAGTGGGCTCTGCATCGTGATATCGTTTAGTGCGTAGGCATTGCGCAGCCATTTCCTGATCAAATTTACGTCGATTCCACAAGCCGGTCATGGCGTCTTTCTCACTCATTTCTCGCAAACGATTTTCAAGCTCCTTGCGGTGGGAGATGTCAACGAATGAGGCGACGTAGAATTGAATCACACCATTTTTATCAGTTACCGTCTGGATGCGTAATATTTCAGTTATATGTGAACCATCGCGACGCTTATTGACCACTTCACCTTCCCATAAGCCATCTTTTTCAAGGATCTTCCACATATTAATGTAGAACTCTTGTTCATGCTTATTGGCCGCAAAAAATGAAGGCTGTTTTCCTTTAACTTCCTCAAAGGTATAACCGCTCACCCGAGTGAATTCTTCATTGGTTTTAATGATTCTGTTTTGCCGGTCGGTGATTAACATGGCAGACATACCATTCATGGCCGCTCGAGCAATTTGACTCTCCATACTGTTTTTAGTGTGGTTATAGTTCCAAACTATAAAACTAAAGGTAATGAGTAAAATAATGATGTAAACCGATATGGCTTTGATTGCGAGTTCATCTTTACGCGAGAGGTACAACTGATCTGCGTCATGCTGGGAAACTTCTGCCACGAGAATGAAGTGAAGTGGTCTGTCGAGCGTGTTGAGAGCCGTCTTAACATAGGAGAGCCATTTTCCTTGCTCGAAAATCGTGCCATGTTGATTCAACTGAATTTCACGCCATAAATTAGGGTAGAGTTTGCTTAGTTTGTATTGGGAATTTTCCTTCGCGATATGACCCATTATGTTGGTCATATTTTTAGACATCACATAATAGCCTTGAGTATTGTAGACATCAGGCAATTCATTATTAAATTTGTCGTAAGTTAGTCGTTGGTATAGAAATTTAAAGTCAAGATTAGCAATAAAATATCCATGACGTTTGGCATTGATATCAACTGGCACAATGATACGCAGACTTGGCGTTAAGGGTTTTACTATTTCATTGTTCTCTTTTTTTAAATCAATCCCGAAGGTACCAATAGTATTGGTAGGAAGCTGCCTAGCGAAAGTGAAATAGTCTCGATGCGCTTTGTTTTGCAGAAGCTTTGGAGAAGTGACAGCGCTGGTTTTTTGATTGTGGGTGATACGTACAATTTCTTGTCCATCGTTATCTAAATAGCGCAGTTGAGAAAAGTAGCCTTGCGTGCGGGCAACTAATAACCAAAAGTCTTGTAATGCACTTGTATTTATTGGGGTTGGCTCAAGAATAGCGCGGCGGAAGATGCTGTTACTAGAGAGTGTTTTGACGGATTTTAAGATTTTGGTCGAATGGGACTTTAACTCTAATCGAGCGTATTCAAGCTTAGCTTGCGTTAGACGATCCACTTGTTGGCGAGCCTCTTCCTCTGCTTTTGATAGTTCGCTGGCAAAGTAAAGTGTTGGCACAAAGGCTAGGGCGATAAACACGAGAGCGAATTGTAGAAGAATGCGGAAATTTAGTTTGAACATTTCGCCCCAACGAAGTCACAAATTTATCTAATAATTTTGTGAATAATTATATGGGCTTTTATGAATTTTACTGTGAGCCGTGTGGAATATCCTATGATATCGACTTTGATGCTGAGCAATATGATGCATTTGGTTATTGTAAGTACTTAAAAAGCAAAACTAAAAAAGCCCTACTCATAGAGTAGGGCTAGCGCCAAGTCAGATATTGGGGGGACTGGCTAAACAGTTTCTGTTTAAGCGGTCGCGGTTTCGGCTTTCTTTTCGCTATTGCGATTTTTCAAGAATGCGTAGCCAAATCCTGTTAACGCAGTACCGGCAGCGATGGCGAGTAAGTACATAAGAACCGGGCTTATAGCGTTAGGGATAAGCAGTACAAATAATCCACCATGTGGTGCCATGAGTTTTGCTCCAAACAGCATTGAAAGAGCACCGGTTAATGCGCCACCGGCCATACATGCAGGAATAACGCGCATTGGGTCTTTTGCCGCAAATGGAATGGCACCTTCTGAGATAAAGCATAACCCAAGGACAAATGATGCTTTTCCTGCTTCACGTTCACTAGCTTCAAACTTATCTCTTGCAAGGAATGTGGCCAGCCCCATACCCAGTGCGGGAACCATACCGGCTGCCATAATCGCTGCCATAGGTGCGTAAGTTTGGGAAGCCAGTAGACCAACGCCGAAGGTGTAAGCCGCTTTGTTGATAGGGCCACCAAGGTCAAAACACATCATTGCGCCAAGGATAACACCGAGTAAGACCGCGTTTGCCGACCCCATGTTATTCAAGAATTCAGTCATCGCAGCCATAATGCCAGCAACCGGTCCGCCTACGATGTAGATCATTACCAAGCCAGTAAAGAGGCTAGCAATGAAGGGAATGATCAGAATCGGTTTCAAGGCTTCCATTGACTGAGGCAAGTGTACTTTATCCGCAATCAATTTTGCTGAGTACCCCGCAATGAAACCCGCAGCGATCCCACCAAGGAACCCTGCACCCGTTGAACTAGCAAGCATGCCTCCAATTAGACCAGGTGCTAAACCCGGACGATCCGCAATGGAAAAGGCAATAAAGCCAGCAAGCACAGGGATCATAAGCGCAAAGGCTGAGCCACCGCCTATCGTCATCAAGGCTGCAGCCAGTGTACCTTCCTCTTTGAACGCTTCAATACCAAAGACAAATGACAGAGCAATGATCAGGCCTCCAGCCACTACAACAGGTAACATGTGAGAAACACCGGTCATCAAATGCTTATAGACGCCTTTCTTTTCCTCTATCTGATTACTATCGCTTGAACCTGTATGCTGGTACACCGTTGCTTCAGCAAATGCTTTGTTGATCTCTTGTTCGGTTTTCTTTAGTGCAGGGCCTGTCTTCGTTCGATACATCAACTTGCCGTTAAATCGGTCAAGCGGAACTTCGATATCGGCTGCGACAATAACAAGATCGGCTGCTGAGATATCTGCGTCGGTTAGTTGGTTTTTGGCACCTACTGAACCGCGTGTCTCGACTTTGATCTGGTGTCCCTGACGCTTAGCTTCGTCTTCAAGTGCTTCTGCTGCCATGAAAGTGTGTGCGACACCGGTAGGGCATGCTGTAATGGCGACAATCTTTTTCGATTCTTTTCTCGTAGAGGTGTTGATTGACACTATGTCCTCAGCGCTGAGGAGCACGGCTTTATTTGCTGCTGATTGTAGAAAAGCGACGGCGTTTTCAGTCACGTCATTAATTGACGCTTGGTATACTTTTTTACCGACAAAGCGTGATGTATCAACCTGTGTATTGGCCGCAATGACTATTATTTCAGCGGAGTTTATCTCCTCAGAAGTTAACATTTGAGTTTCAATAACATTTGATTGGCACTCAATTTTCGCATTCCACTTGAGTTTATCAGCGGCTTTCTCTAATAGCCCTGCAGCAATGATGCTGTTTGCGACACCACTAGGGCAGGCGGTAATGATTGCAATATTCATAATCTCGACCTTTGTCCTTAAGCTTTCGGTTTAGAAAGCGGGTTGATTTTGATTTGTTTTTGTAGGGTATGTACTTGCTCGATGTCTGGCACACCAACACCGACTTGGCTCACAGCCAAGGCGGATAGTGCAGTAGCAAAAGACAGTAATTCTGTTTTCTCTAGCGATGTCATATGTCCCCAGCACAAACCGGCAACAAGCGTGTCTCCTGCACCCACAGTACTAACAACGTCCATGTGAGGAGGTTGCGCTTGGAGCCATTTATCTTGGTTTAACCACATCACACCGTCAGCGCCCATCGACACGACGACATTCTCGATTCCAAGCTTGTTCAGTTCTTCTGCCACAGATTGGCATTCTTGTGTGGAGGTCAAAACGCGCCCGACATAATCAGATAGCTCTTCATCGTTAGGTTTTATTAACCATGGAGAGGACGCTATTCCAGCCTTAAGCGCTTCACGGCTTGAGTCAAATAGGACTTTTTTGCCTTTTCCTTGTAAGTAGGAAATCCAAGAAGCACAACGTTCAGGAGTGACCCCTTTGGGTAGGCTGCCCGATAGTACAAAATAATCGTGATGTTCTGTAAGCTCCTCCAGTTTTGCTTCAAATTGACTCAATGCCAATTCATCGATAGCTATTCCCGGGAAGTTGATATCGCTGACGTCACCGCTTTGTTCTACGAGTTTGACGTTAATTCGTGTTGCACCGTTGACACGAATAAATTGATCATCAGCTCCTATATCTTGGAATAACTGACAAAACATCTCTTGGTTATCTCTTCCGAGGAAACCAGTGACCGTGACGTCAGCTCCTAAATCTGACAATACTCTTGCAACGTTGACACCTTTACCTGCTGCATGGAATGAGCTTTCGTGAACAAGGTTTACTGAACCTTGCTTAAGGCCCGAAAGGCTGCCAGTGAGGTCAAGAGCTGGGTTGAGAGTGATAGTAACAACTTTATTTGTCATGACGTTTCCTTAACTCTCGCCTAAGCCGGATTCAATGGCTGCACCGATTGAAGCTAAAGCTTGCTTTGCATCACTACCTTCTGCGGTGAATTGAAGGTGATGGCCTTTCTTTACTCCTAACGCAATGACTTTCATCAGGCTCTTCGCATTCACGGCTGAACCATCACCATCTAGATTTGAAACCTTAATGGCGGATTCAAACTTTTTCGCTTCGGCCACAAGCATAGCGCCTGGCCTTGCGTGTAATCCGTGAGCATTCTTAATCACAAAGACGGCGCTATTATCACTATCCGCTACAGGCTGGGAGTCTATGTCGTTCGATTTGAATAAAGCGAGTAATTGGTCTGCCGTCGCTTCTGTTAACGTATTTTGCTTACCTTCAAACACGATGTGGCTAATAGTGTTTAATTGAGGTTTATGACTATCGTTGCAAGCTGCAAATGCGATTAATGCTTTTACATTCTTACCTTCGTACTCGCAGTGGTTGGCAGTGGAAACAAAAGCCATACCTGTGCGGAGAACTGAGCGGTCTGAGCTGACTAGCCAAAGGCCATTGCCAAGATGAGTAGGGGGAGTCGTCACTAAGCTCGCCACGAACTCACTATTGGCACAACCGGTATTTTTCAGCAGTCCACCTGCAACCGCAGACATTTGAACCATATCGCTCGCTGGGAAGTTAAGCTGAATCAATGAAGGAGCAAAATCAATGTCTAACTGCGCTTCCCCATTGAGAAGGGCAATGATTTCTTCTTCACTCTTAGCATGTTTTATCTTTTCCTCTATGCCATCGGCTGATAACACCTTGGTAAGTTGTTTTAAGATGCCTAGATGTTCATCAGATTTAGCCGCAATGCCAATCGCCACGTAGGCCGTATTGCCGTCTCCCCAGTCAACACCTTGTGGGAAGTGTGCAATGGTTACCCCTGTTGTTTTTACAAGAGAGCGAGTGTCAGTTGTACCGTGGGGGATGGCAATGCCGTTACCGAGAAATGTGGAATTCTGGTTTTCGCGGTTGAGCATTCCTTCAACGTAACCATTGTCGACTAGACCCTTATTAGTCAGTGACTCAGCCAGAAAACTAATGGCACTTTTTTTATCCGAGAACGATTGCTGTAGTGCGATATCGTGTTTTGTTAGTTTAAGCATATGCGCCTCAATTCGTTTGTTAATACGATTCAGTTGCCTTTAACTTCAAGCTGAATCGTTTCAGCAAATTGGTAAAAAAATTCAGCAAATCAAAAAGCGTTGCTTTATCTTGCTGTGATATTCAAAACTCGAATCTTTATCAAGTTTTCGATTTTGCTGAATCCTTTCAGCTTTCATGCTGAATCGTTTCAGTTTATAATGCAAATATTGTTGGGATCATCATTTAGGATTTTTGATCCAATGCACAGAATAAGTAGGCTCATATGACACTTGATCAAATAGCCAAATTGGCTGGGGTATCGAAAACGACGGCCAGTTATGTCATTAATGGCAAGGCGCAGAAGTATCGAATCAGTGAGAAGACACAAAAGAAGGTCATGGCTGTTGTCGATGAACACAATTATCGACCAGATCTCGCTGCAAGCACCTTGAGAGCAGGGCAGAGTCGCTCATTTGGCTTGATTATTCCTGATTTAGAGAACACCAGTTATGCCCGCTTGGCTAAGCTATTAGAACAAAACTCGCGTGCGGCGGGATACCAAATACTTATTGCTTGTTCGGACGATGATCCGGTGACGGAAAAAAGCGTTGTTCAGGCATTGGTTAGCCGTAAAGTAGATGCTCTTTTTGTAGCTAGTGCTATTCCAGAAGCCAGTGACTTTTATCTCGAATTGCAAAATAAAGGCACGCCAGTGATTGCAATAGACCGACCTTTGGATGATGAACATTTTTCATGTGTCATTAGTGAAGATTTTAGTGCAGCTTATGAGTTGACCTCGTCCGTTTTAAGTGACAGCGTAACTAAGGTGGGATTGATCGGGGCACTACCTGAGCTGAATATTTCTCGAGAGCGTGAACTCGGTTTTCAATCCGTGGCTCAGAAAGCACAAATAGATACCGTTGTTGGGTATGGTCAACATTTTTATCGTCAAGATGGTCGAAAAGTTCTCGAAGGTTGGATTGCCGAAGGTAACGTGCCTCAGGCTATCATCACAACCTCATACACGCTTCTAGAAGGAGTGTTAGATGTTCTTCTGGAAAGACCTAACGTAATGGTGAATGTGAAACTATCGACGTTTGGTGATAATAGGCTATTGGATTTCTTGCCGTTCAAAGTCAATTCCTTACCGCAGCAGTTTGAACTGATCGCTGATAGCGCTCTTGCCTTGGCATTGAATGCCACAGCCAAACGTTATCAACCTGGGATTGAACTGGTGCCGAGAAAAATCATCGTGAGACAATAGGTAAGCCCGGTAAATGACCGAGCTTAGTTTTGCGCTAATACTGGAAGCGGACTGACATAGTGATCTGAGGTCCGTAGAGGCCATTATTGCGAGTTTCCGCGGAAAGAGACAACTGCTCCGTGGAATGAAAACGTACACCGGCGTGGAATACAGAACTGTCATCATTGCGCCCAATGCGGCCTGTTGCTTCAATTTGCTCGGCAAGCCACATGCGAAAGCCAATATTGACTTCCGCAACAGTATCGGTGTCACCGCCAGCTTCTTCTGTAAATTTAGTTTGGTGTACAAGTAATTGACCATATACGTCAGCAAACTGACTGATTGGTCCATTAAAGCCAATACCGCCAGCCAAATCGTAGTCGTTGTCGAACTGTGTATCCGCTCTCAGGATAAAATGAGAGTTGTCAGTGAAGAGTGTGCTGAATTCAACACCGCTCATTTCAGGGTTCACCGCTGTGCGTACTTCAAAGAAGTTATAGTTAAAGTTGTTCGCATTTACCGCGCCAGCGAAACCAGCACAGATGAACGCACTGGTTAGGATGATCTTTTTCAAGGGTAGTACTCCGACTCGCATCAAGTTTTTGACTATAAAAAAGGCTTGCAATAAGCAAGCCAAATCTTAACGCAGTGGGAGAGAAATTACTTTATCTTTAAAGCAGTTGAATACGATCGACTTCAATTTCTGGAGTATTTCCACCTTCAAATTCACCAAAAATACGCAGGTTTGTTGTCGCATCTATCGCCTGGTTAAGTCGGACATCATCATCGATCTCAATTTGAATTTCACTCTTTCCATCAGAAAACACAAACGTATCGCCTTTAACTTGACGAACAATGTTTCCATCGACGACCACGTTCTTCTCTGTAAACATGTTGCTGTCTGCGAGTAAAGAGTCCACAGTTGACAGATCAACGGGACCATTAAATTGAATGCCAGATGAAGTATGATCTGCTTTTGCGAGTACCAGAGTAGGTGAAAGAATTAGAGCAGTAGCGGTAGCCAAAATAACTTTTTTCATATGATTTCCTTTTAGAAAAGTTTCGTTGTTGATGGTGCTATTAAGCCATAGCTATTTTGAATAACCTCTGAGGAGAGTATTCATATTCGATTCATTTATTGAGTCAACAAAGCCAAAGAGGCTATGATTAAAGAATACCGAAAAAAGACTCGTAAAATTAATAGATTATGCAATCAGCATTACAAGCACTAATGGTTCAAGGCACCACATCTGACGCCGGGAAAAGTGTACTCGTGGCCGCGTTATGTCGTGTTTTGGCAAGAAAGGGGGTAAAAGTTGCTCCTTTTAAGCCACAAAATATGGCACTGAATAGTGCTGTTACGTCCGATGGCGGTGAGATAGGTCGAGCTCAAGCGGTTCAAGCTAAGGCTGCTAAAGTAGCTCCTACTGTGCACATGAATCCTGTTCTTCTCAAGCCTAACTCAGACACAGGCGCACAGGTCATATTACAAGGTAAGGCTCTAAGTAATATGGAGGCGATTGGCTATCAGAATTATAAGCAAATGGCCTTGCCGACTGTGCTTGAATCGTTTTCAGTGCTTCAAGAACAATTTGAGGCTGTTATGATCGAAGGGGCTGGCAGCCCCGCAGAAATTAATCTTCGTGAAAACGATATCGCTAATATGGGGTTTGCTGAAGAAGCCGATGTACCTGTTATTATCATCGCCGATATTGATCGTGGCGGCGTGTTTGCGCACTTAGTTGGCACATTAGATCTTCTTTCTGAATCTGAGCAGAACCGAGTTGTAGGTTTTGTAATCAATCGATTTAGAGGTGATATATCTTTGCTTCAATCGGGGTTAGATTGGTTAGAACAACGAACCAATAAGCCAGTACTTGGCGTGCTGCCTTATCTGCATGGTTTCGACCTAGAGGCGGAGGATGCGATAAATAATGAGCAGTCTTCTAGTGAATCGGCAAAGTTGAATGTGGTTGTCCCTGTGTTAACCAGAATCAGCAATCATACCGATTTTGATGTACTAAGGCAGAATCCGGATATTCACTTTCGTTATGTGGGTAAAGGCGAGAAGCTTGATAAAGCCGATCTCATTATTTTACCGGGGAGTAAATCTGTGAGAGCGGATCTGGAGTATCTACGCAGCCAAGGTTGGGACAAAGACATTGCAAGACATGTTAGGCTAGGCGGCAAGCTTATGGGAATTTGTGGTGGTTACCAAATGCTAGGACAGGCGATTCACGATCCTTTCGGTGTTGAAGGTAAAGCGGGGCGCGCAGATGCTTTAGGCTATTTACCTGTTGAAACTGAATTGACGAAAGAAAAAGCGCTGACCAATGTGAGAGGAATACTCGAACTATGTGACGAATCGGTTCCTGTGAGCGGGTATGAAATTCATGTTGGCAGGACATCCGGTGAAGGCTTATCTCCGATTTCTTTAGATAATGGTTTATCAGATGGCGTAATCAGTGATTGCAATCAAATCTTCGGTACCTATCTACATGGTATTTTGGATACCCCTGAAGCAATGGAACTGGTGTGCCGGTGGGCAGGTGCTGCGGATATTCGCGCAATTGACCATCATAAAAATCAGGATCTCGCTATAGATCGTATTGCCGATGCTGTTGAACAACATATGAAGCTCGATGTAATCTGGCCAGAACTTTATAACTGAAATAGATGATGATTTTTTTTAAGCGACTGACTGTCGTTATTTTTACGCTGTTTTCTTCCGTTGTGGTTCATGCGTCTGTTAATGTTTATGCGGCATCTTCAATGACCAATGTGATTAAGAAGCTTGCAGAAGAATTTCAAACAGAAACAGGTACGAAAGTGATCCCTGTATTTGCAGGCTCTTCGTCACTTGCTAGGCAGATCCTTAACGGGGCTCCCGCAGACATCTTTATCTCTGCCAACCTTAGGTGGAGTGACTACCTTATTCAAAAGGGCATGATGCAGAGTGACAATGTCACTAATTTGGCTGAAAATCAGTTAGTAGTTGTTGCTCCGTTAAATAAGCCTACCAATTTTGATGTGCGAAGTAGTGAACAGTGGTTGAAGAAACTGTCTGAGCAAAGAATTGCGATAGGGCAAACTAATGCTGTTCCAGCAGGAATGTATGCCAAAGAGTCATTAGAGACGTTAGGTGTATGGGAATCTTTGAGAGATCATCTAGCGCCGGTCAATAATGTGAGGGCCGCACTAACACTTGTTGAGCGAGGAGAAACGCCTTTAGGGATAGTGTATATAACTGATGCGATGGTGAGCGATAAAGTGAAGGTTGTCGCTACCTTGCCATCTTCGACTTACTCACTAATTACGTATCCAATGGCTAGATTAAACGAAAAACCAGCCACTTTAGAGTTTGAGGCTTTTCTCCAAAGTGAAAAAGCGCAAGCGATACTAAAACAATACGGATTTAACTAGGATTATCTTCATTGCTTTCTGATTACGAATATCAGGCGCTAATGCTTAGCCTAAAAGTTGCGCTTTATACTATCTGTTGGCTGATTCCTATCGGGATTGGATTTGGTTGGCTGCTGGCTAAAAAGCAGTTTATCGGTAAAAGCTGGCTCGACAGCTTAATTCACCTTCCTTTGGTACTTCCTCCTGTCGTTATTGGTTATTTACTCCTGATTTCAATGGGACGCCAAGGTTTTATTGGCCAATGGTTGTACGAATATTTCGGGCTAGTCTTCTCTTTCAGCTGGAAAGGGGCGGTACTTGCGTGTGTGATCGTTGCTCTACCTCTGATGGTTCGTTCAATTCGCCTGAGCTTAGAGAGTGTAGATCCTAAACTTGAGCAAGCAGCCGCAACACTTGGTGCCTCTCCACTTAAAATCTTCTTTACCATCACGTTACCACTGACAATTCCCGGAATCATCACAGGGACAATGCTTTCATTTGCACGTAGCCTCGGGGAGTTTGGCGCAACGATCAGTTTCGTATCTAATATTCCCGGAGAAACCCAGACGATTCCTTTAGCTATGTTTACTTTCATTGAAACGCCTGGAGCAGAATTAGAAACGATGCGCTTGTGCGCAATCTCTGTAGTCATTGCTTTAGCTTCTTTAATCGGCTCGGAAATGTTGAATCGTCAGTGCGCCAAAAGATTAGGAACACAACGATGAGTAATATCCTAATCCAATTTAAGCATACTCTCGGTGAGCAGTTATTCGATGTTGATGTGTCTATACCGGGAAAAGGGATAACGGCTATTTTCGGCCGCTCTGGGGCAGGTAAAACATCAATTATTGATGTTATAGCGGGTTTAAGAGGCCCTGATGAAGGAGAGATTGTTGTTTCGAACAAGACACTATATAGCTTTCAGGCCAAACTGAATATTCCTGCGTATAAGCGTCAGGTTGGTTACGTGTTTCAGGAATCGAGGCTTTTTCCGCACTATCGTGTAAAGGGGAACCTTCTTTATGGTGTGAAAGATTTTGACCAAAACCACTATGATAAAATAATTAAGCTGCTTGCTCTTGAGCCACTTCTGAAACGATTCCCTATCCAACTTTCAGGTGGAGAAAAGCAAAGAGTTGCCATTGGTCGAGCGTTATTATCTAAACCCCAAATACTTCTTATGGATGAACCTCTGGCTTCGCTTGATATCCCTCGCAAACGAGAAGTTTTACCATTTTTGGAACAGCTGGCGAGCGAAATAGAAATTCCGATCCTTTATGTCTCTCATAGTTTGAATGAAGTTGTACGCCTAGCAAATCACATTGTCGTGATTGATGATGGCAAAGTGGTGACTTCAGGAAACCTCGAGGAGGTATGGTCTTCAAGCGCGATGAGACCTTGGCAATCTTTCTCTGATCAAAGCTCGCTATTTGAGGCTAAAATCCTTCACCATAACTCAGACTATGCATTGACTAAAGTTAAGCTGGCTGAAAATGTTTGCCTCTGGGTTCAGCGTTTAGAAATGGAGAATAATGCCAAAGTCAGACTTCAAGTAAGAGCCAGTGATGTGTCTATTGCATTGGATAGACCGGATAAAAGCTCGATACGAAACATACTCAAGGCCACGATTGATCAAATACAAACTCACTCAAACGGTGCAAAGCGTCAAAGTGTTTCAGTTAAGCTAAAACTGGATAAAGAGTGTTATTTATGGGCGACGATTACCGCTTGGGCCAAAGATGAGCTTGAACTCGAAGAAGGGCTTGAAGTGTTTGCACAAATTAAAGGGGTGAGTGTGACCCAAAAAGATGTTGTATTGAGCCATTAAAATCGCCGCACTGTATCATGCGGCGATTTTTGGTGTTGTTACTTGGCGAAAACGTCAGTGAAATCACGCTTCAAAATGGGGTCACGACGTGCTTTCTTAATCTGTTTAACCATATCTTTTACACAGTTATGAAGAACTTGATCAAGAAGCTGAGCACGATACTCTTCTTTCTGCTCATCAGTCATATCTTCAGGTAGCTTTAACGTTGGGAACTCTTCCATTACATTAACACCTGCAAACGCCTGACTCACAGAGATTAGAGCATGAAATTGCTCGAAGTTATCTAGAACATTTTGAGCACTCTTTGGTAGCTCATCCCAAGCTTCCCGAACCGCTTCTTCAGAGACTTCGTGAATGGATGTCACCATGAAGTGCATCGCTTCAGGTACATCGTCAAATTCGATGACTTGACGAAGCTCTGCTGAAACTGTCGAAAGGTCAACTTTAGGTTGTTCTGTTTGATTTGCGTCAGACATTAATTTTTATCTCATAAATTTTACGTATACAGCGGCGTTATCCTAAAAAATCCACATTAAATGTCAACCATAGTGGAGGAATTGGTGACCTTAGAGTATTATTTTTTATAACCAGCTGATTTTTCGGCCAGTTTATAAATAACAGGTAGCGCGAGTGGAATTATCGGGATCTTCGATGAAAATACTTTTAGTCGATGATGTGCAAATGGAGCGCATGCAATTGGCTATTCGTCTAAAACAGCTGGGCCATACCGTCGAAATGGCCGAATCAGGGGAACTGGCATTAGAAATGTACCCCACATTTGAACCAGAACTCATCTTACTCGATATTTCAATGCCTGAAATGGATGGTTTTGAAGTTTCTAAGCGTATTCGTTCCATCTACAAAGAGTGGATACCCATCATTTTTCTTAGTAGTCACGATGAACCAACGATGATCGCTAATGCAATAGAAGCGGGTGGGGATGACTACCTAACCAAGCCCGTCGATAAATTGGTTCTTGCTTCCAAATTAATTGCGATGCAACGCATTGCCTTTATGCGTCGTGAACTTAACCAAAAAACGGCCGAATTGGCTAAGGTGAACCAAGAGCTGGAAAAATTAGCCAGTGAGGATGGCCTGACTAAAGTAAAGAATCGTCGCTACATTGATGAAAAAATCAAAGAAATGATTGCTGTCCATGGTCGTCACAGCCTACCGCTGAGCTTGATTTTGCTCGACGTTGATCACTTTAAGCTCTACAACGATAACTATGGTCATATTGAAGGGGATAAGTGTTTGATAGAGATTGCTCAAGCCTTGGACTCCTTATTTTCACGCAGCGGTGAGATTGTTGGGAGATATGGTGGGGAGGAGTTTGTTATTGTATTAGGCCATACGGACGCCGAACATGCTCAGCAGCATGCAAAACGTATTCAATCTACACTCGAAACCTTAGCAATCAAGCATGAATATAGTTTAGTCTCTGAATGTGTGACGGTGTCACAAGGGGTGTGCAGTTTCACTCCCAAAGGTAGCGAAATACCAGATGTGATGTATTCAAAGGCAGATGAGGGGCTCTACAAGTCAAAAAGTGAAGGTCGTAATCGATTCAGTTATATCGAGTAAGCGATTTTATCCTAACAGTTTAAAGGCTCAATAAATTGAACCTTTATATGTAAATTATGCGATTTCGACACGATTTCGTCCTGCACTCTTGGCTTTATATAAAGCCGCATCAGCACTCTTCATTACTTCACCGACATTATCAGCATCACTATAATCTGCGACCCCAATACTAATTGTCACATTAACGTGATCATGAGAGCTCGATCTTTTACGCTTTTTGGCGCCTGTCTTGTCATTTTTGGGTCTGGATTTCTCGTTTCTGACAACCATTTCATATTCTTCTATGGAAGCTCGTAACAGTTCTAAGTGATCCAAGGCCTCATCAACGTTTTTATTTTTGAACAAAACCGTAAACTCCTCACCCCCATAACGATAGACCTTTGCTCGCCCCCCGACTTGCTTCATTTTACTGGCGACAAGTTTAAGGACATCATCTCCGGTTTCGTGGCCATAAGTATCGTTAAATGATTTGAAATGGTCGATATCAAGCATAGCTATAGTGTAGCGTTTACCTAGGTGACGCAAATCAGACTCTAATGCCAGACGACCAGGAATATCGGTTAATCTATCTTTGAAGGCAAGCTCGTAACTCGCTGAAAACATGTAAATGAGCAAGAGAAAACCCGATAGGGTGAACATAGTGCTGGACACATATTGAATGTGGAAGAAGATAAACGTAACAGTTGAAAGCGTTATAGCTGAGTATACCACCGCGTCAATAATACGATTGGCTTTTAAAACGAATATCGCACTTAATAATACGGCGCCGATCGAATACAGAACCAGTATCAGAGGTAACCTAGAGACACTTGGCTCAGAGTAGAGAAAGGTTTTATCAAAGCTTTTGAAGCCACCTTCATAGAAATGCGTGAGGATAAGGTAACACCACAAACCTATAAGTGACAGTGTAACAATGTAGATTATAAATGACCGACTTAGTACGCCTCTTTCTTTGTATGGATACACCAACGCACAAGCAATAGGGACAACAAATGCTAATAGAGAGAGCTCAAGTAAAGTAGAGCCTGTAGAGAGTGAGCTTTGTAGGTGTTCTTGTATGTACCAATAGACGACAAGCATGGTCAGTGCCACCATAGCAATTCGACACTGTTTGAAGGCATGACCTAATCCGATAACACTCAAGAATAAAAAATAGGGGAGATTTGCAGTAATGCCTAAGTTGGCTTGAGTGAGAAGAATCACATTATTCATGCCCAAACCAATCATCGCTAACAGCAGCACCGGAAACGTTAAACGAAACCAATTTGTTGTTACCAAAGAAAACGACATGTACCTAGCCTTAGCCTTACTTATTAACTTCTTAATATACAAGCCTTAGAATACTTTGATTTGATGATTTTCCAAGCTTTTTACTAAACTAATGAATGAAAAGTGAGTGTTAGTATAAACAATGGTCAAAAAGTGACGGCAAAATACCCCGAATCCCACTTTGTGCCTTATAGTTAACTGATACTCATAAGAAAATTCCAAATCTTAAAGGAGTTAAAGTTTATGCAAATTAGTGTTGATGTTCACAACTACATGGAAACTCTTGTAGGCCAGGTTTTAGCTCACAGTAAATACACTGACCAGTTTGATCATGAACAACTCGCAGATTTGGCTTGTTTGGCCCTAAGTCAACTTAGACCCGTTTATATTCGTCATGATATCGACTTCTTATCTGCGCTGTCAGAGGAAAGACTCGTTGTTCTTAAGAGGTATTCAGTCACAGCTGTTGAAGCTGCGTTGACAATGATAGTTGACGATAGAAGAAGAAATCGTAAAGATGAAGTTCCAATTATGTTTAGCCAACCAAGATTCGATGATGATACGGAACTTGAATGGTTTGAAAAACCTCTGATTATGCATAAGCAAGATACCTAAGGAGTACTAGGTGGGACTATTTTCTCGTTTGTTTGGTGGCGCTAGTAAAGAGCAAGCTAAAGCCGAAGTTGAACCAATAGACTATAAAGGCTTTCTGATTTACCAAGAAGCTCAGCCTGAAGGTGGTCAGTATCGAATCGCAGGTCGTATTACAAAAGAATTTGAAGGACAAATTAAAGAGCATCGATTTATACGCTCAGATGTTCTGTCTTCTGAATCGGATGCTAATGAATTTATGCTAAAAAAAGCGCAAATGTTTATCGATCAGATGGGCGATAATATTTTTAATTAGTCTTTCCAACTTGATGAATGTCATAAATTTAAGAGCCATTAGTCGTTATGCTGATGGCTCTTTTATTTTGTGTATTACCGCTATTTATCTGATTTAATTAATAATTAAATGTAGCTGGTACGACCTCTCAATTTTTAGTGAAAGCGTTGTTTCATCATCACGTAATACTCGAAGTGCTTCATTACCAACGGTTATATGTAATGATATTTTGTATTTTTGTTACAAAGTGCTTGAAGTTAATGAAACCGTTAGATAAAAACAGTTAATCATTGTTGCCAGTAGTCAAGGAATAGCTATGCAAATTGGTGTGCCAAAAGAAATACTCGCGGGTGAAACGCGAGTGGCTGCCTCGCCCAAGTCGGTTGAGCAGCTGTTGAAGTTAGGGTTTGATGTTAATGTCGAATCTAGTGCAGGGGAACTTGCAAGTTTTGATGATTCCTCTTTTGAATCATCTGGTGCCAAAATTGTCACCACGGAAGAGGTATGGCAGTCAGACCTCATTCTTAAAGTTAACGCACCAAGCGACGATGAAATCGCCTTGATTAAAGAGGGTGTTACACTCATCAGTTTTATTTGGCCAGCTCAAAACCCAGAGTTGATGGAAAAGCTTTCGAGCAAGAACATTAACGTAATGGCAATGGATTCAGTGCCTCGAATTTCAAGGGCACAAGCGCTAGATGCATTGTCTTCAATGGCCAATATTGCCGGCTACCGTGCAGTGGTTGAAGCTGCCCATGAATTTGGTCGCTTCTTCACAGGCCAAATTACAGCGGCAGGTAAAGTTCCACCAGCCAAAGTGCTTGTGGCTGGGGCTGGTGTTGCTGGCCTTGCTGCAATTGGGGCTGCTGGTAGCTTAGGGGCAATTGTTCGAGCGTTTGACGTTCGTCCGGAAGTCAAAGAGCAAGTTCAATCGATGGGAGCTGAGTTCCTAGAAGTCGATTTCAAAGAAGATTCTGGTGCGGGCGATGGCTACGCAAAAGAGATGTCAGATGAATTCAACAAAAAAGCGGAAGAGCTCTATGCTGAACAGGCTAAAGATGTTGATATCATTATTACAACGGCACTCATTCCAGGCCGGCCTGCGCCTAAGCTAATCACCAAAGAAATGGTGGATAGCATGAAAGCGGGAAGTGTCATTGTCGACCTAGCAGCTGCTAACGGCGGTAACTGCGAATACACTCAAGCAGATAAAGTCATTACGACTGACAATGGTGTTAAAATTGTCGGTTACACCGATATGGTTGGCCGATTACCGACTCAATCATCTCAACTTTATGCGACTAACTTAGTCAACCTGCTTAAACTACTTTGCAAAGAAAAAGACGGTAGTATTGATATCGACTTTGAAGATGTTGTTCTTCGCGGTGTTACGGTTGTTAAAGAAGGAGAAGTGACATGGCCTGCTCCTCCGATAAAAGTATCAGCTCAGCCGCAACAGAAACCTGCTGAGCCAGTGAAAGTTGAAGAAAAAGTCGCAGAGCCAGTTTCTCCGGTCAAGAAACTTGCCGCTTTAGCTATTGGTGTTGGAGCTTTTGCTTGGATTGCGTCTGTTGCGCCTGCAGCATTTCTCTCTCACTTTACTGTGTTCGTCCTCGCGTGTGTTGTAGGTTATTACGTTGTCTGGAACGTAACGCACGCACTCCATACTCCTCTTATGTCTGTGACTAATGCAATTTCAGGCATCATTGTTGTTGGTGCTTTATTGCAGATAGGTCAGGGGAATGGGGTTGTATCTTTCTTGGCATTTATTGCCGTTTTAATTGCAAGTATCAACATTTTTGGTGGCTTCACCGTCACTAAACGTATGCTTGAAATGTTCCGTAAAGACTAAGGAGTAACGAGAATGTCTGCAGGATTAGTACAAGCAGCTTATATTGTTGCTGCATTATTCTTTATTTTGAGCCTAGCTGGTTTATCCAAACAAGAATCAGCGAAATCAGGTAATTACTATGGTATTGTCGGGATGACGATCGCCTTGATCGCCACGATCTTTGGTCCTGAATCTCAAGGCTTTGTTTGGATCATTATCGCAATGGCAATTGGTGGCACCATTGGTATTCACTACGCTAAGAAAGTAGAAATGACCGAAATGCCGGAGTTGGTTGCAATCCTTCATAGCTTTGTTGGTATGGCTGCGGTTTTGGTGGGCTACAACAGCTACCTAGATGCACCAGAAGCTGCGACACACGCTGAACATGTGATTCATTTAGTTGAAGTCTTCTTGGGTGTGTTCATCGGTGCGGTAACTTTTACGGGCTCTGTTGTCGCATTTGGTAAGCTTCGAGGTATTGTTTCATCTTCTCCTTTGAACCTTCCGCACAAACATAAAATGAACTTGGCAGCAGTTGTTGTTTCGACTTTGCTTATGATGCATTTTGTGAACGCTGATGGCAGCATGTTCGCACTTATTGTAATGACATTGATTGCATTCGCGTTTGGTTATCATCTTGTCGCTTCTATCGGCGGTGCTGATATGCCAGTCGTCGTTTCAATGCTTAACTCTTACTCTGGTTGGGCTGCCGCAGCGGCAGGCTTCATGCTTGCAAACGATCTTCTCATCGTAACGGGGGCTTTGGTTGGTTCTTCAGGCGCCATCCTTTCGTACATTATGTGCAAAGCAATGAACCGTTCGTTTGTCAGTGTTATCGCAGGCGGTTTTGGTCAGGAAATTTCTATTTCAACCGATGTTGAGCATGGAGAGCACCGTGAATCCACTGCGGATGAAGTCGCTGAAATGCTGAAAAACTCTAAGTCAGTGATTATTACTCCAGGATACGGAATGGCTGTTGCTCAAGCACAATACCCTGTTCATGAAATTACTGAGAAGCTAAGAGCTAAGGGTATAAAAGTACGCTTTGGTATTCACCCAGTTGCTGGCCGGTTACCGGGTCACATGAACGTACTTTTGGCAGAAGCGAAAGTTCCGTACGATATCGTTCTGGAAATGGATGAAATTAACGACGATTTTGATGAAACCGACACAGTTCTCGTGATTGGTGCAAACGATACTGTTAATCCAGCAGCGCAAGAAGATCCAAACAGTCCGATTGCTGGCATGCCGGTTCTAGAAGTTTGGAATGCGAAAAACGTTATTGTGTTTAAGCGCTCTATGAACACAGGTTATGCAGGCGTGCAAAACCCGCTGTTCTTTAAAGACAATACACAGATGCTATTTGGTGATGCGAAAGAGAGTGTAGACGCCATTTCTAAAGCTCTGTAACATAGTCTAACTAAGTAAGAAGCCAGCAACTGCTGGCTTCTTTTGTTTTCTGAGTAGCATTATTGACACCAATATTACATTTGAAATTTATATTTTTGCCATAATGTTTTACTCTAAATCTAACCCACTGATTTATAGAATTTTTGCATTGATTAGAACGGCTTTCAATATATTAACAGTATGTACAGCAGCATTGAGTTTCAGTGCTAATGCTGATTCGCTGCCTGAACGCATCGATCAATTTGTCGATTCTTTCAGCCAGGATCAATTCAGTGCATCTTACGATATTCGTATCATACAATCTGATTATCCAACCCGTTTGATCACCCCAGATTCAATGCTTCCTCAGACCTCGTCTTATCCATTGAAAGATATTCAACGTTTGTATCAACTGGCACAAAACTGTACAGGGAAACTGCCGTTAAGCCCGTTGATTACTGAACCGTTGGTATTTACTCGAGCGGTTTGTAAAGGGACAAAGCTGAGTGAAAAATGGTTTGCACGCAGTGGGTTAATTCACCCGGGTGGCGGTACTTATGCCAAACGTTATGTTTCGTTACACCCTGAAAGACAAGAGCAGCTCCAACAGTATATGCATATTAAGGAGAGGCCATTAGCGCCAAGGGAAACACTGCTTGGCCGCTTGCAAAGAATGAACGAAGAAACAATACTCGCGTTGCTTTCAGGATCGAGTATGTTTCTTGAGCAGGGTGAGATGTGGCTACGTCAAAATGATAGCTACTTAGTTTTCCCAGAAAGTATTTGGAAACAAAATGCAGATGACGCAGGATTAAGTGTTCAGCTAAAAAGCGAGTCGAATAGCTGTTTTGTCCAAAGGGGGAATCTCTGTTGGGATGTTGAAGATCACTCTCAGATACTTCGAGTCAGCATGGTCGTATTGGTTATTGCCAATATTCTGTTGGTTTTAGGATGGTCTGTTTACCGTTGGAACACTAAACGCCAAGAAATGAAGAGTCGAATGTTGATTCTTCAGATACTAACACATGAACTTAGAACCCCGATCGCGAGTCTATCTCTAACGGTTGAAGGTTTTCGGCGTGAGTTCGAAAAGCTACCTGAGTCAGTTTATGATGAGTTTCGTCGGCTGTGTGAAGACTCTCGGCGCTTAAGACAGCTGGCTGAAGCCAGTAAAGATTACTTACAATCAGACAATAAACCTTTGGCCACCGAGTGGGTGCCATCAGTGAAAGAATGGTTAGAGTTTAAAGTTGATGAAGAATTTAATGGCAAGATCCAATTAGTAGTCAATCATGATATAGCAGCAAAGCTGAATGTTTATTGGCTAGGAACTTGTATTGATAACCTGATACGCAACGCGACCAAATATGGTGTTGCGCCGATAGTGCTGGATGTCAGCACTGATGATAATTTAATTACCGTTAAAGTGATAGACCAAGGCGAGTTAACTCAAAAAGATTGGCGACAATTACGTAAGCCATTTGTTAGTAAAGCTGGTCTTGGTTTAGGCTTAACAATCGTTGAATCTATGGTAGGCAGAATGGGGGGTAAAATGACCCTGATTGGACCGCCAACAACGTTTATATTGGAGATACCTTGTGAAACAGACACTGCTTCTTGTTGAAGACGATAAAAACCTAGCCGATGGCCTGTTAGTCAGCCTAGAACAAGCAGGGTATGAATGTTTTCACTCTGAAACTATTGCTGATGTAGAGCAATATTGGGATAAGGCGGATCTTGTTATTTTGGACCGTCAATTGCCGGATGGTGATTCCGTAGAGCATCTGGTTGGCTGGAAGGCGATAAAAGATGTTCCTGTCATTTTGTTAACCGCACTGGTAACAGTAAAAGACAAGGTTACGGGGTTAGATGCGGGAGCAAACGACTATCTAACGAAGCCTTTTGCGGAAGCTGAGCTTTTTGCTCGTATTCGTGCTCAGCTGAGAGCGCCTGAGTCTGATGCTCAAGATGACAGCAAAGTAAAAACTCAACATTTAGTGATAGATAAAGCAACTCGTGAAGTCTTTTATAAAGATGAGTCCATTACATTAACCCGAACTGAATTCGATTTGCTTTTATTCTTAGCAAGTAACTTAGGCCGCGTATTTACTCGTGACGAGCTACTCGATCATGTTTGGGGGTACAATCATTTCCCAACGACTCGAACAGTCGATACTCATGTTCTTCAGTTACGACAGAAGCTGCCTGGATTGGAAATTGAAACCCTTCGTGGGGTTGGCTACAAAATGAAGGCATGATGAAATTTAAAGCGTTACTTCTAGGCGTGCTAGCTAGCACGCCTACCTCTGCGGCTAATATCCCATGGTTTGAGAGTAATTCTCCGCTAACTCAAGCCCACCGTTATTTGCTGAATAATGATCTCCCAGCGATGTTTACATCGTTAGTTGAAGTTTGGCAACAGGAGAAGAATAGAGCAATCTCACCACACCTTAATGAGCTGTTTCAGCAGTCACTTCAAGTTGATTGCGGCAAAGGTCTAGATTCAAAACCCTTCCCTGACTGGATAAAAGGGGTTACGGTTCGTGCAATCGAAACCCAAAGCCCAGGACGAGATTCATATCGTGCGCTAATTGAAATTGCGTCTCGAAAAGATGTCACTGATATTTCACTCTCTCGCTGGGTGCAGAAAAGCATTTCTACAGATAATTCCTTTGTTAAGCTAGCTGAAAATGAAGAACAGATTAAATCATACGTTAAGCGTTACAATCTAAACAGCAAAATCCCTATGGGCTTATATCGCTTAGATGTTACAGCTAAAGATCAGACTTCATGGAGCTCTTGGATAGTATTCGGCGAGCCGAAGGCAAAAGTCACGGTACGCTGGCAATCCAAAGATCAATGGAGGGTCGAAAGAAATGCGTTATTGAATTCTCATTGCCCTTTGCCAAAGTTAGATACGGCTCTATATAACTATGTTGATGGACAATATAATAAAGTGTGGGGAGACACCTATGAGTCCGATTATCCAAACGCTTTAGAACCGAATATTGTTGAACCCGGTCGATACGTCTTAGCCGTATCCATGACTCATCAAAGATGGCAAGGCCCAATAATTGTTGAACAGTCCCAAATAATTAGTAAAACATATGACGTTTCTATAGAGGAATAATTAAAGTTAAGACACAATAGGACGATATAAACATAAGGAAATAGAAAGTTTATATCGATATGAAAAATTCAATAAAAATCTTATCGTTGTCTATCGCTTTGGCTTCAACAAGTTCCTATGCAGCCACCTATGCAGTAGAAGCACGAGGCGATGCAATGGGGGGAGTCGGGGTTGTTTCTGCAAACTTCTTAACAGCACCTTTCTACAACCCAGCCATCACAGCAATCTATAGACGCAACGACGATGTTGGTATGATCATCCCCTCATTTGGTTTAGCCTATAATGATGAGCACGAGATGGTTGATGGATTAGACCAAGCTGCTGACATCATTAATAGTGCTGTCAGTAGCAATAGTATTACTTCTGAAGATGCTGCTCGACTTCAAACTACCCTCAATGGTTTAGAAAATGATATTGCAAAGCTCGAAATTGGGGGGGTAGTCGCTTTCGCAATACCAAATAGTTTTATTGCGGCGAATCTTTTCGGTAAGGCCTATGCGGAATCATTTGCACAAACAGATATATACTCTGGTGCCAACACCGGCAATAGTGACTTAGATACCGCAGTTAACGCAGAGCTAAGTGCGGTTAACGCTGTCGCTATAGGTGTGACAGAAGTTGGTCTCTCTCTTGCCAAGTATCAAACATTCCTTGGTCAGCATATTTCATTCGGTGTTTCGCCAAAAATTCAGCGCGTTTACACTTATGTGTACAGTGCAAACCTAAACAATTACGATATCAAAGACGTGCGTGACAATGGAACCGGTGAGACCATGTTTAACATGGATGCAGGTTTCTTATGGTTTCATGGTCCATTACGTGTTGGCGTCTCGGCAATGAACTTGGTATCTCGTGATATCATGACGCAAGAGCTTCCGGAGCAGACATTAACTTCAAGCATAGATGGAAGCCAATCGAGAACTATTCCTGCATCTTCATACGCTTATCAAATGAAACCTCAATACACTGTTGGTGTTGGCCTAGTCGCGGATTACGCAACATTAAGTGTCGATTACGACATTAATGAAGATGAGCGTTACACAAATTTTAATGATAACACTCAATATCTGAGAGTCGGCGGTGAAATCGACATCATGCGCCAACTTAAGCTAAGGGCAGGGTGGCGACGCAATCTCGCCTATGACAATCTAGACGATACTATTACTGCTGGTATAGGTCTATCACCATTGAACCTGTTCCAAATGGATATCGGTGCAAGTTACACCAACGAAAACTCAATGGGTGCCTATATCAACTTCTTAGGAAGTTATTAGAAGTTCTGGTGATAATAAAGAAATCATAATATAGTCGGCTCCTAAGTAAATAGGAGCCTTTTTTATGCTAGATGATTTCCCACCTCTATCTCACCATGAACAACAAAAAGCTGTTGAAAAAATCCAAGAGCTAATGGCACAGGGGATAAGTACAGCAGAAGCCATCAAAATTGTCGCTGAGGAAATCAGACAGCAAGCAAAGCCAAAAGAGTAGAGCCGTTTATTTATATAGGAGAGAGCAGGAAACTGCTCTCTTTTTATTTACACTGCAAACATATTTTTCAGAGGAAATTATCTTTGAACCAAAATGAATCACACGGTTAAGCAATGCAAATTCTACATTAAGTTTTTTAAATACAATGAGTTAGGATGGGATATTCATCTCCCCAGCAAAGTGGCGCACCCCCTTGTTGTAATTTAATTACAAAGAGTAACCTTTTGTCTGTAAGCGCTCGCTATCCCATAGCATTTTGTTCTTATGAGTTATGGTGTCACAGATGGCTTTTGGAATGTTTGGATTAGAAAGAAATGTTAGAGTCCGATCTCTGAGCGTAGAAATGATAAGTTGTAATATGAAAGGAAGCTCTAGTTTGACTTCACTATAAAAAGATACAGCGTCACTTATTGGCTGTGATTATACGAGGTGAATACGAGATAAAAGGCAGATAATTTAATATCTAAACATTGTGGGGGCGGACATCAAACGCTCGCTATAAATTGAAATCAACGAACGTAGATTCAACTAACTTATCATTAGAGTATCTTTTTAATGGATATGCGACTGATTCTGGGCGATAAACAGCCTTATACTGGGCAAGTTTCTTCATAATGGGCTCGAGAACTTTCTTACCGTCGATATACTTTGGTTGAAACCCTAACAACAGGTTCAGTTCGTAGGAAAGGAGATATTTATCATTCTCGAGTGGGTGGATTGCAACCCACGAGTCACAATTAACGGTGAGCTTTGAAACTACACTGATATCTGCATCACTCAAACCATCATATTGGCCATTGTTTTCACAAAGCTTAAAACGCATTACGACTGGTTCAAAATCGATATTTAAAGCCACAGTTCGATCTTTCTTGCCTTCGCGGCTATAGGTAAATATCACGTTTCTTTTGTTAGTACTTGGTACGCCAATAACATGCTCATACTCAACGTTCTCAATAAATGATAAACCATCCTTAGTAGTGGTAGAACAGCCAGATAAAAGAAGAAGAGAAAGAGAGAGAGCGAGTAATTTCATTGATTAATCGGTTTAGCTTTACATGAACACATAGCATTTTCGCATGAGCTGTATGATAAGTACCAGTAGTTGTAGAGGGAAATTTTTTTAATGGCTCAAACCGGACATTACTAAATTGCACCTACACCCTTAGTGCGCATTATGTACGTTATGTTAAATAGTCTGGGTTTCTATTTAGCTTCATGACTTGGTCAATTTCAACAACTTAGCTCCCAGTTACCTACTTGTCATAATTTAGTGTTGGGCTTACGATAATTTCAT
This sequence comes from Vibrio sp. Isolate23, assembly GCF_022398095.1. NCBI lineage: Bacteria > Pseudomonadati > Pseudomonadota > Gammaproteobacteria > Vibrionales > Vibrionaceae > Vibrio > Vibrio sp. Isolate23. Next base: position 49,224 of record NZ_JAKEUV010000014.1, read on the forward strand.
AGTAGTTAATTGTGAGGTTCATGACTTACTCAACTTTGGAAGTTTCAAGGAATAAACAACTAGCTCATATTTTAGTGGATGATGAGACCACCTTACCGTCTCTGTTCGTCACCGTTTATGGTTTGAAAAAACTGAATCGGAAAAAACTGATCACTCAGAGGAATATCCATCGTTCGTTGAAGTTCTTCTATATCTATACTTCAAGAAATACAAGCGAACGTTCGATAACGATTTCTACGAAGCAGGATACAATATTTATTCTGGGTCTTGGGTTTATGCAGCTAACCATTTCCCAGTCAAACAAAATAACTTATGGCGGACACATCAGACATGTCAGTGGTTTCTTTCGATACCTCAATTTCCGATAATGAATGTGTCATACCAAGACATGTCACCTATCGACGCTCACGAAGTTTTCAAGGTAAATAGTAGTAGCCTTGACGCAGCGATAAAGAGCTTCAACCAGATTGAGGTGTCGCAGAACGAACCTTCATACAGATACAAAAGTATCACTGATAAGCAAAGTATTGAACTGATGAACATGTTGCTCCCCTCCACTCCTGCTTTCACTGATGTTGATTCTGGTGAACGTGTAGAGTCAGTGATTAACCCTGTTAATCCATTTGAAGAAGGTTTTCAGCAATACCGTAATTACCTCATACATAGATTGATGTACAACTATGGTTTGCGTGTCGGTGAGGTGCAGTTGCTCATGACAGACAGCATTGGTGAAACACTACCGGATTCACGAGGTAAAACCAAATTCGTGATGGTTGTACAGAATCTACCGGATGATGTTGACGACCCAAGGAGGCATAAACCGTCAATTAAAACACAGCACTCATATCGTAGAATCGAATTGACTGAAGACGACTTCATCATGGTTGAGTTCTTTAAGAATCGTTACCGTGCGCCGCTGTTTGAAGAAAAAGGCACCCCCATTAAGGCGGAAATGGTCAGAATCGTAAAAATAATACGCGAATGGGTGACGTACGCCAGCTCTATTGAAGAGTTAACACAAAGCCTTGATAACGCCAGGTACGGAGTCACGACCGATATGCCTTTCGCTTGGAAAAAACAAACGGACGGCTTTTAACGTGGCACGACAAGGCGTACAGAGTCGCACATGATCCGCACTCTACGGGTAAGCAAGCTTTAGACGTACTGTTGGAGATTTTCTAGTGCTAAAAATGAAGCCTTCAACGGTTCAATTTTGCATGCAATTTTTTTGTTTAGACAAGGAAGCGCCTTGCCTAGAGGCACCACTGCCCTCAAAGCGATTAGCTGTATTCCTATTTTTTGGCTGCATTCGAATGCGGTTCATCGAGTAACCTACAGAGTTCCCTCGAACGCTTCTTTAGTATTTTGTACTCTTTGAGCTCTTCTAGGGTGATTGTTAGTTCAGCTTCAATGTCAGACTTTTCTTGCTGTAGCGTTGAATGAATAGATCGCAACGGACTCTTTGCAGTGGCTACTTTTGAACTTATCAAACGTTTTTCTTTAAGGTCAAACCTCATTTCATTAAAGGCACTTGTTTTTGAGTAAGTTTTGTTATGCCTAGTTCCTTGGCCAACAGCAAGCCCAGCCTTTTCGAGTTTATCAAGCTCCCTTGCGACAAGTTGACGAGCGTTAGACACGCTGCCATACGAATCAGAATGGCTCTGAATATGTTTACGAACATCTGTCACGCGAAAACTACTCATTGAAGGGTGAGTGATAGCTTTATAGACATCACGGTTAATTCGATAGACTTCGGTCATAGCGACACCATCAAAATGGAAAGTTACGGATTATAGTCCGTGGATATGGACGCATCAAGAGCGGATAGTCTTTGATTTTAAGAACGACATAAAATGAAAGACTTAGCAAAGCAGTTTGGAGATAATCTGCGTAAGATGCGTTTAAGCAAATCCATTGCACAAGAAAAGCTGGCCCTAATGGCGCAAATAGATAGAAGCTATATTGGACGGATAGAGCGAGGAGAAGTAAATATAACTTTGGAAAAAGCCTATATGTTGGCTTCAGTGTTAGAGTGTGATGTCAGAGAATTATTACCCTAATCTTGAATAACACCCAATTTGTATTGGCTTGTTGCCCTATCTTTGGTAATCATCTCGGCCATTTTCCTGACCGAGATGCATACTCATTAAGACTCTACAAACTGGAGCCCCGTTTCCCAGTCAGACACTTTAACAAGGTTCAAAGTATCTACATTGTGTTTCTTGAACACTTTCACAACTTTCTCATGAACGATAATATGAGGATAGTCGCTGAATTTAGGCATAAAGACTAAACGATCTTTCTCTGGCATCGCAGACAACTTGTCATCATCCAAATAGTACTGCTCAACGGTGTGTCGAGTGTCTTCAGGGTCAAAATCATCAAATACTACACTTCTCGAGATTAAGGACGTCCATTTTTCAAAAACATTAAAGACCCAAAAGAGCTGTTCAGCAGCCAGTGCTGTTGATTTGGGTGTAACGCCAGATTGCTCCTGCTTGTATTGAAGACAAACCGACACCCATTGCAGCGGCCGCGTCCTTATGTTTGTAACCATGAATGATCACGAGTTCAGCACACTCACGTTTAAATTCGGGAGAAATGTTTCTTGGCATATATAACCTCATTTAATCGAACGAAATCATACCTCTAAACAGGTCTCCCGTTACAAGGCGATACAGTAGGATGAGTCTCCCAATAGATAGAAGAGCTTGTTTTACCTACGTATAAATTATAAAACACCAATTATATCAATAACTTTCTGATATCCCGTTGTGGACTGATAAAATCCATGGGGACAGGCTGTTGCTCTGGAGCCGGGATCGCCGTGTCTGACACCGCGCTATCGGACGCTTGTGGATCCGCAACATAGTTGGTGTTTATTCGTAGTCCCACATTGCCCATGGTTCTCGCACTGTTAATAAAGTTTTTGCTCGCGGTCGACGCCACATTCAGCTTGGTTGTACCTGAGGTCTTTCCGGTGTATTGACCAGGGGTCTTGCTGGTGACTTGACTGCCTATTTGCACGTCTCCTACCCCATCGACCATGTACTCTTTGCTGACATGCAAATTGCCGGGCATATCCGAGGCGAAGGCTCCNTTCAGCTTGGTTGTACCTGAGGTCTTTCCGGTGTATTGACCAGGGGTCTTGCTGGTGACTTGACTGCCTATTTGCACGTCTCCTACCCCATCGACCATGTACTCTTTGCTGACATGCAAATTGCCGGGCATATCCGAGGCGAAGGCTCCTAGGCTTCCAACCCGACCGATCAATCCAAGGCTATAGCCAACCTTTGAGAGCACTTCTTGTGCGGTGGGATCGGTGACGTACATGGCACTAGTCTCGGTCGTCATTCCGACCAGTCCAACTGCATCAAACACGACCCCAAACTTGCTCGCTTTACTRGCTTTTGTGAACGTTTTTAGACTGGTTGAGGCGCCAGTAGCCGCAGCGCCACTACTCATTGCTCCGCCAACACCCGCCACAAGCCCGACCGCCGCTGATGCAACTCCTAACCATTTGGAGGCTTGAGTGAGGTTGTTGTAGTGTGTGTTGGTAGGATCATCAATCACAGCCGCTGCGATACTCGTCGCTGCACTGGCGGTAGCCAGCACTCCAGATGCCACCCCCATGACCGTCACTGCAACCGGTGTCGCGGCGCCCGCGGTAGCAACCGTGGCCACGATACTGACCACACTCACTACCGCGAGCACAATCCCTCCGACCAGCATCCCGATATCGAGTCGACCATCAGGATCGAAACGGTTAAAAACATCATGGCTGCAGAAGATGAAACCATTCCCTCCTGAGCGGCCAAATGCCCCAAT
>NZ_JAKEUV010000015.1:0-51572 GCF_022398095.1 Vibrio sp. Isolate23
TCTAACCAGTGCGGAGCGGTAGTTCAGTTGGTTAGAATACCGGCCTGTCACGCCGGGGGTCGCGGGTTCGAGTCCCGTCCGCTCCGCCACTTATTCCAGACCTCAGCAGCAATGCTGGGGTCTTTTTGTATCTGCCGTATTATTGTTGGTCTTGAGGCCAACGACTCCCAGATGCCCATAACCTTTAACTAACTCTCTCCACTACTGTTAACCACTTATTGATAAACCCAGCCCGCAGGCTGGGTTTTTGTTGTTTAGAGACAATGGTGTCGATTATTCGAAAAGTGGCAGAGGCTCCCACAATAAATCTCCGGCCTTTGAGTCTTAATACTTTGTCATTCTAAGGCGAATAACCTTAGTGATGAAGCCTTTGTTTATCATGGTTTGTCGTGAGGAACAAACTTAGTTTGATGACTAGGTGTAGCCACGAATATTACTTATACGCACAAAAAAGCCGACCATCAGGTCGGCTGAAGATGATATCGCTAGGGTGCTAAGCTTGGACTAACGTCAATGCTTTCTTTGATACTTCATGAGCAGCCTTCGTCATGTTTTGTTTTTCTAACGCATCAGCTAAAGATGAATAATCCGCTACGCTTGAGCGAACAGAAAGCGCTTTTTCTAAATGCTGTTGTGCCTCAGACCAGTTTTGATTTCTTAAATGGAACTGAGCAAGGGCACTGTGTGCGTGGGCGTTGTTACCATCTTTTTTGAGAGCCTCTTCTAGGAAGACTATAGCTGGATGTTCATCGGCCAAATTCATATCGGGTAATAAAGTGTATAGGTTGGAAGCTGGGTGTTTCTTAAGACTCTCTTTTATCAACGTGAAGGCCTCATTGTCTGCTTTACGAGCCATTAGCTGTTTTGCAAAACATTCGACTAAATGAGTATCGTTTTTTTGTTTACGGGCAAGACTGTTCCAATGGGTGATCAGCCCTTCACTGCCTTTTTGTTCAGCGACTTGCTCTAACAGACCGCACTGAGCACGTTTGTTCAATTGCTCCTGCTCATCTTTCGCAATGATTTTATTTTTTGCTAGGCTAGGCAAAGTGTCCAGCAGTGGCTGCCACATTTTTAGCTCGACATAGACACTCTTAAGTAGGTTAAGAACAATGCGGTTTTCTGGGTAGTCGGATTTTAGTTTGGTTAGGGTGTCTAAGGCATGTGTGTATTGCGCTTCTCTTACCTGCTGTTTTGCTCTGGTCAATTCAACGGCCAGTTGAGCATTTTCCTGCTCAGATGCCAGTTTAAGGTAGTGGTCACGTTTTTTCTTATCGCCCATTCCTTGCGCTGCTTCTGAAGCGACTAGGTAACACAGCAGCGGCATGTCGTGATGGTTAGCCCAGCGAGTGGCTTTCTTCTCTGCCGACTTGAAGTCACCTTCAAGTAATTTGATGATCCCTTCATTGGTATAGCGGCGAGAACGGCGCATCTTACGCACACTGAAATAGTTCCAAGTTGCTGAGCTGGCCGAGAACGTTTTCTTGATTAAAAATTCCAAGCCAAAAAGTGAGGCTAAAGTTGCAATAATGAAAATTACTAGCGTTGTGACACTCATCTCGATGGTTTTATCGGCCATCGAGATCAGTACATAGCCCTGCTGACCCGCATATTGGGTTCCGGCAAACAGCCCAGCCCCTAAGACAACGAAGAGAAAAATGATTCTGAACATTATTTTTCCTCCGTAACCAGAGTGGTGACTTCACGGCGCAGGCGATCACGAATCACGTCGGACAGAATTTGCTGTGTTTCAAGTTTCACCGGGTAGTCGACTTGTACATTCTGCTTGCTTAGCATTTCCAGAGTTTTATTGAACTCGATAACGGTGTTGGCGTCTTGGTTGAAGAATGCACTCGACCATTTGTCGGCAGTGGTTAATGCTGCTTGATAAATATCTTGCTGCTCAACGTACACCGCTTTAATCGCTGTTTCTAATTTGGCCTTAATGTTTTCTTTAAGATAGAAATGTTGTTCAGGCGATAACAGAGGAATGACATTGCCATCTCGAGTGCGGAAGGTAATGAAATTCTCCGAGAAGTCTTTGAGTGAAGTCATCAGGTTATCTTTCCAATCATAGATGTCTTCTGAGACCTGTTGCTCTTTCTGCTCTTGTGCTTCAGGAAGAATGGCATTGGCTAACGGCAGGCTGTCAACTTGCTGTTGTAGTGCTGTTAATCTGAGAACAAGGCCCTCGCGGTCGATAATGGGCACAGACTTAAGCTTCGTAATGTCATTGGCCATTGATTTACGTAACGGCACCAAGCTTGGGTCATTCAGTGCTGCGATACGCTGATCGGCATTTTCCATCAATTTAGTGGCACTGACTGCATCATGTTCTAGAAATAACTTACGGCCTGCCAGTTTGACTAGGTAGTCTGCCTCGGCAAGTAGCCAATCGTTGGGGCGACGGCCTTTGACATCAGCAATTGCAAGTTGCAAGCTTTCAATACTTTTCTGCTGTTGCGATAAAGCGGTTTCGGTTTTATGAGTGATTTCCGTTGCTTTTTCTAAGGTTACTTTCTGAGTAGCAACGAGGTCTTGCTTAACGGAGGCTGTGGTTTGCTCTAGTTGTGTTTTAAGTGATTCAATTTGGGATTGATATTGAGCGCTTTGTTGCTCCATCTGAATGGTTAAGCCGCCACCAAATATCAGTGAAATCACGATGGCGACAGCACCGAGTTTGATCCCGCGCTTTGCATTTTTTTCTTGTTTGGTAGTGTCTGTTGACGCTGTAGGCTCAGACTTTTTATCGGAAGACGTAGAGGGAGATTCAGACGCATTGGAAGTATCATTGGAAGACTGTTGAGTCTCAGCAGGTGACGCTGTTTCTTGGTCTTTCTCAGGTTCAATGTGGTCGTTTTTATTTTTACTTGTCATTGGTCTTGTCCTGTTCACTTTGGCCGGAGAGTAGCCAGTAAATCTTTATTGGAAGCGCTGCCGGTATTATTTACATGGAGAAACCCCAGCTGTTGCGCTTCATTTGCGATACGTTCACTCGGTACATAGAGTTGCAACCCGAATGCCCAGTTCAATTGCGCTGGTGTCAGCTGAGATACAAAGTAACTTAGCTGACCTGAACTGGTGATGACTAATTGTTGAATGTCTTTATCCTGCCATAGAGGTACCAACAAATCTGAGTCAAAAGCGAGGTTTTCTCGTTTGTATACCTCAAAGTAGCGGATTTGAGCTCCTCTGGATTTGAGCGATTCATAGATGAGTTCTCGACCACCATTGCCTCGTAGGATAACCACCTTTTTGTCTTTGACGTTTTTAAGTATGTCCAGCTTGAGTAGGTGCTCGCTGTCACCAACGTCAGGGTAGTGTACTTTTTGCTGGCTAAGTTTGCTTAAAACATGTGCGGTTTTTTGACCGACGGCAATGTAGGACGCTGCTTTCGGCCATTTTTGTTGAGGTAGGAAAGCCTTTTGTGTGAGCGTTACCGCATGTTGACTGACAGCAATAATGAGGTCGAATTGTGCGAGCTGAGATGAAATGCCGGGGAGATCTTCCCCAGGTCGAATTTCAATAAGACAATGGTGTAACGCGCAGACTCCTGCGCGATTGAGTTGATGGCAGAGTGCGCGGCCTTGTTCACCGGGCCGAGTGACCAACACTGCCATCGGCTTACTCGTGATCCGCGTACAGTCTGGTCAATATATCACGCGCCCCATCGTCAAGTAATTGATTAGCTAAAGTGACACCCAGCTTTTCGGCTTCGGTACGTGGACCTTTGATCTCACCACGCACAATCTTTGAACCATCGGGCTCACCGACTAGAGCTCGAAGCCAAATATAATCACCATCTAGAAGAGAATAACTACCAATAGGCACCTGACAGCCACCTTCTAGTGTGAGGTTCATGGCGCGTTCGCACAGAACGCGATCGGCGGTATCTTTGTGGTTGAGTGGCTCAAGTAGTTTAATCAGACGCTCGTCATTAAGGCGACATTCAATGCCAACAGCCCCTTGTCCTACAGCAGGCAGAGATTGCTCCGGTTCGATAAAGCTGCGGATTCGTTCTTCAAGTTCGAGGCGTTTTAGGCCTGCTGCGGCAAGGATGATGGCATCATATTCTCCGGCATCAAGTTTACCCAAACGCGTTCCAACGTTGCCGCGAAGCTCTTTGATCACTAGGTCAGGACGGTATTCCTTAATCTGGCATTGACGACGCAGGCTGCAAGTACCCACTACAGCACCTTGTGGTAATTCATCAATGTTGTTGTAGGTATTGGATACGAAAGCATCACGCGGGTCTTCACGTTCGCAAATCGTGACCAGCCCTAAGCCCTCTGGAAAATCAACGGGCACGTCTTTCATTGAGTGGACCGCCAAATCTGCGAGTCCTTCTAACATGGCGACTTCAAGCTCTTTTACGAATAAACCTTTACCTCCAACTTTCGCCAGAGGAGTGTCGAGAATAACGTCACCTTTGGTGACCATGGTGACAAGTTCAACTTGTAAGCCGGGGTGTGCAGCTTGAAGTGCATCTCGTACATAATAGGCTTGCCAAAGGGCGAGAGGGCTTTTGCGTGTGGCAATTCGAATTGGAGTCGATTGTGTCATGATGGTCTTTGGATAACAGTTTAGATGGGCTAATCCTACCATTCTCTAAGAAAAAGTCTTCCTGCTAGATCGTCTCGTTGAAAGTGAGTTATTGGGCTAGCAGAAAATATTCAAAATAGTGTGATGAGTATCTCGTTTGCAAAATGGGCTATTATTACAAAAGGTAGATACGTACCACACTATGTCGCGTGAATATTGATGAACAAAACAGTGTCGAACCGATCGTACATTTCTTTACCAAACGAAATAAAAGTGTTAAATTGATCACGTTTTGTTAGTGCTTTAGAGCAATTTATCGCCAGAGCACAGTTAGGAATTAACCAAGGAATCACCCTTGCAGGCTTATACAAAGACGCTTATTCAAAGACTTGATAATCTAAACCAGCAGCGTATTGAGCGCGCGCTGGCTCTTATGGATATGCAAAGTCAGCGTGTATTCCATCTTATTCCTACTCTTCTTCATTTCAATCATCCAGTCATCCCAGGTTATTACGACTCCCAAGTCCCTTTTGGTGTATACGGTCTCGAATTTAATGAGGTGCAACAGCAGTTTGTTGAAGACACAGAATTGACGATTGGTCAGTCACTTCGAACCAGCGTTGAGCCCGCTATTCTTGGCTTGTATACCATGGGAAGTACTTCTTCCATTGGGCAGAGCACTTCAAGCGATCTCGATATCTGGGTATGTGTATCTCCCTCAATGAGCTGTGAAGAAAGAGAATGCCTGACCAACAAATGTTTGCTGATCACCGATTGGGCTCAGAGCCAAGGGGTTGAGGCGAACTTCTTCCTGATGGATGAAGAACGTTTTCGCACCAATCGTTCTGAAGAAATGACAGGGGACAACTGTGGCTCATCCCAGCACCTACTATTGTTGGATGAATTCTATCGTTCCGCGGTTCGTCTTGCGGGCCAGCGTTTATTGTGGCAAATCGTGCCACCAGAGATGGAAGAGTGCTACGACGAATACGTGCGTGATCTGTGCAGCCAAGGTTACATTGATTGCTCACAGTGGATTGATTTTGGTCAGTTGAACCGCATTCCGGCTGAAGAGTATTTTGGCTCGAACTTATGGCAGTTGTATAAGAGCATCGACTCTCCATATAAGTCCGTGCTAAAAGCCATCCTGCTTGAAGCGTATTCATGGGAATACCCTCATACGCAACTTCTCAGTCTTGATACCAAACGTCGCTTCTTTGCTCATGAGCCAGATCTCTACGGTATGGATGCTTACTACTTGATGCTTGAAAAGGTGACCCGCTATCTTGAACGCATTGGGGACTACAATCGTCTTGATCTAGTACGTCGCTGTTTTTATCTCAAAACGCACGAGAAGTTGTCTCGCGAACCTGGAATGGGTTCCGTTGCTTGGCGCCGTGAAGCGATGAGCGACATGATCAAAACATGGAATTGGGACCACTCCGTACTTGTTGAGTTGGACGATCGCCGTAACTGGAAAGTAGAGCAAGTTAAAGTGGTTCACCATGCTTTGCTTGATGCTTTGATGTTGAGCTACCGCAACCTGATTCAATTTGCTCGTCGTAATGACATCACTTCTGCCATCAGTCCACAAGATATCAGTATCCTGGCGCGTAAGCTCTATGCGGCGTTTGAGGTTTTACCGGGTAAGGTAACTTTGCTGAACCCGCAAATTTCCCCTGACTTACACGAGCCAGACTTGAGCTTTATTGAAGTCAGACCGGGTCGTACAAACCGAGCGGGTTGGTATCTCTATAAGCAACCCCTTCAGCCCGATCGTATCCTTGGTCAACCATTCCTTGAGCACAATGAATATCTCAGTAAGTTGGTTGCTTGGTCATTCTTTAATGGTTTGATTACAGAATCGACGCGTCTGCACTCAGTGGTTCGCGATGCTCATCTGGATATTGATAAGTTTTATCAGATGGTCAGTGACTTGCGTAATACCTTCTCATTACGTAAACGCCGCCCAACGATGCAGGCCTTGGCGAGTCCTTGTGAAATTAGCCAACTGGCGATGTTCATCAACTTTGAGGATGACCCAACAGCGGAGCTGAGTGGCCGTGCTCTGAAGGTAGATCTGAAAACGACCGATATTTTTAGCTTCGGCTCAAAGCAGACTTGTCTGGTCGGTAGTGTCGATCTGGTGTATCGCAACTCTTGGCATGAAGTCCGTACGCTGCATTTCAAAGGTGAAACGGCCATGCTCGATGCGCTGAAAACCATTCTGGGTAAAATGCACCAAGATGCGTTGCCTCCTGAGTCAGTTGATGTGTTCTGCTACAGTAAAAATCTACGTGGGGTGATGCGCAACATGGTGTATCAACTACTGGCGGAGTGTATAGATTTGCGTCTCAAGCCGATTGAACAAGAGAAGCGTCGCCGCTTTAAAGCGCTGCGTATTGCTCAGCAAACCTATGGTTTGTTTTTTGAGCGTCGGGGCGTGTCTGTGCAGATGTTGGAAAACTCTATTGATTTCTATCGCAGCATCTCGACCAGCAAGTTAAAAGGACCACCGTTGCTGGTCTTGGATAAAGAGCAGGACTACCAGTTGCCGGAGATCGTTGACAGTTTTGCCAGTGAGGGGCTGATTCAGTTCTTCTTTGAAGATTCTGAACAGGGCTTCAATATTTACGTGCTGGATGAAGCGAATCGCGTTGAGGTATACCATCAGTTCAGCGGTATGAAAGATGAGATGATTGCCAGTGTGAATAGTTTTTACACGTCAGTCAAAGATGACAATCAGTTGTCGACCCAGTTTATTAACTTTAATTTACCGCAGTACTATCAAATTGTTCACCCTGAAGAAGGGGATTCTTATATCGTGCCATATCGTAATGATGGCGCGAACTATTCCAAGCCAAGTCGGGCGGTGAATGCGTAATTCGAATCGATGAAAAAGAGCACGTTATGTGCTCTTTTTTGTATCGGAGTTTTACAGGGAATTAAACCCACTCGATCTCTTCATCTGAATGCTTTTCACATTCCTGCTTAACCATCGCAATCAGCTCTAGGCCTGTTTTGGAACAAACCCATTGCTCGTTGACCATCGCGAAGTGGAAGCCACCAGATTTGGATGCCAGCCAGATTTCTTTCATTGGTTCTTGGCGATTAATAATGATTTGGCTGCGATCCTCAAACTCTAGAGTCATTACATTGCCAGACGTTTCGTAATCAATGTCCGCGCCTGAATCATCAATCATTTCTTCGATGATTTGCATTTGAACATCTGCCTGCTGATGAAATTCAGTCTCGTTCATCTTTTTATCCTATTGCTTTTCCTGAGTGTGGTGCGATTATAGGGGGCATTGAAAGATTAATCACGACACAACCCATGAAAAAATCACTCATCGCTCTGTTTCTTTTATCTGTTCTGGGTTTGGCCGGCTGTGGTCAGACAGGTCCTCTTTATATGCCCGAAGATGCCTCCCAGAATAAGCAGCCTTCACAACAATAAATAACAACATAAGGGATAGCATTTTGGATTACTTCAACTATCAGGATGATGGCCAACTTTGGGCCGAAGATGTTCCACTGACAGACTTAGCAGAGCAATTTGGAACGCCACTATACGTATATTCCCGCGCGACGTTTGAGCGTCACTGGAATGCATTTGATAAATCCGTGGGTGAGCACCCACACCTAGTGTGTTATGCGGTCAAAGCGAATTCGAATTTAGGTGTGCTCAATACGCTGGCTCGTCTAGGTTCCGGTTTTGATATCGTTTCAGGTGGTGAACTGGAACGTGTTATTGCTGCAGGTGGTCAAGCAAGTAAAGTGGTTTTCTCCGGTGTGGGTAAGACGGCGGCTGAAATGAAACGCGCCCTAGAATTGGGTATCAAATGTTTCAATGTTGAATCTGAACCGGAACTAGAGCGCCTTAACAAGGTGGCGGGTGAACTAGGGGTGAAAGCGCCCATTTCACTACGCATTAACCCAGATGTTGATGCCAATACGCACCCTTATATTTCAACGGGTCTGCGTGATAATAAGTTTGGCATTGCCTTTGATCGCGCGCCTGCGGTATATCAGTTTGCACAAAGTCTCGAGAATTTGGAAATCAAAGGTATCGACTGCCACATTGGTTCTCAGCTTACAGATATTGAACCGTTTATTGATGCCACTGATCGCTTGTTGGCGCTTATTGATGATTTAAAAGCGCAAGGTGTGAATATTGAACACCTTGATGTGGGTGGCGGTCTAGGTGTGATTTATCGCGATGAATTACCACCTGAGCCTTCTGAGTATGCCAAAGCACTTCTAGGCAGACTGAAGAATCACCAAGATCTAGAACTTATTTTTGAACCGGGCCGTGCTATCGCTGCTAACGCTGGGGTGTTGCTGACCAAGGTTGAATTCCTAAAACATACCGAACATAAAAATTTCGCCATTATCGATGCTGCGATGAATGACCTGATGCGTCCGGCTTTATATCAAGCATGGCAGGACATCGTCCCTGTCATTCCTCGTCAAGGGGAACCTGTGACATACGATCTGGTTGGCCCTATTTGTGAGACAGGCGATTTCCTTGGTAAAGATCGCGCTTTGGTGTTGCAAGAGAATGACCTGCTTGCGGTTCGTTCAGCTGGTGCGTATGGCTTTGTGATGTCATCGAACTACAATACACGTACCCGGGTCGCTGAAGTGATGGTGGATGGCAATAAAGCTCACCTAGTACGTCAGCGTGAAGAGCTGTCGAGCCTTTGGGCCCTAGAAAACATTCTTCCGGAGTAATTGGCGTCTTATGCATTTCCACTTTTCTAAAATGCATGGTTTGGGTAATGACTTTATGGTCGTTGACTGCATTACTCAGAACATCTTCTTTTCTCCTGATTTGATCCGCCGCTTGGCGGATCGTCATACAGGAGTCGGCTTCGACCAGCTTTTGGTGGTGGAAGCCCCTTATGATCCCGAAACCGATTTCCACTACCGCATCTTCAATGCCGATGGCAGCGAAGTGGAGCAGTGTGGCAACGGTGCGCGCTGTTTTGCCCGCTTTGTGCGTATGAAAGGTTTGACCAATAAATACAGCATCAGTGTCAGCACTAAAAAAGGCAAGATGGTTCTCAATATCGAGGAAGACGATCAGGTGACGGTTAACATGGGTGTACCGGAATTTGAGCCAAGTAAGATCCCATTCAAAGCCAAACAGACCGAAAAAACGTACATCTTACGAGCTGAAGACAAAACTTTGTTCTGCGGTGCGGTGAGCATGGGTAATCCTCATGTTGTGACCGTGGTTGATGACACTCAAACCGCCGATGTGGATACTTTAGGGCCACTGCTGGAATCTCACGAACGCTTTCCTGAAAGAGTCAATGCGGGTTTTATGCAGGTGTTAAGTCGCAATGAAGTCAATCTCAGAGTCTATGAGCGCGGTGCCGGAGAAACTCAGGCGTGTGGTAGTGGTGCTTGTGGTGCGGTTGCAGTGGGCATTGTGCAGGAACTGTTGGATGAGAAGGTCACAGTCAATCTGCCCGGTGGATCGCTAAAAATTAGCTGGCAAGGACCAGATAAACCACTTTACATGACTGGCCCAGCCACACATGTATTCGATGGTCAGCTAAGCTGTTAATAAGAAAATAATTAAAGGAACGAACGTGTCGCAGATTGAAGCGGATGCGCTGACCGCAGAGGTTGTTGCTGAATATTTACGTGACAACCCAGATTTTTTTAGTACCCGACGTGACTTAGTTGATCGCCTTGCTTTACCCAATCAGGAGCAGGGCGCCGTTTCGTTGGTCCACGTCCAAATGACTAGGCAGCGCCAACGTATTGAAGAGTTGGAAGAAGAGATCACGACTCTGATGTCGCTGGCGAAAAATAATGATCGTACTTTTCATGAATTTATGAGCCTACAGGAGCACGTTCTGACTTGTGATGCGCTGCTTCCTGCGATAAAAGCCGTGGAAGAAATGGCGAAATCTCTAGGCTTAGTCGCCTATGTACGTTTGCTAGACAATGAATCATCGTATTATTCGCTCGATAAAGACAATTATCACCGATTCGCGACCAATCATCTCAATGGTAAAAGCGCTTATTTGGGAAGAATGCGTAAAGCGGATCGAGAGTTGTTATTTGGTGAAACAACGCGTGCGCCAGAGATGGGGTCTTACGTTGTGTTGCCACTGAACAAGAAAACACTACAAGGTATTTTAGCCTTTTCCAGCAGTGATGGGGGGCATTTCCAGCCGCACATGGACACCTTATTCTTGCGCCATCTTGCTCTGGTGCTTTCTCACTTGATTGAAACCCTTCCATGGCAAAGCGATGACCATGAGCGACTCAGTAATACCTCTGCCTAACGGACTCCAAAGCCCTCTCAATCGCTTCTACGAGTATTTGAGAAGTGAGAAAGGACTGAGTCTTCATACCCAGCGTAACTATAAGCAACAACTGGAAACCATGGCCCATCACCTAGTCTCTATGGGATTGAAAGATTGGTCTCAGGTCGATGCGGCTTGGGTGCGTCAACTGGCAAGTAAAGGCATGCGTGATGGCATGAAAGCGAGCAGCTTAGCGACCCGATTGTCGGCGCTGCGTAGTTTTTTTGATTTCCTAATCCTGCGTGGTGAGTTGACTGCAAACCCTGCTAAAGGGGTGTCGGCTCCACGTAAGAAAAGGCCTTTACCCAAGAATCTTGATGTGGATGAAGTGGGTCAGCTACTCGAAGTTAACGAAGATGACCCGTTGGCGATACGTGACCGCGCCATGATGGAACTCATGTATGGGGCTGGTTTACGACTGGCGGAAATGGTCAGTGTTGATGTTCGCGATGTGAGTCTATCGTCGGGTGAGATACGCGTTGTAGGTAAAGGCGATAAAGAGCGCAAAGTGCCTTTTGCTGGTATGGCGGAGGAGTGGGTTGCAAAGTGGCTCAAGGTTCGTAGTGCATTGGCTAATGCCGATGAAACTGCCCTGTTCGTGTCTAAACTGGGTGTACGGATTTCGCATCGCAATGTGCAGAAACGTATGGCGGAATGGGGACAAAAGCAGTCTGTTGCAAGCCATATTAGTCCGCATAAACTTCGTCACTCATTTGCTACTCACATGTTGGAGTCAAGTAATAACCTCAGAGCCGTTCAGGAATTGCTAGGACACGAGAATATTTCTACTACTCAGATCTATACGCATTTGGATTTCCAACACCTCGCTGATGTTTACGACCAAGCTCATCCAAGAGCTAAAAAGAAAGAGAGCGAGTAATGCATTTCTATCGTCAGCTGCCGGTCATTGAAGCGATGACGTTTGACCTTGATGACACCTTGTATGACAACCGCCCAGTGATACGTCGAGTCGAGACACAGGTGACGACTTGGCTGCACAAGCATCATCCGTTGTCTGCCAGTAAGCCTTCAAGCTGGTGGTGTGAATTGAAGATGGAGTTAGCAAAGGCCGATAGCTGGCTGATGAATGATATGACGCTATGGCGTCAGACTCAGATTGAACAAGGCCTCTATCGCCTTGGTTATGAGCAAGCCGAGGCTAAGCATGCTGCTGAGCAAGCGATTGAAGAAGTCCTCCGTCTACGCAGTGATTTTTCAGTCCCAGAGCAAACGCATCAAGTGATGCAGCAACTGGCGAAACGTATACCTTTAGTCGCAATCACCAATGGTAATGTGGATGCTGAGCGAATCGGTCTTTCCCCATACTTTTCTTTAATCCTCAAAGCGGGCCCCGACGGATTTGCTAAACCTCATCCACAGATGTTTAATAAAGCAGCCCAGCATCTTCAATGCCCTGCTCATCGCATTTTGCATGTAGGTGACCATTTGGTGAGTGATGTCCAAGGCGCCAAGCGTAGCGGTTTGTCGGCATGTTGGTTTAACGATCAGAATGCCAGCCTTATGCAGCATCGTAGGGCTCGGAGCCTACCTGATGTTGAGATTGCCAGTTTGTCAGAGTTACTGTTGTTGATTGAGAGCTAAGTGACGCCTTGATAAACAAGGCGTTTGGCTATTTTAATCGGTGGCCGCTTTTGTCAGCTTGGAATGCTTGCATGTAGTGGCGGAGAAATGCACGCAGTTGCTCAGCTTGATGTTGTTGCCCTAAAGTGCGGATGATTTCCGCTCCTACTTCCAGTGTACAGAGGTTTCCCGCCTCCTGATTCCGTCTGAGCTGGTAGCAGGACTCACTCTCAGGAGCGAGGTGAACGGTTGTCAATTCTCTGAGCCATGGGCTTTTGCGCAGCATCTTTTTGGCTTCCTGCCAAGTCCCATCCAAAATAATGAACAGTGGTATTCTTCCTTGCTGGCTGGCGTTCTCAGCCTTAGCCTTCAGAGGCTGACTTTCCTCACTGGGAAATACCAACAATGGTTGGTATTGTTCATCTGAGATGAGTCTGCTCAGTTCAGGGCAGGGCAGTGTACGTTGCCAAACGTGTTGGCTGCTTGGTTGAACGGCTTTGAGTAGCCAGCGTCCGGTATTGGTTACGCGGTGTTGCTCATTTTCGTGTATGAGTGTTGCAATATAAAAAGAAGCACTCACGGAGGGTAAGTGCTCACATACACAATTATAGTTCAGTAAACAGCCTGGGCATGGAGTGAGGGCTTCCATATTAAAGTGTGACTCCACCCTGATGCGGCGTCAGTCCATCGGAAAAAAGTTGAACTGGGCTGATGTCATCATAATTTGCCACTGGAGCCATGCTTGGATTGAGTGGGTATTGGTTACCGTCAAATTGCAACGTATGTTGATTCGGGACGGCACCTCCGCCACTGACAAACATCACCAAGTCACGCCAATGATGATGCTCTTGTGTCCCCAGGTTTAATGGGGTTTGAACCAGCGTGATGCGACTGTTGAATTGCCACTTCTGATTAACATGGTTAAAAATCAATAAAGTGCAACCACCTGAGCCACACCAGTCTAACTGAGCCAGTAGCTCTTTTTGGCCATCACCATTGAGATCATAGGTGAGCCAGCGGTAACGTGTTCCCGTTGGATCTTGTTTTTCGCTTTTGAAGTAGTCACGTAATGCTCTATCAACCTGGGGATTGAATTCGGCACTGGATGGAATTTTATTACCGCTTTCACTGGTGGTAGGGGGCAAGTGGACGTCGTTCGCCTTAAAAAGTGTCAGTCCACCATCGGCAATATCGTAGATAACGTCACCTACTTTTTCCTGTGCAGCATTCAACTGATTGTTCTTTTTGGTGTAGATACGCTCTGACTTTAATTTCTGTCCTTGTAGGTGAGTACTTACAACCTGGACTTGATGGCGGTTTAACTGTTGCCAGAAACCTTTCTCTACGGTATCTGCACCGCCATTTTGATAATGATAAGTGGTACTCGCGGTGTGATCTGAGTTCATAGACAAAGTAACGCTAAATGGAGAGCTTTGACTGGCTTGCGCTTGGTACGTGTCGGCCCATTGCTGAGTGGCGTCTTGATTAGACAGTGTGGCGCAGCCGCGATAGGTTTTCTCTCCTACCTTTAACGAAGCGCGCCAACCATACAGACTGTCACTCATGCCATCATTGCAACTGCGTTGATTTAGCTCTAATTGACCCTGTTGGAATGTATAACGGCGGCGATCAGCTTCAAGTTTGGTTGAGGTCAGTTCAAATTGTTGTGCTTCCTCACCCATCACAGTGAATTTCAAAGCATTACCCACAAATTGTACCGACCAAAACGGTTCATTACCGAATGCTTTGGTGGGTTGAGTTGGTTGAGTGCAGCGATGAGGGTTTTCAGCTGTGAGTAAGTTGATTTTGTCGACTACAAAGCGTGCTGCATAGTCAGCAGCGAAACCCTCTTTCCCTGGGGCTTCAAGATGACCAATCACTTCACCATACAAGGGTGCATAAGGCGAGCGTACGAGCTTCATTCCTTGCTGGAAACGGTCTGCAGGTAGATCCAACCAATATTGCTGTTGGCTACCACAGGGGACAATGGAGCGGACTTCATGGCCAAGGACGACTTCGCCACGCATAACAAAAGTCTGAGGTTTGATTGAGGAAGGGTTATTCAGTGACGCTTGTGGAGCCTGTAACTTTTCTGCATCGGATTGAAAACCGGAACAGGCCTGAAGGGCCAGTAAGATCGTGAGTGCGACTGGGTTTCTTAACGCCTTCATGCTATATCTTCCTCATCATAAAATCATTCGGACGTCATTATGGCATATTGGCTATTCAAAACAGAACCTGACACTTTCTCTATTGACACACTTCGAACACAAAATATCTCTTGCTGGGAAGGCGTGCGTAATTATCAGGCGCGCAACATGATGCGAGATGAGGTGAAAGAAGGTGATTTGGTATTGATTTATCACTCCTCTTGTAAAAAGGTTGGCGTGGCTGGGATCGCAAAAGTCGTCAAAGAGGCTTATCCGGATCATTTTGCCTTTGATCCTGAGAGTGATTACTTTGACCCTAAGTCGTCATCAGACAAACCTCGCTGGGTCATGGTCGACGTTGAATTCGTTCGTAAGACCAAGCGATTGATTCCTTTGTCGGTCATGAAAGCGATGCCAGAACTAGAGAACATGCCGCTAGTGAAGCGAGGCAATCGCCTGTCGATCATGCCGGTGACTGAGCAGGAATGGCAGGCGATCCTAGAGAAGGAAGTGCTCTGACTAGAACAAGTGAGTATGTAGGTAGTGAGCGACCGCATCGTCTGCATTGCTACCTATGACTTCATTCTCTGGTAAAGCCTGTTTTACTTTAATGTGGGACGTTTCCATCACTAAGCCTTTCCCTGCCATTGACAACATTTCGACATCGTTCATGCCATCGCCAAAAGCAATGCAGTTTTCCAGTGTTAGATTGAGAGACTCAGCGACAACTTTAAGGGCTTCTCCTTTCGATACCTCAGCGGCCATTACCTCAAGACACCAAGGTGTGGAGAAAGCGATGTTGAGCTGGTCACCAAACTTGTCATTTAACTGCTGCTCAAACTTAACCAAGTGCTCGTGATCTTTGGCTGGATGAGTGAAGAAGATTTTTGCAATCCCGTCTGTGGGTGCGGCCTTTGCTTCAAAGAGTTGATAGGCAAAACCGGAGTCGCTATGAAATTTCGCTAGCATGTCGTCTTCACGGTCCAGCAGCCAGCTTTCGTTTTGGTACATGTGGATAAAAATGTCTGGATCTTGCCTGATCACATCGATCACTGGCTGCACAAGTTCTGATGGGACATTATGGCTGTACATCAGGTTGTCATGCTGATCATGAACCCGAGCCCCATTGGAAGTGATCATGTAGGCTGGGATCGCCGTTTGCTTTCGGATGCCCGCTACATCGACGTGGTGACGACCAGTCGCAAAGATAAAGGTGTAGCCTTTCTGATGCAGTTCACTCAGCGTTTGTTTCGAGAATTCACTGAGCTGGTGGTTAGGGGCCAGTAAAGTACCATCAAGGTCGGAAGCAACCAATTGGAAAGGCGTCTCTTTGTGTGTGTCTGTCATATCACCCTCATGCGTAATGCGTTAATAGCCCCCGGAAAGGCAGAGCCGTCATTCTACTGGAACTGAAAGGGGAAAAAGAGGGTAAAGTTCACTCTCCATTGTTTCCTGTTTTATCAATGCTGATGGAAGAAAGTTAGGATAGCGTCCAAGGCTTGATCGCGATATTCATCTTTCTCAAACAATACTTCATGACGAGCGTTGTAGATGATTTTGAGCGCACATTGATAATTGGTTTTAGCTAACTTCTTGATGAATTTGATCTGGGCTGGATTAGAAACGATTTGATCACCGCTGGCTTGAAGTAACAACAATGGAATCTTGATATGGCGAGTCATCAAGTGACACTTTTTGGCAGCCATCAACCCTTGCCATACCCACCGTGTACTGGCGCCACCAATTTTCAGTTCTGGCTTTTGCTCATAGAGATCATGGAACCAGTGATAGCGAACATGACTGTGAGTCAGGTTGTTGCCTTCAAAGATTCCTGAGCAATAGGGTGTTTGACCCGGAGCAAAGCTGGGTTTCGCTGACAGTGCTGTCATTATCTGACCAAGTGGAATTGCGATTGGCCTAAGGTGCCATGGCAGGTGGACACCAAACATGGGTGCGCTGAGAGATACTGCAGAGAAAGTGTGGTCAGGGTAGGTCTGAAGATAGCGTGTGGCAACATTCCCCCCCATTGAGTGGCCGAGCAGATAACGTTTTTTATATCCCGTCAAATCGAAATGCGCTATTAGTTGGTGCAAGTCCTGAATATAATCTTCGAACTCTTCGACATAGCCCATTTGTTTATCTTCGATAAGTCGATCTGAAAACCCTTGGCCTCTGTGGTCGAAGGAGTAGATATCATAGCCTTGCTGAAACAAGTCATAGAATAATTCCTGATATTTCCAGACGCACTCTTTACGGCCATTAACCACCACGATCGCTTTGGAGTGCTCAGGAGAGGTAAGTTTCACCCAGAACAGCCGGGTGTTATCAAATGATTTAATAAACCCTTCTTCACGAGAGTGCCAGAATTGAGCAATATTGCTATTGATTGCTTGCTCAAAATTCGACTCTTGAGTATAAGGTGACTTAATGCTGGTGCTCGATTCATTCATGATATCGGGGGCCTGCTTTCAATACAGATAAGTGAACACGTCTAAATTATGTGTGGCTAAAGTATTTTAGTCGAGAGGAAAACACGATGGATATGCATGTTTGGTTAGCCTATGTCGTTACCGCAGTGGTATTCAGCCTTGCACCAGGTTCAGGCACCGTCAATTCAATCAGTAATGGTTTGAGTTACGGAACTCGTAAATCTTTATCAGCAATAGCGGGGCTTCAGATTGGTCTGGCGTTGCACATTGTGTTGGTTGGGGCCGGGATTGGTGCCTTGGTAGCTCAATCGGCAACAGCCTTTACAGTGATTAAATGGGTGGGTGCGGCGTACTTAGTATGGCTAGGTATTCAGAAGTGGCGTGATACGTCGGGGCTGGCTACCGCTACTGAAGGGCAGAGCCTGTCGGGTAAAACCTTAATGCGCAACGCCGTACTGATTAACCTGACCAACCCTAAATCGATCGTGTTCTTGGTTGCATTATTCCCGCAATTTATTGACCCAGCCAAAGATCAACTGACGCAATTGGTAGTGCTGGGAGTGACGACGGTCGTGATTGATTCGATTGTGATGCTAGGATACACCTCGTTAGCCTCCCAATTGGGGCGTTTCATCCGCTCTGATAAGATTATGAGTAAGATCAACAAGGTATTTGGTTCCATGTTTGTCGGTTGTGGGGCATTATTAGCGGCTGCCAAAGCATAGTATTTGGGGATGTAATAGCGAATGCGCGATACCTATGTGGCTCGTCAGCCCATTTTTAACGCCAAAAGACAAACTCTCGGCTATGAGTTGTTGTTCCGTGACGGAGAAAACAATGCATACCCAGCTCATGTCGATTCCAACCGTGCAACGTATCGTTTAATTGTTGAGAACTTTCTATCTCTGGGTATGAATCCCGCCTTGCCGCAATCACGCAGTTTTATTAACTTCCCTTATAAGAGCCTGATCCGCCGTTTACCACTTGTGCTGCCTAAAGAGCAGATTGTTGTGGAAGTGTTGGAAACCTGCCCGCCAACGGATGAGTTGTATGAGGCAATCAAGGAGCTCAATTCCTCAGGGTACATCATTGCTTTAGATGACTTTGTATATAGCCCTGAATGGGAGCGCTTTCTGCCGTTCGTGCAGATCATTAAACTTGATATCATGGCGATGGGTTTAGAGGCGGCTTGCGAATTTGTCAAAGAACGGCGCTCCCGGGGTATTCGACGTAAATTTCTTGCGGAGCGGGTGGAAACCGAAGAAGAGTTCTTAACCACACGCTCTGCTGGCTTTTCGTTTTTTCAAGGCTTCTTCTTCAGTAAACCTGAAATCATTCGTCAGCAGTACATCAGCCCAGAGCAAGTGATCGCAATGGAGCTGCTCAGTGAGGTGTGCAAGACCAACGTCGATTTTGAAAAGGTCGAAGCGATTGTTGCCAAAGATGTCGCCTTATCTTACAAATTACTTCGCTTTGTCAATACGATGTCGGAGAGGCTTGAAGTCACCATCTCATCGTTTAGGCAAGCTTTGGTGTACCTTGGCGAAGATAAGCTACGTATTTTTGTCTCACTGGCGGTGGCGTCGTTTATCTCCGCTAAAAAGCCTAAAGAGCTGTATAACCTTTCCTTACAACGAGCTCAGTTTTGCCAGTTGATGGCGAACGAAAACCCTTTCAGCCAGTTCCGTGAACAGGCGTTTTTGATAGGTCTATTCTCTACTCTAGACGCTTTACTGGATTTATCGCTTGAAGAGTTAGTTCAGCAATTACCTCTTAATCAGGCGATTAAGGTCGCTTTACTTGAGCGCCAAGGGCCTTATGGCATCTTGCTTGGATTGGAAGAGTGCTATGAACGAGCAGACTGGCAGGGTATGCAGGATGCGTGTCAACAGCTCAACCTTTCCGTTGATGATGTCATGCCACGCATTTCAGAGGCGCAGCGCTGGAGTCAGGATATCAACCGCCTCGTGTAAAGCAGCTTCTCCATTGTGTGAATATTTTATGACAATCTGACAGGGACATTGATCTTCACTTTTATTTAAATAAATATATACGCATATCCGTATATGAGTATGTATAAATGTTGCCACATCAGTTTTTCAAATTATTATCCGACGAAACCCGAGTTCGCTGCCTGATGTTGATAGAACGTGAAGAATGTTTATCGGTCGGGGAGCTGACAGAAGCCCTTCAAGAAAGCCAACCGAAAATTTCTCGTCATCTTGCTCAGTTACGCTCGAGTGGAATTCTGGTTGACGTTCGTCAGGGCCAATGGGTGTTTTATCGTTTATCCGCAGATTTACCGGGTTGGATGAAAAAACTGATTGATGATCTTGTCGCGTCTAACTGCCTGAAAACAGAGTACCAACAAGATATAGAAAGACTTCATGCCATTCAGGCTCGTCCTGTTTGCTGCCAGTAATTTGAAATAAGAGGGATGGAAAGATGACAGTTAAAGTCGGAATTAACGGTTTTGGTCGTATTGGACGTTTAGCGCTACGGGCGGCGTTTGATTGGGAAGAGCTGGAGTTTGTCCAGATCAATGATGTGGCGGGTGATGCCGCAACACTCGCACACCTGCTGGAGTTTGATTCAGTTCAAGGACGTTGGAGTTACGAAGTCAAAGCGGAAGGCGATAACATTTTGATTAACGGTCAGGTTATCAAAACGACGCAAGAGAAAGACATCGATGCTATCGACTGGTCTGGTTGTGACGTCGTGATCGAAGCGACCGGCAAACACCGTAAAACCTCGCTTCTTAACAAGTATCTAGCTCAAGGTGTGAAAAGAGTTGTGGTTTCTGCGCCGGTTAAAGAAGAAGGCGTGGCGAACATTGTGGTGGGTGTGAATGATCATATCTTTGACCCAGCAGTGCATCAGATTGTTACGGCAGCGTCTTGTACGACTAACTGTATTGCGCCAGTGGTTAAAGTGATTCATGAGAAATTAGGTATCGCGCAGTCTTCTTTTACCACTATCCATGACCTGACCAACACGCAAACTATTCTTGATGCGCCACATAAAGATTTGCGCCGTGCCCGTGCGTGTGGCATGAGCCTTATCCCGACAACGACCGGCAGTGCAACAGCGATTGTGGAGATCTTCCCAGATCTGAAAGGCAAGATTAACGGCCATGCGGTGCGCGTTCCTCTGGCTAACGCGTCACTCACAGACATCATCTTTGATGTGAAACGTGATACCACAGCGGAAGAAGTGAATGCGTTGCTTAAAGAAGCATCGCAAGGTGAACTGAGCGGTATTCTTGGTTTTGAAGAGCGTCCGCTGGTATCGATTGATTACAAAGGCGACCAACGTTCAACCATCGTTGATGCGCAGTCAACTATGGTGGTAGGTAGCCGCATGGTGAAGATCTATGCTTGGTACGATAATGAAATGGGCTACGCGACACGTACTGCAGAGTTGGTACGTAAAGTGGGCTTGGCATAAGGAGTAATTGAGATGACACATCCGACTTGGCAATTGGACCTTGAGCAAGGTGCGTTAGTACTTACTCCTTGCCCGGGTACTAAAGGTGTTGATCTGGAAGCTTCGCTTGTGCAACTAAAAGAGCAAGGTGTTGAAGCGATAGTGACGGCGCTGGATAACACAGAGTTAGAGAACAAAGGCGTTGCTCAGCTTGGTGAAGTGACAGAAAAACTAGGTATGCGGTGGTTTCAGCTTGAAATTGAAGATGACTGCGCACCGGGTGATGACTTTGCCGTGAAATGGCAGCAAGCCAGCTCTGCTCTGCATCAGGTTGTCGATAATGGCGGTAAAGTTGCGATGCATTGCATGGGCGGGTCAGGTCGTACTGGCCTGTTGGCCGCGCATCTGCTGCTAGAAAAACAGTGGCCGTTGAGCGACATTGTTAAAGAGGTACAGGCGCTACGTCCAGGTGCCTTTACCAAACCTGTTCAGGTCGATTACATCAACGCAGTCGCGGCGAAATAATCCTTTGAGGAGCTTTTGGATCATAGGTGTCCAAAAGCTCCCATAGCTGTACATAAAAGAAAATTGGGTACTCTATGATCGCAAATCTGAGTAAGAGTGTGCGTCAATATATGCTGGTGACGTTCAATTACTGGAATTTCACCATTACTGACGGCGCGTTGAGAATGCTGGTGGTGCTGTATTTCCATGATCTGGGTTACAGCACGTTAGAAATCGCATCCCTGTTTTTGTTCTACGAGTTCTTTGGTGTGGTAACCAACTTGATTGGTGGTTGGCTTGGCGCTAGGCTAGGCTTAAACAAAACCATGAACCTTGGACTGGCGATGCAGATAGTGGCACTGGCGATGCTGGCAGTTCCCAATGTCTGGCTGACCATACCTTGGGTGATGCTGGCTCAGGCGTTGTCTGGTATTGCCAAAGATCTCAATAAGATGAGTGCCAAAAGTTCCATCAAGGCACTGGTGCCTGATGAGCAGCAAGGCGCTTTGTATAAGTGGGTCGCGATTCTGACGGGGTCTAAAAATGCCCTTAAAGGTGTTGGCTTCTTCATCGGTGGTTTACTGCTGTCTCTGATAGGCTTTAAGTATGCGGTGCTGCTAATGGCGGGTGTGTTGACACTGGTTCTGATCGGCAGCTTAATCGGCCTTGAAAGTGATTTGGGTAAAGCCAAAAACAAGCCTAAGTTCAGCCAGATTTTTTCTAAGTCGAGTTCAATCAATATCTTGTCTGCAGCACGTATGTTCCTGTTTGGGGCACGAGATGTTTGGTTTGTTGTCGCCCTACCTATCTATCTGGGCAGTGTGTTTGGCTGGGATCACTTTTGGGTTGGCGGCTTCTTAGCGACTTGGGTGATTGCTTACGGTTTTGTCCAAGGCTTTGCCCCTAAGATCACGGGGAAAGCACAAGGTAAAGTCCCTGACGGCAGTGCAGCACTGATGTGGGCTGGCTTGCTGGCGGTGATCACCGCGGGCGTTGCTTATGCAGTGCAAATTGGCTGGCAACCTCAGTTGGTCATCGTAGTTGGACTTTTGATTTTTGGTGCTGTATTTGCGGTTAACTCTTCCTTGCATTCCTATCTGATCGTCAGCTATGCCAAAGGGGATGGCGTATCACTGGATGTCGGCTTCTACTATATGGCGAATGCCATGGGGCGCTTAATTGGTACAGTGCTGTCAGGTTGGATATTTCAGGTTGCGGGTTTGGCCGCGTGCTTATGGGTTTCCTTTGCATTTCTTGCGCTGACTACCCTGATTTCCATCAAGCTGCCTAAGGTGAGCAATCCCGCAACTGCTTAAATTAAGAACAATTTCATGACTAAAAGTTGACCAAGGTTACACCGTGGTCAACTTTTTTATTGCTATCTTCAATAAGTTAATCAATGAAGGTGGCTATATGAGAAATAGGGTACTGTTCTTCGATTTGCTGCGATGTGTCGCTGCTGTGGCGGTTATCGCAATTCATGTTCTTGCCCCCTATCGACAGGAATTAGGCAGTATTCCTTTCTCTGAATGGGCCACCGCAATCGGTATAAATAGCATAAGTCGTTGGGCTGTCCCTGTGTTTATTTTGATCACCGGAGCGTTGATGCTCAGTGATACCCGGCCATTTGATGCCAAATACTACGTCAAACGTCGATTAGGCAAAGTTTTGGTGCCGTTTATTGTTTGGTCGCTGTTCTATGCGTATCTTTCGGGGTGGAGCTTGAACGGTTTTAATCCTGAAGAAACCAAGCAAGTGCTTGCCAATAGTGCTTCTCACGCCACTTATTATCATCTCGGTTTCTTCTACTACTTCATTCCTTTGTATTTCGTCATTCCGTTTTTTCAATATGTGATCAGGCATTATGGTGATAGCTCGTTGTATTCCTATGTAGTGATTTGGTTGGTGACGACCTTACTGTTTTTAATCGGTATTGATGGGCCTTGGAGTAATCAAATGTGGCTCTACAGCGGCTATTTACCTCTAGGGTACTTGCTGTATAAAAGAGTGCCTCTGACTTCGCCTTATGTCGCCATGTTCGCGGTCGTGGGAATAGGGGCTCTTATCATGACGGGATACGCGGTCATCACCAACAGTGTTGAAGCACAAGAATATACCGTAGGGCGATGGCTGTCGTATAAGACACTCAATGTGGTACTGGCTGCGAGCATGATTTTCATGTTATGTCGTTATGTTGGTGAAAACTTGCCTGATAAGGCCAACAAAGTGATCGGCTTCATTAGCCAACACAGTCTTGGCATTTACATTCTCCATCCGATCTTTCTCTGGCCAATGAAAGAGTATGGCTGGTACCAAGGCCACCCCGCTTGGGTGATTCCTGTGTGGATTGTCTTGAGCGGTTCTGGTGCGCTAGTGATGAGTTTGATAGTGTCTAAATCCCGACGTACTCGCTGGTTGTTGCCTTAGTATTGCTGTCAGCTAGTCGCCATTGATTGGTGCTTGTCTGTGTTTCCAAACCGTAACCGATTAAATTAAAAAGGTTTATGCCGAAAACATGGCATGAATCTGCCTGAATTATCAGGTTAATTGTTATATTGAATACTTAATCGCAGTGAGGTGAACGGTAATACTCGTTCAGGAAGGGAATATGAACAGAAAATGGTTAGCGGGCTTAATGTTGTCATTAGCCCCATTCGCCAACGGGTATGACGGCGGTTTTAATGATGCCGAGATCCATTATGTTGATTTTTTTCAGCGTACCGATGGCATCAAATATCTGGTGCATAAGATGGATCAAAGCAACATTGAACATGCGTTTGTGATGGGCCTGCCGATTATGAAAAAGTGGAATGCTCACGATCCCGTCGCACCACGTTATGAATTTGGCGATGACTCACCTGTCTATTACTACTCACGTACTGATGAGATTCTCTACCGAGCAGTGAAAGACTCGCCGCATCAAGATCGACTGTTTCCTTTTATTACCGGCTTTAACCCCACGGATATGTTCGCGGCGGAACAAGTCGAGCAGATGATTGAAAGCGACCCTGGCTTCTGGAAAGGAATTGGTGAGATTCTGACCCGTCATGATGGCTTGTCTGCGCTGACATTAGGCGAACAAGCAAGAGCCAATCATCCTGCTTTGATGAAGGTGTATCAGGTTGCGGCGAAGCACAAAATGCCGGTGATTCTGCATACCAACATCACGTCTGAGCGAGAAACGCACCCGTTGTACAAGCATGAGCTGGTGGAGGCGTTAGAAGAAAACAGCAAAACTAACTTTATCTGGGCGCACGCGGGGACGAGTTCGACATTGCTACGACGTCAGAATTTGTCTTTTCTCATCGATGAAGTCAGCGAGCTGCTGGATGATTACGATAATCTCTACATCTTGGCATCTTGGAGCTTACGTGATGTGATACTGGCGAGTCCTGAATCGAAGAAAGAATGGGTAGCGTTGATCAAAGAATATCCCGACCGCTTTATGATTGGCTCTGATGTTGTGGGGCGTTTTAAAATTACAGGTGAAGTGTTATCTCGTTGGGATGAAGTATTGGAAGCGCTGCCGGATGACGTGGCCGAAAGCATGGCGAAAAACAATATGCTCAAGATGGTGAAGCGCTAGGTTAGCGCTTCATGGCAAAATGGATAAATTTATCACCTTGGTAGGTCAGTGTGCCTTTATCACCAGGGTTTAAAGCGTGGAAATAATGAATGCCAACCTGAAACTCACGCTTTGGCCCTAAACGCCCTTTCTGTACGTAGATCCAATACTCCTGATCCTCTTGTCCTGGTTGAGTATCCTGAATATCTATCGACTGTTTATCCAGTACAGTCACATCTGCGGTTTGTTCTGGCGCATCTTCTCCTTGAATATGTCGACGATAGAATCGACTAAACGCCCAGCCGCTGGCTATAACAAACACGATAATAGCGATAAATAACGTTAATGGCATTGTCGCTCTCCCCAAAAAGCCGATGGGTTATTTTAGTGCTAATTTGGACTCAGGTTGGGGCTTTGAACACAACTGTGAGCCTCTGTTGTTGTCCTTTGTATCATTCTTCGAGACACATCACACGCTAGTAGTAATTTTGTCATTATGCTGATAAGGCTAGTCGTTGATTCCTTTACATTAATTTACTTGCAAAGGACAGTGAAAATGGGGCTATATAGTAGGTAATGAGACAGATTGTTATTGACTAAACTACTGGTTGGAAGAAGCCAGTTTCACCCCTTAGACTTACTAGTGATGGAGGGAAGCCATGTCTGATATCGAACAAGTGGTGACAAGGACACGTAAAATTGAAAAGCTGCTTCGCACGCAATATCACGCTGAAGGAAAGGGATTGCATCAGTTGATCACCAGCTGTGAAGAGCGATTACCGCATGATGTGATCGATAAGCTGCGCTATATCGCTACCATCCGAAATAAAATTGTACATGAAGAAGATTATAAATTAGAAAGCAGTCATGACTTTCTCTCTGTGTGTGATCAGTGTGAAAAAGAGCTCACGCCACGTAGTAGTCGCTTTATCTGGCGAGCTGCGATTACACTCATGACGCTGATTACCTTGGCTGCGCTATTTTTCTATTATGCGCACTGGGATATTTTGTCTAAGCACTTATAACAAA
Source organism: Vibrio sp. Isolate23 (assembly GCF_022398095.1). Classification (NCBI taxonomy): domain Bacteria; kingdom Pseudomonadati; phylum Pseudomonadota; class Gammaproteobacteria; order Vibrionales; family Vibrionaceae; genus Vibrio; species Vibrio sp. Isolate23. Next base: position 25,553 of record NZ_JAKEUV010000015.1, read on the forward strand.
AGCCTTAAAAGATAAGGTTTTAGCTAAATAGTTAAACTTAGAAATCCGTTGGATTTATAAGCGGGTTTTGTGTGAAAAATCTGCTGGATAACAAAAAGGGACGCTAAAGCGTCCCTTTTTGTTTTTGTATGTATGACTTAGTACATCATCGGCAGTGTCATGAGGCCAACAACAACCGCGATCATTACAAGTCCTTGTTTTTGTGAAGAAGTAATCATAACTCTGCTCCTATTTAGTGATGCTTAACTGTATGTAATTTAGAATAGCAGTATTTTTGTGCTTTGATCAAGTTTTTATTTTTCTAAGCCTTGAAAGTTCATTTTCTAAATCGATAAAATGGTGGTTTTTGATGGTTTTTTCACTGTGATTTCTATGATTTTTACTCTGATTTAAAAGTGTTCTATTCGTTGTGTTTTTGTTTTAAGTAATTGATTTTAAATTGGTTAATTATTGTTTGTTGTTTGTTGATTTAAATAGATTGTTGTTTTTACAATAATATTGGACTGTAAGTGTCATTGTCGGGTTAAATTGATAGTTATAGGCTTGGTATTTCTTAAGATGAGAGTGATTCTCTATTGTTCTAATTCTTAGTCTCCTTTTATAGACTAAAACTTTTAAAATTAAAGTGGTTAACTTTACTGGTCTTATTTTATCTTATTGATTTTTTTGTGTTTTTTTGTCTTAATTTAAAGTGTTATGTTGGTTTTTTTAGGTTTGTTGTTGGCTAGGTGTTCAGTTTGCTAAAAAGTCGGATTTCTATAGCCTGAATGAGCAGCGAAGGCATAGAAGAATGGAGTGGTATGTTTAAACCGCTAGTTTAATACTGGCAAAGTCAGTATTTCAGAAGCCAATCAAGATCCAAGTTTTGCTTTCCATTTCTGGACATCTTTATCTGCCTGCCTACACTGGCGACTCAGTTTAAAAGAGGTGGACCCATGTGGAGCTGGCTTTCAGTCGCGCTATCAGGATTTATTAGTATTTCTGCTAATGAAAGCAACCAGAACAAACAAGCGGTCGTGTTTAAAACATTGTCGTTAGCTATGCTCGTCGTCATGCTCTGGAGTCAGAGTGATGCGATTGGTATATCGGTTTGGTGGGTGACCCTGGGGTTGTTGGTATCCATGTTGGCTGATGGCCTTTATATCTATAAGCGACATCAAAAGCTGTGCTTTGCTGCGTTTGTCGGGGCTCAGCTTTGCTATAGCACCTCTTTTTGGCTCCAATTATCCGGTGAGATAGTCTGGTGGCTTCCTGCTATGCTGCTGGCGATTGGTATAGTGGTATTTTTCCTAATGCTACCTAAAATTGATCGTCTGATCTTTCCGGTTGTGATAATGGGTATGATGCTGTTGCAGCTCAACTGGGCTGCGGGTGAAGTCTGGTTATTGACTGGTACCTTGGCTAGTTTATTAGGTTTCTTTGGAACTCTGACACTTACTTTATCAGCAGGGCTTCTTGCCGTGCATGATTACAAACACTCCATTCGCTATGGTCGGTATCTTAGTTCGGGTAGCTATCTGTTGGCGCACTCACTGGTTACCGCTTCGTTGATTATTTGAAATCAAAGTTGACTTGATAGTCTCAGGTTATGCTCATTCCACTGATCATAAATGGAGAAAGTTATGTCTAATGAAATACACGCACATCAAGTTCTAAACTTACTGCATGAACGACCAATGGCAATTCAGGAATTGCGCGAGGCTGCTTGCGCTGCATTTGGTGAGCAAGCAAAGTTCCATACTTGTAAGCTGAATGGGTTGGATCTGGACGCATTGATGGCATTTTTTATCGAGCGAGAGAAAATTGTTGCGGTGGGTGATAAGTGGGCGTTGAACTTAGAGCGTGTTTGTAGCCATTAAAAACTCTACTTTTGGCCTCCAAATTGTCAAACGGTGTTGATATACTTCGCCGACTTTTTGCTCTGCTGTTGAGAATCTTTGGCTTTGGAGGCTAAATCATGGAAATTCTTTCTGCCGCAACCATGTTGTTCCTTATCATGGATCCGCTTGGCAACCTTCCTATCGTCCTTTCTATTCTCAAGCATCTTGACCCAAAACGCAGACGCAAGGTGCTTGTTCGTGAGCTGTGTTTTGCGTTGTTCATTCTCATGCTATTCCTATTTGCAGGTAAGACGATTCTGAGCTTCCTTCATGTTGAACCAGAAACGCTGAGTATCTCTGGTGGCATCATTCTGTTCATCATTGCGATTAAGATGATCTTCCCAAGTGCGGGCAGCATTACAGGCCTTGCGGCGGGTGAAGAGCCATTTATTGTCCCTATGGCCATTCCTATGATCGCTGGACCATCGGTGATTGCTGCATTGCTACTTCTGTCGACCCAGCACCCGGACAAATTGCTTGAGCTGTCTGGCGCTGTCTTGCTGGCGTGGGGAGCGACCTTCTTTATTTTGATGTTTTATAACTTTTTCCACCGTATTTTAGGTGAGCGTGGTCTGAAGGCGATAGAACGCTTGATGGGGCTGCTGCTAGTGATGATTTCCACCCAGATGTTCCTAAATGGAGTTAAGGGGTACCTGAGTTAAAACAAGAACGCCGCTTATCATGAGCGGCGTTCTTATATTAGATATGGTGATCTTACATCATGTACTTGCGACGAATATCGAGCAGGGCGAAAATGCCGAAAATTAGAATCGACCATTTTTCCCAATTGGTCATCTTAATCTTGTCACCAAACGCGCCGATAAAGATGGCTGATTGCAGGCCATGCATGATGAACAGGAAAGCCGTCATGATGTAAAGCGCAATCGCCGCTTTGCCCGGAAAGGGCATAAAGAAGTTCAGGATCAGGATGAACCACACAAAGCCAATCGCGGCTTTGGCCAGTAAAAGTAGAGCTTTCATGAGACTTCCTTTTTAGTCTTGTTGTCTTTCAAATAATCGGTAACTGACTTGGCCTGCCGTTTTTTCTCGGTGTAGGTGCCAGTTGGCTGGAATGCCTTCCAACTCAAGTTCTTTCTCAGTTTCAATGTAAATCATGGCATCGTTGGCCAACCAGCCATTACTTTCCAGCAAAGTGACGGTTTGTTCCAGCAAGCCTTTACGAAATGGTGGATCGATAAATACCACATGATGCGGTGTCCCTGCTTGTTGAAGAAAACTCAACGCGTCGCTGTTAATCGCGGTCAGGTTATCTGAATTAAGAGCCGCAATGTTTTTTTCTAACTGCTTGAATGCATTTGGGTTGAGCTCAATCATGGTGACACTATCAGCCTGACGCGAAGCCGCTTCAAAGCCTAATCCGCCGGAGCCGGCAAACAAGTCGAGGCATTTTGCTTGAGGCACATCCTGAGCCAACCAGTTGAAAAGGGTTTCTTTTACACGATCGGTTGTCGGGCGCAGCCCTTCTGCATCATGAACAGGCAGTTTTCTCCCTCTCCATAAGCCGCTAATAATTCGAACAAAGCCCGTTGAAGGCTTTTTTTGTGATGTGTTTTGCTGGCGACGCCGTACCATAGATTTTTTGACCGCTAATAAAGTGATACTATACCCAGTCGCTCAGTGAGTTCATCCTGAGTACAGCCCAAATTTTGTTGATGACAAAGTGTATACCATCGTTATAACGCTGGAAACTTTTCACTCTGTTGTCATGTTTCTTTTCTTAACCGGGGCAATACCTCGGCGAAAAGTGTCAGAATAAATTAAGACAATCTAGGATATCCCCAGATGACGGAAAAAAAGAAGCGCGGATTACTTTCTTGGCTTGGCTTCGGTGACGAGGAACAACAGGCTAAGCAAGCTGCTGAAGAAACCCAATCGGACATTGTTGAGGAAGTCGCAGCAGAGGCGCAAACCGTTGACGAAGCTCAGTCAGAACCTCAGGCTGACCTAGCAGAAGCAGAAGCAGAAGCAGAAGCAGAAGCAGAAGCAGAAGCAGAAGCAGAAGCAGAAGCAGAAGCAGAAGCAGAAGCAGAAGCAGAAGCAGAAGCAGAAGCAGAAGCAGAACCGCCACAAGAACCTCGTGTGAGTGAGCAAGACAAGCCAAGCGAAAGCTTTTTTGCTCGTTTAAAGCGCAGCTTGGCACGCACCAAAGCGAATATTGGGGCGGGCTTCTTTGGTCTATTCAAAGGCAAGCAAATTGATGATGAGCTGTTCGAAGAACTGGAAGAGCAGTTGTTGATAGCGGATGTCGGTATGGATACCACGATGAAAATCATCGACAGCCTGACTGAAAAAGCTTCGCGTCAGGATTTGAAAGACGGTGAAGCACTGTATGGCCTGTTAAAAGAAGAGATGGCAGGCATTCTCTCGACCGTTGAAAAACCGCTTGAAATTGATACCAATAAAACCCCTTACGTTATCCTGATGGTTGGCGTGAATGGTGTCGGTAAAACGACAACAATCGGTAAGCTGGCTAAGCAATTCCAATCACAAGGTAAAAAAGTCATGCTGGCTGCAGGTGACACCTTCCGTGCTGCGGCTGTCGAACAGCTTCAAGTATGGGGCGATCGCAATCAGGTACCTGTTGTGGCGCAGCATACAGGTGCAGACAGTGCATCGGTTATTTATGACGCCATTGAGTCTGCAAAAGCCAAAGGTGTTGATGTGGTGATTGCCGATACTGCGGGGCGCCTACAAAACAAAGCCAACCTGATGGAAGAGCTGCGCAAGATTGTCCGTGTCATGAAGAAAGTGGATGACTCAGCACCGCATGAAATCATGCTGACACTGGATGCGGGCACGGGCCAAAATGCGATTAGTCAGGCAAAACTGTTCAGTGACGTAGCACCATTGACTGGCATTACCTTAACCAAGCTTGATGGTACCGCAAAAGGTGGCGTTATCTTTGCCTTGGCCGATCAGTTCCAGATCCCAATCCGTTATATTGGGGTGGGTGAAGGTATTGACGATCTGCGCCCATTTGAAACTCAGGAATTTATTGACGCATTATTCAGCCGCGAAGACTAATCAGTAGCTCAGGTAAGAGGAACGACGAGTGATAAAGTTTCAGCAAGTAAGTAAAGCGTATCGCGGAGGCAGACAAGCGCTGCAAAAGGTAGACTTTCACCTACGCCGCGGAGAAATGGCTTTTCTCGGTGGCCACTCCGGCGCTGGGAAAAGTACTTTGCTCAAGTTGATTTGTGCCATTGAGCGCCCAACGGATGGCAAAATCAGCTTCAACGATCACGATATTACTCGTATTCCCAATAAAGACATCCCGTTCTTGCGTCGAAACATCGGCATTGTCTTTCAGGACCACCGCTTACTGATGGATCGCTCGGTGTTTGATAACGTCGCATTGCCGATGCGTATCGAATCTATCTCAGAGAGTGAGATTAAACGTCGAGTTTCTGCCGCGCTGGATAAGACTGACTTACTGGATAAAGCAAAGTGTTTACCGAGTCAGCTATCTGGTGGTGAGCAGCAACGTGTTGGCATTGCTCGAGCCGTAGTGAACCGGCCAACGCTGCTGTTGGCGGATGAACCCACGGGTAACTTGGATCCGGATCTATCAAACCGAGTGATTAAATTATTTGAAGAGTTTAACCGAGCGGGTGTCACCATTTTACTGGCAACGCACGATATTGGGTTGGTTAATACTCGCCCGCAATATCGTCATCTAGAGCTGAACCAAGGCTTCCTGAGTGAGGTAGAAGATTATGGCTGCTAACGTGCGTAATAAGAAGGCGACTAAAAGTCGTCCCCAGAATCGAGTGAAGCGCGATAGTTTTTTTACCGTGCATTTCAAACAGGCGAAAGCTTCGTTCTCGATGATGTGGTCTCGTCCTTTAGGGAATATTCTTACTTTAGCAGTGATCTCCATGGCATTAGCTATGCCAGCGGTCATGTATTTGCTGGGAAAAAATTTGGCCGTGGCTTCTACTAATGTTACCAGCCCATCAAAAGTGAGTGGCTATATTGAGGAGCAAACGCCGGAAGCACGCGTTATGGTGCTCAAAGACCAGCTAGAAAGTATGGATGAGGTGGCCAAGGTGGAATACATTTCTCCTCAGCAAGGTCTGGAAGATTTAAGCCAATACTCAGGATTTAACCATGCCCTTTCACTCTTAGACGACTATGCGCTACCGGGTGTGTTGATCATCACGCCAAGTGTTGAAGATAACGAGAAGATCAAGCAATTGGCGGCGACGATTGCCAAGGAAGAAGAAGTGACGGACGTTCGTCTTGATGAAGATTGGTTAACCCGCTTAGATGCGATCAAGAATTTAGTCAGTGGTATTGTGATCACTCTGTCTGTACTGATGCTGGGATCGGTATTTCTCATTGTGGGCAACACGTTGCGCTTTAACGTGCTTGCGAATAAAGAAGAAATTCAGACCATGAAACTGATCGGTGCGACTAACCGCTTTATTTTACGCCCTTATCTTTATTCTGGGATGTGGTTTGGCTTATTGGGCGCATTCACAGCTTGGGTCATGACCGCTATTATTACCGTAGTTCTGAACAGTAGCGTCGAACAACTGGCTCTGCTGTACGATAGTCGTTTCCGTCTGATTGGACTAAGCTGGGATGAAAGTTTGTTGCTATTGATGCTTGGTACATTCCTTGGATGCTTGGCTGCGAAAGTGTCAGCGCAGCGCCACTTGAAAGAAATTGAACCTGTCTAAATAGCAAATGTCTTACTCTTACTTGAAAAAGTACACGCTACCGTGTACTTTTTTACTTGTATAGCCGAAAGGTTTATGCATAATAACTTTCCCTGCTTGAATCTTGTTCATTTTAGGTTCAAGATTGTTGGGTTAAAACTTACTCCAGATCAGATATTGATGAGGAATTGAATGACTAACCAAGCGTATCCAATGGCTGTAGTGACACAAGATAGCTTAGATAGCTATATCCGCACAGTGAATGGTTATCCAATGCTAACCGCTGAAGAGGAACGTGAACTGGCTGAGCGACTACACTATGATGGCGAAATTGAAGCGGCAAAAGGCCTGATTCTTTCGCATTTACGTTTTGTAGTGCACGTAGCTCGTGGTTACTCTGGCTATGGTCTGCCCATGGCGGATCTGGTACAGGAAGGTAATATCGGCTTGATGAAAGCAGTAAAACGCTTTAATCCAGAAGTCGGCGTACGTTTGGTCTCATTTGCAGTGCACTGGATTAAGGCTGAAATTCATGAATACGTACTGCGTAACTGGCGTATTGTGAAAATAGCGACCACCAAAGCGCAACGTAAATTGTTCTTCAATCTACGTAAGTCTAAAAAGCGTCTTGGTTGGTTCAATAACGGTGAAGTGGAAACTGTTGCAAAAGAGCTGGGTGTGGAGCCATCTGAAGTGCGCGAGATGGAATCTCGTCTAGCCGCTCAAGATGCCGCTTTCGAAATGCAGAACGATGATGATGATTCAGGCGTATCTTACTCGGCACCTATGCTATACCTCGAAGATAAAGCCTCGGATGTGGCTGACAATGTTGAGGCAGCTAACTGGGAAGCTCATACCAATAACCGTTTAAGCTTAGCATTATCTAGCCTTGACGAACGCAGCCAGCATATTGTTCGTTCTCGTTGGCTGGAAGATAACAAGTCTACGTTACAGGAGTTGGCAGAAACCTACAGTGTGTCAGCAGAACGTATCCGCCAGTTAGAAAAGAATGCCATGAAAAAACTCAAAGCGGCAGTCGGCGACTTCTAACTTTTAGTTAAAGCAAAAATTCAAAAAAGCCGAGATCGAATGATCTCGGTTTTTTCAGTCTCTGGGATCCAGAAATTATCTATTTCTCTCTTTTTATGGATCGAATTTTGCCGTGTTGCCTGTGGGTAACTCTGTGATAAATTTCTTTGCTATATGTCAGAAAGGCGGGTGAATAAAGGTGTCAGGAGTAATGAGCCTATGGGGATACTTTTACTTTTACACACAAAAAAATAAGGATCATCACTACATATTGTGGATCCAGAATTGTAAAACTACTTTATCAACGTAATTCACAGCTTTATCCACAAACGGTGAATAAATGATCGCAAGTGGATAACCCTACAGCTGCGGTGTACTTGTTAACCACTGGATAGGTTACAATGACAATCAACAATGATTCTTTTCAAGAGACAGCAAATGGACCAGTTTCAACACATTGATGTCGCAGGGGCGCAGGCATTGCTGGAGCAAGGTGACGCTCGCCTTGTCGACATTCGCGATCCGCAGTCTTTCGCTGTGGCTCACCCACAGGCTGCATACCATCTAACGAATGACACGATTGTTCAACTTATGGATGAAGTGGAGTTTGAGCAACCTATTCTAGTGATGTGCTACCACGGCATTAGCAGCCAAGGCGCAGCACAATATTTGGTTAACCAAGGCTTTGAGCAGGTGTATAGTGTGGATGGAGGCTTTGAAGCTTGGCAACGCGCTGATTTGCCTATTGAATCTCACATGCCATAGGAACCGCTATGATAAGACTGATTTCGATTTCCAATCTGCGCATGGCACAAGCGTTCATTGATTATATGGCCTCTCGCCGTATTGATGTGAAAATGATGCCGGAAGGAAGTGGTCAGTTTGCACTGTGGCTCAGCGACTCTCAACATCAGGTGGAAGTCGAGGCTGAGCTACAGCACTTCCTCGATAATCCAAGTGATAGCAAATATCAAGCTGCTTCGTGGGAGATGGCAGAGACGCGCACCAGCCAATTTAGCTACCAGTCACCGAGTATGTTGTCGATGGTCAAAGCCAAAGCAGGTCCGATAACATTAGCGGTTATGTTGATCAGTGTTGTGATTTTTACCTTGCAGCAGTTTGGCGCAGGGCAATCAGTGTTTTCAGCGTTGCACTTTCCTGCACTCGCTGGACAAGAATGGCAGTTATGGCGCTGGGTCAGTCATGCGGTTTTGCATTTCTCTGTCGTACACATAGCGTTTAACTTGTTATGGTGGTGGCAGCTTGGCGGTGATATTGAACAGCGCCTAGGAGCGAAAAAGCTTTTACAGCTATTTTGGGTGTCGGCAGCGCTTTCTGGAGCAGGGCAATACTGGGTTGAAGGTGCAAACTTTGGTGGATTGTCAGGTGTCGTGTATGCCTTGGTTGGGTATTTATGGATGCTCGGATACAAAGCCCCTCAGCTTGGCTTGAACATACCTAAACCGGTTATTGGTTTCATGTTAGTGTGGCTGGTGTTGGGGTTTGTTCAGCCGTTTATGGCAATTGCTAATACCGCTCACCTGGTGGGGTTACTTTCTGGAGTTGTATTGGGCTTGGTTGATGCCAGCCGAGCCAGAACATAAAAAAAGCGGCTTCGGCCGCTTTTTTGTTCGTCAGGTTATTGATAGAGGTACTTGGTAAACAACAAGTCAGCAATAATGGTGCGCCCTGTTTCGGGTAGTAGAATCGAGTTCAATTGCTCGACTAAGTTTTTACGCAAGTCTTCACGACCAGCTAAAGAGGTGATCGTATCTGAAGACTGCTTGCCAAGTAGCTCGATCACCGCATCTCGAATCAAAGGCTGGTGAAGCTCGATGATGGCTAAGTCACTTTCGTTGGCCACCATGATATCAATCCGAACCTGAATGTAGCCCAGCTTTTTGCCTTGGGTATAGAAATTAGTGGTGAGATCTGGCTCAAGAGTAAAGTACGCCAGTTTCGGCTCTCCGCTTTCTTCTGCCATGGATGGAAAACTGGCCAAGACGCACAAGGCGACAAATATTTGGACTAAGTAACGTTTAATCATATTTCTGTCTTTTCTTTCTTCTAATCACGATACTCGAATCGCCTGAGTCTTGTTACAATAGAGCATCTATTTGTAATAATTATGCGTTAAACACTCGATGAGTGGTTAACAACAAAGATCAAAGCTTTATTGTACGATGATAAGGCTACTTATTGAATACTAGTATGAATCAATCTACTTCGCTTTATTTATCTGCCCTTCGTCAGGTTGAATGGCAAGATCCTGATAAGTTTAGCTTTCCTACACAGAGTGCGGAAAATTGGTTGTTAGAACAGGGCTCATTGTCACGTTTATTGGAGTCCCACTGCCAAACGCTAAGTGTCGACTTATTGCACAACAAAGTGGTTAAAGCTGAGAAGCTCACGTCACAGGAGATTCAGTTACTGGCAAAAGAAGAATGTTTGCTGCGTAAAGTGGTCTTGAAAGGCGATAAGCAACCTTGGGTGTTGGGCAGAACCTTGATCCCACAGTCATCAATGGATGGTCAACAGTATGATCTGACCCGTCAGGGAGAGATCCCTCTGGGGCTCACGGTGTTTAATGCCGAAAATGTCCAACGTGATGCACTCCAAGTGGGCTGGGCAAAAACGCCCGATGGTGAGTTTCTTGCTCGTCGCTCTCGTTTATGGATGAACCACAAACCTATGTTAGTGGCAGAGCTGTTTTTGCCTACCGCACCAATGTACTCAAAGGAGAGCGTGTAAATGACGACGGCCACTAAAGCTCAGGCGTATTGGCAGTTGATGCGCATGGATAAGCCAATTGGCACCTTGCTGCTACTTTGGCCAACCATGTGGTCGTTAGTGATCGCGGCACAAGGCTTGCCTGATCCCATCGTGCTGGTTGTGTTTGCCCTTGGCGTGTTGTTTATGCGTTCAGCGGGGTGTGTGATCAATGACTTTGCGGATCGTAAAGTGGATGGCCACGTTAAGCGTACCAGTGCGCGACCTCTGCCTTCTGGGCGTGTAACATCAAAAGAGGCTCTCGGCTTGTTTTTAGTGTTATCGGTGGCGTCGTTCTTATTAGTGCTGACGATGAACGCGTTGACCATTCAGCTCTCTTTTGTTGGGTTATTTCTCGCCTTTATTTATCCTTTTATGAAGCGTTATACGCACTTACCTCAGTTGTTCTTGGGGGTAGCTTTTAGTTGGTCGATTCCGATGGCTTGGGCTGCTCAAGCGAATGAACTACCTACGATGGTGTGGTTTATCTTCGCGATAAATGCGTTGTGGACGATAGCCTATGACACGCAATATGCGATGGTTGATCGAGATGATGATTTGAAAATTGGTGTTAAATCGACAGCGATTCTATTTGGCCGCTACGACAAAATGATCATAGGTGCATTGCAGCTGCTGACGATGGCGATGTTAATTACGTTGGGTAATTGGTATCAACTGGGAGCGAGTTACTACTGGAGTCTATTGGTTGCGGGTGCTTTGTTTGTTTTTCAGCAGCACCTTATCCGTCATCGTCAGCGAGATTTGTGCTTCCAGGCATTTCTCAACAATAACTACGTTGGGATGGTTATTACTATCGGATTGTTGACGGCATTCTGGTAAGCAAAAAGGAAGGGCATCCAATGAGGATGCCCTTTTTATGTGTCTTACTCAGTGATCACACGGCTTCACTTACCTGACAAATACTTTCTTTTATTGTCAACCGCACTTCGGGATAAAGCATCGAATAAAGAAGATCGGCAAGTATCTGACTTTTATCCTGATCGCAGTTGCCTTCATTGTCCAAATACGCTTGCTGTTTGAGAGTGGTAAACATGGACGAGAAGACACCTTTATCAAAAAACTCAGGTGCGTTGATACCATGCAAACGTCCCAAACGTTGTGCGATTTCTTGGCTCTTTTGCTCTAGATCCGCTTTACCCAACTCAGGGTTGGCTGTCAGCAAGTTGAGAGTGATTGAGTAACGTTGCAAAGTTTCTGTGATCGTGCGGCCTAGCAGCATCAGCACCTGAGTATTCCCCTGCTTAAGTGACACGTTTTGCTCCGTATCAATCACCACCAAACCAAGACGAGCAATCTCTTCGATGTAGGCTTCGGTAACATCGCCAAGCTGCTCTTCTTCAATACTCAGGAACAACTCTTGTTTTAAGAATGGGTAAACCAAGGCCACATTGGCTTTGATTTTTTCCAGGTTCAGCTGCTGATGACGGATCAGCATTTGTGCGATGAGAGATGGAATTGCGAACAAATGAATAATGTTGTTGCGATAGTAAGTCATCAGAATGGACTGATTGCGATCAAGAGAGACAATGTCGCCCATGGTATCTGACTCAATCACAAACTTATCGAGTGACTCAGCATGTTTGACTAGCGCTTCTGCATCCTCACTTGGCACTGTATACGTGGATGAATATGGTACGTTCTTAAGTAAAGAGAGGTAACATTCGATTTGTTTCACTAAGCTGTCGCGAGACAACGCGCGTTGACGTGAAGCCAGCAGCGCGGTAGCACACAAAGTTAATGCGTTAGTTGCAGCGGCATCATTGATGTGCGTCATCATCTTAATCGCAAGGTCATTGACCACAGGGTTTAGCCATTGTGGCTTGGTTGTGCCCATTGGGTCTATGTCTTGTGTCCATTCTGGGGCGTTCTCATTGAGATATTGGTTCAGAGGGATAGGTTCACCAAAGTTCACGTAGCCCTGGCCGAAGTTACGTAGCTTACGAATTGTTCGTAGGACCAGCCCAGCGTTTTCTTTTTCTTTACGCTTGCCACGCAGTTCCTTGGCGTAGGTGCTGACTTCCATTACGTGTTCATAACCAATGTATACTGGCACCAGTGTCACTGGGCGGTTGAGACCACGTAACATGGCTTGAATAGTCATCGCCAGCATGCCAGTTTTTGCCTGCAGCAGTCGGCCAGTACGTGAGCGTCCGCCTTCACTGAAGTACTCTACCGAGTAACCTTTTGAGAACAGTTCTGCGAGGTATTCACGGAAAATGGTCGAATAGAGTTTATTGCCTTTAAAGCTACGGCGAATAAAGAACGCACCACCGCGACGGAATAGTGGTCCGGCTGGGAAGAAATTGAGGTTAATACCTGCTGCGATATGCGGAGGTACCATGCCTTCATGGTACAAGACGTAAGACAGCAGTAAGTAATCCATATGACTGCGATGACATGGAACATAAACAATCTCGTGGCCGTCTTGAGCTAGCTTACGCACGGTTGAGGCATTGTTTATGTTTAAGCCCTGATAGATACGGTTCCACAGCCAGCTTAGTAGTCGATCGCCATTTCTGACCAAAGAGTAGGAAAAATCAGCAGCAATTTCATCCATGATGTTGTGAGCTTCTTGGCGCGCTTTATCAAGAGATATTCCCTTCGCTTTCGCCTCATCTTCAATTACTTTCTCAATCGCTTTGGACTTCATAAGACGATTAAATAGCGCTTGACGATTGGGTAAGTTAGGGCCAGAGGCCGCAAGCTTTTGCCGCGAGAAATGGATACGTGCGACGCGGGCTAACTTGTGCGCTATCGCCGTGTCGGTGCCGTGTGAGTCTGCCATATAACGTAAAGAAACTACGGGGCTGATACGTACCAAGCAATCTCGACCAGATCTTAATACAGCTAACGCTTTTTCGGGGCCATTGAGTGACTGCAAGTAAGGCGTTTGCTGTGACTCTTTTCCTGGTTTCCGACCCCATAATACGGTGGCAGGAAGGACTTGAACGTCCAGTTCACGGTCAAATTTGTGCTGTTCTAGTAAATCAGAGAAGAGCGCAATGGATTCGTTAGGAACGCCTTGGTCGCTATTCATCACAGTTTGACGTGAAGAGGTAAAGACATAACGCTGGAACGACTTACCATTGATCTCGACGGGTTCAAGTGGATCTGGTAAGCCTAAGCGAATAACCTGCATTTGTAGCGTGATTAAATCGACACTTGAGCGATAAGGCAGGGCATAGATAATGGGTTTGTTTACATCAATGCTATGATCTTCAATAGGATTTGAAGGAATCGCGGTTCCTTTGACCATCACCGACAAAGGCAGCTTTAGTAAGGAACTCGATAGTGGTTGTCCGGAAGACATAAGGTTCTTGGCCTCAAAAAAACAGATAAATCGCAAAAGCCGTGTTCCATCTTCTTTATTGTAGAAGCAGACGCTGTACTTAAGCTGATATTTTCAAGGCTGCAAGGATATCAGAAACTGGTCGAACCTTTTACTGTAAATTGAACACGAAAACGCCAATTTCACCAAACTCAAATCATCTACTTAATAATTCAAGAGAAAATGCTGTGCCGCAAAAAACACTTCATGGTTTTAAACGTATTAAAAATGCCACCCGTTACTCATGCCAAGGCTTAAAGGCCGCCTTTCAAAATGAACCTGCATTTCGAGAGGAAGTGGTACTTGCCGCGTTGATGATTCCCACGGCATTTTGGCTAGATGTCTCTCAAAGTGAACGCATATTGCTGATTGCGACTGTGATGCTGGTTTTGATTGCTGAGTTATTTAATAGTGCGATTGAAGCCGTTGTTGATCGTATAGGTCAAGAGCAGCATGAGTTGGCTGGTAGAGCGAAAGATATTGGATCAGCTGCGGTTATGATCACTATGCTATTGACTGGTTACGTGTGGGTGGAAGTATTGTTTTTCTAGTCAAAAGTTTAACTCTATCAAAAAACCAGCAATTGGCTTTTCATTTAAACCATTACTGGATATACTCACAGTTAACTGTATAAAAAGACAGGTGACTTATGAAGCCGCTAACGCCACGCCAGCAACAAGTATTTGATCTGATAAAGAGTAAAATTGATGACACAGGCATGCCTCCAACGCGTGCCGAAATTGCCCGCGAGTTGGGTTTCCGCTCTGCGAATGCTGCTGAAGAGCACCTGAAAGCTCTCGCGCGTAAGCAAGCCATTGAGATTATCCCTGGTGCCTCCCGTGGGATTCGTATATTGCTAGAAGAGGCGGCTAATGATGGCTTGCCTTTGATTGGTCAGGTTGCCGCAGGTGAACCCATTTTGGCTCAGGAACATGTCGAGGCGCACTATCAGGTTGACCCGGCTATGTTCAAACCACAAGCAGACTTTCTACTGCGTGTGAACGGCGAAAGTATGAAAGATATTGGCATTATGGACGGGGACTTGCTTGCCGTGCATAAAACACAAGATGTTCATGATGGACAGGTTGTGGTCGCTCGGGTAGATGAAGATGTGACAGTGAAGCGATTGGAGCGTAAAGGTTCAACCGTGTTGCTACATGCTGAAAATGAAGAGTTTGAGCCGATTAAAGTTGACCTAACTTGTCAGCACCTTGCAATTGAGGGCTTGGCGGTAGGTATTATCCGCAATACAGATTGGATGTAATACCCGTTAGTTATTGGCCGTAACGGTAGTTGTTTTCAACGTTAGTAATTAGAGTTACTGACGTTGAACGACTGATGACAGAAAAATATCACAGTGACTCAGCCTTTTAGACTGAATTGAGATCTATTCTCAATATCTTGCCTTTGTAATTGATATTCATTATCATCTTCATTCTGGTATGGAAGGAAGATGATAATGACTGCTAAGCAAAAAGCATCAACTCATCGCTATCAAATCCCGGCTAATCTGCTGCAGCCTCTCTGGTTTCGCAGCAGAGAAAGCTTGGTAGATGATGGCTTAGTATACGACCCGATCGCGGCAAGTGCATGTCAGCGCTGTCAGCTTGCGCCGGAATGTTTATCCGGTGACGTCGATCAGAAACAACTCCTTCACGCTACCCTGACTCAAATTTGTGATGAGCAGGTCAACCATTTTATCTCTCGTAATCCTGATGGTTGGATAATTAACGTTGGTGCTGGATTGGATACACGCTTTTACCGTGTTGATAACGGACGCTGCCACTGGCTTGAACTGGACGTGACGGAGAATTTACTCTGGCGGCAAAAACTCTTCCATAAAAGTGAGCGTTACCAGCATATGTGTGGCAACGTTGACGACTTATCTTGGCTAGATAATTTACCTGTCCCAGAAAAATCCCCTGTCTTGATCGTTTGTGAGCATGCTTTGCTTGATTGCACCGAAAAGCAGGTAGGCAAATTCATACAGGCGTTGGGTTGCCACTTCGATTCAGCCAGAGCGTGTGTAGTGCTTGCTGGTGATTTAACGGCCAGTAAGTTAGGCCAAAAGACGGGAGCAGGCCGTTACAACCATGGCTACGTTTCTCCCGGAGATGCAACACTGAATTATCTGCCTTGGGCTCGCTGGGCGAAAACCTTCTCACCGCTTGATAAACACTGTGGGCGCTGGAAATTGTGGCAACGCTGGCTGACTAAATTCACTTCTCTGAAGCACAGACTCACTCCCGTAGTAGTTCAGCTTCGTTGGTAATCCGGTTACACTTTGCACTCTTCTTTTATGACGAGTGCAAATGTGCTATTACTTCAAACTCTTTCCGATAAAGCACTGCATAAGCAGGTTCTTCTGCTGGCGATTCCTATGGTGCTCTCCAACATTACCGTCCCTTTACTTGGGCTTGTTGACGCCGCGGTGATAGGGCACCTCGAACATTCTTGGTACTTGGGTGGCGTTGCCCTTGGCAGTACCATGATCAGCGTGACTTTTTGGGTGCTTGGTTTTTTGCGAATGTCGACAACAGGTTTGGCGGCGCAGTCCTACGGTGCTAAGGACGACAAGCAGCTCGGCTTAGTATTTGCTCAAGGCGTTGTGATGGCGCTAGGTTTTGCCTTAGTTTTTCTTATTTTTCACAAACCGATTGCTGATATGGTATTTGGGTTAAGTCATGCCAGTGATGAAGTTAAGCATTATGGAGATCTGTACTTTTCTGTCAGAGCGTGGAGTGCCCCTGCCGCGCTGGTGAATTTTGTTTTACTCGGATGGTTGTTGGGTACACAGAATGCACGAGATCCCATGTGGATGGTGATCATTGCTAACGTCACGAACATCTTTCTTGATGTCTTACTAGTGATAGGCCTTGGCTGGAAAGTTGAAGGCGCAGCTTTGGCGTCGGTGATTGCTGATTACAGTGGTATGAGTTTTGGTCTTTGGTGTGTATGGCGTACTTGGCATAAGCGTCAGCTACCGTCACTGGTCTCATTGTTGAAGGAAACTACCCATGGATTAAGTCGTTTTGTCAAACTCAACCGAGACATCTTTCTTCGTTCATTGTGTTTGCAAGCTACCTTTACGTTTATGACCTTTCAGGGGGCAAGCTTTGGTGATGATATTGTTGCGGCTAATGCGGTATTAATGAGCTTTTTGATGATAATTTCCTATGGCATGGATGGTTTTGCTTATGCGATGGAGGCTATGGTTGGCAAAGCCATTGGGGCTAGGGACAAACATCAGCTTAGTGCATCACTGGTAGGGACTTTTTTCTGGAGCTTGATCATTTGTTTGGGATTAACCCTTATATTTGGCTTTGCTGGTTCACCCCTGATCGGCATGATCACTGATATTCCTAGCGTCCATTATACTGCATTGGAGTTTCTGCCGTGGCTGATGGCAATGCCATTGGTCTCGATGTGGTGCTTCTTGTTGGATGGGATATTCATCGGGGCCACTAAGGGCAGGGAAATGCGCAACAGCATGTTTTTCGCCATGTGTGTGTTCTTTGGTGTTTTTTTCGCGCTAGCCAGCTTAGGTAACCATGCATTGTGGTTGGCGATGTTGAGCTTTATGGGGATGAGAGGTTTGACACTGGCGTTAATTTTTTATCAGCAGTGGCGCAGCGAACGTTTCTTTAACGCTTGAGATAAAGCCGCAGCGAAACTGCGGCTTTAGTCATATCTCGAATTAGAACAATCGGTTGAGACCATTCAGTGCTGCGACACGATACGCTTCGGCCATGGTTGGGTAGTTAAAGGTCGTATTAACGAAGTACTCAATTGTATTGGCTTCGCCTTTTTGCTCCATGATCGCTTGCCCGATATGGATGATTTCCGCGGCACGTTCGCCAAAGCAGTGAATACCGAGAATTTCTTTGGTTTCGCGGTGGAAGAGAATTTTTAAGCTGCCGATATCTTTGCCTGCAATCTGCGCACGTGCCAGATGTTTGAAAGAAGAACGACCGACTTCATAAGGGATTTTCGCCGCCGTCAGCTCTTGCTCTGTTTTACCTACTGAACTGATCTCTGGGATGGTATAAATACCCGTTGGAATATCTTCAATCAAACGGCCGTCAGCTTGACCCTTATTGATCGCTTGGGCAACAAATCGACCCTGGTCATAAGCTGCGCTCGCTAAACTAGGGTAACCGATCACATCACCAACCGCGTAGATATGTTCAACTTCTGTTTGGTAATTACTATCGACTTTTAACTGGCCTCGAGAATCCGCATTGAGCCCCACCGCAGATAAGTTGAGCTTGTCGGTGTTACCAGTACGCCCATTGGCGTAAAGAATACAGTCAGCACGCATTTTTTTGCCCGATTCTAGGTGGATGATCACTCCATCTTCAGTGCCTTCAATTTTCTCATAAGTTTCGTCGTTGCGGATCACGACACCACTGTTCCAGAAGTGGTAGGAAAGCGCATCGGATACTTCGTTATCGAGAAAAGACAGCAATCGATCTCGGGTGTTGATAAGGTCAGTTTTCACGCCTAAACCACGGAAAATCGATGCATACTCACAGCCGATAACGCCGGCACCATAAATGATGATATGACGAGGATCGTGCTTCAGGCTCAAGATAGAATCGCTGTCGTAGATGCGTTCATGCATAAAGTCGACATCAGCTGGCTGGTATGGGCGTGAGCCTGTTGCAATCACAAATCGATCAGCGCTGTAAAGTTCTTCGGTGCCATCTGTTTGAGTGACGGCAATGGTGTATTTGTCCGTAAAACGTGCAGTACCGAAAATCAATGAACACTGATTACGGTCATAGAAGCCTTGTCGTAGACGAGTCTGTTTATCAATCACAGACTTTGCGTGGCCAAGTATATTAGAAAAGGTCGAATGTAGGCTGGTGTTGTTATGGCAAAACAGCGGGTTGTTATTGAATTCGATAATCCGACTAACTGCATGACGCAGTGCTTTTGAAGGGATAGTTCCCCAGTGAGTGCATCCGCCACCGACGCTGCTCTCTTTTTCCACTATGGCGACATTGAGTCCCGCTTTGGTTAGCCCCATTGCTGCCCCTTCACCACCAGGGCCACTACCAATAACGATCACGTCAAAGTGGTTATTTTCCGCCATAACTTTTCCTTTGTTATATTGTCTTAACATTGCTTTAGCGAGATTTTAACTGATTTCGCGATAGAGCACACGGTTGGCATACTAGAGAGTGGAAGTGATCACGCAGAAACTTACCGATCTGACTTTGGTACGGTGGTATGTCTCTAAACCAATGTTAAGTGGTTGAAAAAGATAGCAGGCTGAGTTTAATTGTCACGCGGTAGTCAAAGGTGACGATTTTGGCTTATGTCCTTAAGGCAATCGTTGTATATTAACTGCTACAAACAAATAAGTAGAAAACAGATGAAATCCATGGGAATCCGTGCACAGCAAAAAGAAAAAACGCGCCGTTCATTAATTGATGCTGCGTTTAGCCAGCTTAGCGCTGACCGAAGCTTTTCGAATTTAAGCCTGCGAGAAGTGGCTCGGGAAGCAGGGATTGCCCCGACCTCATTCTATCGTCATTTTAAGGACATGGATGAATTAGGGCTGACCATGGTTGACGAGGGAGGTTTACTGCTTCGTCAGTTGATGCGCCAAGCGCGGCAACGAATAGTCAAAGAGGGCAGTGTGATCCGCACGTCTATCGAGACGTTTATGGAGTTCATTGACAACAACCCCAATGTGTTTCGTCTATTATTGCGAGAGCGTTCGGGAACATCGTTTGACTTTCGTACTGCGGTTGCGAGAGAAATTCAGCATTTTGCCGCTGAACTGACCGAGTATTTGATCAGCACCGGAATGTCGCGTGATGAAGCCTATACTCAGGCAGAAGCGTCAGTCACTCTGGTATTTAGCTCGGGCGCTGAAGCATTGGATTTGAATCGACGTGAGCGCGATGAGCTTGCGGAACGATTGATTATGCAATTGCGAATGATAGCCAAAGGGGCTTTATGGTATCGCAAAGAACGTGAACGTAACCGATTAAAAGGTGGGATTGATCAATGTCGAATGAAGTAAACCAAATTAATCGTGGTTCAGAGAAGAAAACCCTAGTATTGGCCTTAGTTGCTGGTATGTGTGGTGACGCTTTATTGTCCTGGCTGACAATGAGCGAAGTGTCTTTCTCTATTTTTCCACTGATTGCGCTTGTGCTGTCTGTGCAGGCGTTGTACCAAGAGTATCTACGTAACCCGGTCTCCGAAGACATTCCGCTGGTTGGCTTAGCATGTTTCTTCGTTGGCGCATTTGGACATTCTGCTTTTGTTAAAGCGCAGCATCCGGATGCTGGGTCTAACTTCTTTGCCATTATAGTATCGCTACTACTGCTGCTATGGATTGGTAAGAAGCTCGGCTTTATGGGCCGTTCCGCTAGCGCTGAGTAGTGTTACTTCTAACACAAAAAAACGAGCCAAATGGCTCGTTTTTTTGTATTCGCTTATCAAGCTACGCTTTGCGTTCCAGTAGCATACCCGCTTCCATATGGTGGGTATAAGGGAACTGATCAAACAGAGCAAAACGCGTGATGTTGTGTGTTTCACTTAAAATATCAAGATTGTCCTTGAGCGTCTCTGGGTTACAGGAGATGTATAGAATGCGCTCATAGCCCTGAACCATCTTACAGGTATCGATATCCATACCTGCGCGAGGAGGGTCGACAAAAATCGTATTACAGTTGTAGCTTTTCAAATCCACCCCCGCGTCTTTTAGACGGCGGAATTCACGTTTACCTTCGATTGCCTGAGTGAATTCTTCCGCGGATAGACGCAGGATTTGCACGTTATCAATGTTATTGGCTGCAATATTGTACTGCGCAGATTCGACAGAAGGTTTGGCTAGTTCGGTCGCTAGCACGCGGTTAAAGTTCTGCGCGAGTGCCAGTGAGAAGTTACCGTTACCACAATAGAGCTCCAGCAGATCACCTTGGCTATCGTTGGTACAGTCGATTGCCCACTCCAGCATTTTTTCAGCCACTTTACCGTTGGGTTGCGTAAAGCTGTTCTCGACTTGTTGATAAACGTATGGCTGGCCATTGACGTCGAGTTTTTCAATCACGTAGTCGCGATCGAGAACAATCTTCATTTTACGTGCACGACCAATCAGGTTCAGGTTGAATCCTTCATCGTTCAGGCGTTGCTTGAGCGCTTTTGCGTTCTTCGTCCACTCATCATCCAATTGACGGTGGTACAAAAGAGACACCAGAATCTCACCGCTCAGTGTTGATAGAAAATCCACTTGGAACAGTTTACGTCGCAGAGAGTCGTTGTCTTTCATTGCATCAATCAGCAATGGCATTAGATCGTTGATCAGACGGCTCGCCGCAGGGAACTGGTCGACACGGTATTTTTCACGCGTTTCCTGGTTGAACATGATGTAGTAAAGGTCTTCCCCTTCATGCCAAACACGGAACTCAGCGCGCATACGATAATGTTGCTCTGGAGACTCAAACACTTCCAGTTCTGGGACGTGGTAGGGCGCAAACATCTGATTGAGACGTTCGACCTTTTCCGCCAGTTGTTCTTGGTAGCGCTGTGGATTTACTTCAAGAGTCGCCATGTTTATTACCTTTCAGGTGCTGAGTGCGTTTGTTTTAGGAGCGCAGATTTTATTCAATATCTGCGACATGTCCAGCTTTGTCACTCTCCTCGGTTCAACATCGTGTGTAAACATGTTTCCATGTGAGAGTGATAAAGCCATTGGTTATATAAAAGCACAATATTGGCTGGACAAAGGAATGATAGCTGAATAACATTTGCGCCTAGCTGGTGCTATCTAGCAGTATAGATGGCTGAAAAGGGAATCTGGTGGAAATCCAGAACTGACGCGCAGCGGTAAAAGAGAACGAAAGCTCAAATGACACTGCATAGAGATTTATGTGGGAAGTCGAGTGATTAGGTGGTGATACTGAGCTCTTGAGTCCGAATACCTGCCAGCAGCTGAGCCAATCAATGGAAGCAAGTGCTCCAAGCTCGGTAGGATTTACGCGATTTAGGATTATAAAAATGAACCGTTCTATTCTGGCGATAGCAGTGGCATCGCTACTTCCGCACGCCTCCCTTTCATATGCCCAAGAAGTATCAGCCGATGAGACTATGGTGGTGACGGCGAACCGTTTTGAGCAGTCAAGTAGCGATGTTATCGCCCCAATCGAGATTGTTACCAAGGAAGAAATTGAAGCAATCCAAGCAAAGTCTTTAACTGAAGTACTCCGCAGACTTCCTGGTGTCCAGATTGCAAGTAATGGTGGTTATGGACAAACAACAAGTGTATTCATTCGTGGTAGTGAGTCAGACCATGTACTGGTTTTGATGAACGGTGTCCGTATCGGTGATGCATACTCTGGTGGTGCCGCTATTAATGCCATTTCTTTAAACGGTGTTGAACGTATCGAATATATCCGTGGACCAAGAACGGCCATATATGGTTCAGATGCTCTAGGAGGCGTCATTAATATCATCACGAGTTACACAGACCCCCAGATTGAGGTTTCGGCAGGCCTTGGTAGTGATAACCTAAATCAGGTTCAACTCTTAGTTGCAGAAGAAATTACAGAAAACACTTGGGGTAAGCTATCTCTAAATCGCTTAGAGACGGATGGTTTTGATGTCACAGTCAGTGATGCTGGTGATCAAGGAGATGATGACGGGTTTAAAAGTGAAGATGCTGCCCTCGAATTAGGTGTTCGCTTCAACGAAAACTGGACGGCAAGACTTAATGGTGATTATGCCGATACATTCGTAGAGTATGATCAAGGTGAAATTGAACAAAGGCTATATAACCTTTCTCTCGTCACGCAGTATCAAACAGAAAGCTTTCATTCAGATCTTGTTTTGGGAACTAATGAAGATAAGAAGTATTACCCAAGCTTTGATAGCAATTATCAAACCAACCGTGACACGATGACTTGGAGTAACTTCTTTGCTTTAGCCAATGATATGTCGGTAAATGCTGGCATTGATTGGTATAAAGATGATGTATCAAGTACATCGAGTGATTTGGATGAAACAAGCCGAACAAACACCGCGGTATATCTAACAGGTTTGTACAACGGAGACGTTCTTCAGCTAGAGGGGAGCGCTCGAACTGATGATAATCAAAGATACGGTCGTAATAATACTTGGCAATTAGGGCTTGGATATAGATTTTCAGAACATTATCGAGTGACAGGTAATACAGGTACGGCATTTAAGGCTCCTACATTTAGTGACTTATATAGTCCTCTAGTTTGTTATCCGACTTGCTACAGTGGCAACCCAAACCTAAAACCAGAAGAGTCTAAAAACTATGAAGTTGCTATAGAGGCTGACTATAGTTACCTAAGTGTTAGGTTAGCGGCTTATCGAAATGATATTGATAACCTTATTTTGGGTGATATTAAAGAGAATGTCGGAGAAGCTCGTATCGAAGGTATTGAGATAAGCTCAACGTTCGAAACTGGGCCTATTAGCCATTCAGCTAGCTTTGACTGGATGGACCCTAAAGATTTAGATAATGATGAACAGCTAGCACGCCGAGCGAAGCATAGTGGTAAATGGAATATGACGTACTTTGGCTCTGACTGGCAAGTGGACCTTAGCTATCTCTACCAAGGAGAGAGACCAGACTTGACGGCTAATGACATTACCTTAGATAGTTATTCATTAGTTGATTTTGCGGGAACTTATTTTGTTAATGATAGCTTTAGTGTGAGAGCTCGCATCTCTAATTTACTTGATGAAGAATATGAAACTGCTGGTGGCTACAACACCCAAGACCGCAGCTATTTTGCATCAGTGAAGTACCAATTTTAGTTTATTTTAAGCCGCCTAATGAGGCGGCTTTTTTCAATGTGATGTACAAACTATGTCAAAACGCACCATTATCAGTTGGTCGAGCGGTAAAGATTCGACTTTGACCTTAGAAAGGTTGATTGAAAGCGAAGAGTATCAAGTGGTCGGTCTATACACGACTTATGTCAAAGATGAAGTCCCATTTCAAGCCACACCTGTTGAAGTGCTCGACATGCAAGCTGCCTTACTTGGTTTGCCCCTAATAAAGATTGAAATGCCGGAAACATTTCCGCCTAATGATGTTTATCAGTCGGCCATTATTGATGCACTAAAGAACAGTGCGCTCGATATTCAAGCTGTGGCTTTTGGTGACATGTTTTGTAATGGGATTGAAGCCTATCGCCGCAGCTATATTGAACCTGCTGGTTGGGAGTGTGTTTTTCCTCTCATTGGACAACACAGCCAAGACCTTGCGGATGAGATATTAGAGCGTGGCATTAAAACCTTGGTGGTAACGACGGATGGTCAGGCTCTTGACCCAACTTATTGCGGGCGATGGTATGACCGAACCTTCATTGATTCTCTACCGCGCGGCGTGGATCCATGCGGTGAGGATGGAGAGTTTCATACGTTAGTGACACAAACCCGTAGCTATCAAGGCAAGATAGAGTTGAGCTTAACTACCCTTGACGTCGGAGAGCGTTTCTCTCATCAACGTTACCAAGCGAAGATATTGCCAAACTAATTTGTGTGAGTATGATTGCCACATCGAAATGCGTGGGTATATCAAGTGTCACAACAACCAAAAGTATTAATTTTTGACTCAGGCGTCGGTGGGCTTTCTGTTTTCCAAGAGATAGAAAAAAAGCTCCCTCAGCTTGATTATATATACCTGTTCGATAACGCTGCCTATCCCTACGGTGAGCTGAATCATGAAACTTTAGTTTCTCGAGTGGAAGCGTTGGTTTCGCAGTATGTCGCTGAGCACCAAGTTGATTTAGTTGTGATTGCATGTAATACCGCAAGCACCATTGTACTACCTTCATTGAGAACGTTGCTCTCCATTCCGGTTGTCGGTGTCGTACCTGCGATTAAGCCAGCTTCCAATTTAGCGAATAAAGCGGTTGGCCTGATAGCAACCCCTGCGACGGTGACACGTCAATACACGCAGGAATTGATTCGCGACTTCTCGCAAAGCAAACCCGTTGAATTGTTGGGCTCTACTCGACTGGTTGATATGGCAGAAGAAAAGCTTCGTGGTATCCCAATCTCGACTCAAGAACTGATGGATGTTTTATCCCCCATGATTGGTAAAGTAGATGTTGCCGTACTCGGGTGTACACACTTTCCGCTTATTAGGGAAGAAATTCAGTCGGTGCTGAGTGAGCAGGTTGTATTGATAGACTCGGGAAAAGCCATTGCACGCCGTGTGCAGGAGCTACTGAATCTTGAAAGGATAAGAGAAGAGAAGGGGAAACGAGAGATTTTCTCAACGGCTCCCCCTTATGAAGAAGGAGCGTTGAATCAAGCGTTACAAGTTTTAGGGTTTAATCCAGTTCAGCTTGAGATTTTGGATCGTTAGCAATACGTACTTTTAACGTACGCTGCATATAATCCTTGTCATTTAATCCTTCTATGGCACCGGCAGCATCGGTCGCTGCCATTACAACAAAACCAAATCCTCTTCTTTTACCTGTGCGTTTGTCTTTCATCAAACGTACAGCGAAAACTTCCCCATGTTTGGCAAATAATTCTTTTACGTGTGACTCATTTGCTTTGTAAGGAAGGTTGCCGACATAAAGAGTTTTGGTCGCGGGTTCATTAACGGTTGCTGGCTCAGTTGCGGTGTTTGAAAATTTAAAAACAAAAGCAGAAGCAAAAACACCGATAACAAAGCTGAGCGCAGGAGAAATAGCAACCTGCGAAAAGATGATTCCACCCAATACCGCTAGGGCGATAATCATTAAGGTCGATTTATTTGAACTCATATTCGAATACAACTTTGTAGTTTAAGAAAAAATGTCTAGATGTTAACAAAATAGACACACGGATCTTACGTATATGGTTGTTGTTTTTCCAACCTATTGATGTGACATGATTCAAATGTTGAAATTTTATTCTATTTCCAGCCCTTTGTTTTCTTTTTAACCAAACAGAAAGTAATTTCTAAAAAACACTTGTCATCTTCTCAGACCTCCCTATAATGCCGCCTCACCGACACGGAGTGAGACGAAAGTCACAAACCAAATCGGAATCTAAAGAGGAAAGAAAGTTAAATAAAACGCTTGACTCTTTAAGTAGGAGGCGTAAGATACGCACCCCTAGCCAAGAGGTATTAAATATCGATTTGGTTAGCACAGCTCTTTAACAATGTAAACCTATCAATCTGTGTGGGCACTCGTTGATGATAATCCAATTAGAAGCTTCGGCTTCAAATTAGGTTTCAATGAAACGAAGTGACCATTGAATCTTCGGATTCAGCACAGTCAATTCAAACATTACGTTATGTAATGTTCAGTATT
>NZ_JAKEUV010000016.1:0-42720 GCF_022398095.1 Vibrio sp. Isolate23
AGTAAGACAAACAAAGCCTATCGCGACCAAACGTCCACAACCGACTGGCTGTTCGCCGCGTTCGATGCCGAGTTCCAGTTCGGCATTGACCTCGCCGCGACCGACAAATCGGCAAAGTGCGCGGTGTACTTTACCCCTGAAATCGACGCCCTGGGCCAGAACTGGCTGGCCAATGTGCCGCCCCTGGCGAATGCGACCGGGTGGTTAAATCCGCCTTACAGCAACATATTGCCCTGGGTACAACATGCGCGCCGTGAGCAGCAAAAGGGCTTTACCACCGTATTTTTGGTTCCGAACGACTGTTCCGGTGAATGGTGGCCAGAGGGTGAGCCCTGCATCATTCGCCACATTACCGGTTATTACTACGAATACACCTACAAGCAAGGCAAGCGCAAAGGGACCACCGTTAAAAAGTGGGCCTCGGGCCGTATCGAGTTCGTGAACGCGGAAACCGGCGAGATCATGAAAGACCCACTCAACAAACCGATGTGCGCGATCATCTTCCCGGCGTTCTATTGCGGGCCGACTCTTCATCAACCGGTCACAAAACTCGAACTCATGGAAAAAGGCCAGGCATGGATGGCCACGAAACAACAGGCCGAGCTGGCCGCATAAGGGGGAGACATGGAAGCGATAACCCAACACGACGTTAGTTTAATGAGCGCGCTATTACTGGATGGCATGGACCTCGACATCATCGGCGAGAAATTCGAGATCCCGCCCTCAGACGTCATACAGCACATTTACCCACCGAAGCAGTTTATCCCGGCGGCGCAGTTCGAAAGCCGGTCCCGTCGAGGCACTGTTCGACTCGGGGAAGATTCCATCGAGAAACGTTGCTCCCGGTGCCGTCAGTTTTTCCCTATTGCCACCGAGTTTTGGCACAACTGCCGCAATAGCCCGGACGGCTTTCTCGGTTGGTGCCGCGCTTGCGAACTCGAACGCGCCACCGCAAAACGTAAAGAATTAAAGAAATAACGAATTAAAGAGGCTCACCAAATGGACCAATTACAACCGCTTGAACTTAACAACGACGCCGCGAACAGCCTGGAAGCCTTTATCGGTCAATTCAATGACATGATTAAAGATTCCGACCGCATGGCGGACACCATCAACCACCTAAACGCCAAACTGGAAGACTATCACCACCATAAAAACCGCGCCGAAGGTTATGCCAACCAAATCGTGGATATGGAAAAAGAGATCGGCGATCTCCAGGATGAACTGGAGGACTTGAAAGGCATTCTATTGACGGCCGAGAAAGTCGCCCACGCCAAAATGAAACTGGAGAAAGACAACCAGGCGTTAACCCGTGAGCTGGAAATGTCCCGCAACCGGGCGAAAGAACTCCAGCGCCAGCTTAACGAAATCAAAGGCGGCGACAATCCGAAGAAACTCCGCGAACAGATCAAGCGCATCAAAGAGAAAAGCAAAGAGAAAGACACGAAGAACGCGCGCCTGGAACGTGAGGCCAAACAGTACCGCCATGAAATCCAAGATTTGAAAGTTAAGCAAAACCAGGCGATCGAGAAAATCAAACAGCTTAAGCTGGAAAAGCAAAACATGGACTTCACCGGCCTATTCCACAAAGACGACCACCATTTGATTTTATGGCCACAGGTGATCACCTCTCAAAACGCCGACACCGGCGAGACACATCAAAGCCGAGCCCTGTTACACATGCACCAATCCGGCACCGCGCGCCTGATTTCTTACGACATGGACAATAACGCCATTGTTACCCACAAAGCGCCAGCCGGTGGTGTACGGATCCCGAAAGACGTCCAACAGTTCGCCGAGGACTGGCTATTCAATGTCAACGTTACCCAGGACGGCAATGTCACCCCCCGCGACCTGGCACAAACCGACTTAAACAGCAAAGCAGCATAAGGAACGGCACCGATGAAAACTATTCCAATGATTTTTAATAGTGACATGGTGAAAGCCTTGGTGAACGGTCGAAAGACCGTTACCCGACGCCCAGCTAAAGGTGTGAGCTACTCGGACCGTATGGGCTTTGTTTTTAATGGCTATGCTCATGGCATTGGTTCAGATCACCGCGAAACAATGAACAACATAATAAAACGTCCTGTTAAGGCTGGCTGCCCTGCGAATATCGGCGATTTAATTTATGTTCGCGAAACCTGGGCGGACGCTGGAGCTAACGCGCCAGAACTTACCTTATACAAAGCCAATTATCCGGAACACGTACCGGCACACTATGAGAACGTGCCGAGCCTATCAGAAATAAAATGGACCCCGTCGATCCACATGCCACGTTGGGCCAGCCGGCTAACTTTGAAAGTTACCGATGTCCGAATCGAAACAATGAAAGAGCTACGCCAAGACCACGAACAGATAAGCCGTGAAGGGTTTGGCAGCTTCCCGCAGTTTCGGCACACCTGGCGCAAGATTTACGGCCAATGCGAGCCCGGTGATCTTGTGTGGGTTATCGAGTTCGAAGTCATTCACCAAAACATTGACACTTACTTGAAACAAGTAGCTTGAGGGGAAATCGTGGCCGCAAACAAATTCAATCCT
This sequence comes from Vibrio sp. Isolate23, assembly GCF_022398095.1. Taxonomy (NCBI): domain Bacteria; kingdom Pseudomonadati; phylum Pseudomonadota; class Gammaproteobacteria; order Vibrionales; family Vibrionaceae; genus Vibrio; species Vibrio sp. Isolate23. The sequence continues at coordinate 2,542 of NZ_JAKEUV010000016.1, forward strand.
TTCTCTGTGGCTGTTACGGCTACAGAGAAAGCCATCAAGGAACGCCAGAAGAAGATAACCGCTCAACAACAGTTAGAGGCGTTATCTCTCGATCTTGAATATCGAGCCAAATTGTTATTTGACATTGGTTACGCCGAGGGTCAATGCGAGGTTTACCAGGGCGCTAAAAAGCAAGCAGCAGAAAAGAAGCTGGCAGAACTAAACCGCCAGCTTAAGAGAATAGAAAACGCCTACAGCCAGAAATCGACAGATCAGTTCTTTAAATATGAAGATGAAATCAACGCCCTAAAAGATGCACTTCGCGACCTAAAGAGACGGAAAAATCAATACGCCGAACGTTTGGCATTTTTTAGCTAAAACAAGCCGATTAAGGGAAAAACTATGACATGCCGTAGATGTAGAAAAGAAACAGACCAGAACGAGCGATTTTGTAACGACTGCTATTACCCTGGCATTGAAGAAACCTATGACGAATATCAGGCACTACTTGAGGAAGGTCACAGACCCATTCAAGCGGCCGTTATGTCTGGATGGCAAGATCCGGGTGAAGCTGGCGCATACTGTGAAGAAGACTAAGGAGCAATTCGACTATGCAAGTCAATCATGAACAACTAGATCTAGATAGCGCCTATGGTGATGGGTGGTATGACGGTTTTCTACACGCTCGTAAAATTTCGGAAAACGATAACCGATTCGATTGCCTGGAAGATTATTCAGAGAATGACGTCCTTCAACTATCTGAACATGCGGAAGCTGAACATTCTAACCGAAATCGGAAACGCTGGAGCCAAACGGAACCAACAGAACAGGGCTTGTATTGGCATTGGTCCGGAAATACTGATGATGCGCCCATTGTGCTATCTGTGCTGCGCTCAGGGACAAACAAGCAATGCTTTGTTAGTACGGGGCAATACGGCATTAAAAAGGCTGTTTTCTGCAAGGAATACGGCGGTTGGTGGGCTATCTGCGCACAGCCAAAGTTACCCGAAAATCTATAACGCGAACTAAGGATCAACACATGGAACCATTAAAAGTTAACTGGCTTAGCGCTTGCCCTCGATGCAATCACGAAGGGCCGCACAATGTTGAAACAAACAGCGCGAACCCTGACCTATTAAACGAAGGTGATGTCGTCACGTGCGGACAATGTAACCAGGGCGGTGTGATCGAGTTAGTAGAAGCCGGGATAGTTGAATGTTACTGGGCCGAAGATGATGGCTATTACTGCCAATGTGATAACCCAGATTGTGGCAACTGGTTTACTGTCTCCGAAATCGGAGCCACTTGTCAGGAATGCAATAAAGGCTCAATGCAGCCGCAAGACGTCGAACCCTACTAACCCACCTCAAAAGCGGGCCCGTCCCGCTTTCTTTATTTCTTTAATTATTTAATTATTTAATTCTTCCCTATTTACATTCAGGACTTTTCGTCCTATTATCACCCTATCCGTTAACGAATTATTTAATTAACGAAAGGGACAACAAACCAATGGGACATAAAATCGGGGTAATCTCACAAAAAGGCGGGGTCGGCAAATCAGCCGTATCTCGTTGTCTTGGGGCCGCTCATGCCGGCTTTGGTTGGGACGTAAAAATCGGCGATCTCGACATTCAACAATCAACCAGTTACGTGTGGCAGAAACGCCGCCTATCCTCAGAAGTCGAACCCGTTGTCGCGGTCGAGTGTTTCGGCACTGTTAGCCAGGCAATGAAACAGGCTGACAACTACGACTTATTTATCTTTGATGGCGCACCACACGCCACCAAAGCCACACTGGAGATCGCCGAGATTTCCGACATGGTCATCATTCCGACCGGCTTATCTCTCGATGACATGGAACCTTGCGTCATCCTGGCCAACGACCTGGTAAAGAACGGCGTAAACAGAGACAAGATCGTCTTTACGTTCTGCCGAACTGGAGACAGCAAAGCCGAGCTTGAGGAATCGCTCCAGTACATGGCCCAAACACCCTATACGGCCATCCCTCACCCAATGCCAGAAAAAACGGCTATTCGCCGCGCTCATGATTTGGGTTTATCTGCCATCGAGGCCAAATACAAAGGCCCACGCGAAGCCGCGGAAAAGATGGTCCAATCACTGATTGATAAACTTGACGAATTAACGAAATAAAGAATTAAAGAGGCTTTTAAAATGGCACTTAACCCAGCGAAAAAACCTAAAGGTAAAGGCGCGCCACCTACGACAGCGGAAAACGCTACAGGCACAGAGAACACCACCAAGTCGAGCAAAGCCGTAGAAAACGAGCCGCTAAACTTCAAAGTCAGTGAAGAATTCGCGATGGACTGGCGCATGTTCTGCGCGGCTAACAAGATGAAACAAAAGGAACTACTGATTAAGGCTTTTGAGTTCTACAAGAGCCATCACGGCGGGTAATCCGTCAGAAGGGAACGCCGGACGGTTGAAGTATCTCACCCCTACAACCGCCGGCATCAACAACACAACCAATGGGATTTAATCATGTTGCAAGCTAATAATACCCTCTCGGGCGCTATGCGTCTATGTGACCTTATGTATCAACCAGCCGACCAGGTGATCGAGTACCTGAAAGATAAGCCCGAATTTATGGGCGAGGCTATTGCAAAATTGTGTTACCAGGAACTAGCGAGGCAAGGGGGCCATTCATGAACATAGCCAGGGTGAGCCTACCCGATACGTGCTTTAGTTGTCAGCACTACAAGCAAACAGGCTGGAAACACGACCAGTTCGCGCCAAAGGTGGATAACTACGGTTTCAGCATTGAGCCGAGAAAACAACGTTATGGCCAATGCACCAGGAACAACGCGGAGGTGTTTTGGAATGAGAAGTGCCACTTATACACCCAGGACACCGACATCGATGTCCATCCCTGCCCGAAGCGGCCCGAACCGTTAGAACCACGCCAGGAATCACTGTTCTAAAGAGAAGCCCCGAAACCGGGGCTTTTTTTAATCTCCTTTGTCTACTAACGCGGACACGTCTATCGTTAAGCCTTTTAACAACTTCGTAGCGCAAACCATTTCACCTACAACACTATCACCAGTTTTAGACAAGTCGTCCATCACTTGCAAAAGAGCCATCATTTGATCCAGTTTTTTACTGATTATTTTTTTATTAGTATCCATTAAGACATACCTTTCCAACTGCAATATATGCTCGTTACATCATCATGATATTCATGTGATAAGTGGAATATGCACTTAAGTAATAGCTCTATAAATAGCCAAGGCATAAAACAGTCCTATACTTGCAATATAAGAAATAAAATTGTCCTATCGAACGTGATCTAAGTCGAAATTAGGAGGGGGTATGTCTAACGACCCGTTGATTGACGCGCTAAAGGCGCGAAGGGAGGCGGCGGGCCTCTCACAAGAAGAAACCGCCAACATGATAGGCGTTCACTTAAAGACCTATCAACGTATAGAACGGGGGGAAACAGCGATGAAAATGTCGCACTATCGGATCCTGGTCGAGAAACTAAAAACAACAGACCTCGATCTATCGCTCGATATGCTTGGGGTAGACCAGGCGACACCCTGGGACGTGGCCGCGGCAGCCCGAACACTACCGCCGGAGATAAGAACGGTTTTAGTCTCTATGCTCATGATGATTTATCGAGACAAAACCCCATACAAATAATTAGCATTTTTCGATTTGCTTCATAACACCGATCAGTTGGCTTAATAACTCCTTATAATCAGATCCCGAATTCAGTCTCTCGTACAACAGTTCCACCGTCGCGCCGGCAGCGTGAATATCCTCAATCACTTGCTCTAATTGCCCGATACTCTTGGCCAGTTTATCCAAACGCCACACAGCAACCACATCACCCCGTTTTAGCCTTTCAACCACCTGGGCCAGATCATCACCGAACTGGATGTCGTCACAACCGAATTCATTTAAAGCCTTTAGCTGAATAGCTAAATCATTATCGCGTACCGCATAGCCATATTTCATTTGTTCTGATTCCTTTCTCGTGTGACATGTCACACTCTTTTATTTTTAATAATATTAAAACAGACGCGTATTAGTAGAAACAAAAAGGGCGACAAAATGATATGTCGCCCTATTAATGAAACAGCACCAGGCTATTTATTAGCAGCCCAGCCCAGGACCTTAACGCACTCCGCCACCAAATAATTGGTTTCATCCTGGCTGTACTCGATCGAGGTGTTCAGGCAGTCAGTTAACGACTGGGCGTTCTTCTTCAATTCGGCATTCTCCGCCGTGATGGCTGGGTCATTTAGCCAGCCTTTATCCTGGAGCGACTTAAGCCAGTTTCCAGCGGTGCCGAGCTGGCGTTCTGGGCTGGCACTGGTCCACCCTTCACGATCCAGGCCAACCGAACTCCCAGAATAAAGCCATTTTGTTTCTGGGTCCGTACACCCAACCAAGCCAACGACGGCCGCAACCGCCAACAAGGACAATTTACGCATTGTTTAACCTTCTAATGATTATGGAGTTTTTCAGGGTATCCGATCCGGTTGGACCTGGTCGAGAAGATCACCACGAAAACGAAATCCACACGGCACAAATTCGGTAGTCATTATGCCCATTATGTTAAATGGCTGATTTTAGATAGCATTACGCCAGTTTTGGCGGATTGAACGCATCAAGCCGCCAAATTTGACGGTTAAGCAGTGATCGAGGTGTGATTTTTAATGTTGTAAATTTGTTTCAATTTGGCGAGGTTTTCGGCTGGAAATTTAGCGGTATGATTTGGCGGCCGATTTGCGTCGAAACCGCCAAAAGATCAAGTTTTCTATTCTACGCCCATCTTATCTAAGCAATACTGTTCAAATTGATATAGCGCCTCATCATCGAAACGACCCGAATCGCGCAAGCTCATCATTTCCATGAACAGGTGACGGTTGTTAAAGTCCAGGTTCACGTAATCGTGTAGATGAGCCACGCGCGGCGTTTCCGTTCTTCGATACCAGTTGCTAAATGCAGTTGCGAAGAATAAGCCGGCGCGGCCGTCTTCTTCTATCTGCTCACGAATATCGGCTAAAACATCTTCCTGTGGTCGAGCGTTTGAGATTGTTTTAGGCTCAACCACAAGTGAGCGAACAGACTCTAAGATTTTCTGTTGTTGTAGCTTGCTGTATTGCGGGAATTGCTTCTCTAGCTGTTCGATGTACTCTTTCAGCATTGATTGTTCAAATGTCGTATTCATATACTAGCCTTACTATGTGTTATTAATCGACCTCTAGCGGCCGACTAGAGGATTTAATATTCATCAAATGACGAACCAGCAAAGTTATCAAAGCGGGAGTATTGTCCCTGAAACGTGAGCCTAACCGTTCCGATCGGGCCGTTCCTTTGCTTACCGATGATAATCTCCGCGGTGCCTTTGTCCTTGCTGTCTTCGTGATACACCTCATCACGATAAATAAACATGATGAGATCGGCGTCTTGCTCAATGGAACCTGATTCCCTCAAATCTGAATTTATCGGGCGCTTGTCTGGGCGGTTTTCCAATGTTCGGTTTAATTGGGACAACGCAACCACGGGGACATTGAGTTCTTTTGCTAACGCTTTTAATGATCGGCTTATCTCCGCAATTTCTAGCGTTCTGTTGTTCTGTAAGCCTGGCACCTGCATTAATTGAAGGTAATCAACCATAATCATCGACAAGCCGCCATGTTCGCGGGCCATACGACGCGCTTTAACTCTGAGTTCAGTCGGAGTAATGCCGGAACGGTCATCAATAAAAATATTGTTCCTTTCCATCAAGTGGCCAGTAGCCGAAGCAATTCGCGCCCAATCTTCATCATCGAGCTGGCTCGTTCTTATCTTGGAAAGCTCAACACGGGATAATGACGATAGCATTCTCATCATTAATTGTTCGGACGGCATTTCTAAAGAAAAAATCAATACTGGCTTATCATTCTCCATCGACACGTTTTCACAAATGTTCATGGCGAAGGTTGTTTTCCCTTGAGAGGGCCTAGCCGCGACGATAATTAAATCGGAATTCTGTAAGCCGGCAGTTTTTTTATTTAAATCCATAAAACCAGTCGATAAACCGGTCACGCCATCGATAGCGGTTTTATTTAATTCTTCCATGCGGTCGATAGTTTTCTCTAACACCGAACGCGCGCTTTGCATACTATCGACGCTCACCGAATGCTGATTCGAGATCGCCAGGACCTTACTTTCTAATTCGTCGATAATGTCCGTCGAGGTCGCGGCCTTTGAGTCGTAAGCCGAAGCGACGATTTCATTACCTACCGAAATCACATTCCTTAACACCGCTTTCTCTCTTACGATGTCAGCATAAGCGGTTATGTTTGCGGCGCTGGGCGTGTTCTTGGCCAAATCAGCCAAGTAAGCAAAGCCGCCAACGTCTTCTAATGATCCTTGCTTTTCTAATAGTTCTGACAACGTAACCAGATCAAGCGGCTGACCGCCTTCAAGTAATTTTCTGGTGCCCTCAAAAATAATGCGGTGGTAACGTAGATAAAAATCAGGCCCCGCCACTTTGTCGGACACATCATCCCAACGGCCATTATCAAGTAGTAATCCACCTAAAACGGATTGTTCCGCTTCCATCGAGAACGGCGGCTTTTTTAAAGCTTCTTCATTTTGCATTTGTCTTTTCCCAACCTTTAATCAAAAATGGTCACTTGCTCGTCATCAACGGGCATCACGTCCAGTTCTTCGCCTGTCCGTTCTCGGTAAACCTTGGCGGCCTGGTGACGGCCGGGGCGAGTAAGTTTAGCGGCCAAACTTAAATCTTTAGCGCGGGACAGTTCAACGCAACCCTTATCAGATAAGGCGTGAAGCCCCTTTCTAAAATTCGACGCATCGAGCTCACCCTCGCGAGACTGGGAAATCATGGTCCGCATTTTGGCCACGGGTATCGGCCCTGTAAATTGTTTGGTTTCCAAAAGCGCCAGGATAAAAAGGGCGTCATTCTGGTTTTTCGAAAATCGGGTTTTCTTCATTTCTTAATCACCTCAAGAGTGAATAATAACTAGCAATCATAGGCCTGGCGATCACTCTTTATTTGTTCTTTGCACTTATCCACCTTTTGAGTGGATAAGCTGGGTACATCAGCCACAACCAGATCACAAAGCCGGTTAAACTCCGCTAGTGAAATAGGCTGTTCCCATCCCTTACTTAACTCGATGTAAAATGCTTCCTTTCTCATGGCTAACGCTCCAGGCCGACCAAAAGCCGGCATTTGCTACACCGCCCCACACCCTTCGCAACCAAAGGCCCCAACAGGCATAATCCATTTATCACCAGGTTTGAGGATTACATCGAGGTCATAATCTCGCTTAACGGCTTGCTCCAAAGCCTCCAGGTCCTCTATTTCAAAAGGCTTTACCGAAGAACCAAGATCGATAACATCAATTCTCTTTCTGCTGATAGTGATACCGAATTGGCGCTCATATTCAGCAATTCGTTGTGTTCTATCTGGAAAATACTCATTAATTGTTGCCCATATCCTTGGCCCGTTATAGATACACGTCATGCAAGATGAACGGGACCAGCCTAAACGGTAAGGAACGGGGGCAATGACTCCATGACGGGAAAGTGCATCCCAGACCATTTCTTCATCCCAGTGTAAAACTGGTCGCCAGGCATCAACTAAACGGCTTTTCTTTCCACTTCGGCGATCGCAAGCATGTGGTTCAAACTGATTGTATTTAGCTCTATTTGAACTTTCCTGACGGCGCTCTCCAGTAACAAATAAAACCTTACTGTTATTAAATCGATCTTGGTTATTAAGAGCGCGGCGTCCAACATCTATTTTTAATGCTGAACTGCACCAACGAGTTTGTAGGCTGGCTGACACCTGGGGAAACTTAAGTCTGGTTCCAGGCTTACCCCTTTTTTTATCTCTTTCCAGCGTGACCAGGCCGTTAGGTGTTTCTATTTTATGCGGGCGGCTAAAAGAGTTATTTTTTAACATTTCACCTTCAAAGCCCCCATCTAACCAACTAAAGTACAGAGGCAGCCCAAACGCATCGGCCAGCTTTTGGTTGTAACTAGCCATAAAGGACCAGTCCATTAGATCACTACCTTCACGGCCGTCAATGTCATGATGCCAAAGCTCAATTTTTGACTTTTCGACTCCCATATCAAGCAAACAAAGTAAACAGGCAATAGAATCTTTACCGCCAGACATGCAGATGACTATTCGATCATAAAAATCCAAATCAACAACTGGGGCAGAAAAATATTTTTTAGGGTCAGAAACAACATCACCATTTGATGCAATATTTCTAAGGTGGGGAACAATGAACTGATCATCAAACTGGTGTGAATCAAAAGACATTTTCATCGTGATTTATCTCGGTTATGGCCTTGGCACCTTGCCCGGCCTTCGAGATAAATATTAGGACTTTTCGTCCTAATTGGCAAGCTTTATTTTCTTTAATTCTTTATTTCTTTACTTACTCTGAATTACCAGGCACAAAAAACCGCCATGACGGCGGCGTTGTATCACTTCCAGCTAAATGTATTATCTTTATTTCTTCCAGATGCAACCAAAGCCGGCGCACTCCGCCAGAATCGCCCAGGCGGCGAACGGGATCCGCTGCATATTCGTTTTTCTGCCTTCCTTTTTAGCCTTTTCCACCTCGACAGGATCAAACGCAGCCCATTTACGCACTGTACGGCCGTCAGAGATACCCACAAGGGCCGCGGCTTCACTCCCGGTCAATTCACAGCGTTTAAGCATTTCACGCACTTCTGCGCCCGTTGGCTGCGCCCAATCATCACCAAACGGGACCAATGTTTCAGGGCGGATTGTTTCAAGTTCCATAATTCACCAGTTTGGGCGGACACGCCGCCCGGTTTTATCTTATGCGTTTACCAGGGCAGTAATGCCGCGCCAGCTCTTATAATTTTTTTCAACATCTTCTAGTGTTGCGAACTCTTTAATTCCCAACCCACGATATGCGCGATGACTAGCGTTATCAGTGTGCATTTGCCAGTGAGTTCCCCACACATCGGTAACACGTGACAGTGTCATTTTGTTGCCGCGACTCTCTAAATAAAAAGTAGTTTCGCCAAGTTGTTGAATAACGTTTCTCATCGTGATTTCTCTCGGTTATGGCCTTGGCAGCTTGCCCGGCCTTTGAGATAAATGTTAGGACTTTTCGTCCTAAATTGCAACCTTTCTTTTTTGCGCCCAGAAGCGCACCCACAGAAGCTGACACGCGAAGATACTAGCCCCGCAGGGATAAGCGATGCGCTTGCGCAAGCGAAGCACCAAGCCGCTCGACGCTGTTTGATAGACCACAGAACTATATCGGCGCGGTTAGCTGCACAGGACATCGTTAAATCTCGCCTTACCCTCCTGCTAGACCTCGCGAAGCGAAAGAAGGCTAGGTGATGAGGTTGAATTCAACACAAAAGGTTAAGTATCGGGTCCACTGGATAATCGTAATTCTCGAAAGCATGACGGTCGGATGACAAAAGAAATGTTCAGCGCTGCCAGCTATAGCGCTGAACGTATTATTTTTGCATTTACTCGATGCTGGCAGTTGGGGCCCGTTAAATTGCTTAACGCTGATCTTATTGTTAGCACTGAATCTAAATAGCAATTTAATGGGATGTACCTTTATATCTGTAGCAAAGCGAAAGAGATAATAAGCCTCGCCTTTATGGCGGGCTTATATCCTTCCCTTTAGGGAAGCGGTTAGTTCAGGGTTTAGTTTCGAGGTTATTTTTTATTTAGCCGGCGATCGCGGACAATGGAGGGTGATAACGGTAGGAAATCAGACGAGAAACAGGATCAAGCGGATCATTTCTGTTTGTTTTTTGAACAGCTTTAACCGCCAGGTACGGCAAAGCCTCCGCCATCAAGCGGATTCAAATAAAAAGAGGGGTTATGTTCGGGTTTCTAGGATGGCCAATAGCAAGGCGTCAAACTCTGGGCCGTTCGTTAGCCCATGCTCGGCTTTGATTTGATTTTTAGCCTGGTATACATAAACAGGCGGTAATTGTCCCTGTAACTGAATGAGGCGCTTTTCCGTATCACTACGTTGCGACTGTTCACGTTGCTCACTTGCGCGCTTCTCAGCCTCTTTTAAGCGATGGTTTGCGTCCATCACTCGCTTAGTGTGCTTATTCTCGCCGGTAAACTCTCGCTTGATACGGGCCAATAGATTGCGCAACGAAGGGCGATCCAAAGAAGCAATGCGATCAGACTCAGCCTGGCGTAACAATTCAGCTTGGCGCTTTTGTTTGGCCGTTTTAAGTAAACCGTTTTTCTCTTGCCACTTACGCGCCATTGACAACATTGAACGAGTATCTTCCATCGACAAACCGAACCCTTTAAAAAAGTTCGGACGGAAGAAGATCCGCTTTGCCTTGTTGGTCTTGCTTTCCTTGTCAAACTCACGAACGACGACAATCATTTCCGCCGCTTCCATGTCATCGATAGCACCATGAACAGGATCACAAGATTTTCGGCCGTGTCGATACTGGCCGCCTTGGCCATCATAGCCTGGTTCGTATTCGTGAAGCTGGCCGATCATCTTGGCCAGTTCTTCCACGCTGGCCTTTACCTCAAACAAATAGTTTGAGTCTGGGCAATAATCGGCGCGGTAAATCATGGCTCTAACAAGTGCATCGAGAGTTTGTTCGCGTTCAAGGCGGATCGAGGTACGGCGTGGCGCGATGTGTTTGGTCTTCCAGGTGCCGTCCGACAATTTACGACGTTTAAGAGTGGCACCGTCTTTACGCAGTTTGCGCATAAAACGGTTTCGGTTCCAGTTGTGGCCAGACAGAAGGGCATCCAATCGCTTAGCGATTGGATGGTTAGCCATCGGAATATCAAATTTTGGGGTATATCTACGCCAGCCGCTGCGGTCATCCTGCCACGCTGACGCGTTACTAAGTCCAATAACGGTCATTTTTTGATTGCTTTTTCGCTGTAAGGCTTGCAGCAACCGGGCGCACGAAGTAAACTTAGTCTTGTGTTTAAGGGTTTCTTCTAAATTCTGTCGCCAAAACAAATTTAGAGAAGTGACTAGTTTACTTCCTGACCCGAATCTTGAACCCCGCTCTTGCGGGGTTTTGCTTTTTTAAGCCAGGTTAAATTTTCTTACTTGCCCGCTAAGTCGCCAAACCATAACGCACAAGCTATAAAACAACATTTCGGTGTAAGCCTACCACACGATGCGGAAAGCGTCATCCAAAAAAAGATCTGCTGTTTAATTTTCGAGGATCTCACCCGCCTGAACGTTGTCTTTTTGTTCAAGCTCTCTCGCCGTTTGACTGGCGATTAAAATTGCCTGGTGTAAGCCAGGGTCGCAGATCTCCGGATTTTCACTTGCAGATGCTAAAAAGCGCAAATATTGCGCCAAGTTACTTAATGTACCGGATCTTGTTCCATCATTTAAAGCGTTTAGGTTCAACTTTTCCACTCCCGTGATATAAATATCACTGTATATCTATACAGGTATTAGACATTAAAGCCGCGAATTCATCAAGCGAATGCCCGACTTTTTAAGGGCTTAGGCTTATCGTTCGAGTACCATTCAATCATGAGTCCTTGATCGCGCAAGAGGCCGACGTCGTCGCGGCGCGTCCTGGTTCAATGACATGATCCACACTCTCGACTAACCATTCTCCATTCGCACTTTGTTTATGATTCTCCAGGACGAGAAAGCCCTCCGGCATAATCTCAGGCGATAACGGCCGAGTGATAGACAAAGAGCCATTTCCGCGCTTTAACTCGCCCAGCTTGGCCGTGGCGGCGTTTATCGCGGCCTGTTGGTCCGAATGGGTTTTCTTGATCACGAACTGGGGTTCCCCACCTCCGACCGTTTCGGCCACCTTTTCCTGGTTCGGCTCATCAAACCAATACGCAACCACCGATTGAAAGTCGTCACGTTCTGAAATGGTGACTCGCCCGGTCGAGTTCTCCGGATCGCTAATCGTCACCCTGGGCAACTCTTTCCCGCTAACAGACTTACCAGCTTCTTTTGGTACGACAACCAGGCGATTAGCAGCGATTTTAAATAGCCCGTTATTCTCCTTAGCCAGCCGAGTTAACAGATTCATATCCGATTCACCACGCTGATCGATGTGCGTTAGCGTAATGCTGGCCATCGAGTTGGCCACCGCGGGCTGATAGCCATGTCGGGCGGCGATCTGGCTGGCCAAATCACCCAGGGTTAAATCGTCATAACTGGTATCCCTTGGCGCTTTTATGCTCTTTTTAATCTTGGCCGCCTTTGCTTTGATGATTAAGACATCAACTTCGAGCGGTTCCTCGATTTCGTCCACCGTGTACGTGCCTCGATAGGACAGCTCGTCCTCATAACCGATATAAATATCGAGTTCCGCACCAGTAGGCGGTATCTCGACCGCACTATCACGGTTATCGAGCTCTAATTCGGCGGTATCACTCTCAACTCCCGCCTCATCGTGCAAAGCAAGCCGGATCAACCGGTCGCTAATTTTTGCGGTGATGTCCTGGCGGTTGGCCAAGACCTTATAAGCGGCGTTCTTCATGGTCGATTCATCCTAAACGAACTTTACCGAATGAATTTCCACTCGGTAACAACAAAAAAATGTTGTTGAAATTAATCCCACAGTGAAACCTGGGGCGTTTTCTCCGCGGGGCCCAGTTCTGGCAATTCAATGATCAGCCCTGCCGGCAACAACGCCCCCACTTTAGCCAGGCGGGGATTAGCTTTTAATACCGCCTCAGTGGCACCGGGCCGGCCGCTGTAATAGCGGTGACAAATGGCGTCCAACATGTCGCCCTGGTTGGTTCGATACTTCACTATTTCACCTCATCGTCGCCGTATTCACTGATCGATAACGAACCTTTGATTTCTAGGCCGATGCCATTGTCCAGGAACTCGCCTTCGTCAATGTCGAGCTTTTCCAGGACCCAAAGACCCAGATCCAGCCCGGAGCCTTTCGCCTGGCCGTTAATGCGTTTCAATGCGCCAGCAATAAGCCGTTGCGGTTTTCCCTGATCACCCAAGGCTTTCAGGTTATCCATAACTTCCAAATCCCGCGCGGATTGTGGATAGATGGCAATATCAAAGGATTTCGTGTCACTATCAGGCCCTTGGTATTGCTTACCGGGCTTGCGCCCTATACGGTCGTATTTGGCCCAGCGCCAGGACATCGATGTCTTTAACCGCTGGTATTGAGCGGTTGACATGCTGAACTGGAAATCGCCGAGCGCCATCATTACCGACATATCACCCCCATAGGCCGCGCTGGGCGGCCGTTACTTCTTTAAATCGTTAATTCTTTAATCATACAGACGGCCACGATAGCGCGTCGCCGCCTGGCGATCCCGGTCATCAAGCTGACGACGAACCTCGCGGGCGACGTCTTCCGCGTTCATGCCTGGCGCGGCATGGACCACAATGTCACCGTAGGTATTTTCAACCTTAATCGCTTGACTGGTGCCGGCGGGAACCTGGGCGGCTTTCGCTTTCGGTTTGGCGGCTACCCCATCGCTGGAAATAGCCTCCGGTCGAGCGGCTGGGTTCGTCACTGCCGGGAGCTGTTCCCCGACTTGTTTCACCTTGGCGGCGACTTCGACATCTTCACCGCCACCGAATAACGCATTCCAGGCCGAACCGAGGGTGTTTTTTAAAGCCTCGATCGGAGCCAACACCACCGACTTAAGCCACTCGATCGCCTGGCCAAACATCCCTTTGATGCCTTCCCACATGCTGCCAAAGAAACCGGTTAATGGCTGCCAGGCTTGCATAACTAGACCGAGCGGCGTCCAGGCAAACACTGACTTAATAAAATCCCATCCCGCAGAAAAGGCCGTCTTGATGCCATTCCAAACCGAACCAAAGAAACCGGTTAACGGCTCCCAGGCTTGCATAACCAGACCGAGCGGCGTCCAGGCAAACACGGACTTGATAAACTCCCATCCCGCCGAAAATGCGCCTTTGATGCGGTCCCACAGTCCGGAGAAGAACGCGCCGAGTGGTTCCCAATATTTCACCACCAGGGCAACCACCCCAACCAGGGCCATCACGCCAGCAATCACCAAACCGATCGGGTTGGCCATCATGGCCGCATTCAGCGCCCATTGTGCGCCGGTCATAACAGCCGTGCCGGCGGCCAGGGCCTTTTGAGTTCCGGACATCAGCACCAGGGCCGAGACAGCCGCCAGGGTTCGCACCCGTGACAACATCATCAACGCATTCGCGCGCAACGTGGCCGAGCTGGCTAACGTTGTGGCCAAAGCATGGGCCTTTTGTGCGCTGGCCATCGTCATCGATGCCGCGGCCGATGCCAGTGTCTTAACCCGGTTCGCTACCATGAGCGCGGTGTTTTTGATTTGGGTCCCATTCATCAGCGCCAGGACCTTCTGGCCAAACATGACCGCATCCGAGTAATAGGCGAACGCCAGGCGACCGGCGATCGAGGCCGTTTTAAAGGCCAGCATCCCCACCACGGCAAACGCTAATACCTGGGACAGCATCGGAAAGGTTTCGATAAAGTGGCGCAGCGCGATAGCGGCGTCACCGATAAAGGTGGCAACAGCAATCGCCGCCGGCGCAAACAGATCACCGATGGCGGCCGTTGTTGTGGCCACACGCTGGCTTAGGATTTGAAACGACTCAGAGGTCCCTTTACCAATGGATTCGGCCATTTCCTTCGTGGTGGCCATGCCGCCCTTGAGGTTCTTATCCATCGCCGAAATGTTGCCGTTAAGCGTATCGATTTCAGGATAAAGCAACTGGATCAGGCCGACGGCCTCATCGGTGCCAAAGGCTTTTTTAAGCTCCTGGGCTTCCACCGCGTCGATGGTTTCGCCGTACTTATCGCGAAGCTGGCCGAGAATATCCGGCATCGATAACAGCTGATCATTGGCATCGGTAAAACTTAGCCCCAGTTTGTCGCCGGCTTCGGCGGCTTTGCCTAAAAAGGCGCGGTATTTGGTGGCGGCTTCACTGCCCGACATGGTCGCCTGGAGCTGGCCGAGAATGGACAACTGTTCCGAAAATGGCACATTCGCCGCGGTGGCCGTCGCGCCCAGATTGGAGATCGCCGCACTCATTTGCGCGCCGTCTGTCTTGAACTGCCGCACACTGTTAGCGATACCGGCGGAGAAGAATTCGCCGAACTTGATGTCCCGCTCTTGCTCGGACAGCTTTTCCCAGCCGTCAATGGTGCCGGCGGCAAACTGGCTAAACTGTTTGCGATAAATCCCGTAGCCGGTCGCAAATAGCGAGGTCATTTCGCCAGTGGTTGATTTGGTGCCGGTTGCGGTTAAGGCGGCGATCTTGGTGAACTCACCGGCCGCGGCATCCGACAGCGAAGCAATACCCGACTTAATGTCGTAAGATGCTTTGATAAAGTCCGACGTGGTGGTCCCTGCCCACTCGTCGGAAAACTCCTTCGCCTTTTTGGTGATGGCATCGATCCCCGCGGCATCGATACCGAGGGACCCGATTTCGCCCTGGGCGCTGCCGATTTCGCCCGAGGCGTCCACCAACTTCTTGATCCCGAACATGGCCGCACCCACACCGACCGCGTCGGCCGTGGCGGACATTTTCATGTTACTGTTACGCTCGGCTAACTTAGCCATGCGTTCCTGGCGGGTCGCGACGTCGTCCAGTTCTTTCTGTTGGACCTTCAATTGCTCGTTGTAACGGGCGGTTTCCTTGCGGATCTTGCTGGTCGCATCGCTCAGGTTCTTGGTGGAAACACCGGCTTGCTGGAGATTGCCGCGCATTTTCTGGAGTTGGGCGGTTTCGGCTTCATGCTGGCTTTTCAGCTTGCCGGCTGCCTTTTGAGCCGCGTTAAACTCTCGGGTCATCTTCGCGGTGGGCTTTTCTGCCGATTTCATTTCCGAAGCCAGGCGCGCTACTCTGGCCTGGGCTTTCTCCAGCTCGGCGCTGGTTTGCTGGCTTTGGGTTTTCAGCTTGCGAAAATGCTCGATGTCTTTCGACATCCCGCCCAGCTTTTTAAGCTCGGCTTCGGTGGCTTTGATGCGTTCGCCCGCTTTGGTGGTTTGCGTCGTTACCTTCTGGATCGGGCCGGTCAATTTATCGACCATGCCCATCACCAGGTTAAGGCGCATACTGGTATCCGCCATTGCGTCACCTCATAAACAAAAAAAGGCCCAGCGACCACCACAAAGGGCGGGCGCTGGGCGTTAATCTTCTTCGTTGGCTTTCTCGTACCGCTTGATCGCGATGCGATGCCAGTCCATCAACTCAGCCAGCGACATGTTGGCCGTTGAAAGGGCATCCCAGCCGGTGAATATCAAATAGAGGTCCGCTTCGACCTCCATCACATCCGCCGGAACGCTTATTCCATGAAAAAACTCACCACCTCATTGGTGACAAGGGCCAGATCTTTAGGGCCGAGCTGGTCGAACTCATTGGCCGTGATGTTGGAAATACGCGGGATCAGCGTTCGGTGGGCGGTTACATCCATGCGAAGCACGGAAAACAGCTCCAGACCGCGCAGTTCGCCGGACTTTGGTTCGCGAAGGGTGACTTCTTTGATTTCGGTTTCACCGCGGGCAATAACTTGATTCAGTGGTACAGTTCTTTGATTCTGGCTCATGATTTGTCACTCATAAAAAAGCCCCGACCAATGGCCAGGGCAGAAAAAGAAAAGGCCCATCAGGGCCGGGGTAATTACTGGGCGAGGGCTTCGCGGATCGCCTGGTTGCGGTCTTTACCGTTCACGCGGAAAATGTTATTCGGCTTGTCGATAAACACGACTTCCTTACCGTCGATTTCCAGGCCGTACACTTCCACACCAATCGCAAATTTAAGCGTGGCTTCTTCTTCACCTTTGAAGTCTCCGCCGTGTTCGTAAGACTTCCAAAAGCCTTGCTGGCGAACCACCACGCTTTTGATTTGTCCGTCTACGTCCAGGGCACCGCGGATCACGAACTGTTCGTCGCGGCTTTCACGGTTGCCGACCAGGTCGATCACCTTCGAGTTGTATTCCGAGATCGTGACCTCAGATTCGAGCTTTTCCAATTTTCCGAGGTCGCGCTCGATGTCGCCGGCATAACCGGCGAGTACCATATCGGTGGTTTTAACCACCACTTTCGGCAAAGTCACGGTGTTACACACACCAGCGAAGCTCTCGTCCTTGAAAAAGGCGTTAATGTCATTAATGACGCTTGGTAAACGTGCCATTAGTCCCCCTTATTAGCTGAAAATGGCTTCGTTGTAACGGTCGGTTACGTGTTGGCGGAACGTGAGACGTTCGGCGACATCGTAGAACCCTAAGTCGTAATCCCAGTAAACCTGGGCGGTGCCGATTGCGGCGATGTTTAGCTCTTTATCGAGCCAGCATTCACCACCGGAAATCACCTCGCGGGATTTCAGGCGACGCAACAGGCTATTAACGCGACCTTTCACACCGTCCACATAGGACTTGGTGACATTGCGGTCCACCATTTCCTGGTGTGCGTACAGGATCGAGTCACCGACGATATAGCGGATACGTTGATGCGGAAGCATGGTTCCGTTTGCGAGACGGTTGCCATACAGGAACCAACCGCCTTGCTGGTTCACAATCACCGCGACGTTATTCGAGTTGTAAAGGTTGGCTTTACTGGTCAATGAACCAATCGCGTGATCGATAGGCTCAGACGTGCCCACAATGCCGTAAATCTTGCGGCTTGATGGTGAGTGCCAGTAACCCTCCTCGTTATCCACGCGAACGATATGGCCCGCGATAGTAGCCGAAGCTTTGCGGGTAATTTCCTTGCCGGCTTCATCAATCAACTTAATGCCGCCATTAACAAAGAACGCCTGGTCGAAGTTCTTCACCTCGTTAACCACGTCGGAATAGCCGTTCTCGGTGCCATCGATGATAGGAATTGCGTTCAACTTCTTGGCCACCGCTTCCATTTCGGCACCCACGCCGAGCTTATGCGAGTATTCCGGAGCGATGATCAAGCGTGGACGGGTGCCGAGCTTGCTCTCTGCAAATAGCAGCGCCTTAAGGCCGCCGTAACTGTTAGTATCGTTATCGAGCTGACCGATCACGTTAGCCAGTTCGACGCCTTCGTCCGCATCTTCGGCCACACGCACCACGACGACGATCGCGCCGGTTTGGCGATAGATGTCTTCAAGGGCATGTTTCAGGCTGCCCGTTGTGCCGGCTTTGGCGATTTGCTTCTCGCTGTTAACCAGGGCCGGGGTGTTTAGTGGGAACTCGTCCGCGTCCGCATCGTCGGCCGTGGCCACCAACCCGATCACCGAGGCGGCCAGCACCTCGATCGGGCGGTTCATGTTCTCCAGGAAATACTGTTCAACGCCGTGTAAGTAGTCGGCCATGTTGTTAACTCCCATAAAAAAGCCCCAGCCGAAGCCGGGGCAAGTGACAAAATTCAGGCACAAAAAAACCGCTTATCGCGGCGTGTTGTTTTCGTGCTTTCGTTAATTCGTTATTTCTTTACGCTTCAACAGGGAGCGGATAACGGGCTTTAATTTCGACCACCTTATCGCGCCAGGCTTGTTCTGACTCAGGTGTTTGGTCGTATTGCCATTCCATATAAAGCGGATCTGACTCTTCTTTATACGCCTTTTGCCTTTTATCCTGTATCTGCGCAACCTTCACTTTGTCTACTTCGGACTGAGGGACACCCTCTTCCAAAAGCTCAGATTCAGAAAAAGATAAGTAATGCTTTCCGTTGTAATGCAAGGTAAAGCGTTGCTCGTTTGGTTTATTAATATTGTTCATCACACACCTTTAGGACGTTATTAAATAAGCATCACCAGCAGCCACTTGCTGCACTTTTAAGTCAGGTGAATATAAAGCCACATTCCCCGACAAAGTGACCGAATTAGCAAGCAACACTGTAAGCCCGGCAGTTTCCATGCCTATGAAATGAAAATCCGTCTGTGAACTTAAAGACACATCCACTTTGATCGCACTAACACGACACATGCTTATGCCAGCAGCGTAATCCCCTGTGTGATAGTGAGTTGACACCAGTCGCATTAAATTCGGCGAATCATTTTGAATATAAACTCGATAGTACCCACCAAAGCCACAATCGCCGCCATAACTTCGCACCAGTTCTTTTTTGGTTCTTGATGCAACAACTTCGACATTCATATGATAAGCACTGCCGATTCTAATGGAACCACCGGAGCGAGTGGTAAAGCCGCTATCTTCTAAAAAGCGCATCGTTACATTGTTACCACCCGAAGATGAAAAAACGATATTTTTACTTTCTAAGTCGTGCCAATGATTAATGTCATACACGTTATTAGGTGATTCATTCGCCGCCGACTTTAAGAAAATGATTCTTGTAGCTCCATTGGGAACCAACGACACTGCTTTATCAATCGTCGCCAATGGTGACTCCGATGTGCCTTCATTTGTATCGCTGCCGTCTGGAGAAACAACCAAAGAACCATACATTGAACGGTTGATTACGGTTGTTACATCTCCAGTTAATTTTGCTACCGCGGCGTCGATTTCTGCCATTTTTCCCGCAACTTCTTGCGACAATGCCTGACTGGCGGCGGTTTGTTCATTCGAAGCTTTAGTAAGCTCTTGAACTTCAGTTTCTAAACTCATTTACCTGTCTCCATCAACCGGATTTTTTCACTTAACTGCATGTTCCAATGGGCGTTTTTTATCACGCGGGCCTGGGTAAAAATGGTCGACGCCGCATTGCTAACAAACTTATCAGCATAAGCCGCCAACGAAAGGTTGGCTCCGGTGCCAATAATATTGACTGAGTTAGCCGGTAAGGCCGCCAGAACCAAATCAAAAGCCAATAAAAGCGGGACTTCATTCGATTTATAAGCCAGCGGATCAGTATCAGACCAAACGGCTAACATGGTGCCATCTGACAAAATAAAGCCTATTTCACGAACCCAGAACTCCCCATCCTCATCAGCCAAGGCGGCCAGGTGGATTTGATGGTCGTCGATGCGTTCACCTTCCGCTATCGGGATCCGCATTCGCTCGTTAACGAGTCCCACCTCGTTTTTGCTGGGCGTTCGCCCGTTATCACCAAGAGCCATATGGGTAATATCTGCCGCCAACCCCGTATTTTGGGCATTGAAGACAGCAGCTAGGCCCCTGGTGGTGATCACTGGAATTAGCGCATTACTCACGCGATCGCCTCCATTTGTCTGTAAATAACCACCGCGGCCTGAACTCGGCCAGCAATGGATGCGGTCGAAGGTCTAGGCCCGGCGTCGATTTCCGCTTTCGCGGTCCGGCGGGACAAACTCACCCCACCCATACTAGAAGCCGCCCCAACACTGGCGCGGCTTTCTAATGGCTCTTGAATACTGTCAGCACTGCGACGGGCTAACGCGGCTAACCCAGTGATGGCGTCCGCCACACCGACCCCGTTCGGGCCAAATTTAGCCCCCACCTTAAAGCTGTAATGGCTCCGGGTGTTTTTTGCGTTATCCACGGCCTGGCGCAATTGGTCATAAAGGGCTTGGTTCAAATAACCCGGCTCGGATGTGATGTTCTCATTTGCCCAGGCGGTCACGTCGAAAGTGCCACGTTGGCCGGGTGGTGATGCCTGAAACCACTCGACCAGGTCCACCGTAACCCCGAGATCACGCAATGCCTGATCGACCGCGGCGCGAGTACCCTTGCGACGGTGGACCGATAGCGACGACGCCACAATCCGGCGTTTCACCACTTCCGGCCAATCCGTTCGCCACATATCCACCGAGACAGCCCAGGCTAAAAACGGCAGCACCTCAATCGGACATTTCCACGGGTCCCACAATGTCGCGATAGGGATTTGAACGTCCTCGATACGCGCTAAGGCGATTTCGAGGTCGCGCTCCAAATCGGAGACGTTCGCGGGCAGTAGCGAGGGCTTATCCGTCATACAAGGCCCCCGATTGTTACCGTTACCCCACTACAAAACGGCGCTTGTTGCTTAGTACAAATAACGTCATTCCAGTTAGTGAGGCGCACTTCTTCGACCCCTTCCAGAGTCAAAGCGGCATGAATACCCGATTCAACCACCCGGCCCTTTAGCCGGTGTTGCTCGTTCACATACGCTAACAGCCGATCCTCGGCCGTTTTTCGCACCAATTCAGGATCCGGTCCGTTTTTGATATACAAAGCCGCCACAACGCTATAAGACAACACCGCCGCCCCAACCACGGACACCTGGTCCGTCATTGGTCTGAATGGCTCGATATAAGCCGTCACCGCATCTAGGACGCTTTGGGATGGCTCACCGGTGCCGCTATGGCTCAGAATGGACAGCACCACCTCAACCGGCGCGGGACTGTCTACCGCCACGCCTTTTACGTCCGGGTGGGCGCTCTGGGCGTGGTATTCGTAAGCACCATCGGGACCGGCAACCGAAAGGCCCTCCGGGGACTTTTGCAGCCTGGCGCGATAGTCATCATTGGATTCGCCATCGAGACGCTGAACCGGTGTTCCGTCTGGATGTTGGTAATATGTGGCTCCGATGTGGTCCAGTTCGGGACCGGTGGCATACGCCAGGGTTAACCCGAGCGCCTGTTCGTTGGCATCCTGGCGAAGTAACACTTCGCGGTAGGTATTGGCCAACGTCACCCGAAACGCCGGATCCGACGGACTGGCATTTTCTAAGCCGGCCCGTTCGACCACGTCCGCGATAATTGCTTCATGGTCTACCTGTTTCACCACATCAAGCGGCGGCAACAGGGCTAAATTAATGCCTTCAGCCATAAATGATCCCGTCCATTTCTACCGTTTCCCCTTCGGCCGTGCTTCCGACTATCGTGATCGAGAAATGGGCGGGGCCCTCTCGCTCGACCACCATTTCAGACAATCGGAAATCCTCCAGGCCGTTGGCTGGATTGTTTATTGCGTCTGATAAGCGGATATAGGCTTCCATGTGGAAACGGGCGTCCACGTTACGATCAACCAGTTCGTAAAAGCGTGAACCAAAGTCGCGCCGACCAACCAGGGATCCCAACGGGGTGTTAATGACGTCGTAAAGCCGTTGGCGTAGGTAGGGGATCCCCCCAATCGCCGCGCCCGTGTCGCGGTTTGTGCCTGTTTTCATCGTGCTTTACTCAATTTTGTGTCGGCCGCTACTTGAGCCACCACTGATCACCGCTTCACCGTTGCTTTGGATTTCATCCACAACCGCGGCGGCAATTGCTTCGGCCATCTTATTGACCCAGGAATGAGGCCCGTCCGATGTCGCGCCGAGCTTTTCAAACTCACTGACGATCCGCCCTTTCAGGGAAGATTTACTTAAGGCCATGTCGCCCCCTTACTTACCGGCGGTGACTTGGCTTGAAATGTCGCCGTGCGGCTTACCTGTGAAATGACAAATACAGTCACCGGTCACGACGCCCTTTCCACCGTTCAGTTTGACTTTGCTCCCGTTCGCGACAATATCGCCGCCAGCGTTCACCGTGGCCTTACCGTTACATTTGACGGTAATGTTTTGCTGGGTGGTAATGTTGACATCGCCAACGTTGACCACTTCCAGCTTATGGGTGCCGCGGTGATGACTGACTTTCGAGCCGTCACCGAAATGGATTAAGAACTCGTCCGGATCTTCGCTTGGAGCGGGGAAATCGTTTTGATAGCTACCTGGTAAGATTTCGCCAAGGGATAAATCGCCATCACTGACCACCGTCACCCCTTCGCCAATTTCCGGGCACCACCACACAATGGCCTTACCCGTTCGTGACGGCTTCCAGGGCAACCACCCGGTAAGCTGCTGTTGACCACGCGGGCCATAAGCAACACGGGCGACTTTGTTCGCGGGATCCACTGCATGAACTTTCCCACGGACCACCATTTGCGCGACCCGGCGTTCGAGTTCTTCAACTCGCTTTAGCAAGTTTTCAATTCGTGGATCACTCATCGGTCACTTTCTCGTAATCGTCTTTATGGGCTGCGCCAATGTTCGGCGCTTCCCCGATATACACCTCAGATGGGAGCCAGTCATCGCCGAGATCCACTTCGCCGAGGTGGAATTCCTGTTCCCAGGAAATGACCCAGCTTTCAAACCCGAGCTTTTCGCTGAACATACCAGGATAAGCGGATAGCTCTTTCGGCTGTTCGGCATGAGAAAGGCCCCAGCGGTTTTTATCCACCACTTGCAAAGCACGGGCGGCCACGTTGCGGACCTCCACTTGTACCTTTTGGGTTTTCATGCTCAGGATGCAGTGAGCGGCAAACTCAACATTAAGCGCCAGGCGACCGCCGGAACGTTTCTCGCCAGGCTTAACGCTGACCGCTTCAATCAAGATCGCCGGGGAATTGATAGCCGTTTTACCCGTGAGCATTTCCGGGGCGTAATCAGTAACCTGGAATTGCTTCGGCATCGCTTCTTTGAACGCGGCTACCTGGGCGTTATGGATCACTGTGAAATCATCATCACGCATCACAACCCCTTATTTGGCTTTTTCATGGTTCACGGCGTAATTCAATTCCTGTTCGATTAGGGTGTTAAACCTATCGATGGCACGACGATCGAGCCGTCGGAATATTTCCGCCGCGATAGTTTCGATTTCAACGCCCAAACGCTGAACTGGGAAACGGCCGGCATATTCCGGGGCCAGTGTGCGATTAGCCGGCTTTCGCTGGCCTGGGCTTAACGTGGTGTATCCCTGGTTGCGAGATGTTCGGATATAGACGTTTTCATCGGCGTTATACACCGCCCGATAAAACGCGCCGTCAAACTTTCGCTTTCCAACGGTGACACCTTTCCGGGTTTGCCTCGCTTTGCCCGCCTGTTCCGCGGCCAATGGCATGGCACCCATCCAAAGGATATGGACCTGATCCGAACCTTTGCCGGCGGTACGCACTAACAAACGTTTTTTCAGGTACTTTTGAGGAACCCCGAGCTGTTGCGCCAGTTCCCTGGCGACTCGGCCCGAAAGCCAGCGAATGGTTTTTTTCATTGCCCGTTCGCTGGCCTTGGTGAGTTGTGCCGGTGTTGCTTCAATCCGCGCGGTCACATTCCTGATCGCACGGGCAAAGTTCATCTGAACGCTAACGCCACTTTCCGCCATCTTCCTGATCATCCTCGAAATTGGCATCCGGGATCGCATCAGCTAACACGATGACCATACCGCCCGCCCCGTCATCATAGGATTGCGACGGGACCGGGTAATATTCACGGCCATCGATAAAGACACGGATGTCTTTGTTTAACGTTGGGCATTCATCGGCCAATACGGTTAGCGTGGGAACGTCCGCCTTAAGCGTCAGTTGCCCCCGCTTCCCTTTGGTGATGACTTCTTTTTCTGGATGGTCGAACACGCCGACCAACTCGACCGGCACCCCGTTCGGCGTGACCATTTTCACCGGACGGCATAACCGTTTAATGATCCGGCTTGCGGCACGTTTGAACGGGTCCCGTTCGCGAGGCATTAAGCAGCCTCAGCCGTCGGTGTGAACTTGATACGGCGAACCGCCAGCGGGCTAGTACAGACGTTCATCGGGTTAGACTGTGCTTCCATATCCACACCCTTATTCATCTTCTTCGGCTCCGAGTTGGTGTAATACGGTAGGCCGACCGTATTCACGGTTTCGTTGTAGTTCGCCGGTGCAAAGTAGGTCATGAACATTTTCGGCTTTCCTACCGGAACAACCACCGCGCCGTATTTCTCTGGCATTGGGTCTTTATCGCCGAATTTCTCGTCGTATTCTTCCCACCATGTACCTTGCCAAAACACACCGCGGCGAACGTCTTCACGCAAGTTTTCACCGTCGTTCTGACGCTCAAACGCTTTATAGAAACTTTCGTTTTCCAGCATTTCATCGAAAAACTCAGGGCGACAAAATGCGCGGTAGCCTTTCGCTTTAATGCCTTTCTGGTGTTTTTCTGAATCGCGTTTTACCTGGAGAAGCTGGGTTCGTAGTGGCTTGTTGAAATCGACCGTGTTTTCACCGTCGGTTTCTTTAATGTCGAACACCTTAAACAGATCGACAATCACTTTACCTTTCTTGCCGTAAACCTTGCCGAAGATGGCACCAAAACGGAAATACTCGATCGTGACATCGATGCTCTGACGGGCTGTTTCCAGTTTCTCATCGATCACCACCTGTAGGCTTTCGAGTTCATCTTCTTCACCAAAAGCGCGGCTGTTTTGGATGTCATCAGCAAACACACTCGCCGGCACTGGCAAATGCACCGCACGGAACGAGTAGATTTTACGGTCTGGATCATCTAATGGTGTGCCATCGGCACCACGTTCAACATCTTCAACCAGTTGGATTTGACCGTCTTTATATTCAATATCGATAGTCGTGGTACGAATGCCTTTTTCTTCGAACAGTTTCAGTTCAGCCAGGCGTGTTTTAGGCACTTCCAGGTTGTTAATTGCGGCCGTCAGTGAACGGATTTCAAATTTACCGGATTCCAGCGCTGCTTGAATTTCCATGAATCTCTCTCTTTATCAGAAATGGGAAGTAAACGCCCCGCTTAACGCAGGACGATCTGTTTTTTCGCCAGGTTAGCGACCGCGTCCGTCTTTTGGACTTCCGTCATACCATCCGGCCAGGTCAGTTTGGCGTCATACACCCCACAAACACGCGCATGAGCAACCGCCGGAACCGGGCCGGCCGTTGCATCAATGTGACCATACAGCACCACCTCGGCGGTGTTGGCTTCTGTTGCATCAACGGCCAGGTCTAACTGGGTGAAGGTGCCGTCGTCTTTCTCGCCGAGCACGGTGCCCGACGCATACGCACCACCGACCACGACGATCGAATCTCTTGATACGCCCGCAACCTCGCCCGCAATGTGCGCGCCAGGATGTGGCAGCATTTTATTTACAGTCATTGCCTTTCCTTATTTCGTAGTGGGCCTAAGTGATACCAGGCGCTTATCGGCGCTTGGCGTAAATGTCGTTCGCGTTCAGTGACGCGGTCTTTTTGACTTCATCGGTGATTTGGCGGGTTTGGTCGCCGTTTTCATCGACTTCGGCTTTCGCTTCATGGATAGCCTTACCGACCATTTTCACCGGATCGTCAATGCAGCCGACCAGGGCGTCATAACTACCGGATAGGCCCGAAGCGGCCAAGGTATCTTTTAGCGCGCCGGCCATCGTGATGGTGTTTTCGGCTGACGCCTTGGTGACGCCATCTTTTAACAGCGTGGCCGACAATGCCGGAACGCCCGCTTTAGCACATAGCTGAACAATATCGGACGCATGAGCGAGAGCCATTTCCGGGGCTGGGCCTTTAATGGCTTCAATTGCGTCCGGACGCTGCTCCGTGATCGCCGCGACCAGGTCGGCAGCACTGACAGCATCGGAACCCGGCAGCGTAAGCACGACTTTGTTGTCGTCACTCGCGCCGGTTTCTTCTTTCTTAGGATCCATAGTGGCTTTTTTTCCTGTTTTGAGTTCGGCGATAACGCCTTCCAGACTCCCCAATCGGTGAGCCATGCCTTTATCGACGGCGTCTTGACCTATCAAGATCCCGCCGCCGCCGAATTCGTTAATGACCGTGTCACGACTGACCGCCATGTTTCGCGCGACGCGCTGGACAAATACTTCGGCCAAATCGTCCAGGTGTTTCTGGTAAGCGGCCCGACCGGTTTCTGTACTTGGGTCCTGGCGCTTATTCGGCGACTGACTGGACACGATTTCGATGGTTTCGAACTCGTCCTCGTCTCGCTGCTTACGGACGCGCATTTCGAGCACGGTGCCGATAGAGCCAGCGCACCCTGTTGCATCGATGACAATCTCGTCGCACGCACTGGCGATCCAGTACGCCGCGGAACAAGCATTCCCGCCGACATAGGCGATAATTCGTTTTTTGCCGCGGGCCTGATAAATCATCTCAGCCAGTTCGTGAATGCCTTTCGCCTCGCCGCCTGGCGAGTCGATGTTCAACAAAATGGCCTTAATGCTTGGGTCATTCAGGGCTTGGGTAAAGTCCTGGGCCAATAGCTGGGTGGTTGTGCCACCGCAGATATTGGTGAATAGGTTGGCGTAGCGACTGATCACCCCGCTTACGTGGATCATGGCGACGCCACCTTCGCGCTTTTCCATCCCACGCGTAATCGCCTTGCCTGGCTTACCTGATAAGGATTCCGGGGCGAAATCCTCCAGGGTCAGACTGTTGGCGTCACGGTTGGCGATGTCGCTCATCAGTGACAGCAATTGCTGGTCCAGCGCCCAGGGCTGGGACATCAAATAATTAAGGGCGAATTTATGTTTCATCCGTTAACGCTCCGGTGTTATCCGAGGCACTAAAAAGCCCGCCTAATTTGGCGGGCTGTTCGACACCTTCTTCTTTACAAATTTCTTCCCACTTGGCCAACGTGCGGGCGTTACGCCTCATGTTGTCCTCGACATCCGTTCCGTAATCGGCCGCCTCGCGCTCTGCATTCGAGATATGCGACGCCACCGCCTTATTACGGGCGTTAATGTCTTGTTCTGGGTGTAAGTGCTTCCAGGCATCCGGGCGGACGTCTAGGGCTAAATATTTCCACTGGTCACTGGCAAAGCCTGGCGCGTTCACCTTGCTAACCAAGATCGCCGCTTCAACCACCCAGCGCCAGATCCCAAAAGCAACTTGGAACCCGGACAGGTTCGTCTGATCAAAGGCGATGCCGCGGCGGTACTCATTGAGGAACGCGCGGACCAACCGGTCATTAAGTCCGGCCCAGTCACCCGTTAGCAATGGATAAGGGATTTCAAGGCCGGCCGACATCAATAACGATTGCCAGCGAACAAAGTCTTTATAGCCCGCGCCCGTGTCGTCGCCGTCGAACAGGTTCAATTTTTCACCTGGTAACATGCGCAACATGGTGCCAGCTCGGACCGCTTCCGAGGACGATGCCGCCTCAGAATCGGCGTATTTCGGTTTCCCGGTCATTGGGTCATATTCCCAATCTTCCTCACCGAACGATTCTCGATACAGCACCCCAGTAAACGCGCTGCGCTCTTTCTTGCGAATGAGTTCGGCGTCGTCGTATTCGTGGAAGGTACGGTCTTTCAGCAATGCCGCGGCCGTTTCTGGTTCCGCGCGAACTTGCCCAGGCCGCGACGGCTTATAATGATGCAGCACATCACGGGCCGGAACGCGTTCGAGCTGGTTCAAGCTGACCGAGTCGATCCCGTCGTCTGGGTGCGACTTGTAAAACCAGTAAGCCACTTTCACCTTGCCGTTAAACTCGATCCCCTGAATGATTCGGCGAGTTGGGCTGATCCGGCGGTTTAACTCTTGCGGGCACATATCGGCCTCTAACAGTTCAACCTGGACCGGCACTTCCAAACCGGAACCGATCCGGCGATGCAATCGGCGGATAAACACTTCGCCCGACATTCGACGAGATAACACCGCCAAATGGCAGATCCCGCCGAAATTGAGGTCGCCCCAGGGATCAAGCTCCATCGAGACGATTTTCCATAGTGCATTCATTTCACCGCGGAACGTATCGTCCTTACACGTACTGATCAGCGTGAAGCCTTTCCCCACTTCGTTCGTGGTGTTCTTGTTGAGGCCAGAACGCATCAACAAGCTGTTTCGATAGCCGGCGCGAGTCCGGTTTCGAAGCGGTTTTCCCGCAGTGGCCAGGGCCCGATTAGGTCCAACCGATGGCGCTGGCCATCCCGTCGCCCTTGGGTCACGGGTAGCCCCTTCATACGGTTGGGACATAAGCGGCTGACCGTCTAGTCCTACGATTCGTCCCATTATCGGATCCCTCTATCAACACGCGTCACGATGCCAGATAGCGGGTTAATCTTGACCCCGTTCTGACGGGCTATCATGCGGCTAATGTGACGCCGAGCCTTGAGCAAATCGTCAATGCTTCGATAGGTCACTTCACGGCCGTTAATCTTGACCGTCAATTCACCGCTGGCGATTGCTTCGTCGATCAGGTCGAGGTCGTCTTTTGTATATGCCATAAGCCACCATTACACACTTGCGCTACGGCGGCGACGCTTAGGCAGCGCCACGGCTTCACCGTCGCTTGTTATCAGTTCTGAACTTTCATTAATGGGCACCGCCCACGGTGGAGGCGCTTCCCAATCAATCCGATCCGCTTTGCGCTTATAGATACACGCCCAGTTATAAACAAACAGGTCCAGTGTTTCGTTACGCTTCGATACTTGTTCCCACTTGCCCGTGGCGCTTCGTTCTTCGGCTAACAACTCATCGAAAAAGACTTCGGGCAACCAATCCGGGAACCACACATAACGGCGACCCGGTTCGGGGCGCTCCAGGGCTGCCGACACCGTGTCCTTGATCCGGTCGGTGTTCAGCAAGTACACCGGCACATCACCATAAGCGCGCGCCTTTCGGTCGCTTCGCTTGGTGTTATCCGGGAAACTCTCGTGAATAGCGGGCCCCGTTCCGCGGCCTTTCACCAACATAAAGCGGCGTGTTAAGCCTTCCGCTTTAAGCTTTCGATAAAACTCGTAGGCGTTATCGGACACGCCATCCTCACCGCCCGAGTCACAGCCGGTAAGCATGATCGACATTCGGCGGCCGGTGCCGTCGTCCAGTTCGTAAGACTTGTTAATCACTCGTTCGGTCAACAAGTCCCAATCTTCCAGATACGCGGCCGGGTTCACCCGGACAAACTTGTCCGGGTTATCCGGATCAGTCCGTTTGGATTTTTCAATCTTGAAACGGTCGATCACCTGGTGTTCCAATTCGGGACCCCAGGCCAGCACCATGACATCAAAACGGGCAGTTTTCGCGCCCGCCTGGACATCAACGGCGGCGGTAAGGAACCGCGCCCACTCAGGCACAACACGCACACCTAGATCAGTGCGGCGCTGCATTAACTCATGGGCGTTTTGGTCCCCCTTACGCGGCGGCGTAAATGCTTTCCCCTGGTCGGTATTGACCGTGGTTTGTAAATCGTTGAGGTTGCCGGTTTTCTCATACTCCGCCAAAGCGGTTAGGTACTTATAAACAAGCTGATTCCAGGTTTGAAACGCGGCGGTTGGGCCTTTCTGCCAAAAGCTGGCGATAGGTGTGTCGCGCTTCATGCCGGTGATCAGCCCGTTCTGGTCGGCCTGGCAACCTTCGGGGACCCATAATCCGGCCTTGTTTAAGGTCATTTTTAATGACTTCCCGCCGGGCATTCGCTTCGATTCGCTTAACAAACTGCCGCAATGTGGACAGCCGATAAACACCTCTTTCGCAGCCTTTGACGGGTCGGTCAAATCCCGATCCCACTGCAATAATGGGAAATCAGGTTCGAACCATTCGCCACACTCAGGACACTGCCAGTAAAACAGGCGGCGATCCCCCTGGTTATACAATGCCAAAATGCCATTGGTTGGCGGCGCTTCGTGCGGAGTTGCTGGGCGATAGGTCGGATCGGTGATGTAAAAACCGGGCGACCCTTCGGCGAGAGTCATGCCCGAGGACATAAACGTCTGGGTACGCTTTGACGCCAACAAGAAGGCGGAGCCTTCACTATCAACGTTAAGCGGGATCCGGTCATAGTCGGTAATAGCGACATACTTCCAGTCAGAACTGGCGAAGATGTTCTTCGATGGCCAACCGATTTTTAAAAAGTTACCTGCTCGGAATACCTTGTCGTGGACGTTGTTATCATGCGCCCGCGGTGACAAGGCCGCTTGTATTTCTGGGCTGGCATTAAACTCACGTCCCAGACGTTTTTTTGAGTATTCCGCGGCTTTTTCCTGGCTGATTTGCACCAGGAGAAAATCGGCCGGATTATTCACGATTGTGTCGCAGATCCAGCCATCGACCAGGCTCACGGTTTTAGACGTTCGAGCCGGGCCGGCGAAGATTACCGCGCTATACAAACGGGATTTAAGGCAATCCATCGGTTCATGGATATAGGGGACAAGGTCCCCATCCCACGGAACCATCGCGCCGCCCTGTTCAACATGCAACAAACGGCGGGCGCTTTGTGAAACGGGTTCACGGTTCGGCGGCTTAATCAAACTGGCTACATCGCGCCGAACTTTCCCCGGCGACGCGTAACTAATTTGCATCAGGCTCAACCTCTAGCAACTTGTGATAAAGATAGGTCCGGTTTTCATCGGCCCAACCTTCGACATATTCCAGCACCTCGGGCGGCACCTTGTTGCGACGCTCCAGGTTATCCGGCAATGACTCAAAGGCACTGACCAAAAATTTCAACGTGGCCGCCAAATCGAGGCGGTAATCGCTATCGGGGATCAACTCGCCGATCTCGGTTTGAAATTTCAGGCGCTCCCGTTCGGACTGGAAAAAGTCTTTCCGGTCTTTCGGAACCATCTTATTCGGGTCGTAATCGTCTTCGGTTTTATTCCCGACTTCGGCCGCGAACAATGCCGGGCCAACATCGGCCAGGGCGTAAATATCCACACCGGACTTTTTACCGGCGGGTTTAACCCTGGCTTCTTTTAATCGTTTTCGCACCGTGTCGCGGTGCAATCCAAATGCCTCGGCGATCCGGGTTATGTTCCAGGCAAAGGCATCGTTTAAGTGGCTGACTGTTCCCACGCTTCCACCTCAAGGCATAGCGACCCGATGCGTGAAGGGCGTCTTTTCAAGGAATGCGTGGAAGTGGTCCCCTATTGCATCGGGTCGGTATTGGTTTTACCTGGTTGCGATTGCTCCCAGGCTCGAATGAGTTTGAATCGTTTATCGCAAGACTCGATCACTGAGATCAGCGCGTCATTATCCGCGGCCAAATCGGCCCAGGTGGACCCGGTAAACGGCGGGACCACACAATCGACCATGTAAGCGGCCGGCGGAGTACGATAAATGACTTCGGTTTTAATCACCGGTGGCGGCGGTTCGCTCACGGCGCAACCGGATAAGCTCATCAGGCAAAGGCTGGACGCCACAATCAGATTGATTTGCCGTTTCATAGATCACCTTTTGACGCTCGGCGCGGCGCTGTTGCGCTTGCTCCAAGTCTTTGACCAGGTCGGCCACTCGGGACTGTTCGTTCTGGTAGCTGCTTTGCAAGGCGGACACCTCGCGACGCTGCGCCGCCAGATCTGCGATTAATTGATTGTTGCTTTGCTCTAGCTGGCCCACGCGAACATTAGCCTGATCGCGTTCGTCGGTGACTGTATCCAGCCGCCACAGCAAAACAGCCCCGGCGGCTAAAACGCCAACCGCCAGGAACATGCGAATTTTTGTTACCACCATAAGGACACCCCGAACCGTTTTTCGTACCAGTGGTGAATTTTGTTCACGTAGTCGATGGTTTCGGCCGAGTGTCTGCCGGTAACATCCGGCAAACAAGCAATGATCCCGGTGTATTCCATCACCCCATTACATAACTTTTGGGCACGGTACAAATGACCACGGCCCGCGTTATAACCGGCGGCGGCCAAATCGTAACGACTGCCCGACGTTCGGCCGGAAACGTTCCAACCGTCCAGGTTTTGGCGCATGTAATACGCGGCGGCTTGAATGCTGAATCGAGCATCCCGAGGGGAAACACCCTCGGGAACGACGCCCTGTTTCTGCATATCTGACCAGGTGCCAGGCATAAACTGTCCAACACCGGCCGCGCCGACCGGACTCACTGCATCCGGGTTTAGCCTGGACTCTTGCCACAACTGCGCCCATCCCAGTCCCCAGGGATAGGTGGGCACATAGCGACGCCAGGCGGCCTTAATTTGACTGTCGTATTTGTCAACCGACGCCCAACATTGAACCGGCGAGAAGGCAAACACCGACAGCCCAAAAGCCGTAATAAACCGCCGTTGCCAGCGGGTCTTTTTTGATGATCGGAATGATTTCATCGCGGAATTTAACCTTTGATAACCAGTCGCGGATTCGGAGCGCCAGAAATACGGTAATAACGGCAACAACCAGATACGCGAGATTAAACAGCGTTACGGATAGCATTAAGCGGCCTCACTTGGTTGATGGCGCTTTCGCTGATCGAAGTATTTCCAGACGTCGAAAATAAAACGCCCAACGACAACGGCAGCGCCGAGGATGGTGATCGCGGACCCAAAGGTCACGCCTGGAAGAATGTAAACAGAAAGGATGTCTGTCACTTGGTGAGCGGTTTCGGGTATTTTTTCAGGTTGGGCGACGGATTTCGCACTGTAGGCCGAAACGCCGGAGCCGCCACCATACGCGATAAGCCGCCCTTTCCATTCGGAAACTTTATCGATGACTTTTTGCATAGGCATAAAAAAAGCCCACCAAAGATACGGTGGGCTTATAAAAGTAGCTGGCTAGGAATGCGATTCAGCCCGCCCTCTGGACGCACTAAAACCACGTTATAGAAAACCATAATCTAATAGCTCAGAAAAAACAACACTTCGTTGTTAAAAAATCTTTTCGTTGGTGACTTAAATCACATTTGACCCCATATCGGGGACTTAGCCAAGCGTGACGCGTCACGCTTGATTAAGTGTTTTATTGTGACCTGTCACACTAGAACCTTTGAATAACGACAATAGCTTTTTAGGAATGAACACTTCCGACAATCGTTTCGCGGCCAAAGACAAAGATTTAAGACAATCATCTGCGTGACAAGACATAACAACCTTTAGCGGCTTGCCAGTAAACAAGGCCGTCCCCATCATTTCATCATGCAACATCGAACGAGACATACCTGTCCGACATTTCATGAGGCAAACTTTTTCACCAGGCAATAAATGCGGCCAGCGAAATTTAACTCGGCTTACCAGGCGAGGCTGATAAGCCCCTTTCTTATGTGCAATTTTTCGTTTGTGGCTTAGTCTCATAGCATCAATTCCCTAAACTTACGGGTGCGCCAGCATTCGCTGTCACCCTCGAACACACCTTCACAGCCTTGCGGCAACGGTGACTTACATTTCCCACAACAACCGAGCGCGGCCACCTGTTCCTGGTATCGCTTTTCGTCTTGCTGGATCAACTCGGCGATGTATTCCTCTCGGCTGTACGGTTCGCCAACCACGGCGCGGGCCTGGCGCATAGCATCAAGGCGATCCCGATCGGTCGCGGGCAATTCCAGCTCAACCTTAGCGATGCCCTGTTTTTCCTCCAGGGCTTCGCGTTCGGCTTTCAGTTTGGCGCGCGACTTACGCTTTCGACGTCGATCCGCGGCGCGTTTCTTTTCCAGTTTTTCCTGGTCGGTTTCACTGGCCATGTTTTGCCTTCAACTGATCCACGGGAACCTGGGACAGAACACGTAACACAGCAATCCCGCCAGCAAGAACAGCATTCAACACCGCGTAAACCGTTACGGTCATGTAGTCCTGGAGCGATGGCAGCACCGCCAGAAGAACGTTAACCAGGGCAATGGCCAGGGCACACTGGACACTCCACAACTTATAAGCCTGTTTCCAATTGTTGATTAGCATGTAGCACCTTCCTGTTTCTCTTTGTTTCCCAAACGCGCGCGGCCAGTCGGTCCCTGGTCGGGGCCTATTTGCGACATAATGACCATTGATTCGCGCTGTAAGGCTTCGATTTGCATCAATAGCCCAATGATTTGAAAGTTATTGTTCGTCACGATTTGCGCCTCGAATGACGGATCGGACGCGATGTTCAGCGACTTACGATTAATTTCTTCGCGTAGCTTTTCGGTGAGCGATTCCAGTTTCCAACCGGTCGGATTTTCTCGGGACATCAAGATCGGCGACTTCGTTTGCTCATCGGTATAGAACGACGCCACGACGATGTAATCGGACGTATCTTTGAAGTGATGTTCCAACAGCTCCGCCGGATGGCCTTCACTGGACGACATCAGATCCGAATCATCCAGCAGGAACACACGGTAATGGGGCGCACTGCTTCGAGTTCTTCGAAGATAGCGAACCAACTCATTCGGACCCCACACATCAAACGGTGAAGCATGGCGTTTTTTAAATTCCCCTACCGCTTGCTGGGTTCGGGTCACGATCACCCCTGGAATGTTTTGTGCGAAGTACCCCGCAGCCAGGGCCAACAACATGGTGGTTTTGCCTGTTCTCGATGGCGAACGGATGTCCTGTTTCAATAGCGGCATATCATTACCTCTTATCTAAATTTCTTATTCACCTCAAAGGTGATTAGTTAATTAACCAAACAAGGCCGGTCCAACCTGGGCCATGTCATACAGATCTTCGCGCTTTTTTCCCTTCATGGCCGACCCGACGTTCGCCGCTCTCAGTCGCTTTCGTACCGTGTCGCGACTCAGGTCGAAGGTGATGGCTATCTGGGTGATGTTCATGTATCGCATCGGCATATCACTCACTAAAAAAGGATCGTTTCGGCAGGGCTCAACCCTTGCGGGATCTGCGATTCGTCAGGGATCTGGCGAGAGTGCTGACGGCGCATAGGACAGCCGAAAAATTCTCAAACACCGCGGGCCTCGCACCCGTGGTAATGGTTCTGGGTCCCAGGGTCCCCGGCTTTCTGGTCTTCGATGACCACTTCACGGATGCTTTTGTATCTATCTAATTCCTTATCAATCAGATAGTTATCGCCTTTAGTAGCGAGTATCCGGCGGTGGTGAATCTGATAACTCACTGCCTTTCCGACTGGTGTTAGCTCAATGATTTTCACCATGTTGTTTATTCCTCTGTGATAGATGGTCGCTTTGCTGGCTCAGGCCGCGCAGTGACTTAACTCGTCGTGTTTAAATGATCTTGTTGATCTCGTGTCTGTCTCGCCACGCAACAGCATGAAACCGCGTTCGTCTAACCAGGCGTGATAACGGGCTAAGGCGTCACGCATCGGACCCATGAAAAGCGACTGGTTATAGGCTTTGTCCTGTTTGCTTTGGGCATGGTTTAACAGGCGCTCACTGACCGAGTGGTCTATCCCTAAATCGGTGCAAATGGTCTTTAAGGCTTTGCGGCAATCGTGGGCGCTCCAGGCACTCTCACTCACTCGCTTAATGTGTTTTCTTGATGTGCTGTAACTTAATGGCTGGGCGTGGCTGTGACCGGGGAACAGGAACACCCCGCGATACCCGGTTTCGATTTGCCAGGCACGATATTGATGCAGCCAGTCCGCGACCGGATCCGAGATCGGCAACACATGCCAGTCGCCGGTTTTGGTGTCCGCCATCGGTAAACGCCATTGACGGCCCATCATGTCGATGTGGCTCCACTTCGCGGCTAAGGTTTCGGTGATCCGGGTGCCATGACATAGCAGCATCACAACCAAACATTGCGTGACAAGGTCACACCCAACCAAGGCCCGGAACAGCGGTTCGATGTCGGTGGCCAGCAATCGGCCGTCTTTCGGTTCAATCGATACGGAGATGAAGTCCGAGAACACCACCCCGGCCAACGGATTCACCTCAATGCGGCCCAGTTTCTCGGCTTGCTTAAAGGCTTGCTTGAGGACCGATAACACGGATTTCACGGTCGCCAGGGAGCGATGTTCCTGGAGTGGCCAGATCAAGGCGTCATCCAATACCTGGCGGTTTAACGCTTCAATGGCCAGATCGCCAATGTGTGGGATCAGGTGGCACTTGATGGCGCTTTTAATGGTGGCCTTACGGGTTTTCGAGCGGTGGGCGTCCTTCTCGATGCGCCCTTGATACCAGTTCAACACGTCGCCGACGCTCTCGAACTCGGTGTGTAATAAGTTGCTGTTGGCATTGATGGCCAGCGCGGCCAGCTTCTCGGGTAAGAGTTTCTTCACGGCTTTCGCGGTCAATAACGGCCAATAGCCCAGCAGATACCAACGGTCACGGCGGACCAGATACCAGGATCCACTGTCGCGGTTTTGATGGAAGCGAAAGCGAAGCGGGAGTCCCGCCTCTCGTAAGGTGCGGGCGGTGCCGGCTTTCTCGGCTTTGATGTTCGGCTCTGAAAAGGTGATGACGTTGGTTTTCATACTGGCCCCGCTTACGGTGCCAGCCAACCAAACAGCGCATACGCGGCGGGAAGACTGACACCCAATAAAATAAGCTCTCTCACTTTCTTTAATTCGTTAATTCTTTACAGTTCAAAATCGGCATTAATGCGACGCTGTTCGAGAATGTCCTCGATACGACGGCGACAGTG
Source organism: Vibrio sp. Isolate23 (assembly GCF_022398095.1). Classification (NCBI taxonomy): domain Bacteria; kingdom Pseudomonadati; phylum Pseudomonadota; class Gammaproteobacteria; order Vibrionales; family Vibrionaceae; genus Vibrio; species Vibrio sp. Isolate23. The sequence goes on from NZ_JAKEUV010000016.1 coordinate 39,369, forward strand.
GACCTTATCCGGGTTCACCTTCACGATTGGGATGGTGCGCGACTTATCCCGTTGTTTGTGGTTCAGTAAATGGCGTTCGTCAGAGGTCCGATACATGCGTTTAAGTCCTTTTCTTGATTAATGACTCGATCACGAATTCGCGCGCCGTTTTCAGGCGGCGTTTATAGGTGGGCAAGCTGATCCCGGCCCGTAGTGCTCGTTTGAGTTGGGTATCGTCGTTGATGTTGCCAACGGCCCCGTACTCAATGCGTAGAATGGTCGCGGCTGCTTTATTCTCTGCCGCCAAACGTAACACCGCCGCCTCAACTTCGGCTTCGATGCAATCCAAAACAGGGCCCGCGCCACCGCCGCCAAACACCCCTTGACACTCGATCAGCTTGCCCAAAATCGACTGGCCACCGGGCACCAATGCGCCGCGATGTACCCACCGCGCCCATTGGTCGAAAATCTCATCCCAGTTCGCCATGAATTGCCCTTACTTCACTTCCACAATGAAAAGGGGCTGACCCGCGCCGTTACGGTGGGTACTGGCGCGCGCCATTTGAGCGGAGCGGTTTTTCACAAACCAGGTCATGCGGTGGGCCGAGGTCGAGCCCGTTCGCACCGGTGCGCGACCGTACAGGGCTTTTAATTGGTCCTCGGCTTCTTTCTCACCGGTGACGGCGAAACGGTTAGTCGGCTTGCTCATTGGCTTCTCTCCTGGTGAATGGGTTCGCCGTTCATCCAACGATTGAACAAACGGATCAGGTGGCGATATTTGTCGCCCGCGGCGCGGTTGGTGTTCAGCTCACGGCGGGACGCAATGCCGCAGTAATCACGAACGGCCACCGCGGCCTGTTGTTCGCTGTCTACATGACGGCTTAGTAATGCCGCCAGGAACTCACGAAAGCGGGGACGCTGTCCCAGCATCACCGCCCCTTTGGTTAAACTCATGCCACCGCCTTATTGGTTGTTTGCTGCTTGCGCTTACGACGGCGATCGAGCTTTCGGACATAACATTCCGACCAGGCTTCGATGGCGGTCAGTACGTGCGCCGGCGTGTTGTCGGCTTCGCTGACCATCAAATCGTGATGTTTGATGTCCAGGCGATCATAAAACTCGGTCAATGACCCGTATTGATGGCAAACGAACGCGCCCAAACGGCGCAGTGCTTGCAGTTCTTCGGCGCTATTGCTGCCAATAACCAGGGTGACAATGTCATCCGGCCAACGGCCCGACAGTTCTAACCGAAGACGACGCGCCCTTTCGGCCGGGTCCGGCAAATAGCCCAGGTATAAGCGACGAACCCGACCCGCGCCGAGTTCACTCACTAAGGCCAGGTATACCGCCTCGCCGTCGTCCTCTGTTCCGCCTAATAACGCCATTACAATCATGCTGCCCTCTCTGCTTGCGCTTGCTCGTACTCCAGATCGAACAGACTGAAATCGACTTTCCCGCCAGAGATGCGGCGGATCTTGTTTCTGCTTGAGGGTTTAGGCGAACGGCGTAAGTGAACCCACTCATTCACCGTTTTAGGACTGACGTCAATCAGGCGGGCCAGCCAAGTTTGAGCGCCGAAACCCTTCGATGTGATCCAGTCTTGAAACCTCATTTAGTTGTCCTTTCCGCGATTTGCGACACAGATTAACAACAAAACGTTGTTATGACAATGATCGAGGTGTAGCAATTTCCGCAAAATGTGGTATTTTGTGGTAAAATAACGATTGAAAAGCCGTGGTTAACGAATTAATGAAATAACGAAAACGTTAACCAGGTAACAAAACTCCCCGTTTAACAGGGCGTAACGAATGAAAACAGACATAAAAGAAATCATCGGCGACCGCATACGAGAGCGCCGTTTAAAGAAAGGCTGGACCGCGAGAGAAGCCGCGGCAGCGGCCACCATAGCCGCCCCGGAATCCATTTCCACCGGACGCTGGCAAAACTGGGAATGTGCCCAGCGTAGCCCAGGCGTGGAGCTTTACCCCTATCTGGCGAAAGTGCTCGACACCACGCCGCAGTATTTAGCCGGCTGGACCGATGAAGCCGGGATCGGGGTGGAAACTAATAAGTACATCGTGGCCAACGTGAACCAGGGCGGTGTGGCGGACGAATTGGCGTTCAACGTGGAAGCGCTCAAGCGTCACGGCCTACACGAACACAATTTACGCCTACTGACAGCCCCAGACGATGCCATGACGCCGGACATCGAGCGCGGCGACCTGATCCTGATTGATAAGACCGCGACCACCATCACCGGCGCAGGTATTTACGCCCTGGAAACGGGCGCGGGTGACATGTTTGTCCGTTACGTTCGCCGAGACATCGGATCCGGTTACAGCGTGTACGCCAACGACGAGAAACACGCCCCGACCCAGAAATTCACCGACGACCAGTTCGCCGAACTGACCGTCATCGGAAAGTTCGTCTTTAAGGGAAGCTGGCACAACGACCAGTAAACAACGCTTTTTAAAAGCGCGGCTTTGTCGCGTTTTTTTACCGGGCAACAAACAACATTTTGCGGTACTAGATAACAACTATAACGCAAAACGAACAACGGCTAAGGAATTACAATGACCGGCTCACTATCGCTGATTTGCATCAACAATCCGAATGAATTTCGAATGGTGCAGCGCCAACAAAAGAAAACCGTTCAAGCGGCCACCGCCGACTTACTGGCTACCGCGGCACTTTTGGAAAAGGCCCTTGATGGCAACCTCGACGACGAAACCCACGCCCTGATCAACGCGGCGTATTTCCAGGTTAACCAGGTACAAACCACCTTTGACAAACTCGTCGCCCAAATCGACAACATTCAACTGGAGGACCAAAGCCGTGAGTAGTCTCGAATTGGTCCCAGGGATGGGGCTTACTTTTGACGAACTGGCCGTCCTGAAAGGCCACGCCGAAGGGAAACGCCCTTCACAACTTGGTAAGGAACTTGATCTCACCCCGCCGGAAATGAAGCTCATCGAGCAAGACATCCGGCTCAAGCTCCGCGCCAACAGCCCAATGCACATGATCACCCGTGCGTTTGAACACGGCATTTTACGCGTGATTTGTCTGGTCCTTTGTTTCTCCATCGTGACCGACCTCGACGATCAGGCGATGCGCCTAAGAACACGCACCCGAAACGAATACAGCCGCACCGTTCGCAGCGGCCGCAACGAAGCCACTTGCTAACAACAGGAACACAACCAATGGGAAGAAATCATCAGCAACACAGTAAGACAAACAAAGCCTATCGCGACCAAACGTCCACAACCGACTGGCTGTTCGCCGCGTTCGATGCCGAGTTCCAGTTCGGCATTGACCTCGCCGCGACCGACAAATCGGCAAAGTGCGCGGTGTACTTTACCCCTGAAATCGACGC
>NZ_JAKEUV010000017.1:0-28861 GCF_022398095.1 Vibrio sp. Isolate23
TCGTAATGAGCATACCTAACAATCTACTTAAGACGGACAACCAACGCTTGACGGTTTTGTGTCTGGTTATGTTTAGTGTTTACGGTGGTGTGTTTGAGTTTTGTGGTATTGTTGGTAGCCGCTTAGCAAGGGCGTTAGGTTGCTTTGGGGTTGTACGGTTTTGGTTTTTTTAGTTTAGCGCTTAGCCACTTCAATAGTCTTGTTTATCGCGAATCTCAGCAGTCATGTGGCTCGAACTTTTTCAGGTGAAGGTTTCATTCAACTGGCAAGTTTTGACGTTAGTGATTGAGTGTTTTCTGTTTTTAAGTGCTTTTGTCCAAGCCTATTCACTGGAAGCTCGTTCTCTCAATTTGGTTAGCTTTTTTGCTTCAGTGAACCACCGCAAAAATAGTGATTTAGTTGTTATTCGGCTTGGGTGGTTATTGCGGTGCCGCTAGCTTTGGTGTTTGATAGTTTAGTCCTATAGCTCCTGCTAGCAAAAGTGTTCGTAATGAGCATACCTAACAATCAGCTCAAGACGGACAACCAACGCTTGGCGGTTTTGTGTCTGGTTGAGTTTGGTGTTTACGATGGTTGGTTTGAGTTTTGTGTTATTGTTGGTTGCCGCTTAGCAAGGGCGTTATACGTTTCAAGGAGGAAACAGTGATCAAAAATGATGAAGAGTTAAAATTGGCAGCAAATGAGGTTTCTCAAAAGCTACAGCAAATTCAGGATTATTTAGGAGATGGCAACCATGATGATGCGAAAATTCGCTTTCCATATGGATATATAAGACGTTGTGATGAGCATCGTTCAAGATATAGCTTCCTCACTTGTTCGATTTTAAAAGACAATATTTCCTATGCGTTGCTTTCAACGGATATTTATCGCTGGATGTTGAATCGAACAAATATTCAAGGAACTGCCCAAGAAATGCTGATTAAGCAAGGTATCTCAATAATAGGCAACATAGTCGAATCAATAGGAAAAAATTATCTTCACGGGCATGGGGGTAGGAACAATTACAAGCGCAGAACCGAAATACTTGTTGAGAAAAAAGTTATCGAACAATCGTTAAAGAATGATTTGGACTGGCTTTGGGACCAAAGAAATAATATTCATATAGTTTTAGTTTCGGATAGGGAATACCAACAATACACTATGCAAGACTATAATAAGGCGATCCGCACGTTACACCAATTTAGAAACGTGCTTAATGATCATGGCCCTCTCTGAGAAAAACGTATAACAATCAATTTAAGAGGGATTCGCAACGCTTGGCATTTTTGCTTCTACTTCAAATTAAGTGTTTATGGCACAATGCATTAGGTTTGGGTGGTAGCGTTGCTCACCCCTTAATTGGGCGTTAGGCGACGGGCAGAAAAGTTCTTTGTTCTCATCTTCTTAGTTCTCTTTGAGCATTCGTTTTTCTAAGTCGGCAATTCAACATTGTCGGCTTGAATTCTTGAATCTCTCTGGCCGTAAAACATGCCAAGGTTCGCGGGTTGCCTCATTGGTTTTCACAGTCGGTTGGTTGTGAATCTAACTGGCTCAAAGTGTGGAAAGGGCAAGTTAATCGAGGCTTTCGTTCTCGCTTTAAGTTTCGCTTCCTCAAAAGCAACTTGAACGCTGAAAGTCTGTATTTCGTGGTTGTTGAAATTTCGGCTGAAACAAAGTGGCTTTTATGGTTCTTGAATCACAAAAAGTCAGTGGGTGTTTGGTTGCTTATTTTGTTTCGGGTAATCTGCTTTCAAAATCACTTAAACACTGGTGGGAAACTTCGCCTAACAAGGCGTTTAAGGCGGATTCACAACGCTTGGCGATCTCGGCTTAAATCAGTTTTAGTGTTTAAGGTGTAAGGGTTTAGGCTTGCTGGTTGGCGTTGTTCACCACTTAACGCGGCGTTAGGCAAATAGGAGTAAATATGGACATTGCTGTACTAACTTTTGACGGATTTAATGAACTTGATTCATTTATAGCGGCGGGAATATTGAACCGAATGAAAGGCGATGGTTGGAATGTACAAATAACTAGTCCATCTCAATACGTCACTTCAATGAACGGAGTTACAATCCAATCCCAACAACCTCTTGAGTTTGCTAATCAAGCCAACGTCGTATTATTTGGCAGCGGTGTACTAACGCGCGAAATTGCTCAAGATAGAGATATACTTTCAAGGCTAAAGCTAAACCCTGAAACTCAGTTAATTGGTGGACAATGTTCAGGTACGTTGCTCATGTCAGTACTTGGTTTACTGCATCAAATACCAGCTTGTACCGATTTGACAACGAAACCTTGGGTTGTCGAATCAGGAGTGACTGTTTTAGAGCAACCCTTTTATGCTAAAGGAAATCTTGCGACAGCAGGTGGTTGTCTGTCATCAAAGTACTTGGCTGGGTGGGTGATTAGCAAGTTATCAGGTAGGGCGGACGCTGAATCGGCAATTCATTATGTTGCGCCAGTCGGTGAAAAAGAAAGCACGGTTGAGCACTGTATGTCAGTAGTCGGTGCATATCTATAAAATTTGCCTAACAAACGCTTTAAGACGGATTCGCAACGCTCGGCAGTTTTTATTTGGATTGGCTTTTGTGTTTACGGTGTAAAAATTGAATATCGTGGTAGTGTTGCTCACCACTTAAGCGGGCGTTATGTGCTTAGGAGTCAAATGGAAATTACGAAAGCGAAAGTAGGTCATCAAGACCAGTTTAAAGACTACGTTGAGTCCTGTATTGCTGATGGCTTAGAGCTTTATGAAGAAGCAAAAACTGACAGCAGTGCGTATCTAAAGAAGAGAATCGCATACTCCAAAGGTTTAGGGTTGCCTGACGGTTGGGCTCCAATAACAACTTATTTTTGTATGGAGTCAGGTGTAATTCTCGGGTCAATAAGAGTTCGACACGGTACAAACGAGTACATTGAAAATGTCATAGGTCATATTGGTTATGAAACCAAACCGACAGCTCGTGGTAAAGGGGGCGCCTCATTTCTTCTCGCTTGGGTTCGTGACAATGTTGTATCTGACTCAGCTATTGTGACCTGTTCAATCGAAAACTCAGCATCACAAAAAGTCATCGAAAACTGTGGTGGTGTCTATCTGGGCAACTACACAGATGAAAGTGAAGGCACAGTAAGGCGCTACCGTTTGGTTCGCACATAACAAGCAATTTAAGTGGGATTCACAACGCTTGGCATTTTTGCTTCTACTTCAATTTTAGTGTTTATGGCACAATGTTTTAGGTTGGGTGGAGGCGTTGTTCACCCCTTAATTGGGCGTTAACCATATTTACGCGACTCAGAGAAATTAAAATGAGACTATTAAAGAAGTTATTAAAGTTTTTAGTGTTAGCTACAGCGGCAATTGCTGTATTGGTCGGTGGTTGGCTTGGGTATATGAAATATGAACAAGCTCAGCGAGAGCAAGCCGAACTATCATTCCTTACGTCGGATAAGTGGGTGTGGTACGATAAATATGAGCGCATTCAGTCGAACTACAATCCGTTTTTTAAAAAAACACTATTAAGAAAAGTTAACTTGAATAAACAATATGTTATTTATGCCTCAAAAAGCAAAGACTACATTCTAAGTGCCAGAGCAACCTTTGCAGTGGATTGTACACCCAATACATCTATTGTAACGTCAAAGGTGTTTAGTGACGGTGAACCCAAAGTATTGCATTGTAGTTCAGATGGGAAGTCCCTTTCTTATGGGGTGCAGTGGAGTTCAGGTAACACAGATGTCGTCTGGTCGGAAAATTTGGATGGGTTTGAAATCTACGAAAACTTTCGTGACTGGGATTTCTCGGTATTAGATAGAGAAATTACTCTTTCAAAGGCTAACTAAGCATCAATGTCCCATATGGTTAACAAAGCATTTAAGAGTGATTCGCAACGCTTGGCAGTTTCGCTTCGCTCAAGTATAGCCAAGCGCCGCTCACACCTTAATGCGGCGTTAGGTTTCTTTTGGCAAGTCTCAAAATGAAATGCAACTAATGTAATATTAAATCCCACCATTTAAATGTGGGTATTGATCTCCATATAGTACTTTGGAATGGCAATTGCCTTTCTTTATGTTCTTTATATGGAGGCTGTATGACAGCTATTTATGCCAAAGATTTTTACGAGATACACGACGCGCTGAAGAATAACGCTGATCTTACGCGTAAGACTTTGGATTTGGTTCAGTATGAACCGATTTCAGGTAAAGTTACGACCGGAGGGTCTAGGCTGGATGACTTCAGAGAAATTTTGATTGATTTCTTCGATCAAAAAATCGATCTCAACACCGCTATTAGTGAAACAGAAAGGAAGTTACCACGAAACCAAAGTATGTATTCTGCTAGTAATCAGGTGTTTCCTAGCCGTTGGGCTGAGCGTTTGGTTCGTACTCAAGTCAGCAGATTTTACAATCAAGCTGTATTAGAGCTTATCATTGAAAGCGGCAGCGACGATTGTTTTATTGAGCATTCTACTAATGAACAAGGTTCGTCAAAGTGTTCTCAACAATTAGCCGGTACGACGCAAAGTGCGCAAGTAATGTTAGAGCGCCTGAAATCATCATATGGTGATGGTAATTGGGGGAAAGATCTAAAGTTACCTGAGCATCCACATTGTACTCATACATTTAGCCCAGTGGTTTAAACCTAACAATCTGTTTAAGAGTGATTCGCAACGCGTGGCATTTTTGCTATGCGTTGCGTTTAGTGTTTAAGGTGGTATGCGGTAGCTTCAGTATTGCGTTGCTCACACCTTAACAGGGCGTTAGGTTGCTTTAAGCTTGTAAGGTTTGTAGTTTTGCAATCAGCCACTTCAATTATTTTGTTTGTCACGAATTTAAATGGTCGTGTGACTCGAACTTTTTCAGGTGAAGGTTTCATTCAGTTGACAAGCATTTGTGTGAGTAGGCAGAGTGTCTTCTGTTTTAAGTGCTCTTGTCCAAGTCTATTAATTGGTAGTTCGTTATCTCAATCTGGTCAGTCTTTTTGCTTCAGCGAGCCACCGCAAAAATAGTGATGTGGTTGTCATTCCGCTTGGGTGGTTATTGCGGTGCATGTGGCTTTGTTGTTTTATGGCTTAGTCCTATAGCTCAAGCTGGCAAAGATATTCGTAATGAGCATACCTAACCATCCGCTCAAGACGGACAACCAACGCTTGGCGTTTTTGTGTTTGGTTGAGCTTGGTGTTTACGGTGGTTTGTTTGAGTTTTGTGGTATTGTTGGTTGCCGCTTAGCAAGGGCGTTATGTGTAATCGAAAGAAAGGAGGCTTTTATGGCGAATAAACATCGAGGTTCATGCCTTTGTGGTAGCGTGAAGTATGAGATTTTAGGTGAGTTCCAGTCTTTCTTTTTATGCCATTGTACTCGTTGCCAAAAGGGTACAGGCTCGGCTCATGGTGCAAATTTGTTTGCTAAAGCTGGCACCTTAACTTGGTTAAACGGTGAAAGTGATGTCAGAACGTATAAGCATCCAAATTCATTTCATGCAAAAAGCTTTTGTTCAAAATGCGGGTCTGCAATCCCAACGTTTGCAGAAAGTATTAACAGCGTAGTGGTTCCGGCTGGTAGCCTCGATAGTTCAGTTCCAATTCCGCCTACTGCTAAAATCTTTGTTGGTAGTAGCGATAAATGGTCTATGAAATTGTGCGATGTACCTAGTTACGAAAGGCTTCCAGAATAATCTAAGAGCTAAACACATAACAAAGTGTTCAAAGGGACATCCAACGCTTGGCAATTTTGGATTACAATTTGGTATTAGTGTTTATCTCGCAATGGTTTAAGTATGTGGTAGCGTTGCTGCCCCTAACACGGCGTTATGGTGCTCGGAGGTAATATGTTAATTCAAAACGTATCAGTGGATGACATCTATGCTGTGTTGAATCTTGTCTCTGAAGTTTCAGCTTTAGATATTCTTCCTTTGTTTGGTGAAGAAGGTAAGCAACAGTTTAACGAAAGAATTGTCCCAGATTTACATACCGTGTTTAGCGGCAAAAACTTTTTGGCCATTAAGGTGGTCTCAAATGATAATTTGCTAGGCTTTGCTGCGTTACGTGACGGTAACTATCTCACCCACCTTTTCGTGTCAAAACAGGCCCAAGGCACGGGGTTAGGTCGTATATTGCTCGAACATTTATTGGCATCAAGCGATGCCAATGAAATAAGCTTACGTTCATCAGTTAATGCAGTGGATTTTTACCATGGCCATGGCTTCCTTAAAACAGGTGATGAAGCTGAGTTTAATGGGGTTCGTTTTGTCCCCATGTCGTTAGTACGCACATAACCAAGCGTTCAATTGGACAGTCAACGCTTAGCAGTTTTGGCTCACAGTTTAGCATTAGTGTTTATGTCGCAATCATTTAAGTATGTGGTAGCGTTGTCTGCCCATTAACGCGGCGTTAGGGCACAGGGCGGAAATGGATAGAATCGTAGAATTAATCAAACAAGATCCAGTTAGAGTTAAAGCCTTAGAGTGTGTCTCTAAATTGGGCTTGCCTCAGTGTTATATTGCAGCTGGCTTCGTTCGTAATCTTGTTTGGGATGCACTGCATGGCTTTGATGTAGCAACACCATTGAACGATGCGGATGTTATTTACTTTGCTCCAGACGAGAACGACCCTAAAGTATATTTACACCATGAATCTCAGCTCAAGCAGCTAATGCCGGGAGTTAACTGGCAAGTTCGTAACCAAGCACTCATGCATACTCGGAATGGTGATTTACCCTACACAAGCTCCCTTGATGCTATGAGCTATTGGCCAGAACAAGAGACAGCTGTTGCCATTCGACAAGTTGCACCTGATAGCTATGAATGTATTGCAGCTTTTGGGTACGAATCCTTATTTGGTTACTGTGTCACACATAATCCTAAAAGGTCACGAGAAACGTTTGAAAATCGTGTAAATTCAAAGGGCTGGCTAGTAAGATGGTCTTCTTTGAAAATAGTGCCCTAACAAAGCATTTAAGAGTGATTCGCAACGCTTGGCAATTTCGCTTCGCTCAAGTATAGCCAAGCGTCGCTCACACCTTAATGCGGCGTTAGGTTGCTTTAAGTTTGCACGTTTTTTTAGTTTGGCAGTCAGCCACTTCAATAATCGTATTTGTAGTGAATCTCAGCGGCCATGTGGCTCAAATGTTTTCAGGTGAAAGTTTCTTCAACTGGCAAGCTTTGACGTTAGTGGCTGAGTTTTTTCTGGTTTTAAGTGCTCTTGGCCAAGTTTGTTCGTTGAAAGTTAGTTATTTCCATCCGGCTAGTTTTTTGCTTTAGTGAACCACCGCAAAAAAAGTGATGTGATTGTATTCAGTTTCGGTGGTTATTGCGGTGCAGTTGGCTTTGGTGTTGCATGGGGGAGTCCTATAGCACCAACGAGCAAAGGCATGTTTGATGATCATACCTAACAATCAACTCAAGACGGACAACCAACGCTTGGCGGTTTTGTGTCTGGTTGTGTTTAGTGTCTACGGTGGTTTGTTKGAGTTTTGTGGTATYGTTGGTAGCCGCTTAGCAAGGTCGTTATATTCCCAGGTGAAATATGAGTAAAATTGAACAAAAACTTAAAGAGAATCGGAACCGTAGAGCTAGAGAAAAGCTGCTCTCTAAGCTTCCCGAATCATTGGCTGGCTATTTGGGTCAAGTAAATTTCTCAAGTGATGTAATTTGTTTACGCTATGCAGCTTTTTCAACGTGGGATCAATCAACAGATACTCAAACCACTACCAGAGGCGTTATCGAAAACTGGAGGAGTTTTTCTTTTCAGTACTGGAGCGACCTTTTCGGTGCCCTTAGAGAGCTTCCTTCACGAGAGTATGAGGGGTGGCTGTTCTTTGATGTTGACGGACCTTATTATAAGGTCAAACTTTCCGAACTATTTCTTTTCTCAAGTGAGCTTGAATTATTTACTTCTCAGAATGAAAGCTATGATTTTGGGTGGGTTGGTGCAGATCTAGATTGCGGTGTTATTGCAGAGTTTAATCATACTTCTTTTTGTCGGAATGATTTTGAGCTAAGCATTTGGGGAATATAACAAAGCATTTAAGAGTGATTCCCAACGCTTGGCATTTTTCATTCTATCGTTGGGTTTTGTGATTACGGTGGTATGGTTAGGTTTAGTGGTAGCGTTGTTCACACCTTAATGCGGCGTTAGGTNTTTGAGCTAAGCATTTGGGGAATATAACAAAGCATTTAAGAGTGATTCCCAACGCTTGGCATTTTTCATTCTATCGTTGGGTTTTGTGATTACGGTGGTATGGTTAGGTTTAGTGGTAGCGTTGTTCACACCTTAATGCGGCGTTAGGTGCTAAGAGGTATAGACGTTGACTAATTTATACATTATCGGTAATGGATTTGACTTATGGCATGGCTTGCCAACGAGTTATCGCGAGTTCTATGAATTTGCTCAGGAAACGCTTGATGAATTGGGAAACTACTACCTATTTGATTTAAGTGTTCACGAGCCTTGGCATGATTTTGAAAATGCTCTAGGTGCTTTTGATGCGGACGGTTTTTTCGATTTTCACAACGAAGTTGATATTACTTCGGATGATTTCAGACCTAGTTTCATATATGGTTTGGAAGATGAAATTACGGAGCAAACGGACATACACGTTTCATCAGTAAGAGAAACTTTTACTGGTTGGGTCAACCAACTTGATGTGAGTGCTGCTGAACAGAAAATGACTTTTCCTGAAGATTCTCAGTTCATAACCTTCAACTATACATCAACTCTCCAAGCTGTGTACGGTATTGAAGATAATCATGTATTCCATATTCATGGTCGTGCTGAAACACACGATGAACTAATTTTTGGACATGGTGAAACTATAGTTGAGCCTGCTGAGTTTGACGAAGACGGTGAAAGTACCAGAGATATGTTCTCAGACGCTCAAAGCGGCGCTCGTTATCCTTTATACGCATTAAAAAAGCCAGTAGCTGACGTCATTGAGCAACATGAATGGTATTTTGAACAACTCAGTAACATCGAAGAGGTTGTCATAATAGGGCATTCTTTGAATACTATTGATCAGCCATATTTCGCGCGTATTGCTAAAAGTGTTCCAGAGGCGACTTGGAAAGTTTGTTGTTACTCTGAGGACCAAGAAGATATTTTCACACAAAGCCTCATTGAGTGCGGTGTTAATCGAGACAAAATAGAAACAATTGCATACAGCGATCTATAGCATCGTGGAAAACGCACCTAACAATCTGTTTAAGAGTGATTCGCAACGCGTGGCATTTTTACTATGCGTTGCGTTGCGTTTAGTGTTTTAGGTGGTATGCGGAGGCTTTGGTATTACGTTGCTCACACCTTAACAGGGCGTTATATGCTTCACAAGGAATTGAATTCAAGATGAAAAATGTAGTTTTAAAATCGGCAGAAACATCTTCTGAAATTTGTTTCTTTGATCGTGACGGTGATTACTTCTATGTCTCGTATAAGTCTCCATTTATGAGCTATAGCAAACGTATATGGGGCTACTCAGATACAGCTTATTGGATGGAAAGCATTCAGTTTATGGCTGAAAATTGGAAGGGCTGGGATGGTAACGTTCTAATTCAGTCAATTGAGCAAGACCTAAGTCTAACTTTTACTTGTGACTCTCTAGGTCATGTTAACGTTTTACTTTCCGTGTGTGAAAATGAAGGCCCAGAGCCTTGGGAAGTTACGTCAGAAATGACGACAACCACAGTTGCAATGGCATCGTTCCATAGTGATGTGGTTGAGTTTTTTAGCTAACTTTCAGAGCGCATATAACAAAGCATTCAAGAGTGATTCCCAACGCTTGGCGTTTTTCTCTTCATCGTTGGGTTTTGTGTTTAAGGCGGTATGATTAAGGTTTGGTGGTAGCGTTGCTCACACCTTAATGCGGCGTTATACAAATTATTCAGCACAGCAAACATACAACATGGAAAAGGCTCACCTCAAATATAGGAGTAATACTTTGAATAAACATCTAATGGTGATCTCGTTATTGTTTTGTGGCAACGTGTATGCCTCGGGTCCATACGTTGAATACGGAGTTCAGCAACTAGAATTCGATCAAGTATCAACATCAGCTCAAGGTGTGACGATTGGTTACTCATGGAAGGAAGACAAAAATCTATATCTAGAATTGGATGTTATGAATAGCTCTGATGATCTCACCTATTTTGATTTTTCCGGTGCTTATAATTTTAAGTTAATCGACAGTGAAAGCTTGGACTTATTGTTCAATGTGGGTATTGGCGTATCATACATCGATTATGAACGGTTCCAGAATACGAACACACTGCTTTCTTTTCCTGTAGGCTTTACAGGGAGCTACTCAATCTCTGAGCACTGGAATGCTGAATTGTCATTAGGCTATCGCTACCACATAGATCTGACCTCACCAACTGAATGTAATGACGGTACAGAATCTGATAGCGTAGGCTCTGGTACCTGTTCATATCATGGAGGTATTAAAAGGTACCAAGATCAAATAGGTGATGGTGGTGGGGTCAATGCTAGTCTCGGTTTTAGATACACTTACTAAATTTGTATAACAAAGCATTTAAGAGTGATTCGCAACGCTTGGCAGTTTCGCTTCGCTCAAGTATAGCCAAGCGCCACTCACACCTTAATGCGGCGTTATGCCACAGCTATCAAATATGGAGAAAAGGAAATGGATTTTAATTCACTACTATTATTTGTAGTCGCTTGTTTGGCTATCAATATGATACCGGGGCCAGACGTTATCTACATTGTTTCAAACACAATGAAAGGTAAGCTGGTTACAGGGTTTAAAGCTGCAATGGGGCTTGGTGTTGGTTACTTTGTTCATACATTAGCTGCGTCTTTAGGTTTATCAGCAATCATCCTCAGCTCTGCGGTAGCTTTTAGTGCCGTAAAATGGCTAGGTGCCGCTTACCTAGTCTATTTGGGATAGCAAATTAGTGGTAAGTGAAAGCGTTGACAGCGACAAAAATGTATTTTTACAAGGTGTTATCGTTAGTGTTTTAAACCCTAAGGTAGCACTATTCTTCCTTTCATTCCTTCCTCAGTTTATTGATGCCTCGGCAGGTTCGGCTTCAATGCAATTATTGGTGCTTGGTTTGCTATTCAGCGTATTAGCTACAGTGTGTAATGTTTTATATGCATCAGTGGGTAGTTGGGTCTTTAGTCGCCCGAATTCTCAGCGTTATTCACGAACACTGGAGGGATTTTCGGGTGTTTTACTTATTGGTCTAGCAAGTAAAGTCGCAATCAGTGACCGCTAGTGGCATAACAAAGCGTTCAAAGGGACAGTCAACGCTTGGCAGTTTTGGCTCTTATTTTGGCATTAGTGTTGATGTCACAATGGTTTAAGTATGTGGTAGCGTTGTCTGCCCATTAACGCGGCGTTATGTGGAGAAAATATGAGTAAAATATGGCGTGAGTTAGCAGACCCCAAAGTGCACTCTGATTTCATGAGCTCATATAATGAAGGTGGTGTACCTGTAAAGAAAAGTAGGGATAACCTTTTGAAGCAATGGGTGTACTTTGTCAACGTATGTGGTTTTACATTTCAATTTGTCAGTATTGAGCAGATTATTGAATGCAAAGCGTATTTTGTGCAGAAAGTTCACCCCTCAACGCGTGACTCTCACCCTCCATCTGAACACTATTGGCATCCTTGGTATTGTAAATTGCCAAAAGGCTTAAACAAAGCATCCAATCGTAAACGAGTTTTAAAGGCATTAGATTGTGCGTTGCAAAAGTGGGGCTAGTCTCCACATAACCAAGCGTTCAATTGGACAGTCAACGCTTGGCAGTTTTGTCTCACAGTTTGGTATTAGTGTTTATGCCACAATGGCTTAGGTTTGCGGTAGCGTTGTCTGCCCATTAACGCGGCGTTATAGCTCTATGCTTAAATACGTGTCATGGATCATTGTCGACTATGCCATGTGTTGTACAATAAAGCTTTTACAGGCTTGGGAACCAATCATGAAAAAAGTGGCCTTACTATTGGCATTATTCTCGTTTAATACTTCAGCATCTTTCACATTAGACTTAACTGATCCAAAAAACCTAGAAATAGCTGATATGTATCCATCCTATGAACTACTCCGTAGTATCAGTTTTGCCGACACTAGTAGTGGTTCAGCTCTGTTTGGTTTTAAGTCAGATAAGGCTAGTGATAATTGGGACACGATTTTTGAGGCCAGAATTAGCACCAGTAAATCAGGACAGCAACGAATTTATGTTACTACAGCGGTGCCTTGCACGGAACGCGAAACTAATTATGAAAATGTTACGATTAAAACTAACGAACAAAATGTTAGATACAGCAAGTATTGTGATGGTAGCCGTATTTATCTAACGCCTTTAAGTAAGGCCGGAGACAACTTTCTAGTCGAGCAATTTAAAAAGAAAAATAGTGTTGCATTTGAATTTTCTGATATTCGTGTAGTTTTTGATGCCAAAGGTTTTACCAAAGCTTGGAATAGTTTTGGTGGCGATGCTTTATAGCCCATAGAGCTATAACAAAGCATTTAAGAGTGATTCGCAACGCTTGGCAGTTTCGCTTCGCTCAAGTATAGCCAAACGCTGCTCACACCTTAATGCGGCGTTAGGTTGCTTTTAAGATTGTAGGCTTGTTAGTTCTGCGTTCAGCCACTTCAAGTCCATCAATTGTAGTTACTTCCGCGTCTGTGTGGCTCGAACATTTTTACGTGAAAGCTTCGTTTTGTGGCTCAATTTCCAGTCTGGAGATTCACCGTTTTTCAGTTTGAACGGCCAAGTTTAGTTTTCAGAAACCGCTTGTCCCAAAAGGCTCTGTGGTTCGGTGTTTTCAAGTGCAGCGCATCTTGGTTCAACGAACCACCGCAAAAGAGTGAAGTGTTTGTCATTAAACTTCAGTGGTTGTTGCGGTGCACTCAACATTAGTGTTTCATAAGTCAACCACTGTTTTCCAAATCAGCAAAGGCGCTTGGAATAAGCATTCCTAACAAACTGCTTAAGACGGACTGCCAACGCGTGGCGGTTTCACTTCTAGTTAGGTTTGGTGTTTACGGTGGTTTGTTTAAGTTTAGTGGCATGTTGGCAGCCACTTAGCAGGACGTTAGGTTGCTTTTAAGATTGCAGGCTTGGTAGTTCGTCGCTCAGCCACTTCAAGTCCATCAGTTGAAGTTACTTTCGCGCTTGTGTGGCTCGAACATCATCATGTGAAAGCTTCGTTTTGTGGCTTAGTTTCAAGTCTGGAGACTCACCGTTTTCAGCTTGAACGGCCAAGCTTGCTTATCAGAAACCGCTTGTCCCAAAAAGGTTCTGTGGTTCGGTGTCTTCAAGCCCAGCGCATTTTGGCTCAGTGAACCACCGCAAGTTTGGTGAAGTGCTAGTCATTAAACTTCAGTGCTTGTTGCGGTGCACTCAACATTGGTGTTTTATAGGTCAACCACTGTATTCCAAATCAGCGAAAGTGCGTGTAATAAGCATTCCTAACAAACTGCTTAAGATGGACTGCCAACGCTCGGCGGTTTTGCTTCTGGTTAGGTTTGGTGTTTAGGGTGGTTTGTTTAAGTTTAGTGGCAAGTTGGCAGCCACTTAGCAGGGCGTTATGTGCTCGGGAGGGAATATGGAAATTCAGAAGGTCCTAAAATCGGATTTAGAGGCAGTGACAAGGCTTGTTTCAGAGGTCTCAGACAAGGATGTGCTTCCATTGTTTAATGAACAGGGAAAGCAAGAGTATAAGGACAGAGTTTTACCTGACCTAGCGACAACTTTTGACCATGAGAAGTTTTCATCTGTTAAGGCCGTATCAGGTGGGGAAGTCCTTGGTTTTGCTGCTTTACGTGACGGGAATTATCTAACACATTTATTTGTTGCTAATTCACAGCAAGGTTCAGGTTTAGGCCGTGCTTTATTGAATCATTTGCTCAATCAGACAGATGCTCGTGAAGTTAGCCTGCGTTCATCGGTGAATGCCGTTGAGTTCTACAATCGTAATGGTTTCGTAGCAACAGGTGAAGAAGCCGAGTTCAACGGAATTAGGTTCGTACCCATGTCTTTGGTACGCACATAACAAAGCATTTAAGAGTGATTCGCAACGCTTGGCAGTTTCGCTTCGCTCAAGTATAGCCAAGCGTCGCTCACACCTTAATGCGGCGTTAGGTTGCTTTAAGTTTCTACGTTTTTTAGTTTAGCGCTCAGCCACTTCAATAATATTGTTTTCGCCAGTTTCAGTGGTCATGTGGCTCGAACTTTTTCAGGTGAAGGTTTCATTTAACTGGCAAGTTTTGACGTTAGTGATTGAGTGTTTTCTGCTTTTAAGTGCTCTTATCCAAGTCTATTCATTGGTCATTAGTTATTTTAATTTGGTTAGCTTTTTGCTTTAGCGAACCACCGCAAAAATAGTGACGTGGATGTTATTCAGCTTCGGTGGTTGTTGCGGTGCGTTTAGCTTTTCTGTTTCATAGTTTAGTCCTATAGCTCAAGCGAACAGAGATGCTCGTAATGAGCATACCTAACCATCCGCTCAAGACGGACAACCAACGCTTAGCGGTTTTGTGTCTGGTTGAGTTTGGTGTTTACGGTGGTTAGTTTGGGTTTTGTGTTATTGTTGGTCGCCGCTTAGCAAGGGCGTTATGGTGCAGCAAGATATAGTTTTTATTTGGCTTGTTGGTTCAGCGTTGGCTGCGAGCTTAATGGCCATTCTTACATGTCGATTAGGCTCAAAATCTTTATCTCTGGTGAAAAGCCGCTTTGAGTTTTCCATGACTGCTAATCTGCCGTTTGCATCTGGTTCCCAAGTGAAACTGGTACAGCGGCAATTAGCTGGTACTTGGCTTCAGTGGGGCGGCCCTTCTTTGTTTCAATTGGCCGTATCGTTGTTGTTAGGTTTCTTCCTTGGGCTTCATTTGGTTGCTGCATAATGGTTTGTGGGGTTTTGTGGTTGCAAAGCGCTCATGCGTCGCGGTGATTGTGTTGGTTGTCTTAGGCTTCCATAACCAAGCGTTTAATCGGACAACCAACGCTTGGCAGTTTTGGCTCACAGTTTGGTATTAGTGTTTATGTCACAATGGGTTAAGTATGTGGCAGCGTTGTCTGCCCATTAACGCGGCGTTAGGTTGCTTTAAGTTTGTACGGTTTTTTAGTTGGGCGCTTAGCTACTTCAATAATCTTGTTTGTCACGAATCTCAGCGGCCACGTGGCTCGAACTTTTTCAGGTGAAGGTTTCATTCAACTGGCAAGCTTTGATGTTAGTGACTGAGTGTTTTCTGTTTTTAAGTGCTTTTGGTCAAGTTTGTTCGTTGAAAGTTCGTTCTTCCAATTTGGTTAGCTTTTTTGCTTCAGTAAACCACCGCAAAAATAGTAATGTGGCTGTTATTCAGCTTGGGTGGTTATTGCGGTGCATGTAGCTTTGCTATTTTATGGCTTAGTCCTATAGCTCAAGCTGGCAAAGATATTCGTAATGAGCATACCTAACAATCAGCTCAAGACGGACAACCAACGCTTGGCGTTTTTGTGTTTGGTTGAGTTTGGTGTTTACGGTGGTTTGTTTGAGTTTTGTGGTATTGTTGGTTGCCGCTTAGCAAGGGCGTTAAGCCTCTAGGGATAAATATGAGTATAAGTTTAAAAACACAAAAGATGTTATGGGGGCGTGCTGCGAGTAGGTGTGCATTCCCTGGCTGTGGAATCGAATTAGTAATGGATGCTACAGAAACAGATGATGAGTCACTTGTTGGGGAAGCTTGCCATATTGTTGCCCGAAGCAAAGATGGCCCAAGAGGAGACTCTTCTTTGACTACTGAGCAAAGGGACAAATACGCAAATCTAATGCTTCTGTGCAATGTTCATCATAAAGTTACTGATGACCAACCTGAGCATTATACCGTTCTAGCTCTTAATCAAATGAAGCAAGACCATGAGTTATGGGTTAAGAAACAGCTCCAGATCTTTGATCCTAAAAAGCAAAGAGATGATGAAATTTATGCCACATATATAGAGCAGTTTGAGTCATATATTGATGTAGATAACTGGAATGCATGGACAAGCCATTTGTTGTCCCATGGTCAGCCTTCTATAAATCGAGAGCAAAAGGAACAGTTGGAAAAGTTAAGAATATGGCTTCTCAATCGTATATGGCCTCAGCGATATTCCGGGATAGAATCTGCGTTTGAAAATTTTCGACGTGTTCTACAAGACTTACTTAATAAATTTGACCTCCACTCGATTGAATGGGGTGAAAATGAATATTTGACAGAAAAGTTCTACAAAACTTACCGAGGTCCATTTGATCAAACGTTACACGATAGTTTATTCAAAAAGTGGGAATATCATTGCCATTTGGTTGAAGATTTAACATTGGAGTTAAATCGAGCTGGCAATTTTGTATTCGACAAAATTAGAGAGGAATTATTACCAAGCTATCGATTAAACGAAGGCGTTTTATTGATCACTGTGGGACCAGACATGACGATGTCGTTTACCACTTATAGGGCTGAATATCGTGGAGAACAGAGAGAAGACCAGCCGTATAAAGGTTTACCTGATTTTGAAAGCGAGCAAAGGTTTAGTCGAGATTTGTTCTTTGGTAGCAAGGCTTAACAAAGCATTTAAGAGTGATTCGCAACACTTGGCGTTTTCGCTTCGCTCAAGTATAGCCAAGTGTCGCTCACACCTTAATGCGGCGTTATGCCGCAATCTGTACATTGGAAAATTATGAAAGGAAAAATTGTTCGTTGGGTTGATGAAAGAGGTTTCGGATTTATAAACACGGAAGAACTCAATGGTGATGTTTTTGTTCATGTATCCAAGTTTAAAAAAGGCTATCGTCGTCCTCAAGTCGGTGATGAAGTTGAGTTTCAATTGGACAGTTACGCACCCAAATTAAGCGCTTCAAGTGTACACATCATAGGTGCTGAACCCACAAAAAGTAGTTTTGTATCAGTAATATTAGGCTCATTGCTTATTGGATGTTTAGGCGCTGGTTTATACGTTTTTGTAATAGAACCTAAATTAAATCCAGCCTATGAAAATATGGGTTTTACTTGCCAAGGTAAAACGTACTGTAGTGAAATGTTGTCGTGTGATGAAGCAAAGTTCTATTTAGAAAACTGTCCTAATGTCAAAATAGATGGTGACCATGATGGTGAGCCTTGTGAAAGTCAACTGTGCGGCGGGTGGTAGCAGCGGCATAACAAAGCGTTTAAGAGCGACTCCGCAACGCGTGCCAGTTTCGCTTCGCTCACAGTATGGCACGCATTACGTCACGCCTTAACGCGGCGTTAGGTTGCTTTAAGCTTGTGTGGTTTGTAGTTTTGCAATCAGCCACTTCAATTGTCTTATTCGCCACAAACTTGAGCGGCCGTGTGGCTCGAACATTTTCAGGAGAAAGTTTCATTCAACTGGCAAGTTTTGATGTTAGTGGCTGAGAGTCTTCCGTTTTAAGTGCTCTAGGCTAGGTTTGTTCGTTGGAAGTTCGTTATCTCAATTTAGTTAGCTTTTTTTGCTTCAGTAAAACACCGCAAAAATGGTGACGTGGCTGTTATTCAGCTTGGCTGTTTATTGCGGTGCATGAAGCTTTGGTGTTTCATGGCTTAGTCTTATAGCACCAACGAGCAAAGGCACTCAAAATGAGCATACCTAACCATCCGCTCAAGACGGACAACCAACGCTTGGCGATTTTGTGTTTGGTTATGTTTAGTGTTTATGGTGGCTTGCTGGAGCTTTGTGTTACTGTTGGTAGCCGCTTAGCAAGGGCGTTATGGTGCAGCAAGGCTTAGTTCTTATTTGGCTTGTTGGTTCAGCGTTTGCTGCGAGCTTAATGGCCATACTTACATGTCGATTAGGCTCAAAATCTTTATCTCTGGTGAAAAGCCGCTTTGGGTATTTAGTCCTGGCTAATCTGCCGTTTGCATTTGGCTCTCAAGTGGGTTTGTTGTAGCGGCAATTAGCTGGTGTATGGCTCCAGTGGGGCGGCCCTTCTTTGTTCTAGTTAGCTTTATCGTTGTTGTTAGGTTCCTTCTTTGGACTTCATTGGGTTGCTGCATACTGGTTTGTTGAGTTTTGTGGTTGCAAAGCGCTCGTATTTTGCGGTGAGTGTAGTGGTTGTCTTAGGTTTCCATAACCAAGCGTTTAATCGGACAACCAACGCTTGGCAGTTTTGGTTCACAGTTTGGCATTAGTGTTTATGTCACAATGGTATAAGTTTTTGGTAGCGTTGTTTGCCCATTAACGCGGCGTTATGCGTAATCGATGGACTACGGAGTATTAGATGGAAGTAGTAGAAGCGAGAAAATCGGATTTAGATTCATTCTTTGCGTATCTTGAAAATCAGCTGTCTGAAAATGGTAATGGAGAAGTTCCTCTTTTCCAGCCAATGTCCAGAGAGCAAAGTGAAATTCCAGAAGCAACAAAAGATAAGTTTATCCAAGGTTTTTCCCATCACTTTGGCGATTTAGGTTGGAGAAAGCTCTGGGTTGTAAAAGACACCTCTGGAAGTATCAAAGGTCACATTGATCTTCGCCACCACGGTGATGATAGCCGTTCTCATCGAGTTCTACTTGGTATGGGCGTAGATGTTTCCTGCCGGAAGCAAGGTATTGGTCAACGACTCATTGATGCGGTTATAAATTTCTGCCAAGAAAAAGCCGAAATTGACTGGGTTGATCTTTGTGTACTATCAGAGAATTTCCCAGCAAAGAACCTCTACCTAAAAGCAGGGTTCGATGTTGTTGGAGAGTTCAAAGATCAATATAGAATCGACGGTTTGTCAGTCTCGGAAACAGCAATGACAAAGTACGTCAAAAATTACGCATAACAAAGCGTTTAAGACGGATTCCCAACGCTCGGCATTTTTGCTTCTACTTCAAATTTAGTGTTTACGGTACAATGCTTTAAGTGCAGTGGTAGCGTTGCTCACCACTTAACGCGGCGTTATGCCTACAGTATAATGGAAGATTTATGGAAAGATTCATATCTCAGGATATAGTCCTAAGGGAGTTAGAAGTTTCAGATGCTTTAGCGCTTCTCGGTGCTGTTGAATATAGTAGGGTGAACTTATCAAAATATATGCCTTGGGAAAAAAGCATTGTAGATATTACTAGTGCTCAATCTTATATCGAGAGTCGAGTAAACAGTGGTGCCGAGGGTTCAGAATGGTTCGCAATATACTTTAAAAACCAGTTCGGTGGCGTTTTCGGGATAAAGTCAATTGACTTTGACTCTAAAGCTTGTGAATTAGGCTATTGGCTTTCTGACAACGCAAGAGGCAATAGAGTTATAGGGCAAGTATTGGATGTAGTGATCCCTTATTTAATAAACGAGCATGACGTTCGAGTGATTGAGTTTCATTGCCTAGAAAGCAACTCGGCAAGTGTCAAGATCGTGGAGCGTGCGGGTGCAACGTTGAAGAGGAAAATATGCAATACATTAGATGTGCCTAACAAAGAACAATTAATGTGTATCTATGTGTTAGAAGTGTAGGCATAACAAAGCATTTAAGAGTGATTCGCAACGCTTGGCAGTTTCGCTTCGCTCAAGTATAGCCAAGCGTCGCTCACACCTTAACGCGGCGTTATGTTTTTAAGGAGAGCTATGGATATCGCAATAGAAGATAGCGAGCTTACTTTTAAAGCGAGTATATTGATTCTCGAAGAGCTCTTGCATTTAGGGTGTGATAACTTCTCAGTTCAACTGAACATATCATATGATGGAAGTGGCTCTAACCGACAAAAACAGTTTAAAACTGACGTTGTTGACTACTCTCTCGGTAGCTTTACCAAGGAAGTATTTTTCTTTAGTCATAAGACTTGCAGGTTTAGTGAAACATCGGAACATTATGCTTTTAATCGAAACTCCATTCCTATTATTTCAAGAGCAATGGGAAGAGGCCTGATGTGTTTTAAGGCAGATTTAGAGTGGGGAATTAGTGAATGGCAGTTTTATTCGGGGAGTGTCTTACTTGCGGGTGCGAATGTTAAGGATGACTACTTTTTTATGACTGGAGTTGAACAAAGGTTTGTAGACTTACTTACCAATGTAAATATTCCAATTGTAATACAAACATAACAAAGCATTTAAGAGTGATTCGCAACGCTTGCCGTTTTCGCTTCGCTCAAAGTATAGGCAAGCGTCGCTCACACCTTAATGCGGCGTTAGGTTGCTTTAAGTTTGTACGGTTTTTTAGTTGGGTGCTCAGCCACTTAGAATCTTTCTTTTTCGCTAGTTTCTGCGGCTATGTGGCTCGAACTTTTTTAGATAAAGGTTTCATTCAACTGGCAAGCTTTGATGTTAGTGACTGAGTGTTTGCTGTTTTTAAGTGTTTTTGGTCAAGTTTGTTCGTTGAAAGTTCGTTCTCTAAATTGGGTTAGCTTTTTTGCTTCAGTAAACCACCGCAAAAATGGTGACGTGGTTGTTATTTAGCTGCGGTGGTGATTGCGGTGCAGTTGGCTTCGGTGTTTCATGGGCTGGTCCTATAGCTCAAGCGAACATAGATGCTCGTAATGAGCACACCTAACAATCAGCTCAAGACGGACAACCAACGCTTGGCAGTTTTGTGTCTGGTTGAGCTTGGTGTTTACGGTGGTTTGTTGGAGTTTTGTGGTATGGTTGGTTGCCGCTTAGCAAGGGCGTTAGGTTGCTTTAAAGCTGTACGGTTTTTAGTTTGGTGCTCAGCCACTTCGAATCTTTTTTTGTCGCGAACTTCAGTGGCCATGTGGCTCGAACATTTTCAGGTGAAGGTTTCATTCTGTTGACAAACATTCGTGTGAGTAGGCAGAGCGTCTTCTGTTTTAAGTGCTCTTGTCCAAGTCTATTCATTGGAAGTTCGCTATCTCCATCCGGTTGGTTTTTTTGCTTTAGTGAGCCACCGCAAAAATATTAACGTGGCTGTTATCAGCTTCGGTGGTTGTTGCGGTGCAGTTGGCTCTGGTGTTTCCTGGGTTAGTCCTATGGCTCAAGCTAGCTAAAGTATTCGTAACAAGCATACCTAACAATCAGCTCAAGACGGACAACCAACGCTTGGCGGTTTTGTGTCTAGTTGGGTATCGTGTTTACGGTGGTTTGTTTGAGTTTTGTGGTATTGTTGGTAGCCGCTTAGCAAGGGCGTTAGCTTAAAGAGGAAATATGACAGTAGAAGCTATTGCGTATTGGAACATGGTAGGAACATGGGTAGCTGCAATTGCTACTTTTTTGGCGGTGTTAGCTGCATTTTGGTTACCAAAGATGGAGGTGAAGCATGCCAAAAAACGTGCTAAAGATAATGCCGATAAATTAGTTCGAGCGCAATTACTAGTTGTCAGCGACAGACTTGCTTCCCATTTAGAGGCTATAAAAGAACATAAAGTCTTAGATGCTCCGGTTGGCAATATCTCGCATTTGCCCAATGAAGTAGTGTCTGCACTTGATGTACCAGGTTTAACGTCGCTCTACTCGCTAAATCATGATTTAAACGTAGCTGAAAGCTCAAGGCGGAAAGCGCATAACCTGCTTACAAATACTTCCTCTGCTGAGTTTCAGGTTCATGTGACCGCATATAGTGATTGGATTAACAATCTGTATATAAAGGTTAATGAGTTAATGGCTGAGTTTTAAGCTAACAAGGCGTTTAAGACGGATTCACAACGCTCGGCATTCTCAGTTTGCTTCTGCATAAGTGTTTACGGCACAATGTTTTAGGTTGGGTGGTCGCGTTGTTCACCACTTAACGCGGCGTTATGCCACAGCAATCAAATATGGAGGAAAGGAAATGGACTTTAATTCACTACTATTATTTGTAGTCGCTTGTTTGGCTATCAATATGATACCGGGGCCAGACGTTATCTACATTGTTTCAAACACAATGAAAGGTAAGCTGTTTACAGGGTTTAAAGCTGCAATGGGGCTTGGTGTTGGTTACTTTGTTCATACATTAGCTGCATCTTTAGGTTTATCCGCAATCATCCTCAGCTCAGCGGTAGCTTTTAGTGCCGTAAAATGGCTAGGTGCTGCTTACCTAGTCTATTTGGGTGTTCAGTCGTTACTCTCTATGTGGCGAGGGGATAGCAAATTAGTGGTAAGTGAAAGCGTTGACAGCGACAAAAATGTATTTTTACAAGGTGTTATTGTTAGTGTTTTAAACCCTAAGGTAGCACTATTCTTCCTTTCATTCCTTCCTCAGTTTATTGATGCCTCAGCAGGTTCGGCTTCAATGCAATTATTGGTGCTTGGTTTGCTATTCAGCGTATTAGCTACAATGTGTAATGTTTTGTATGCATCAGTGGGTAGCTGGGTCTTTAGTCGCCCGAATTCTCAGCGTTATTCACGAACACTGGAGGGGTTTTCGGGTGTTTTACTCATTGGTCTAGCAAGTAAAGTCGCAATCAGTGACCGCTAGTGGCATAACAAAGCGTTCAAAGGGACAGTCAACGCTTGGCAGTTTTGGCTCTCATTTTAGCATTAGTGTTTATGTCACAAGGGTTTAAGTATGTGGTAGCGTTGTCTGCCCATTAACGCGGCGTTAAGGCTCTCGATAGTATGAACTGCAACAATGTAATTGTTTGCATATGTGAAAAAGTGTGCTTTCGGTTCCAAAAGGATGAGAGCGATGCCAAAGATATTTGTAAAAGAGTTTTCCGCGATTGCTACTGAAAGCGGGACAAAAAAGCTAAATCTAATTAAAAAGCAAAAGAATAAGAAGCCATATAATCCAGCTGTGGATTATTACAAAAAGTTTCGTGAGAAAATTGTTAGTATTCTAAAGCATAAAGGACAATTACTTGAGCTGAAAGAATTGGCAGAGAAAGTTCCCAACGATAAAAAAGGTAACTATTCCTCGCTAGCGAAAAGCTTTGTTGCATGGGCAAAAGGAAAAAATATAAGTTGGCATGAGCCCATCAGGAAAAGCTATTTGTCAAACATAACTGAAATAGTTTGTAACCCTGAGCTAAATCTAAATATTGACGGTGTAAATTACGTCATTAAGTTATATTTCAGTGTAAATGAAAGAATGACGCAAGATCGCGCTAACTATATGTGTTTCACTATGCAGTCAGCTTTTGATGATAATACTCAAAATTACGCTGTTTTAGATGTCCAAACTAAGAAAATGTACTCATTTACTGGCAACGCAGATACGTTCGCAATTTCTGTAGAGTCAGAGATTGCCTCGATAGAAAGAGCTTGGTCGCAGTTGTAGCAAGAGCCTTAACAAAGCATTTAAGAGTGATTCCCAACGCTTGGCATTCTCAGTTCAAGGTTGGGTTTCGTGTTTACGGTTCAATGGTTTAGGTTAGGTGGTAGCGTTGCTCACACCTTAATGCGGCGTTAGGTTGCTTTAAGCTTGTACGGTTTTTTAGTCTTGATATCAGCCACTTCAATAATCTTGTTTGTCATGAATTTAAGTGGTCATGTGGCTCGAACGTTTCAGGTGAAAGCTTCATTTAACTGGCAAGTTTTGACGTTAGTGATTGAGTGTTTTCTGTTTTTAAGTGCTCTTGTCCAAGTCTATTCATTGGTAGTTTGCTCTCTCAACTTGGTTAGCTTTTGGGCTTCAGTGAACGATCGCAAAAATAGTAGTGTGGCTGTTATTAAGTTTTGGTGGTTATTGCGGTGCATTTATATTTGGTGTTTCATGGGTTAGTCCTATAGCACCAGCGAGCAAAGACACTCGTAATGAGCATACCTAACCATCAGCTCAAGACGGACAACCAACGCTTGGCGGTTTTGTGTCTGATTGTGTTCAGTGTTTACGGTGGTTTGCTGGAGTTTTGTGGTATCGTTGGTAGCCGCTTAGCAAGGGCGTTAGGTTGCTTTAAGTTTGTTCGTTTTTTAGTTGGGCGCTCAGCCACTTCAACTGTTTTGTTTTTCACGAACTTCCGTGGCCATGTGGCTCGAACTTTTTTAGGTGAAAGCTTTCTTCAATTAGCTAACTCTGGCTAGAATGACTGAATGTTTTTCGTTTTCAGTGCCCTGTCCAAGTTTATTCATTGGAAGTTTGTCCTCTTATCTTGGTTAGCTTTTTGGTTTCAGCGAACCACCGCAAAAGTAGTGATGTGGTAGCTATTCAGCTTCGGTGGTGATTGCGGTGCATTTAGCTTTGGTGTTTCATAGTTTTGTCCTATAGCTCAAGCTAGCAAAAGCGCTTGTAATGAGCATACCTAACCATCCGCTCAAGACGGACAACCAACGCTTGGCAGTTTTGTGTCTGGTTGAGGTTGGTGTTTACGGTGGTTTGTTGGAGTTTTGTGGTATTGTTGGTTGCCGCTTAGCAAGGGCGTTAGGTTGCTTAAAGTTTGTACGGTTTTTAAGTTTGGCGCTCAGCCACTTTGAATTCTTTTTTGTCGCCAATGTCAGTGGTCATGTGGCTCGAACTTTTTGCAGGTGAAGGTTTCATTCAACTGGCCAGCTTTGACGTTAGTGGCNGGCGTTAGGTTGCTTAAAGTTTGTACGGTTTTTAAGTTTGGCGCTCAGCCACTTTGAATTCTTTTTTGTCGCCAATGTCAGTGGTCATGTGGCTCGAACTTTTTGCAGGTGAAGGTTTCATTCAACTGGCCAGCTTTGACGTTAGTGGCTGAGACTTTTCCGTTTTAAGTGCTTTTGGCCAAGTTTGTTCGTTGAAAGTTCGCTATTTCCATCCGGTTAGTTTTTTGTTTCAGTGAACCACCGCAAAAATAGTGACGTGGTTGTGATTCAGCCTCGGTACTTATTGCGGTGCAGTTAGCTTTGGCTTTTCATGGTTTAGTCCTATAGCTCCAGCGAGGAAAGCGTTCGTAATGAGCATACCTAACCATCCGCTCAAGACGGACAACCAACGCTTGGCGATTTTGTGTCTGGTTGGGTATCGTGTTTACGGTGGTTTGTTGGAGTTTTGTGGTATTGTTGGTAGCCGCTTAGCAAGGKCGTTATGTGCTTATGGGGCATTTGAAATGGTAGTTTTGAAAGTAAGTATAATAAAGAAAGGGAGCATTAAGCTCCCTTTCTTTATCCGCCGATTTTAAACCTAAAGCATTTAGCAGTCTTTGGGTAAACCAATTCACCGCTACGCCAATGTCTAAAACACTTACAATAGACGTATCCGTCTTCTACATATGGATATTTTTTGTCTGACATAGTATGTAATCTCCGACTCAGATATTTGAACTGCAGCATTGGCACCATAGGCAGATCTGTAAGCCTTTACAGCAGCATGGTGGGATTAGTAAGTCCTTAGACTTAGTATCTAAATGGTTCATATAGAACTCCTATATTAAACAATGTTCATAGGTTTGATTTCTATACGATTAGAGATTACAATTCAGGTGCGAAGTGAAGTAGGTCTCTTATCGTATAGACTGCTTCTGAATAGGCATCCTAGTTAACTCTAGTGATGCCTTTTCTTTTAATTATTGCTCATTTTTCATATCCTCATTTCCATTAAAGTTACGGTAAATATGAGGAGAACTGCCTTTACCCTCTTTTACCATTTCAAATAATTCTTCTTCCTCACACATTTTCCGAACAGTAGTAGATAAGCGACTTCTAAATGATTTGTTATCTTTAGCTATGCCTTTCTTCTCTAAGACTGCAAAGACATGTGTTGCGGTAAACTCTCGATCTTTGAAAATTGGAAGAATTTCAAGAACATCCTCTCTAAGCCCTGCTTTTGCCGCTGCCGGTTTTGGAGCAAGTAGAGCGTCAATATCAATGTCTTCAGTAGAAATTACAGGCTTTTCTTCAGTCTCGTGAACTTCTACAGTTTTTTTAAACTGTAATAGAACTTTGCGAGCAATTTTAAGCTCTTCTAACTTCTGTTGTGTCTCTTCAATAGCTTTGTCGATTTCAGCGATGTCCATCGTTTCGATCTCCTCAGTTAACTTATGACGCTAGTTTATGATCGATGAACGACAATGTAAAGCATGGGTGGGGGATAAATTGAAGCATAATTAAGTGCAAAAGTGCAAAAGTGCAAAAGTGCAAAAGTGGCTATTTTAGTAACACTAGTTGTAATAACTAAGAATGTAGTAAGGTGATACTCTCTAAAACACACATAACAAGCAATTTAAGAGGGATTCACAACGCTTGGCACTTTTGCTTCTACTTCAAATTTAGTGTTTATGGCACAATGTTTTAGGTTGGGTGGTAGCGTTGTTCACCCCTTAATTGGGCGTTAGTACGGGATTGGCCTCAAAGGTTAAAGTTTAGGTGTTTATCGGTTTCGTTTCTCAGCTTTACACCTGAACGGGCATGGCTTTCACGTTCTTTCCGGTGGCACTATATGCGGAGTTTCCGCTTTGACCTCACCGTTTACGGCTTCTAACTTTTTGGTTATTTCTTGGGTGCGGCTTCTCTTGTGTGGTTGGTTATTGCCTTAAATCAGGTTCTTTGGTGTGGTTGTCAAAGTTCGGTGACCGAATCCTTTGTTAATTTGAAGCTGGTTAAAATAGGGTAGTTTGGCGTGTTTTTCTTCTAGCCAGCTTGCGTTTTGAGGTTGAGTTCTAGTTTCGCATCTGTCCCTTTAGCTTCAGCGTTTTAAACCACAACTTTCGTGCTATATTTCAATATCTTGGTGCAAACCAAAAAGTTTTGAAACAGCGTACTAACAAACAATTTAAGAGTGATTCGGCACGCGTGGCATTTTTACTTTGCGTTGGTTTTAGTGATTAAGGCGGTATGCGGCGGCATCGGTATCGCGTGCCTCACACCTTAATTGGGCGTTATGAGGCATATGGATATTCAACTAATACAAATAGAAAGTGATGAGTTTGAAAGTCTATTTTCTGTTGTGAAACAGGGACTTTATTCGCATGTTGATGCCGTCTTTGGTTGGTGTGATAAGTTCCAGGTCGATCGTTTAAAACGTGACTATGAGCCGCATTGGTTTCACTGGGTTTATCTCAATAACGCGCAAGTTGGAATGCTATGCTTCAAGCCTTACGACAATGCACTTCATGTACATTTACTCATCGTGTTTCCAGAATTTCAAAATCAGAAACTGGGTGAAAGAGTCATGAACGTGCTTCACGAAATCGCGCGTGAACAAGGGCGCAGTTACGTAACCTTATCAAGCTTTACTAGAAATGAGCCAGCGGTAAGGTTTTACAAATCTCTTGGCTATAAGGTAACTGAAAGCGACGAAAACTTCCTTTCTTTGTCGCTTCAGGTTGCCTCATAACAAAGCGTTCAAGAGGGATTCTCAACGCTTGGCATTTTTAGTTTGAATCGGTTTAAGTGATTACGGCACAATGGTTTAGGTAGGGTGGTTTGCGTTGTTCACCCCTTAACGCGGCGTTATATCCTTACGTATTCAATTTTAATTATAGAGAGAGCAAATGACGTTAATAAGTTTTGCTGACATGGAAGATAAATTTATAAAAGAAGTGTTAGAGCAGGAAGCTTCTTGGCACCCAGGCGCGGAATTAAGTACTTTTTCAATGGCTGCTGGGTATGCGATGGGACATGGCTATAAGCAAGGTAAAGCTTATATGTTTGCTATGGATTTAATGGATAAAGGTTTGGTATTCGATGACTAAAGAACAAGATTTGGTAAGTAAAGAGAAGTTTTTAGCATTAAAGAAGTCGTTTATTGAAAATGTAGAAAGCAAAAGTGGGGGTTTTGAGCCTCATGACAATTATTGCTGGAGATCGGTGATAACAGGTTACGCACTAGCGAATGGTTTTTCACATTATGAGGCGTATCAATTTGCGCGCGAAATGTTTCTCTAAAAAGGGTTCTGAAAGTCAATTAAGAACGGACTTAGTATCAAGTTTGAAGTGCGACACTTAGAGTAGCTGCTCATAAATATACTCCGTTGGTGTTTTATAACCAAGCCTTTGGCGTGGCCTGTTATTCAGTTTATACGCTATCTGGCTGCACAGTCTTTGTGTCACATGAGCCATTGAGGNCTTAGTATCAAGTTTGAAGTGCGACACTTAGAGTAGCTGCTCATAAATATACTCCGTTGGTGTTTTATAACCAAGCCTTTGGCGTGGCCTGTTATTCAGTTTATACGCTATCTGGCTGCACAGTCTTTGTGTCACATGAGCCATTGAGGTTTTCTTAGGTAAATATTGGCGTATGAGTCCATTTGTATTCTCATTGGTTCCTCGCTCCCAAGAGTGGTAGGGGGTTGCGAAGTAAAACAAGCATTTATGCTTGTTTTCTATCTCCTGATATTGATTGAATTCTGTACCATTATCAGCAGTGATAGTTTTAAATGGTAAGTTTGAATGTGTAACGATCTCTGTCATTCTCGCGTTGAGTGATGCAGTTGTTCGGTCATCTAGCTGTCCGATATAGGTGTAGCCAGTCATTCTGTCAACGAGAGTGACAATGCAGTGCTTAGTTCCACGACCGATCACGGTATCTATTTCCCAATGTCCAGGTTCTAGGCGTAACTCAGCTTGTTTTGGTCGTTCTGTTATGTGCCTTTTAGCGGCAATTCTCCCCCTGCTATCTTTGGCGTTGTAGCGCTTACGTCTCTGTTTTGGTGCTTGACGAAAATGTTTCCATAGCATGCCTCCGTTGGCTTTATCGGTCCATATGTGCTGGTAAATAAGCTCATGGCTCATCACTGGATAGCCATGCAAACGGCAATACCCAACGATTTGGTCAGGGCTCCAATCGAGCATTATAAGCGCGTCAATAATTTTGAAATCGTGCTTGGTATAGCGCTTGTTACGCCGTGACCGGCTCAACCTGTTTCTAGCTCTTTGTTGCGCTCTAGCAGGCTGATAGGAAGGGTTAGGGCGATAGGCGTTGTATCGAGAGTTACGTTTAAACTCTCGGTAGATAGTGCTCTTGTGACGCCCTAGCTCTTTAGCGATGTTGACGACACTAATGCCTTGCTTTCTAAGTGCGGACATCATATACCTTTCATTCTCAGTGAGGTGTGTGTAAATCATGGTTTTTCACTTCTTGGCGGGAGTAAAACTTATGAATAGCACATCTCACTGTTTTAAATTTCAGGGGTGTCGCACTTCGTACTTGAATCCAAGG
>NZ_JAKEUV010000018.1:0-20997 GCF_022398095.1 Vibrio sp. Isolate23
CAGAAGCAAAATACAAAACGATACGTTACTCGGGTAAGGAGCGGGATACAACAGGGCTGTCTTATTATGGTTATCGCTATTATGCGCCATGGTTGTGCCGATGGCTGAACCCAGACCCGGCGGGAACCGTGGACGGGCTTAACCTGTTCMGGATGGTGAGGAATAATCCGGTTAACTTCTATGATAGTGAAGGTTTAGCTCCCAAAAAAGGGGTTATGTACGCCCCATTTATCAGTAAAGACATCGTCGATATGGCTTATGGAAAAAACCTAGGAAGAGCCTTAAACCAAAAGGAGTTATACCCTGTTATAGTTAAAGATGATAATGATAAGGCCGATTTTGAGCGCATAAGAGCACAGAAAGTTAATGAAATGCGGGCGGACGCTAAAGTTTTTACAGATATAGTCCAATCAAACCTTAGTAAAGGTATTTCAATTCAAGGCACTAGAACATTGATGGGAGAGAGATTTGATACAGCGGCGTCCAACTCTAAAATGTTGTTAAATGATAGTGATGTGTTATCTAAATTGGTAGTGTTGAGTAATACATCAAGCTCTAATAGTGAATTATCCAAACTATCCCCAGAGTCAAATAAGTTGTATATCTTGGGTCATGGTTTAGCTGGTTCAAGAGGTTTGTTTGCTAATGAAGATGGTACCCTAGGTGCATTATCGTCAGAGACACTAGTGGAACAGTTTGTGAGTAGTGGATTAAATAAGGGGTTCACTGACTTTCGTACTTTTAGTTGTTATAGTGCGGATACAACCAAACCCGCCTCCTTCTCAAATGAAGATTTAGCCAAAGCGACAAAACCTATGCTATCACTGGGAATCATCGGTCGAAAGAAAGTCATTAAACAGCCATTAGGTCAGTATCTTAGCGACGCTTTATACAGTCATGGCTTTAACAACTCGGTCGTTACGGGATATCACGGGGCTGGTGTTATGTTTAGCAGAACGCACCACTCTCGTAGACTAGCCAACTCAAACGTGAATGATGTACGAGCCTCTACTGTTAAACATTTATTTAGGGGGCGGCAATAACATTTTAGTTAAAAAGTTGTAACCATTCACCTGCGAGCTATTGACGTGTGTGATTCATAGAGATGGTTTCAATTTTCTCAGCCGAAGTTCGAGCTTGTAATTCTGTTCTTGAAACCTCTCTTTCCATATCTGGTAATCTTGTGATACCTCTTCCGATAAAGGTGCTTGGTCGGATAATTCTATAACCCTTTTTCGAGCTGTGAGGGCGCTCCGGCTTTGATGTTATGTACGCACCTAATAATCATGTCTATTAAAGTTGTCGGCATCGATATAGCCAAAAACCTCTGGAGGATAGACTTGTCACGCCGCTAGAACTATTTGCGACAGAACCAAAATAAACTTTTCGACAAAACTAGGGAGAGCTACTTGGGCACTGCCCTTGATCAACCTCAGCTTACTAGGATAGCAAACTGAGGTGAAAGTGGGTTCGTTCAAAGACGTGCCACATTAGCTATCTGATTGGCGATGCCAGGAAGCCGTATCACCTCGGCTAGCGCATAACCCATCTCTAAATTCGGTGAGAATGCTGCTTTACTAATAGGAAAGAAACCAGTGCTCAAAGTCATTAAGGCAGACAGTTCAATGTATCCTCCGACTTTCTTCATGATCGCGTCATCCATATAATTACCAGCCACCGAAGTAAAAAATCCCCCCGCAGAGACAAGCGAGCCCACTGAACCAATGACTTGCCGAGTTTTATCTAGCGTACTTGTAGCTAATGTTGAAAATGCAACCGATGCATTAATAGTACCAACAGGCAATGTCGCCACAACACCTATGCCAGTAATCACGGTGCCGATAATCGCCAGAGTACGCTGCAAATCTAGATTGTTCGGAGCCGTCACTCCGACAACGGTAGAAGCGACATTAAACACAGAACCAGCCCCCAGAGCTACCGAGCCACCTAACAGAAGTAACGAACTCGCGGCTTGTAGAGCCAGACTTGCAGTACTGAGCCCAGCCATCGAAGCCATTATAATGCCGACACTTGCATTTATTAGGGTACCAAAAGAGGCCACAGCCAAAGCGATCGCAAACACGATACCTAGGACACCACCAACAACTCCACCAATCGCTGCAGCATTTTTTCCAGTTGGGTCGATAAGGTTGACAGGGTTCCCTAAGCAGTATGCATAAGGGTTTATCCCCCCTTCACCAAATGGGCTTAAGCTATCGGCAGCATGAAAACGCATAATGCGCGGATTATAAGCACGATACCCCTGCCCCAAATGGTAGAGCCCAGTCACCGGGTCGCATCGCTCACCATTGAACGCCAGGCAGTTCTCTTGCAGCAGCAAGCGTTCTAGGAGCTCAGAGTTCTCACGTCCATTGTCTGCCCAATCGGCAATTGCACGCCCTACAGGAGAGAGCGAGAACAAGGCCGCTGAAGTTGCCAAGACCGAGGCACGTAACATAAAGCTACGCCGCGTTATGTTTTGCGCTGGCCTATCATTAAAAGATTCTTTGGGTTCACTCATATGTTCTATTACCTTTCCGCAAATTGTCAGCAGTAAAACCAAGGCTTCACTACGCTCTTGGTTTCGTCAATATACTCACCTAAAATTAGGTGGGTAAGTTCAAACGCTATTGGACACGAAAGTCCTTATGGGGCGTTTGTGGAGATGGAGATAGCGTTATAATTCCATCGTTACCATAACTGTCAACAAAAGCCACTTGGCCAGACAGAACATGATTGTGGTGAGTCAAGTCCTTAAAGCGCCGCTCTAAGTAATTCCATTCACTTTCACCCGGTTGTTGAGCTCTATACGTAGCGCATTCTGTCCATGTTCCCTTATTAATGTTTGTTACAATGGCATGTAGTTCAGCAGTGGATGCAAGGAAATTAATCTTATCCTTTGACATTGCACTAATACTGATATTTTGCCACTTTGGATAGTTGGGATTCCCTAAACCGTAAGGCTGAAACATCCAAGGTCCTCTTGTGACATTTTCCTGACCAAATGGTAGAAAGTACAGCGCTGTGTTATGATTCCATGTTTGACCGAGAGCACTGTTCCAATGGTTGTTAAATCCCGCAACACAATGATAGCCATTATTATTAGCGTGGCGATCCAACGGAATAGCACTGCGAATACCCGCATTAGTCTTTAAAGTGACAGTGATGAGCTTATTCTCGGCTAGGTTCATACCCAAGTCCCCTAAATGGCGCTCTGTGACGCTGTAGTCATTCACACTATATCGGGGAGGCACTATAGCCCGAAGCTTCGCCGACTCATTCCTACCATCAGCGCAACTGTCATAATACCCCTCGCCATTCGCCCCATAGCTACCAGCACGTGCGCAGATACGAATGGGGGTAGGGCCCGTCTGCTCCGTGCTACTCACCCAGTAGGTATAGCTGTTCCAACCGTCTTTAGCGGGATAGGAGTCATTCTCATGCTGCTCTAACTCAACGATAGAGCCATCAATTTGTTCAGCGTAGCCCTGATAGGTGTTGAGGTACTTGTCATAGCCCGCATCGTGGCGTGATGCCTTCCAGCTATTGCTGGCATAATCGCCCGTATCATCGATAGTTAAGTTTGCGCCACTGGTGTCGACAACTTTATCGCCTCGGTAGAGAGTAACCAAATCCTGCAGTTGAAGGTTTTGGTTGAGACCTGTGTCGCTATCACGCAAGTTCACGCCATTGCCACTACGGTCAGTGATCTGTACCTTTACATCCACTTTGTACTGCATCCTGCCGTTGGCATAGATAGCACCATTGCCCACGGAGTGTTCGTTCACCCTGACATCGCGTACTTCATACAACTCGGGATAGAAGACATTTGCTTGCGGCCAGCCTTTCTTGACCCACCAATCGCCTTGGTTTTCTTCGTGTTCGACGAACTTCTGTTCGTGTAAATCCCACTCTGAACGGCTGCCGTCACTCCACCAATAGCTCGTCCTCCAGTGGCTTTCGGGACGAAACATAACCGCCGACAATCGCTTGTCTACTGGCCAACCGCGTTCTTTGAAATAGGCCCCTTGGTCTGCTTCATGAGAGACAAACTTCTTCCGATTGTTGTCCCAATCTGAACGGCTACCATCACTCCACCAATAGATGCTCCTATCAGCGATGGTCGGATTCGGTCCAACAGCCACGACCTTCTTACCCTCTGGCCAGCCGCGTTCTTTGAAATAGGTTCCCTGGTCCTCTTCATGAGCAACAAACTTCATATAAGTGTTGTTCCAGTCTGAACGGCTACCGTCGCGCCACCAAAAAATGCTTCTGCCCGATAAGACAGGATTAGGCACAATGGCCATCACCTCTTTACCCTCGGGCCAACCATGGTCCTTTAACGCTGTTTCCGCAGATGATTCATGCCTAAAAAATTTTGATAGATCTCTATGCCATTCAGAGTAGCCACCGTCGCTCCACCAGTAAGTAACCGCATTATTGCTCATAGAAGGGCCTACAGCGACCAACCTTTTGCCGATAAACAGCTGAACAACCGAGGTATCGAACTCTGCATTTGAAACTGACAGGGCTGTACTTTCGGCAGACGCTACGCCGTACCACATAGCCAGAATAGCAGCACTTGCCACCGCAATACGGCTTAACCTAGTTCTATTTTCTATCATTTCATTTTCCTTTATCTTTTTTTTGGTTACAAACCCATGAAAACACATACCCACGGATAACAACGGGTTACTGACTCCCCGAGCCCGTTGTAGTGGGGATAAAGTGACATCTAGCCGTAACAAACTCTGGAGAGACTTGCCCTACTAGAAATAATTGCCAAATTTCAACCTCTTGTGATCTCGCCATACGGGGTGTACATAAGCGGTACACTCGCCTGCCCAGACACCTCGCGTAGTACACTATTTTTATAGTCCGTGACTAAGCCAGTCTCGGAAACCATCCCTCCTGCGGTTACCAAGCGACTTATTGGACGTTCATTAACGGTCAACCTACGGCTATTGATCATGCCTTGACGCTCGTTAAGTAATTGACCAAGTCCGTAAAACAATTCAATAGCAGGCTGTCCAGAAACCGTCTGCTTCAACTGCAAACCGTCAGCGCTGTAGGTGTAAGCAGAGAGTACAGAGCCATTGCTATCCTGTATTTCGATAAGCCGCCCCAAGGCGTTGTAGATATAACGTCGCCCCTGATCATCACAAATTAAGTTTCCGCATTCATCGTAGTCCAACTCACTATCAGGCAGTTCGGACAGGCTGTGAGTAATACGGACCAGACGGCCGCTATTGTAGGTATAACGGGCTGTATCTTGCCCTTCTCCGTTAGCGCGTGTTAATAGGGTCTCCACCTCAGTAATGTTATTGTGACTATCAAAGACGAAAGATTGACGGCGCATGGCACCAACACCGAGATAATCTGGTCGCTCGCTTCCACTCCACCGAACCTCAACCACACGGTTATGCTCATCGTAACGATAATTTTCTGTGGTGCTGCTACCTTCTGAATCCATAATCGTTTTGCTGGCCAGTCGCGGCCCTTTGTTATAGGTGTATGACTGAGAAAGATAAAGCACACCATTTCGAGTCGTTTGTTTATGAGCCAAACGCCCCTGCTCATCATATGTATACCTATGCACAAGTGTTGGATTGGAGGAAGAAGCAATGTGTTCCTCTAACAGACGACTAAAGGCATCATAGCTAAGGCTCACGGTTACCTGGCCCAGTTCAACTTTTTGCAGTCGATGGTAACGATCATAACTGCGCCATTCAGTGTGGCCCATATAGTCCGTAATACGGATCAATTGCCCCTGACGAGAGTGGATATAACTGGTGCTCTTACCGAACACACTTTCAGACTTCAACTGACCATTTAGATGATAGGTGTAATCTAGGCGTGCGGCATTATTGCTCACGCTGAGTAACCGACCATGTGCATTAAATGAGAATGAGGCGTTATCATCACTGGCAGAAATACCTGTGATTTCTCCCAATGCCAAATTGAGGCGATACTCGATACTTTCGCCACTAGGCTGGATCACGACCGAAGGTTTGTCGGCGAGAGTGTCATAGCGATAGTTGCTCGTCAGTCCTCCTTTTATTTCACTCGTGATGCGGCCCAGCGCATCATAGTGCCGTGTACCAACAATACTTCCGGCAACCGTCAGTTGGGTTACCAATTCTCGATTGTCATTGGTGAAAGCACAATGGGTGATGATATCGCCAGTCTGTTCACGTTGAGTGCGACCTATATCGTCCCGCTCAATAGCCGTTTCTACATTGAAAAGATTGTTGTGCTTCGCCTTTCTGCCAAAACCGTCATAGACGGTTACCAATTCACCATCAGCACTAACTTCCTTAATGACCTCGTCTCGTTCATCATAGTACGTGGTAATGGATGCGCTACGTTGGCCGCCAGCCATTATGTATTGAGTTTGGGAGTTCTTCGCCTTGTCCCGTTCAGTTACGGTGATCATGCCGCTAGCCAGTTTCTCTTCGCTCACCTCTCCCCAAATATCGTAGCTCAAGGTGGTGCTCACTCCGACCTCGCCTGCACCAAAATCGTCGTAAATGATACGAGTGCTGATCTGTCCCAATGAGTTATAGCTTTGCTGGCTCATCAACACAAGGTCACCATTACTATTGGTTGCGTATCTGGTAATTTCTCGTCCCAGTTGATCATAAGTTATCCGGCGGCGGGTACCATCCGACACCTCGATATCAAGCTGATTTTGCCCAGCATTGATATAACGGTAGAAGGTAGTTTGCTCAAATTCAGAGCCAACTCCCACTGACTCTTGGATGACTCGGCCTAGTCCGTCATACTCTTTGGTGCTCCTGTTTCCCTGTCTATCTTTGTTCGACAATTGCTGACCCGTATGTAGACATACCTCCTCTTCCTCTGTGTAGTGAATCCCATCCTGAAACGAGTTTGTCACTACAGTAGAAAGGCTAACACCATCATTTAACAAGTAGTCGTAATCCTCACTTTTCCTCAAGGAACCTTCAGTGGTTACGGTGCGTAACACCAATCCGTGATATTCCGGCACATCTGGACGATTTACATAAATGAACGACGTCGATGATAGTTCTCGCCCCTTACCTGTAGTGAGGTACTCTCTGGTTTTGACTGGGTAGCCTTTTCCAGCCTGTAGTGAGGGGTGCATTCCATAAGCAAATGTCGATACTTTATCCTCTTCCCATCCCTGTAGCATACGAGGAGATGGAGAGACTGTTTGTTTCTTTAGCAGGAAGGGAATACCAGAAGGGGCTGCAGGAGCTGATCCTGCTTCCCCCTCTGTTGGGTAGTAGACGGAACGAGTCTGAATACCATAAGAGTCAATTTGGAGAAGCTCGTTGCCACAACTGTCGTATTCAAATTCGCTTACTTCTGAACGCGATTCTCCGGCCTGATTGTAATAAGTCACCGTTTTTTTGCGAGGAAGCAAATATTGAGCAGGCTGTGAAGCAATCCCCTGACGAGTGTCAGCGTAATATTCTGTCACCGATTTTTGCATCAACTGTCGTCCAGGAAGTGACATCACCGTCTCTTCGATCAACAAATGGTATTTATTGTAAGTCTTGGTAACCTCTTTGTTCTCAAACGTTTCAGTACTGCTATATGTGTAATTCGATGCCGTTTCGAACAGATTGTCGACGTATGGTGTGTACCGAGGCAGACCATGCCCCAAAAAATTATTGCTAGAGTAACGGTAGACTCTTGTCATTCTCGGCACATCTGCACCGTAAATCTCATGCCGGATGACTGCAGGTAAACTACTTAGCGGGCCATAAGCTGGCAGGCGCAAACCAATCGCATCATATGACAACTTCTCTGTTGCCCCGGTTGGATGGTCTAGATATTCAATCACATACAAGCCATTGATGGCACGATATCTAATTCGGTAAGCTGTACTATCGGGCAAGATGACATCGGTGATATGCCCAGATACGCGGGCCTGAACCTGGTGTTTGTCCTTGGAATCAGTTACGGTGAAGCCATACTGACTGTATGACAGTGTGAGTGAGAGGCCACTTTGAGTGCTGACGCGCTCCAAACGCTTTCCCCTGTAGCTGAAAGTCATCGTATGGCCCGATGGAGGGGTAACACTACGCAGATAGCCCTCACTATCAAACTGCTCGACGGTGCCATCCTTAAAGGAGACTGTTAATACTTCATCCTGATGGGTGACGTTGATATCTTGCAGTTTGAGATATTGACATTCTACCTCCGGTCTAAACCGAGACATCTTAACTTGGTAACTTTGGCCATTCGATAGCGTTAAGCGCTTTCGAGCAAGGTCATACCGTGATATGTTGGCCGACCATCCAATGCCAAAACCTTCATCTATCGTACTTAAATGATTGTAAGCAACCTTAAGCTCGAAGGCGTTGCCTAATCGCCCAAGGGTGATAGCAACATGAAACATGCCAGTACGTGTATCCAACCCGGCAGAGAATAACTGTCCAAAGTTAAAGGCGGTGGAGACAATATTATCCGTATCCCTCATTTTAGTACCTCAATTCATCACTTTCACTCAGTGCCATGGAAAAAAATGGCGCCATAATCATGGCATTATCATCACCAGATAATGAATCCATCTACTGACTTCAAATGTACGACTCTTTCAAGGAATTACTCGAAAAATAATTCACACAAAATGACACTATTTGTCATTTTGTAGTTCACTCACAAAATTTGCGTTGTCGGCTAAGATTCGCTCGACCTCTACCTAACACTCTGAATCTCAATGTTTAAAGGCTGCCACTTTCCCTCTGAAATCATTCTCAAAACCATCCATTATTACTTTACTTACAAACTCAGTTATCGAGAGATTGAAGAAATACAGAGAGCGTGGTGTCACCGTTGACCATGTGACTATCAACCGGTGGGTCATCAAATTTACACCGATTTTGGAGCATAAAATCAGACGCAAAAAGAAGTCGGTATAGGGCTCTTGGCGGATGGACGAGATATCAAAATCAAAGGCAAATGGTTTTATTACTATAGAGTCGTTGATAAGTTTAGTGATGTTCTCGATTATTATCTGAGTCTAACTCGTGATGAAGCAGCCGCTAAAGCCACTCTGAATCAGGCAATTACCCTGAATGGGTTGTCTGAGAAAGTGGTGATTGATGGCAGCCATGCTGAACATTCCGCAATGCATGCGATGAATGTTCAGCTTTGGCTAACGGGCTTCATGCTATGTCTGATAGAAATTTGCAGTATCAAATATCGGAATAATATCGTGGAGAAAAGTCATAGGTGGGTGAAGCAGAAAATGCAGCAAGCTTTGGGGTGGAAGTCAATTAAAGGTGCTACGGCACGTCTTTATGTTCGGGAGATGTGGACCAGGTTAAAACGGGGACAGATTGATGTTGAGGGAGATTCTGCTTGCGAAGTTGACCCTGTAAATAATTCAGTGTAACTGTCGGGGTTACATGTATTCAGTGAGTCGGTCTTCGAACATAATCATAAAGCGGTTTAGAGCTTATCGCCTGTTTCAAATCGGCATCGTCCACTTCTTGGAAGCATCTCGCATAGCCAAGTAGATCACATTTCTAGCTGATTCATCCGTTGGGAAAAGCGTGCGCTTCTTAATCGCTTTTCCAATAACGCTGTTGAGGGATTCGATGATGTTAGTAGTGTAAATGGCTCGGCGAATATCCTCTGGGTAGTTAAACAGGGTATTGAGGTTGTCCCAATGCGCCGTCCAAGAACGACTGATTTGAGGATACTTACTATTCCATCTGTCAGAGAACTGCTCTAGAGCCAGCAGTGCCTCATTTTCTGTGGCTGATTGGTATATTTTCTTCAGGTCAGTAGTCACCGCTTTGTAGTCTTTCCAAGGGACGTACTTGACCGAGTTTCGCACCATGTGGACGATACGGAGTTGTATTTGCGTCTCTGGGAACGCAATGTTAATAGCCTCAGGAAAGCCTTTTAGCCCGTCAACGCAAGCGATAAGGATGTCTTTTACCCCACGGTTTTGAAGCTCAGTCAGCACGTTAAGCCAGAACTTGGCACCTTCCGTTTCAGAGAGCTGCATACCGAGCAGTTCTTTTTGGCCTTCCATGTTGACGCCTAACGCAAGATAGACCGTTTTGTTGATGACTTGCTTGTCTTGACGCACCTTAACCACGATGCAATCGAGATAGACGATAGGGTAAATTTCGTAGAGAGGTCACGACTGCCATTCAATCACTTGCTCAAGCACCGAGTCGGTAACTTTTGATATCAGCGTTGGCGAGACATCAGCATCATACATTTCCTTGAACGTTGCGACGATTTCACGTGTGGTCATGCCTTTCGCATAAAGGCTCAATATCTTGTCGTCCATGAATTGGAATCGAGTTTGGTGCTTGCGGGCGAGTTGAGGTTCAAAGCTAGCGTCACGGTCGCGAGGGACGTCGATATCAACCTCTCCATCATCGGTGATAATTGACTTACCCGAGTAGCCATTGCGGGAGTTGGAGCTGGTTTTGATTGGTGTTTTTGATATTCAAGGTGCTCATCGAGTTCAGCGTTTAACGCCGTTTCAACGGTCACCTTGGTTAAAATTTTTTGAAAGTCATCAAGATCAGATTCAGTCTTAATTGACTTTGCTGCTTCACGAGCAAAAGCTTCGAGTGCGTTCTTATCCATATTGTCCATCCTTAGCCTTTAAGGCTTAAGTTTAGACAATCACACAGAATTCAGGACACTCTCAAATAGACCTGCGCCATGATGTAATCCGTTCCTCACTGTCTTTTCAAAGCCTCGGTTTCAATAACCCTGTTGTGTTATCAAAGTGTAGTAAGGATGGTTCACCGTTTATTCATCAGCTATTGCAAACTCAGTTGTTTCTCTAGGATAACTCCTTAGAACCCACTATTTTTAATCA
Source organism: Vibrio sp. Isolate23 (assembly GCF_022398095.1). Classification (NCBI taxonomy): domain Bacteria; kingdom Pseudomonadati; phylum Pseudomonadota; class Gammaproteobacteria; order Vibrionales; family Vibrionaceae; genus Vibrio; species Vibrio sp. Isolate23. The sequence continues at coordinate 10,844 of NZ_JAKEUV010000018.1, forward strand.
AGATGTGCCATGCTACCCGACCGAGTTTGTTTGCAAGAGCGACAATCGCTTTTGCTTTGCCTCGGCGTGCAATGAGTCCTCTCAACCATACCCCCATAGCATCCGCTTTGCTAGCTCCATACCGAACCACTGCTCAAGCGCCGTGAATAAGTAATGCTCTTAATTCGCAATTACCATTCTTAGATAAAGAGCCGAGACTACTTTTTCCTCCGGTACTATTTTGTTTTGGAACCAAGCCACAACATACTGAAAACTAGCGACCATTTTGGAATTGGTTTCCAGCACCTACCTCGTCAATCAGTGCCGCTGTTAAAATCTGGCCAAAACCTGGAATTTCCGAATAGCCTCATACCTTGGATTTTTCTGACTTAACATAGTAACACTTTAGGTCATTTCATCTATCTCTTCGCTAAGACTGACGAAATCACTGTATAACGTTTGCAGTAGGCTCCTCATTACAGGAGTAATGATTATTCTCTGCATCTTCAAGAGCTAGCGGCAAATGACTCCGTAACGCTTTAACAGAAAGAGGAAACACAACACCGTATTCGGCATCCAATCCCCTGATCTAGTTAGCAAGGGCCGTTCTGTTTTCCACCAAACGTTTACGAACGCTGCGTATTGCCTTGAGGTCTTGTTGCTCAACAGACTTAACAGGAACAAAATGAATATCAGGTCTAGAAAATGCTTCGCAAATGGCCCTCGCATCATTAGCGTCGTTCTTTGTCGCCCAACAAATGGCTTTACGTGCTGAGCTGGGATAAGAGCTACGCCTATGTCCCAGATCTTGAAATATTCTGCCCCAATGATGCGAAATTGCGCATGATTCCATCGCAATAGCTGTTTGCTCTGGTAATTGACGGGCTGTATCGAGAAGCTTGCCACGCTTTACCTTTCGGTTTGACGAGATTTGTCCATCAGAACTCAACACGCATACTTGAAAGAGGTTTTTGACTATATCGATGCCGACAACTTTAATTGACATAATGATTGCTCCTGTTCTTACTGGTTGCACCATTAGTTTGGTACAGCGGTGCTAGAAGGGAGGTGCGTCCATCACATCAAAGCCATTCACAAACATCCGAATAACACCACTGTAATATATAGCAAAACCGCCACTTACAGTGGCGGCTGTTGATTGCATTTCAGCGATTGACTTATACTGCTTAAAACAATCGATTAAGGTGCCACGGCCATATCTAAAGGTGCGCCGTAGAAGCGAATTGAGTCTAAGGATGTTCCCGTATATACCTGATAACCTAAGATTACTTGCTGTGATCCAAGATTTGATTGTTGCTCTTGTAAATTTGACTGGCCGTGGGAGTATGCTGGCAAAAATGTAGCACTTTCCGACAATGTGCCTGTTAAATCAAGATCTCGTGTGTCCTCGTTATATTTGACACTTGAACAAATCAGCTTCATATTGGCAAGAATTCTCCCCGCAGGACCGCCGGGAGCGGATTGAGTTTTCAGCCCCACTAGTAGTTGATCGTCCGGGCACTCTAACCGTACTTCATTATCATAACCATCTGTACCACTATCAAAAACCAGCTCCTGCCCTTCACTCAACTTCACCTCATTACGAGCGTTTATATAAAGCGTTGAACAGTGCGCGGCAATAGCTTTCCCAGGATAATTCACATCAGTCCGAGATGTTCTAATTGTAAAGCCTGTAATGACCTCACGCGTATCACACATTTTGGGTGCACGCGCAGTACCACCGGTACCGCCCACCACGGATGCTTGGCACATAGAGTCTGTCAAGCCTGAAGAGCAAGGTGGTAAACTCTGGTGATTGACAATATTGATGGTAGCCGTGGATGAACGACGACCAAATACTTCTGCGCTAACATATACGTCTCGACCTGCGGTGTTGGGCTGTGCAGTAATTTGACCAGACGTCACATTAGCCAAATTCGCATCAGACGTGTTCCAAATTGCACCATATGTCATATCCGTGACGTTAGCACCATCATCATAGCTCGCCCTTAATTGCGCACTCGCCCCTTCCATAAGTGTAATATCGTACTGACTTAACTCTAAAGTCTGTGGGTGAGCGACTACCGATGCTGGTACATCCTTAGAAACGCCGGAGGCAGGGTCTGTCACCGTCAACACCGTACTCCCCACATTAGAAGCGATGACCTTACTAGCGTTTTGTACTGTCGCAATACTTGAATCCGAGCTCACTGTGTTAAACGTAGCTAAATCAATCACTTTATCCCCATTGAGGACCGCCCGAACCGTAAGTTCCGCAGTTTCTGATTGAAGCATATTCAAGGGCGATGGGTACACAAGCAGATCGATGACTTGTCTGGCTTGTACCTCAAGACTGTAGGTAGCTGACATACCAAGCCATTTGATGGTATAACTCGTTGTGCCGACCGCACCTTTAATCACCAGTTTCCCTTGTGTGAATTCCGCCAAAGAGAGATCACCCACTTCTACTTGTGCCGCTGCGGTAATATCTCTTGTGCTGCCATCGCTCATCACGGCTGTCATGTGCAAAGACCAAGCTTGGTCGGTGTAGGAAACCACGTCCGCTAGCCCCGAAAGAATATGCGTCGGGGTAATATCACTAACCGTAACCGATACCTCATTACGTTGTGCACCCGGGTAACTTGAATGCAAAGGCCACAACTTAGCGTCAGCCACCGCACTTAAACCCGTCAACACGCGCTTATTGGTGACTGAAAATTCGTTGCTTACGGTCTGCCAGGCAATGTCATCCGTTACATCGACAATATCACCATTTTCAAAAACAGCGTGTACTGCCAATGATTCCGTCGTACCCACTAACACATCGACTGTACTCGGACTCGCCACCAACCTCTTGAGTGGCACGCTTTGCACGTTCACCGGGACAGCTTGACTTTCTAGGCCTGAATAACGGGCTTTGACCTCTTCACCAGTTAATAGCACATCCGCTTTTAGCTTGTTCTTTGTGCCATCTTGATAAATGTCACGGCTTGATGGCTCCCAACTAACAAAGTCCGTCACATCTTTCGAAGAGCCATCATTCAAACTCGCGATAACAGATACCGATTGAGGAATGCCTCGATGCAAGTCTAAGCGAGCAGGAGTGAGCGAGAGTGCGGTAATGGAGGCATTGCTCACTGTGACTGGGTTAGTTACAGAATGCCCTTGAAACGTTGCAGTAATGTCCGCAGTCCCTGCACTACCTGCTTGAAACGCTTTCAGCCCACTTGCGGTAGTGATAAAGGAGCCGTCACTATGGGTGTTGGTCCAACTGACTAAATCGGTAACATCTTGGGTTGTTCCATCATTATATACCGCCGACGCAGAAACCACTTCTGGCACAGAGGCGATTGCCGACACTTGGCTTGGATAAATAGTCAGGTGACTCAGTTGCTTTTGTACTATATTAACTTGACCCTGAGTACACACTCCGCTGCTTTGATGACAAACCTCGAACCCAAGTGGTGATGAAGGTGCAGTGGCTTGGTAACTCGTCAAGATGTTCCCCGTAAACTGAGCAACGAGGTCATTATCAGAACGAAAATTCACATTTTGCGACACGTCTCTTAATGTGTTATCGCTAAAACGACCAATCGCACTAAATTCAGCCGTGGTATTATTGACCATAGTACCGGTCGCCGGAGAAACAGATAAATCAACCAGAGTCGCTGAATCTACTTGGATATTGACTTTCCGAGTTTGTACACACTGACCTGTAGCACTACAAAACTCGCCCGATAACTCAACAGTACCTGCGCTTTTAGCGGTAATTTCTGTTGGGCCGGTTTTTTCTAATACCTGTGTATCTGAAATAACCCAGTTGACCGAATCCGTCACCACCTGTTTGTCACCATTGGCAAATACCAACTCAGCAAACAGATGTTGCTTGGTATTCACTGGCATATTATCTGCCACGCTTAACGTCAATGCCAATAGGTCATTGTTCACCGAGACATTAATGGTGTTGCTAGTCATTGCTGTACCTGTTCCTGGGTCTGTATAGGCTGCAGAAACACGAGTGGTTCCTGTGCTGTTCGCACTCAATTTACCAAAGTTGGCACCGGAAAAGTCCGCGACAGCCGGGTTTGTGGTATGCCATTGACTGCTGTTGGTCACATCAACCATGCTGCCGTTGTCATAACTCACATAAGCATTAAACTGATAATCGCTATTTTGGGTTAAGGTTAAATTATGACCTGAAATCACTAGTCCTGTAGGTTTTGCAGGAACAACATCAACTTTGGCAATCCCCCCCACCCCTTTGTAATTCACAAACACATCTGCCTGGCCTGAACTTAGTGTGGTCAGAAGTCCATCGGAAACATCTGCGACTGACGTGTCCGACGCTTGCCAGGTCGCTTCATCCGTTGGCAAATCAAACTCTTGACCATCAGAAAATTCTCCAACCAATTTATACTGGTAACGTGCAGCATTTGGCATAGTTAAACCACTTGGAATAACCTTCACTTCCATAAGTTGCGCAGCAGTAATATCGATGACCTTCTCTGAAGCCTTACCATCTTTACTTGCGATGACCTTAACCGTCATTGGAAAGTTACCCTTAATAGCAAACCCATTTTCGGTTAATCGCGTTTCAGGCTCATCTCCTTGACTCTCCAAAGCCCAATCAGCATCTGGTGTGATTAGCTTAACCGTACCATCGGAATAAGTGCCTACGGCATCTAAATTCATCGTTACACCAGCAGGCAGCTTTTGGGTATTAACCACTGAAATCAGTTCAATTGAGTCCAACTTAACACTTTCGTTCTGGTGATTAAATGCGTTTTCACTGTTACAACCCAACATAAAAACCGAACAATATATTATAGTGACTATAGAAAGCTTTATTTTTTCTAGTGTTTTCATCCTATTTACGCTCTATTTTGAAAATTATTGGGTTTTCCAAATAGAAAACCTTGAAATAAGTAGGCATTTGTCGCCTTTAATATTAAAAACTGATCGATGGATTCTACCCCCTCCACCACTACTTTAAGGCCTAGTTCATCGAGAATACTAATCGTGCTTATAATCACACTTCTTTTCTTGTCATTTTCAACAATTCCTTGAGTGAGTAATTTATCAATTTTCACTTCATCAAATACACCTAAGCAGGCTTTATCTAGTCCGTTAAATCCAGTCATTACATCATCGAGAGAAACAATAATGCCCCTTTCGTTGTACTTTTTTATACTAGAAACAAACTCATCATCAATTCCTTCCCTTTCCGTTATTTCTATTTTTATATGGTTAAATTCTTCAGCTAGTCGTATAAACGCTCTTGAAAAATAGGGATCGATCACTTGTTTTACCGTGACATTAAAAGAAAAGAAATGTTGAGAGCTACAAAGCCTATCATCGATACATTGCTTTACTATTTTAAGCAGAACCTTATTCATCAGAAATGTATTTTTCTCTAATAAATTTATAAACACATCAGGATAAACCCAAGTCCCAGAAAAACTCCTAATTCTCAAAAGCACCTCATAGCCGATAGTGGAACCATTTTGATCAACAATGGGTTGAAAAACGGGAAAAAACCTTCCTAAATGATAGATAAGATAAAGGTACAAAACATGCTGGTATGGTTTGAACCTATATAGTTTAATAACTAAAAATGAAATAACAAAAGAAATAGCAAGCAAGTGCGATCGTTTTAGTATAAATTGACTAGTAGTATCAGCCTTTAAGCTGACTTGATTATTAGAAATCTTAAGGTTATTATAATCATGTAAATAATTTAGGATAAGTTTCGCTAGGTAAGTTTCATTATCTGAAAACAAATCAATCCATATATCTTTAAGGTCATATTCAATATCAGATATTTTACATTTAACTTGCCCACTATCAAAATAGTTATGCACTTCAAAATCGTCATTAAACTGAATGTTTTCTATTTTTGAATTATTTGTCAACGCCAAACTTTTTAATTCAGACTTTGAGTTTTCGCTATACTTTTTATCGACGAAGAGCCTTAACAGTTCACTTATTTCTTGTAGCACTACCACTTCTACATTAAGTAGCTCTCTATCAACTATATCTATGATTTTTGGCTTAACATAGTATCTATCAAAAATCGATATCAAAGTCAGAATGCTGACTAGCAAAAGCGAAAAAGCTGAGAGACTAATTAACTTGTTACGATACCGGCTCATATGAACGCCTTTTTGCTTATGTATCCCACTAGAAGTCAAAGCATACCGACCATTAACGTAAAAAACACAAATATACAGACACACAAACACACAGACAGACACACAGGCGTACAGTATCTGTGTGTCTAGGTTTTCTTAGGAAGCAGAGATGACAGAGTTATGGGCAAGCATGGAAGGCAACAGCATAGCTTTATTAGATAGATAATACACAGGAAAATTCAGAACCAAAGCAAACTGTTTATGACTAGACGATCTACGAATAGGTAGTGTATTACTCATATACACTTCAGAAATAAAAACGCCCAACATTTTCTTGTCGGGCGCATGTATTGATGGTGGTTATAATGCATCAGCACTCTATTTCAATTAGGTAAATATTCAACACCACTACAAAAAACCTCAACATTTGATTTAATTGTTTTACTTATTATCACGCCTTTACCAGATAATACTTTGTCCCAGATAGCTTCACAATTTTTAGGTTCAGAGCCTTGCTCAAAGTGTTGAAATATAACTTTCGGACCATGAAAAACTGTTAATGATAACATTGTAAATAGGTAATTAATTAAGTAACGTTCGTGATTGCCTTGAGACAAACTAATATTAGCTTTTAATAAACTAATTAATGCATTGTCTGGAAATTCATAGACATACTCTCTATTCAACATTTCTAAACTCAACTCAGCTTTTCCTATCTTATAAGTCAACAGAGATATCCATATATGTAGCTCAGGTTCTGGAGTGGGGTATCTTACTTTTAGTATTGATATCCATCTTTCTATTAATGAACTTTCTATATCTTTTAAAAGAAGCTCTCTTGAAATAAAATACACTTCAGCTAAAGACAAGTTAAGTTCAACCAATCGAGACAAATCAAGGCTTTCTCCATCTTTGATGTTCCTCATATCTATATATTGTGGCGTTATTTTTTGTTTAGGCAACTTTAAGTAATATGTAATATCCGAGTTAAAGTTTACAGCAATATTCTCTATGGCATCTTCTGGAGATGAATACAATTTTCTCCATGCAACTTTATTGGAGGGGGAATAATATAGAATCGCTTCTAGATTTACTTCGTTTTTTTCTCCCAACCAAAGGTTAAATGATAAATTATACACTGAATCCTTATTCTTACTTCCTGGCCATAAACATGTCTGATCGATCTTTTGTAGAAAGTAGTCCGGGCTTCTTAGGTTGGCTAAATCAATACTATTGTTACTAGCTAGAGTTCTCAATATCATTGATTTCAATGGAATTAAATAATTCTCCACCTCTTTGTTTTTACAATATATTTTATTTAAACTTAGCTTAGTCCGAGTTGAGTACAAGTAGTTTAAGTCAGTTTCCTCGTTATCTTTATCATAAAAAAATGATAAATAAATGAATGAAATTGATATAATAACAATAGAAAAAAAACTTCCCAATAGCAATTTGGTTTTACCTATTTTTCTATTGTAAGTCACTGGTTCTTCTTTTGTCTCAGAACTATCTCCATCTAATATGTCACTATCTACCAAAGAAACAAGCCCATCAGGTATATAATATCCTTTCTTGGGATAAGTAACGATAATCTCGTTAGCCTCACAATCCAATGAAAGTCTTTTAATAATTGCTCTTAATTCACCGACTTTATTCGTCACAACATTTCGAGATATGAACTCGCTACCCCAAATAATTTTAATTATTTCATTGTTTGAAACTGGATTGTTGAGATTAATGATCAATAATTCTATCAATTCACTAAGCCTTGGTTCTAACTTGGCCACGTTATTTTCATGATAGAGAGACTTGGTTACAGGGCTGTAAATTAGGCTGGCTATTTTTATGCATTTTTTATTACGCTTTGCTACATCAATTAATGAATCCATAACTATCTCTTATCAACTATAAACTCGTTAAGTTTATGACTTTTTGCTCATGCGAGTTACTTTTTCCTATCAAACTATACTCTAGTGCGAACACTACATCACGCAAGGTTTAATAATTTAAAGGCACACTAATTTGAATTCGCACATGTTTTTTATTTTAGCTTCTTTTCTAAAAAATCCCAAACAAAACCAATCACTTATATTACACAAAATCAAACAGAAGCACAAAGAAGAAAAAATAAACATAATAAAAACACACACTCAGACACACACCATTGCACATCATTCCTTACCTGGAGAAAATCCCCTCTCACCCCCCAACAAACACCATGCATGATAGTGATATTCGCTACAAAATTAATTAGTTGGTAGAAAATTAAGGAAGTAAAATGAGAGACACACGCACTACAAGCCCTAAATTAACACCGATGGCAACCTTTTATGCTGCATTGATTACCCTGGCCCTACTAGTACTAAGTGGCTGTGCCGCCCAGCAAGCCACTGACAGATATAATGCATCACTGGCGATCGACAAGCAGTATGATGACATTGCTCAGGAAACAAGAATCAACCCCGATGCGACAGATTTTTCCCTCAAGAATTTAGCTAACCCTGCGCCATTTAGATTACCCATGTATGGTAAGTTGATCGCAGAGCAGCGTCTGGGTGATAATTCAATTTACAAACATGTAGACAAGATGAAATCAACGAGCTCTAGCTATGTAGGTGGTCTTATAGGTAATGATACCGAACGATTCATTATCTATTATTTCTTAGCGGATAAAGACGGTAAGGTTATCGATTGGGCAACAGGAACGTATGAAGCTAGTTCTGATTGGTCACTTAACCCTTTTGGGTTTGATTTCGACATCAGTAAAAAAACAGAGCAGCAAATAAAAGGCATCGCTGAGCTTGATGAATTAGTGATTACCTCGACAGAAGAAAAAGTTTCATCTTGGATGTAAACTTAAATAGATAACGCCACTCGTTTAAAAATGAGTGGCGTTATTTTTAGTCCAGCACTTTTATTTAATCAGACTGTATTGGTTTTAATGATCCCGGACAACAAATTAGTTGGTAAAGTCTCCACCGTAAATGAGGTGTTCAATGGGCTTTGTTGCGTAACTCGATGGAACTAAATCAGAAACTTACGATCTGATCGTGTATGGATACTCCCTAGATTGCAAGTAAATTTTAATGAAAATGAAGGTATAACTGGCTACGTGTATTCGGTTTTTTTAGTGATGCCTTAATTGCGCATCGAACCATAATGGCGTTATCCGCACATTAACTCCCAAACGGCTACACGAGCTATTAGCTCTTTGATCAGGTTGGGTTTTGGTCATGTTGGTTTGACCTATTTTCCATCATTTCTTTACTATGCAATTCTTCATATTACTGTTTTCAAAAATCAATAGCATTTAAGCCGCAACGCGATATGCGTCATACTCAACGTTTTTGGCAACAATAGCCCATGAGTTCCTTGCCAATTTGTTCGCAAGCGCGATAATCGCTACGTTCGGATGCTTATTGATACTTAGCTTTTTGATCCATAAACTTAAGGCGTCTGTTTTATCCTTAACATAACGAAATGTAGCTCTGGCACCATGGACCAATAACTTTCTCAGGTATCCATTGCCTCTTTTGCTTATACCTAATAACCTCTCTCGTCCCCCAGTACTGTGTTGTCGAGGAGGCAACCCTAATGATGCCGCAAAATATCGACCTCTTTTAAAACTCCTGCCATCACCAAGGTCAATAAGTATAGTGCATGGCAAACGAGGGGGCAATGCCGATGATTTTCATTAATCTTTGAGCAACAAGGTTGTCACTAAGACTCAATTTTATCTTATTAGTTACCTTATCAATGCGTTCATCTAGTGTGATTAAATCTTCGTACAATACTTGTAGCAACTCCCTTAATTGGAATGATAACGAGTTTTCTACACCTTCTAACCAGCAGGGAACATGTTTTCTCAAATTACTGATACCAATAGGTGCAACGAGGCGTTGTTGATCAATTCAGCCTTGGGAGCGATGAAACCCGCTGAGCTGCTGCCTATTAGCTCAGTCTCTGACGAACAGGCATGCCAAGGCTAGTGAGTTTGTTCAACGCCTTTACGTTAGCCAATATTTCACCTACTTGTCCATTGTA
>NZ_JAKEUV010000019.1:0-15529 GCF_022398095.1 Vibrio sp. Isolate23
GCCACTAACGTCAAAGCTGGCCAGTTGAATGAAACCTTCACCTGCAAAAAGTTCGAGCCACATGACCACTGACATTGGCGACAAAAAAGAATTCAAAGTGGCTGAGCGCCAAACTTAAAAACCGTACAAACTTTAAGCAACCTAACGCCGCATTAAGGTGTGAGCGGCGCTTGGCTATACTTGAGCGAAGCGAAACTGCCAAGCGTTGCGAATCACTCTTAAATGCTTTGTTAGTTGCACAATGCGCACTGAATTTTTTGTTTATTTTCAGTGATATATTCTATGTCATTTAGATAGGCTTGAAGATGACCTTGCTCTATGTTTTCAGCAAAGGTTTCATTACCATTTTCAGCTTCACTGCGCATGAACAAAACTAAAGCCTGTAATCGCTCAATCATTGCGTCAGCTAGTTGATTTCTTTCTAACGTAGTTGCACCGTAACTATCACAGAACAACTTAGCTCTAGTTACCTGCTCAGAGATTGTGCCTAACTTATCATTGCTGTCAGTTTTGAAAGGCGACCAACAATAAACTGAATATGCTAAATCCCATATTCTTGGCGCAGGGTGCGCAGTATCAAAGTCAAATACACCTACAACTGTGCTCTCGGATAGAGCAACATTATAAGGGGTAAAGTCACCATGACAGATAACTTCAAAAGGCTCTCTTGGCTCTAGCATCCACTTGTGCGCATTGACATCTACTTGTTCCAAAAGTGGCACAGTTGAGTCATGTATTTTACGCAATAGCTTACCTGCTGATGTGAGTGCATCCACAGTCGCAATGGCACCGATTAGAGGGTAGTTATAAGTATTACCACCAACAAAACTTAGGACTTCCTGTTCTTGGTTAACACCAAGAAATCTTGGAGATTCAGCTACATTTTCTCGCTCGAGGTGTTTCAAAATAAGGTGAATTGTAGGACTCCACGGCTGAAGAGGACGATAGACAACTTCACCATCTCGATATATTGCTGATTCTCTTCCACCTGATAATTCTTCCACGAAACCTCCTCATGCAACTAACGCCCTTGCTAAGCGGCAACCAAAATAACACAAAACTCAAACAAACCACCTTAAACACTAAACATAACCAGACACAAAACCGCCAAGCGTTGGTTGTCCGTCTTGAGCGGATGGTTAGGTATGCTCATTACGAGTGTCTTTGCTCGCTGGTGCTATAGGACTAACCCATGAAACACCAAAGCCAACTGCACCGCAATAACCATCGAAGTTGAATGACAACCACATCACTATTTTTGCGGTGGTTCGCTGAAGCAAAAGACTAACCAAATTGAGATAACGAACTTCCAATGGATAGACTTGAACAAGAGCACTTAAAACGAAAAACAATCAGCCACTTACATCAAACCTTGCCAGTTGAATGAAGCCTTCGCCTGAACAAGTTCGAGCCACGTAGCCACTGAAGTTCGCGACAAAGAAAGATTTGAAGTGGCTGATTGCAAAACTACAAACCGTACAAACTTAAAGCAACCTAACGCCGCGTTAAGGGGTGAGCAACGCTATACCACCCAACTTAACCCATTGTGCCGTAAACACTAAAGCTGAATCAAACTGAAAATGCCAAGCGTTGAGAATCCCTCTTAAACGCTTTGTTAGCCCTACTTACCACAATCTATTGCTTTTGAAAGAAACACTACTGATTCATTTGTTGAAAATCCGCATTTTTCATAGAAACCAAATGCGCTTGATTCTTTCCATGTTCTCAATGAAATTTTTGCAATCTTGCCTTGGGTACATATTAAATGAAGCTGAGCCATTAGCTGTTTTCCTATTCCATTCCCTGAAGAAGCATTTGAAACAAACAACTCCCTAATCTCACAGGTCTTGCTTCCTTTATACGGATAAACAAAACCTAACAATGCTCCAGCTACTTCACCATCAAGTATTGCTATTAGTCCAATACCATCGTTCATTGACGCTATATGAGACAACCGCTCTACAGCCTCAGTTTCAGTCCAGTCTTCATTCCAAGGGGGAGCAGAAAAAACTTGAGAATAAATTTTCGCCAATTCAAACAAATAGTCACTATGATATTCGATTATTTCCATAATTCCTCTTTAGAGGGCTAACGCCGCATTAAGGTGTGAGTGACGCTTGGCTATACTTGAGCGAAGCGAAACTGCCAAGCGTTGCGAATCACTCTTAAATGCTTTGTTAGGCTACTATACCTGCATACTCTTCAGAAGCCATTACGGGTACAAATTCTGTAATCATGTAACTTACTGCACCGCTAGCAACAAATGGGTCAGACTCTAACATTTCAATTAACGACTCTTTGGTTGGATGTGCTGAAACTAGGATACCGCCAGTTCTAGGCACCTTTCTGCCGCCGAACATCAGTAAACCTGATTCATACCGCCCTTCCAAATATTTTTTGTGTAGCTCCGTCAACTCAGGAGTAATTCTACTCATATCAGTGAAATTCATGTCGATTAAGTACATAACTGCCTCGCTTTGTTAGATGATAAGCTGTAAAGTGCTATTTATTTCGTAGCAACTATATAGCTACTTATTTAGTAGCGCAAGAATTATGGAAACACCACTACCAAAGAAAAATGTTCGAGGCTCAACTTCAGGTGTCGGCATTATGGCCGCATTCGATCTTCTCGGTACGAAATGGAACATGAGAATATTATGGGAGCTTAGGTCAAAACCTATGAGTTTTAGAGGGATACAAAGCCAGTGCAACGGAATGTCACCATCGGTTCTGAACAGTAGGATTAAACAATTATCAGAAGCAAAGCTGATTTACACCTCTGAGAAGGGTTACCAACTAACAGAGCTAGGGTACTCGCTTATGCAAACTCTTGACCCTTTAAGAGACTGGGCTTCTTCTTGGGAAGATGCTCTGCAACAGTAGCCTAACGCCCTGCTAAGTGGCTGCCAACCTGCCACAAAACCAAAACAGACCACCGTAAACACATAACCTAACCCGAAGCAAAACCGCCGAGCGTTGGCAGTCCGTCTTAAGCAGTTTGTTAGGGATGCATATTCCAAGCACCTTTGCTGATTTGGAATGCAGTGGTTGACCTATAAAACACCAATGCTGAATGCACCGCAATAACCACTGAACTCAAATGACAAGCACTTCACTATTTTTGCGGTGGTTCACCGAACCAAGATGCGCTGAATTTGAAAACACCGTGTCGCAGAATCTTTTGGGAAAAGCGGTTTCTGACAGCCGAATGTAGCCGTTCAAACTCAAAAACGGTGAACCACTGAACTTGAAATGTAGCCACAAAACGAAGCTTTCAAATGAAGATGGTTGAGCCACACAGAAGCGAAAGTAACTTCAACTGATGAACCCGAAGTGGCTGAGCGCAAGACTAACAAGCCTACAATTTTAAAAGCAACCTAACGCCCTTGCTAAGCGGCTACCAACCATAACATAAAACTCAAACCAACCACCGTAAACACCAAACTCAACCAAACACAAAATCGCCGAGCGTTGGTTGTCCGTCTTAAGTAGATTGTTAGGTATGCTCATTACGAACACCTTTGCTAGCTTGAGCTATAGGGCTAAACCATGAAACAACAAAGCCAACTGCACCGCAACAACCACCAAAGCTGGATAATAACCACGTCACTGTTTTTTGCGGTGGCTCGCTGAAGTAAAAAAACTAACCGGATAGAGATAGCGAACTTTCAACGAACAAACTTAACCAAGAGCACTTAAAACCAGAAAACACTCAGCCACTGACATCAAAACATGCCAGTTGAATGAAACCCTCACCTGAAAATGTTCGAGCCACATAGTCGCATAAACTAGCAACAAAGAAAGATTCGAAGTGGCTGAGCACCAAACTAAAAAACGTACAGTCTTAAAGCAACCTAACGCCCTTGCTAAGCGGCAACCAACAGTACCACAAAACCTAGACAAGCCACTGTAAACACCAAGCTCAACCAAATACAAAACCGCCAGGCGTTGGTTGTCCGTCTTGAGCTGATGGTTAGGTATGCTCATTACAAGCGCTTTCTAGCTTAAGCTATAGGACTAAACTATCAAACACCAAAGCTAGCTGCACCGCAATAATCCCCAAGCCGAACAACAACTAAATCACTATTTTTGCGGTGGTTCACTGAAGCAAAAAAGCTAACCAAATTGAGAGAACAAACTTCCAGTGAATAGGCTTGGACAAAAGCACTTAAAACGGAAAACACTCAGCCACTAACGCCAAGTTTGCCGATTAAATGAATCTTTCACCTGAAAAAGTTAGAGCCACATAGCTGCTGAAATTCGCGATAAACGAGATTATTAAAGTGGCTGAACGCCAAACTACAAACCGTCCGAGCTTAAAGCAACCTAACGCCCTTGCTAAGCGGCAACCAACCATACCACAAAGCTAAAACAAACCACTGTAAACACTAAACATAACCAGACACAAAACCGCCAAGCGTTGGTTGTCCGTCTTGAGCTGATTGTTAGGTATGCTTATTACAAGCGTCTCTGCCCGCTTGAGCTATAGGACTAACCCACGAAACACCAGAGCCAACTGCACCACAACAACCACCGAAGCTGATAACAGCCACGTTAATATTTTTGCGGTGGCTCGCTGAAGCAAAAAAACCAACCGGATGGAGATAGCGAACTTTCAACGAACTAACTTGACCAAGAGCACTTAAAAACGGAAAACACTCAGCCACTAACGTCAAAGTTTGCCAATAGAATGAAACCTTCAACTGAAAAAGTCGAGCCACGTAGCCGCTCAAGTTTGTGACGAATAAGACAATTGAAGTGGCTGATTGCAAAACTACAAATCACACAAGCTTAAAGCAACCTAACGCCGTGTTAAGTGGTGAACAACGCAACCACTTCACTTAATAAATCCACCTTAATCACTGTACTAAAATTTGCAACCTAAACTGCCGAGCGTTGAGAATCCATCTTGAACACATTGTTAATAAAGTACTTTCCATGCTCTCTACACTCAAAAAATGCACCAGACTTAACACCCGTAACCAACTAGATTTTTACTGGCTACTGCCCCACGACAGCCTCCACAAACAAAGTTTCAGCACGTGACTAACTAGACTGGTTGTAAATGGGCCACCCACTGCAGTTAAGGTTAGATAATTGCCACAACGGTGAAAGGATGAAAGCGAAAATGGTGATTGGCATATTAGAGCTTTCGATGATTTCAAATGGCATTTTCAGCAAAGAATCGACAAAACCGGTAGAGAATGACTTAGCTGCTTTGAACCCGAAGTACCGACAACAAACGCAGGACACTCACCATAAAAGCTATTCGTTAACAGTAGCTTATTAACGCCGCATTAAGGTGTGAGCAACGCTACCACCAAGCCTAAACCATTGCGTCGTAAACACGAAACTCAACCTTGAACTGAAAATGCCAAGCGTTGAGAATCACTCTTAAATGCTTTGTTATATGGCTTACCCTAAAGATAATAATTTTGTTATCCAGTCAGCTAACTTATAGATAACCTCTAAGGTCGCATCAAACTTGTCGACCGCTGTCATAAACGTTGCGATGACAAGTAAAAAAGTTAAAAACAACATACTATTCTGGATACTGACTTGTGTCTTTTGAATTTCTTTTTGATGCTCTTCGTTTCGTATATTTTCTTTGGTCTGAGTAAAGTAATGAATACCTTTGCCTTTCATTTTGTATAGAGGATTAGAGTCATTGGCATGACTGACTCTGACAATTTCTCCATCTTCTACACATGCTTCCAAGATCCAATCAAGCGATTGTGAAAATTTCCTGTGAAGCTCATAGTCAAATATGCTTTTTTGACCCAAAAACAGTTCAACTAAATCACTTTTATTAAACGTCCCTTTGGTTAAAAACTTATCACTAGACATGAGGCACTCGTATATTTCGTACTTCGAGCGCAAAGGTGTACGCAACCTTTTAGAAATACGCCAAGAACGAAACTTTTGACGAACCTTTGAAAAGAAAATACCCATGTACATTAGGCGCAATTTGCGCCATAAAACCATTTGTACAAGCTTAGCTGGTGTACAGTGGGTGTTTTCGTCTCTCCAATAGCCTAAGTAATATGTAACATCAATGCGAGCATGTTTCAGTGCAGCTTCTGATACATAGCATTCAGTAGTCTGGTTGTCATCTAAGAACCTGTAGCCCTTAATCAATTTATTAGCTTGCAGTCCATTTTTTAGAGGGATAAACCTATATAGTAATTTCTGACTCCCCACTCGTTCTTTGGACATTGAATTTAACTGTTCTACTGTCCCTTGAGGGAAATATACATTGGTCTCATAAAAATCATTGTTCTTTGCAGCTTCGCTAGAAAGCGAGAACCGACTTGGACAAGCATTCTTGGCAAAATAAGCCAAAGCCCAAAACTTTATTCGTTCAGTTATCAAAAAAACTCCTAACTCTGATTGCCATATAACGCCGCGTTAAGTGGTGAACAACGCGACCACTTAACCTAAACCATTACACCGTAAACACTTAAGCTGATTTGAAGTAAAATCGCCAAGCGTTGTGAATCCGTCTTAAACGCTTTGTTATGCGTTTTTTACAGCGTCAAAAAGACTTTTCTCACTCTCAGTCAAAGGAAGTTCAGACCATTTTGGTTCTATTGCAATTTTATACTCTTTAGGAAGTTCATTGATTAGACAATATAACCAAGCTAGCTTTAGTTCATCTCTATGCATTTCATTTACAAACTGATCTATTAAGTTGAGTTCAATTTTCAGAAAACTACGTTTCCATTGGGCCATTTCATTTAAGTTCGTGTTTGTCAGAACATCATCAATTGTTGGTTTCCCATCTTTGGTTAACTGCTTAACTGCATTCGGCCACAACCATTTTAAAAACTCATATCCTTTATTCGTATAGCCACCGCTATATGCAGACTTGTATGTTCTCATCAATTGGATATGATCTTCGATAGTATATTTAGGCTTAGCATGTCTATGCTGAAAGATCGTATATATGACTCCATAAAGAGCAATCAAGACAGCAGTAGTACCGCCAGAAAATGACCCTAAGTTTGCCCAAGACGATGCGTCGCTAGGAACTCCAAATTTAAATACAAAAACACCAGATGTCAGAAAAACTATCAAAAGTAGTACAGCTATATGTTTAAACAATTTATTTTCCTCTGATACGCATAACGCCGCATTAAGGTGTGAGCAACGCTGCCACGAAACCTAACCTTACCACTGTAAACACAAAGCCCAACGATGGAATGAAAAATGCCAAGCGTTGGGAATCACTCTTAAATGCTTTGTTATATTAAGTTTACAAATAAGCCTGCTGCAACTGACACAAGAAAAGACAAACCGACACCAATTAGAATAGTTCTTCTTCTTGATTCAGTTTTTGAAAAGTTGTCCTTAGCATCTCCCCAACAAAATACGTAGAGCGGATATAAAGATAATGACAATTTTGAATATACATAGAGTAAAAATGCTGGAATAAAACCACCCATCAACATGATTACAATTTTGTACTCTTCCTTCATTCTCTGGCTTTTTTTCTCGCTGTACCATTCTGTAGCTGCATCTTCATGCTTCTGTTTTGCAACTTCAGTTATTTTTTTCTTTTCATCTAGAATTAACCGGTATTCGTATAAAGCTTCTATTGGTGATAGTTCTGGCTTTTTAACAAATAGTTTCTTTATTTCTTGACTCACATTGTATTCAACTTCGACAAAGTCTTCCCATTTCTTATCATATTCAAAATAGTACACCCGCCCTTCATATGTCATACTAACGAATACATAGTAAAATGTAAGCATTAATCCAACACCAAAAAACATCATTAGATCATTGAACTTGGCATTAAATGCCCAAAACTTGCTCCTTGATATCGATTCGACACGCTCTTCTATTTGAGATATCGTGATAAACAACCAATCACGATCATTTCCAGTCACCTTATAATATATAGAGTCTTCTTTTATTTCTGAGTTTAAGTCTTTAAATGTCAACTCTATAGTAAAATCCTCATTAACAACACCCAACTTTAGAAATAAGCTGCTTAATTTACTTGAACCAACATTGTCTAATTCGAGAACATCTTCGACATTGGAAAATATTTCTATAACACCATTGTTATATTTAACTTCATACTCTTGATAAATTTCGCCTAGGTTAGCTTTAGATAACTGTTCTTTTGCAGTTGAGATTATTCGCCGTAAACCTTTTTCATCTAGTACAAAACCTTTATCAATAATTCCTGTTTTATGTGCCTTCATTAACCACCCAATTAAAAATTTTTTCCAGAATACCATGCTTTGATGGCTTAATATAACGCCCTGTTAAGGTGTGAGCAACACAATACCCATGCCGCCATATACCACCTTAAACACTAAAACCAACGCATGGTAAAAATGCCACGCGTTGCGAATCACTCTTAAACAGTTTGTTAAATCTTATTCGTGATACTCTATACTGTACAGTTTACAGAAAGTGCCGCTACTTCCAGCCCATTTTTGAGAAGGCAACCCATAAATCCTGACCTTTGATTTAGCTTGAAATGCCGCTATTAGCATGCTTAAGTTTGCTTGAAATCCAGGATCCGCCTTGTTGATCCAATATCCGTCAGGACATTGACTTATTGGATTTTTAATTTGAAAAGCAACATCTCCTAGACCGTATTGATTATAAGAAGTTACAAATGAAATGCTTGTTAACTCACTACCAACGTAATCAGATGCATATAGATGTGAAGAAAACAAAACGCTCAATATTACAAATAACCTGTACATAAAAATTACTACTCCTTAAGATTTAACGCCCAATTAAGGGGTGAACAACGCCTCCACCCAAACCTAAAGTATTGTGCCATAAACACTAAATTTGAAGTAGAAGCAAAAATGCCAAGCGTTGTGAATCCCTCTTAAATTGCTTGTTATGTGCGTACTAAAGACATTGGCACGAAACGAATTCCGTTGAACTCTGCTTCTTCGCCTGTTGCTACGAAACCATGGCGATTGTAGAACCCAACAGCATTCACCGATGAGCGTAGACTAACCTCACAAGCGTCTGTTTGATTAAGCAAATGATTCAATAGCGTACGACCTAAACCTGAACCCTGTTGAGAATTAGCAACAAACAAGTGTGTTAAATAGTTCCCATCACGCAAAGCAGCAAAACCAAGTATTTCCCCACTCGATACAGCCTTAATTGATGAAAAATTCTCATCATCGAAAGTAGTCGCTAGGTCAGGTAGAACTCTGTCCTTATACTCTTTCTTTCCTTGTGCATTAAGCAGTGGAAGCACATCCTTGGCCGAAACCTCTGACACGAGCCTTGTTACTGCGTCCAAGTCCGCTTTTTGGACTTTCTGAATTTCCATATTTCCTCCGAGCACATAACGCCGCATTAAGGTGTGACGCACGCTTGGCTATACTTGAGCGAAGCGAAACCGCCAAGCGTAAGGAATCACTCTTAAATGCTTTGTTAGCAATACACTACAGCATTGTACGATTACAATAAGTAGCCTTTTCAAAGTCACTTATGTTCATAGCGATGTTGGGAACATTCGGAAACAAAGCAACAAGCTTTGACACTACTTCTTGAGATAGTATCGCCTTCTGCTCTGTAGTTCTTCCTTGCAGGATAGATGCAAACACATGAATAAACTCCTCTCGCTTATTACCCACTGAGTACTTTTGAAAAGAGTTTATTCTGACCTTGATATCATTCACATCAAACA
Source organism: Vibrio sp. Isolate23 (assembly GCF_022398095.1). Lineage (NCBI taxonomy): Bacteria > Pseudomonadati > Pseudomonadota > Gammaproteobacteria > Vibrionales > Vibrionaceae > Vibrio > Vibrio sp. Isolate23. The sequence goes on from NZ_JAKEUV010000019.1 coordinate 9,677, forward strand.
GCCCTGTACCATGAGCCACCAAAAAAATTTGCTCGATAATAAACTCTTCATCATGAGACTTTAAAATACCTTCTGAACAATCCATTACAAAATGTGGCATTAATCCTCCTAACTATCATTGTATTGCTAACGCCGCGTTAAGTAGTGAGCAACGCCAGCCACCTTACCTAAAACCTTACACCGTAAACACTAAAACCAACTTTGAATGCCAAACACCAAGCGTTGGGAATCTGCCTTAAACGCCTTGTTAAGTGGCGCTACACCTATTTTTGACAGACTTAAAACTTTCAGTAAGGTGATCTATTCGACTTCCTTCATACACAACTACATCTCTGGCACCAACTTCTGTTACCAACTGTAGCAGGGTTTTTACGAACTCTTGAGACATGCATCTTGGTAGTTCTTGAGGATGTATAACTATACGTGGCGAAAGACGAAATTTGGCCAACTTATGCATTTCAAAAATGAAAAGCTCCATAACTCGCTTCCCGCGATAAGTATCAATTCGCTCCAATGCAATCGATTCAAATGGATTGGATACTTCAACACTGTTCGAGGACAAGAGTTTGGCTTTTGAGCCAATAGCCTTAATAGTCTGACCTTCACCCGTCGTCTCTACAGCAATATAGGGAGAATCTTGAAATACGATATCTGAAGAAAATGATTTGATTTGTATTTGGTCCTTACCCAATTCAATTAGCAAATCTGATTGCTGTAAAAATTTATTTATTAAATCAAACACGAAAATCTCCATAGTTTGCACTTAGCCACTTAACGCCCTTGCTAAGCGGCAACCAACAATACCACAAAACTCCAACAAACCACCGTAAACACCAACCTCAACCAGACACAAAACTGCCAAGCGTTGGTTGTCCGTCTTGAGCGGATGGTTAGGTATGCTTATTCCGAAGTCTCTGCTCGCTGGTGCTATAAGACTGAGCTATGAAACACCAAAGCTAACTGCACCGCAACAACCACCGAGGCTGAATAACATCCACGTCACTATTTTTGCGGTGGTTCGCTAAAGCAAAAAAGCTAACCAAATTGAGATAACGAACTTTCAACGAACAAACTTGGCCAAAAGCACTTAAAACGGAAGACTCTCAGCCACTAACATCAAAACTTGCCAGCTGAATAAAACCTTCACCTGAAAAAGTTCGAGCCACATAGCCGCTGAAACTAGCGACAAACAAGGTTATTGAAGTGGCTGACTGCCAAACTTAAAAAACGCACAAGCCCAAAGCAACCTAACGCCCTTGCTAAGCGGCTACCAACAATACCACAAAACTCAAACACACCACCGTAAACACTAAACATAACCAGACACAAAACCGTCAAGCGTTGGTTGTCCGTCTTAAGTAGATTGTTAGGTATGCTCATTACGAACACCTTTGCTAGCTTGAGCTATAGGACTAAACTATCAAACACCAAAGCTAGCTGCACCGCAATAACCCCCCAAGCCGAATAACAACTAAATCACTATTTTTGCGGTGGTTCACTGAAGCAAAAAAACTAACCRGATGGAGATAGCGAACTTACAACGAACAAACTTAACCAAGCGCACTTCAAACCAGAAAACACTCAGCCACTAACATCAAAGCTTGCCAGTTGAATGAAACCTTCAYCTGAAAAAATTCGAGCCACATGACCGCTGAGATTCGCGACAACAAAAGGATTCAAAGTGGCTGAACGCCAAACTAAAAAACCGTACAAACCCAAAGCAACCTAACGCCGCATTAAGGTGTGAGCGGCGCTTGGCTATACTTGAGCGAAGCGAAACTGCCAAGCGTTGCGAATCACTCTTAAATGCTTTGTTATACAAAAACTTCCTCGAAGTTATTGCAACGAATTTCAGTCTCGCGCTCCAATACCCTTGCTATTTCAGACGGCTCGTAAAAACGTTTAGTATTAAAACGTACCAACTTATGATGCCCTTCTAGCGCTTCGTTTACGTATTGATCACGCTCTTGTCTTTTCTTCCAATTATGTGTTGAATCGTCAAGCTCAATTACGGCCAAAACTTTTGTTGCTTTGTCTGTAATAACAAAGTCCATTCGTTTAGCCCACGTTCGTGAATTATTTTTAAAATTAACAGGTTTTACTAGGGCCATTAATGATACTTGACTATGAATTATATAGTCTGAAGGCAGCGCTTTTTGCAGAGCAAAGTACAGTTTTCTCTCATTTTCAGTAGCCAAGTGACTTTGCTTTTTATGTTCTACCTTAACTTTAGGCTCTTCTGACACATTATTCCGCTTTGGTGTATTTTCCCAAGACTTGGGCTGTGGCTTCGGTGCGCCCTTTCCTTTGAATTTCCATATAATGTAGCCGATAGCAGCTAGGACTAATAATTCAAACATTAACGTATATCTCTCCTTTTTGTATAACGCCCAATTAAGGGGTGAGTGACGCTTGGCTATGCTTGAGCGAAGCGAAATTGCCAAGCGTTGCGAATCCCTCTTAAATTGCTTGTTATGTTCGTAGCCATTTGTACATGACGTAGCTATCAACCAACCCTAAATGAGCATGCTTATATGCCTTGGGAATTGTACCTATGATTTGAAACCCTAGCTTCTCCCAAAGCTTCACCGCAACTTCATTGGTAGAGACCACGCTGTTAAATTGCATCGCATCAAAGCCAAGTCTTAGAGCTGTTTCCTGAGAATGTTCACACATAAGGCGTGCAATGCCCTTACCTCTAGCTTCGCTAGAAACCATATATCCACAATTACATATATGGCTACTTGGCCCCATTGCATTTGGCTTGATGTAGTAAGAGCCCAGTACAACGTCATTTTCTACGAAAGCAAAAGCTTTCAGGGGAGATTCACACCATAAAGCGAAGGCTTGTTCTAGCGTCATATTTGGGTCAAAGGCATAAGTTTCTTTTGCCTGAATTACCGCTGAAAATGTCGGCCAAAACGACTCAAAATCGGCTTTTGTGATTTCCCTAATCATGAATTTCCTCCTAGAACATAACGCCTTGCTAAGCGGCTACCAACAATACCACAAAACTCCAGCAAACCACCGTAAACACTAAACTCAACCAAACACAAAACCGCAAGGCGTTGGTTGTCCGTCTTGAGCGAATGGTTAGGTATGCTCACTACAAACACCTTTGCTAGCTTGAGCTATAGGACTAAGCCATGAAACAATAAAGCTACATGCACCGCAATCACCACCGAAGCTGAATGACAACCACATCACTATTTTTGCGGTGGTTCGCTGAAGCCAAAAAGCTAACTGCACCGCAACAACCACCGAAGCTGAATGGCAATCACATCACTATTTTTGCGGTGGTTCACTGAAGCCAAAAAGCTAGCCAAATTGAGATGACAAACTTCCAATGAATAGACTTGGACAAGAGCACTAAAAACAGAAGACGCTCTGCCTACTCACACAAATGTTTGTCAATAGAAGGAAACCTTCACCTAAAAAAGTTCGAGCCACATGACCACTGAAACTAGCGAAAACAATATTATTGAAGTGGCTGGACGCCAAACTAAAAAACCGAACAAACTTAAAGCAACCTAACGCCAAATTAAGGTGTGAACAACGCTAACACCTTAGCTAAACAATTGTGCCATAAACACTAAACTGACTTGAAGTGACGGCGCCAAGCGTTGTGAATCACTCTTAAATTTATTGTTAGGGCTGTGGTTGAAGGGACTGTTTTTCTTTGAAGTAAAGATACATTGGGAGTCGACGCTAACACCTTAGCTAAACAATTGTGCCATAAACACTAAACTGACTTGAAGTGACGGCGCCAAGCGTTGTGAATCACTCTTAAATTTATTGTTAGGGCTGTGGTTGAAGGGACTGTTTTTCTTTGAAGTAAAGATACATTGGGAGTCCAAACGATACCCCAACAGACAAAGTTCCCAAGACTGCAAAATATCGGTACTTCACTTTGTATTTTTGCCCGTCCACCAAGATAAAGCCTATCAGAGCAATCGCACCGACTAAGACATCAAGCCAAGCCATTATACTAATGGGGTTTGCCACCGCTTCACTGAACAAAAGACTAATATCTAAGCCATTGGCAAGTAACCAAGGAACCAACGCTCCATAAGGAAGCAATATACCTAACAAAGTAAGAACTAGATAAAACCTTACCATTTCAAATCCTTGCAATTTTTGTAGTAAGCCCTAACGCCCTGCTAAGNACAAAAGACTAATATCTAAGCCATTGGCAAGTAACCAAGGAACCAACGCTCCATAAGGAAGCAATATACCTAACAAAGTAAGAACTAGATAAAACCTTACCATTTCAAATCCTTGCAATTTTTGTAGTAAGCCCTAACGCCCTGCTAAGCGGCTGCCAACAATACCATAAAACTCAAACAGCCCACCTTAAACACTTAACTCAACCAAATATAAAGTCGCCGAGCGTTGGCTGTCCGTCTTAAGCAGTTTGTTATGTTTCTTGAAGATGCTTTATCTCTCCTTTGAGAATAAAATAACCTATAAAGCCACCTACAATAGGAAGGCCCAACGACAAAAAAATTATTAAAAATCGGTGTCGAACCTCTCTGGCACGAAATGCAACCACCGCTGGAGAAAGCCAGAGGCCAAAAACACCAACGCTCAAGAGCACAACTTCTACCCACGAAATCCATTCATACTGCTCAATTACACTAGGGAACGTTGTAAGCGCTATTAATTGAAAAACGAATACACTTATAAAGCATAACATCGATAATTTTATGAAATTCACTAAGACCTCTATATAAATTGCTAACAATCGAGCAAACATAACGCCCTTGCTAAGCGGCAACCAACCATACCACAAAACTCCAACAAACCACCGTAAACACTAAACATAACCAGACACAAAACCGCCAAGCGTTGGTTGTCCGTCTTGAGCGGATTGTTAGGTATGCTCATTACGAGCATCTATGTTCGCTTGAGCTATAGGACCAGCCCATGAAACACCGAAGCCAACTGCACCGCAATCACCACCGAAGCTGAATAACAACCACGTCACCATTTTTGCGGTGTTTTACTGAAGCAAAAAAGCTAACCAAATTGAGATAACGAACTTTCAACGAGCAAACTGGACCAAAAGCACTTAAAAACAGCAAACATTCAGTCACTAACGTCAAAGCTTGCCAGTTGAATGAAACCTTTATCTAAAAAAGTTCGAGCCACATAGCCGCAGAAACTAGCGAAAAAGAAAGATTCTAAGTGGCTGAGCACCCAACTAAAAAACCGTACAAACTTAAAGCAACCTAACGCCCTTGCTAAGCGGCAACCAACCATACCACAAAACTCCAACAAACCACCGTAAACACTAAACATAACCAGACACAACACCGCCAAGCGTTGGTTGTCCGTCTTGAGCTTATTGTTAGGTATGCTCATTACGAACGTCTTTGCTAGCTGGAGCTATAGGACTAGACCATGAAACACCAAAGCTAGCTGCACCGCAACAACCACCGAAACTGAATAGCACCCACGTCACTATTTTTGCGGTGATTCACTGAAGCAAAAAAGCTAACCAAATTGAGATTACGAACTTTCAATGAACAAGCCCAGCCAAGCGCACTGAAAACGGAAAACACTCAGCCGCTGACGCCAAAGCTTGCCAATTAAATGAAACCTTCACCTGAAAAAGTTCGAGCTACATGGCCACTGAAGTTCGCGACAAAGACAGATTCGAAGTGGCTGAGTGCCAAACTAAAAACCGTACAACCTAAAAGCAACCTAACGCCGCATTAAGGTGTGAACAACGCTACCACTAAACCTAACCATACCACCGTAATCACAAAACCCAACGATAGAATGAAAAATGCCAAGCGTTGGGAATCACTCTTAAATGCTTTGTTATATTCCCCAAATGCTTAGCTCAAA